>JAEYMI010000030.1 GCA_023461275.1 Actinomycetes bacterium | reverse complement strand
CGCAACTTGGGGGCGTGGCGTGGGAAACCCCCCCCGCTCCGCGGACCGTGCACACTACGTCAATGGTGGCCCGCTCACGGGCGGTTTTCCTTTCGCAACATGGGGTCTTGCCGTGGGAAATGCACCCAGCTACGCGGGACCGTGACCACTACGTCAATGGCGGCCCGCTCACGGGCGGATTTCCTTTCGCAACATGGGGTCTTGCCGTGGGAAATGCACCCAGCTACACGGGACCGTGACCACTACGTCAATGATGACCCGCTCACGGGCGGTTTTGCCACGACTTCGGCCGCCTGTCGCGCGATCTCGAGTTCTTCGTTCGTCGGCACCACCAATACGGTGACTCGCGAGTCGTCGGTGGAAATCTTGCGGGGTTCCTTGCTACGCACCGCGTTTCGTTCCGGGTCGACGACGATGCCGAAGGTTTCCAGGCCTGCCAGCGCGGCGGCGCGCACCGCAGCCGAGTTCTCTCCGACGCCGGCGGTGAACGTGATGACGTCGACCCCGCCGAGTTCCACCATGTACGCACCGATGTATCGGCGTAGCCGATGAATGTAGACCTCGAAGGCTAGCTTGGCGGATTCGTCACCGGCCTCCACCATCGCGGTAATCGACCGGAAGTCGTTCTCGCCGCACAGCCCTTTGAGACCCGACTGCTTGTTGAGCAGCGTATCGATCTGGTCCACACTGAGTTTCGCCACCCGATTCAGGTGAAGCACCACGCCTGGGTCGATATCCCCGCTGCGGGTACCCATCACCAAACCTTCGAGCGGGGTCATGCCCATCGAGGTGTCGATCGGTTGCCCACCGGCAATCGCCGACACCGACGCACCATTTCCCAGATGCAGCACAATCTGATTGAACTCACCGATCGGACGATCCAGGAAATCGGCAACGCGACGTGACACGTACTGATGACTCGTCCCATGAAACCCGTAGCGCCGCACCGCATGGAGATCCGCGACGCCGCGATCAATGGCATAAGTGTACGCAGCCTTGGGCATGTTGTGGAAGAAGGCGGTATCGAAGATCGCGACCGACGGAACGTCCGACAGAAACCGTTGCGCCGCTTCGATACCGATCAGATTCGCCGGGTTGTGTAGCGGCGCAAGGGTGGAGATCCGAGTGATCTCACCGATCACGTGGGGATCGACCACGGTCGGCTCATAGAAGGTCCGGCCGCCGTGGACCACCCGATGTCCGACGGCAGCGAGGCCGGCCTCGGCCAGATCTGTTCCGTTATCGGCGAAGAATGCCAGCGCACGCTCGATCGCAGCGTAGTGATCGGGCAACGATACCGATTCGGTGACCTCCGTGCCGCCTTGCTCATGCGTGATCGAGGACTGCGCATCGCCGATCCGCTCGGCAATACCGTTGGCCAGTACCTCACCCGTATTCGGATGCACCAGTTGATATTTCAGCGACGACGACCCGGCATTGAGTACCAGAACCGCTCCGGCCGCGCTCACTTGGCCGCCATGTGCTGGGCCTGGATGGCGGTGATCGCCACGGTATTGACGATGTCGGAGACCAGCGCCCCTCGGGACAGGTCGTTGATCGGGGCATTGAGTCCCTGCAGCACCGGTCCGATGGCCACCGCCCCGGCACTGCGCTGCACCGCCTTGTAGGTGTTGTTGCCGGTGTTGAGGTCGGGGAAGATCAGCACCGTGGCGCGACCGGCCACCTGGGAATCGGGCATCTTCGACTTCGCCACCGTCGGTTCCACCGCGGCGTCGTACTGGATGGGCCCTTCGACGAGGATGTCGGGTTCGCGTTCGCGCACCAGATCGGTTGCCACCCTGACCTTGTCGACGTCGGCGCCGCTGCCGGAGCTTCCCGTCGAGTAGGACAGCAGTGCGACTCGCGGGTCGATGCCGAACTGGGCGGCGGTCTGCGACGACGAGATGGCGATGTCCGCGAGCTGTTCGGCGGTCGGGTCGGGGACGATGGCGCAGTCGCCGTAGGCCAGCACCTTGTCGGCCAGGCACATGAAGAACACACTCGACACCGTGGAGACCCCCGGCTGGGTCTTGATGATCTCGAAGGCCGGGCGGATAGTGTGCGCGGTGGTGTGCGCGGCACCCGAGACCATGCCGTCGGCGTGACCGAGGTGGACCATCATGGTGCCGAAGTAGGAGACGTCGCGCATGACCTCTTGTGCGCGTTCCACATTCATGCCCTTGTGTTTGCGCAGCTCGGCGTAGGCCTCGGCAAAGGTGTCGGTCAGCTCAGAACTCCGCGGGTCGACGAGGGACACCGCGTCGAGATCGAGACCGAGTTCGACCGCACGATTGTGCACGGCGTCGACGTCGCCGAGCAGCGTCAGCTTGACCACGCCGCGCCGCAGGAGTCGCGCGGCGGCACGCAGAATCCGATCATCCTCCCCCTCGGGCAGCACGATGTGTTTGACGTCGGAGCGCGCCTTGGCGATCAGGTCGTACTCGAACATCTGCGGCGTGACCACCTGCGGGCGCCGGACGTCGAGTACCTCCATCACCTCCGCGGGTGTCACGTGTTGTTCCATCAGGGCCAAGGAGGCCTCGATCTTGCGTGCCGATCCCGCCGATACCCGACCACGGGTATGGGCTGCGGCGCGGGCGGTTTCATAGGTTCCCTGCTCGCACATGATGATCGGGAGTTTGGATTTCAGTCCGGCGACCAGCGCCTCGATCATCGGGTGCGGCTTGAGTCCACCATTGAGGATGATGCCGGACAGTCGCGGAAAGCCCTGCGCGCTATTGGCATTGACCAGCGCCAGCAGAACGTCGGAACGGTCGGCCGGGGTGATGACGACGGTACCCTCGGTGAGTCGCTCCAAGATGTGTTCGACGGTCATTCCGCCGACCATCACCTGCAGCGCCTCCCGATCGAGCAATTCCTTGTCGCCGCTGTAGAAGGTGGCGTCGAGCGATTCACACAACTCCGCCATCGTCGGCGCGAACAGGATCGGCTCTTCGGGAAGCGCCCACGCGGGGATCCCGATCGGCTTGAGCGCAGCCAGGATCGCCCGGAGATCGGCGGGGTCGCAGCGGTTGGCGATCACCGCCGCGGTGGTGGCATGCGCTGCGTTGATCTCGGCGAGCAAATGCTCTGCCAAATCCCGCATCTCGGTCGGCTTACGACCGGATGCGTTGAGTGCCAACACAATCGGAGCGGAAAGATTCGCCGCGATGCGGGCGTTGTAACTCAACTCCGACGGGTTGCCGACGTCGGTGTAGTCCGATCCGATGATCAGCACTGTGTCGCAGCGTGATTCGACGGCATGGAAGCGGGAGACGATCTCCCCGATGGCACCTTCGGAATCGGCGTGCACCTGATCGTAGGTGACGCCGATACAGTCCTCGTACGGGATGTCCACCGAGTCGTGGGCGATCAGCAGTTCGAGAATGTAGTCCGGTTCGCCGGCCGCGGCCCGCGAGATCGGCCGGAACACACCGACCCGTCCGCCGGTGGCCGACAACAGTTCGAGCATCCCCAGCGCCACCGTCGACTTCCCGGTGTCCCCTTCTGAGGATGCGATGTAGACGCTCCTGGTGGTAACGGCGGGACTCGCGTTGTCTGCACCCATGATGCACAGCCTAATGGGCCTCGCAGGGCTCCGCGTCAGACCAGCGTCAGACCAAGCTCGAGTCAGATCAAAATGCCGGGATTGCAGATTCCGGCCGGGTCCAGGACGTGCTTGACCGCCCGCAGCGCCTCGAGCGCCAGCGGCCCGATTTCACGGTGATAGGCCTCACGATGGTCTCGACCGATCCCGTGGTGGTGGGTGATCGCCGCACCGGCGGACACGATCGCCTCGTTGGCCGCATGCTTGGCCGCGGCCCACTGGGCGATGGGATCGTCGGTTTGCGGACAGACGATGGTGAAGTACAGCGACGCCCCCGAGGCGTACACATGACTGATGTGGCACATCACCAGTGGCGGGGTGCCCTGCTCGACGAGCGCGGTGGTGATCGCGCTGGTCACGGCGGCTTTCAGATCGTCGATCGACGACCAGAACGTCACCGTTTCCAGCGTCTCCACCAGCACTCCGGCGTCGAGCAGGGTGTCACGCAGGTAGGGCGCCGCGAACCGCCCCCGCCGCCACGCTTCACCCGGTTCGACGCCCAGCGGGGTACCGCCGGCTTCGCGCAGCACCTCGTCGACGGCCTCCCGCCGACGCCCGACCTCGCTCGCGCGGCCCTCGAATCCACAGATCATCAGGCAGCCGCCGGCCGAACCACCCAACGACGACGGATCGGCCAGGTTCAGCGCGGTTTCCACCTCATCGGACAGGCGCAGCACCGTCGGCAGCGGACCATCCTGCGCCAGCCGTCGCATCGCCGCAGACCCGGCGGCGAAGTTCTCGAACTGCCAGCCGTCGAAAACACGTTCTTCGGGGGCCGGCTTGACGCGGACGGTGACCGACGTGATCACTCCGAAGATGCCTTCGGAACCGAGGATCAGCTGCCGAAGGTCCGGTCCGGCAGCGGATTTCGGTGCGTTGCCGACGTCCAGCGTGCCCTGCGGGGTGGCCACGATGATCCGTTCGACCATGTCGTCGAAGCGCCCATATCCGGCCGACGACTGACCGGCCGATCGCGCGGCGGCGTAACCGCCGATGCCCGCACCCTCATAGGACTGCGGGAAGTGGCCGAGCGTGTAGCCGCGTTCGGCGAGCAACTGCTCAGCCCGCACGCCACGCAGTCCAGCAGGCAGGGTCGCCAGCCGCGAGACCTCGTCGATCTCGATCGAGCCGTCGAGGCGTGAGGTGTCGATCGTGATCGTCGCGGTGAAGCCGGTTCGATCGGGCGCCAGCCCGCCGACGACGCTGGTCCCGCCGGTGAACGGCACCACCGCGATCCGACGCTCGGCGCAGATCCCGAGCACCGCGACCACCTCATCGTGGCTGCCCGGCAGCACCACCAGATCGGGGGCGCCGTCGGCGTCACCGTCACGCAGTCGCAGCAGGTCAGTCGTCGAATAGCCGCGGGTGTGCCGGATGCGAGCGGCGTGATCGGAGCGGACATGCTCGGCACCCACCACGCCGACCAACTCGGCCCGAGCAGCGTCGTCGACACCGGATTCGCCGAGGGCGATCTCGTCGACATCCACCGCGGTCCTGGCCGAATCACTGGCCAAAGACGCTGCAGCAGAAGGAAGTTCGACGGTATGCTGCGGATCTCCCCAGCGAGGACGGAGCATCTCGACCACGGCAAGCGCCGTTTCCTCAGCGGGCAGGCCGGGTTGTGCGGCGTCGTTGTCCGGCACGGTAGACCACCTCTCGTCGTTACACTTTCCCAGAATATGTCACGCAACGATCAAGTGGCACCCAGGGTGGCGGGCGACGTCACCTAACCACTGGCCGTAGGTGACGATGGCCCTACTTGACGATGGCCCGCACCACGAGGTCCGCGATCTGTTCGTCGGACATCGCGCCGTCGGGGATGAGCATCACCGAATAGACGACGCGGACCATGAATTCCGCGGCCGCTCGCGGGTTGGGCTGCAGTTGGTCGGCGATGTCGGGTTCGAGGTCGGGCATGGTCTGGTCGAGAACCTGGGCGATCAGGTTGCGGCCCGCGATGTTCTCGGTGGCCACCAAGGTCCGGGCGACTTCTTCGGGTTCGTTGCGCAGCACGTACTGCAGCGCGCGATGTTCACGCAGGTAGCCCAGGACACCCAGGGTCTGGGCGCGGACCTTGCCGGCCGCGTCGGTCTCGGTGTCGGCCCACTGCTTGAGCTTGACGCGCAGTTGCGCGATCTCGTGTTCGACGATGGCCGCCACCAACGCGTCGCGTCCACCGAACATCCGGTACGCGGTGGCACGGGCGACGCCGGCTTGCCGGGCCACCGACGTCAGGTTCAGCGCCTTGGAACCGACGCGCGACACCATGGAGAGCCCGATCTGCACCATTCGGTCACGATCCATGGCAATGACGGTAGCCAATCAGGGCTGCGGCACGGTCGAGGTGGTCGCTTGCACCGGCCGACGCGCGGGTCTGATCAGTCCGCGGCTCACCGCTACCCCGATCAAACAGAGTGCTCCGCCGACGATTCGCAGCGGTGTCGGCAGCTCGCCGAGCAACGCCCACGACAACACGATCACGATGGCCGGGACCACCAGCGTGGTGGCTGCCATCACGCCGGCGTCGGTCCGCGCCAGCGCATATGCCCAGGTGATGAAGGCAATCGCAGTCGGTCCGATGCCGAGGAAGGCGGTCGCGGCGATCGCTCCGGGAGCCGCGGCCCCCACCTCATCGATCGCGGCCGGCGCCCACGGCAGGGTGGCGACCAGACCTGCGACGGCGCCCAGCCAGGTGGCTGTCACCGCGTCGACGTCGCGTAGCGCAACCTTCTGCAGCAGCACACCGGAGGCGTAGAGCACCGCGGCGAGCAGACCGAGTCCGATACCGAGGAGGTCCGCATGGGGTCCACCTCCGACGGTGATGAGTACGACGCCGGCGAACGCGATGGCGATACCGATGGCCAGCGGCCGATGAAACGGCTCCCCCAGGATCACCGTGGCGAGCACGGCCACGATGATCGGCGCGACGTTGACGAGCAACGCGGCGGTTCCGGCGTCGACGTGCTGTTCGGCCCAGTTCAGCGCGATCATGTAGCCGCCGAACCATGCGACGCCGTAGGTGAGCACGATCGCCAGAGGCCGGCCGCGGGGCAGTACGCGGGTGCCGCGCGGGCGTCGGGCCTGGCGAAACACGACGATCACGGTGAGCGCCGCGACGGCGAAAGCCATCCGCAACAAAGCCATCACGCCGGGTGAGAAGGTTTCACCCGCCGCGCGGATCACCACGAAGGCCGACGCCCACATCAGGACGGTGACCGTGGCTGCGGCCGGTGTCGCGAGATTGCGTGTTGTCGTCACTGGCCCAGAATCGTTCACACTTCTCATAAGCACAAGCGACTATTCCTTGTCGATATTTCAGTACGACTGTACATTCGGAGCATGCTCGATCCACATCGACTACGCGTCTTTCGTTCCGTCGTTTCCGAGGGGTCCGTCAGTGGCGCGGCACAGGCGCTGGGCTACACATCGTCGGCGGTCAGCCAGCACATCGCCGCCCTGCAGCGCGAGACCGGCCTGACGCTGGTGGAACGCACCGGCCGCGGGATCACGACGACCGAGGTCGGCAGGCAGCTCGCCGACGAATCGAAGGCCCTCTTCGATCAACTCGCTCACCTCGAGGGCCTGGTCACCGATCTGCGGCTGGGGCGGGCCGGCCGGCTCGCGGTCGGCTACTTCGCGTCGGCCGGGGTGGCGTGGATTCCTCCGATTGTCGCCACCATCGCACGCGAATTCCCGTCAGTACGAATGGATTTGCGGCTCACCGAGTTGATCGGCGACGACGATCGGTGGTCGCCCGATCTGGAGATCTACGTCGACGGCGCGGCCAGTAGCTCGATGCACGGATACGACGCTCACCCACTTCTGATCGAGCCGTATCTCGCTGTGGTGCCGTCGGATTCGCCGTGGGCAACCAGGTCGGAGGCGACCTTGCGCGAATTGTCCTCGGAGGCATGGGTGGACAACGACATCGCGCGCGGACCGTGTCGTCGGGCGGTCCTCGATGCTTGTGCCGCAGCGGGTTTCGCTCCCGACTTCACCGTCGAGACCCAGGACTATCCGTCGGCACTTCGGTTCGTCGCCGCGGGATTGGGATTGACGGTGGTGCCACGCCTGGCCTGCGTGGACCTGCCGGCGGGGACGGTCGCGGTACCGATCGTCGACCCCACACCGACACGCGACATCCGGTATCGCGTGCGGCACGGGGTGACCGAACACGCCGCTCTCAGCCGTATCGTCGAGCTCCTGCTCGCGCATACGCGCCACAATGACTGAGCAACAATAATTCTCAGACGCTGAGCTTGCGCAGCCGCGGTGCCAGGTCCTTCTCGAAGTTCTCCAGGAAACGACGCTGATCGTGGCCGGGAGCGTGGAAGACGAGGTGGTTGAGGCCGCAGTCGGTGTAGAATTTCACCTTCTCGACGGCCTCGTCGGGGTCGGAGGCGACGATCCACCGCTTGGCGACCTGCTCGATCGGCAGTTCGTCGGCGAGACGTTCCATCTCCGTCGACGAGTTGACGCTGTGCTTCTGTTCCGGGGTCAGTGACAGCGGCGCCCAGAACCGTGTGTTCTCCAGTGCCAGTTCGGGATCGGGGTCATACGAGATCTTGATCTCGATCATCCGGTCGATGGCGTCGAAGTCGCGGCCGGCCTTCTCCGCGCCTTCCTTGACTGCCGGGATCAGCTTCTCCTGGTAGAGGTCGGCGCCCTTGCCGGAGGTACAGATGAATCCGTCACCGGCCCGGCCGGCGTACCGCGCGACCACCGGCCCACCCGCGGCGACATACACCGGAATGGGTTGGGTGGGAACGTCATACATGTAGGCGCCCTGGGTGTGGTAGTACTCGCCGTCGAAGTCGACCTCGTCGCCGGTCCAGAGTTCACGCATCAGCTTGATGGCCTCGCGCAGCCGCGCGAAGCGTTCTTTGAACTCCGGCCATTCCCCTTGGAATCCGGTGGCGTACTCGTTGAGGGCTTCGCCGGTGCCGACGCCGAGCATGATGCGCCCGGGATAGAGGCAGCCCATGGTCGCGAAGGCCTGGGCGATGACGGCCGGGTTGTAGCGGAAGGTCGGGGTCATCACCGACGTACCGATCTGCACCCGCTTGGTGCGCTCCCCGACCGCCGCCATCCACGCGAGCGAGAACGGGGCGTGGCCGCCGTTGTGCCGCCACGGCTGGAAGTGATCGCTGACCGCGACCGAATCCATGCCGTGCTCTTCGGCGGCGACCGCGATCTCCACCAGCTCACGCGGATCGAACTGCTCGGCCGACGCCTTGAATCCGAGTTTGAGTTCCTGTGCCATGCCCTCACCTCACTGCCGGCCGCGCCGGCGCCCTGGTCGTCTCAACAAGCGATGGACCGATCGGTCACTCTGTGATCCAACGTACTCAGGGACCGGAAACGTCCCGCGCGGGCGTCGGATCTCACGTCGGTCGCACGGCATGCGAGGAACCGTGCCCCAGCCTCGGTAGGAGAGCGTCGTCGCGTCCACTATCGGTCCGGTATCGCTCTGGCACCGAGGCTGTGTCACCGGAATCCGCTGCTCAGCGGGCGTGGCGCCGTCGTCTCGAGTGGACGCTCGCGCGACCATCAAGCAATCACGCGACATAACCAGAGACCCCGACGGATCTCACGTCGGTCGCACAGCATGCCAGGCCCCGTCGACCGGCGGAAAGGACCGCCAACCTCGCGCGTGGGCACGGTCGATGATGAGGCGTTCGCAGAGTGCTCGGTCAGCAGTAGATGTGCGCCATCTGTCGACGGCGACAGCGATGGTGCGGAGGACCGTCACGTGTGGCCCACCGGATGTGCATGGGCCCTCTGCTGCCAGGATGCGACTCCAGATGTCTCCACCGACAACGGGATGGACAAATCCATCGCCGATGCGAGCGGACATCATCTTGCTGTAAGCCCGCGTGCCCGCGGCGTGCACACCGTCGCCATGATCTCCGCCGAGAGCGAGCATCAGTTCTTCACCAATAGCCCGCTGAAGCCGTCGGGCACGAGGTCACCTCGAACCAGTAAACCAGCACGTCGCGTGTGCCACCAATGCGGCTGAGTAGCGGTCAGTAAGGGATGGCCGAAATGTGGAGCCAGGTACTGCGGTCACCGGACGTCGGGTCAAACCGGACGGTGAGTTCACCGCCACGCTCGCCCGCCGGAACCGGATTGTCGTATCCGTCCGACGGACGCGTACATGTCATCAGGCTCGCCGATATCGGCGGCCCGTGGGGAGACGGTTGCAACGAGGCCAACGTCGCGGGATCGGTTGCGGCGCAGTGGAGCCGAGACTCTCGAATGATCTTGTCCCGCATTGATGTAGTGCGTGGCTTCACGACGAGGTAGGCCATCGGCCAGCCTTGAAACTGCGAAGTCACCCGACCGTAGTCGACCGCACTGCCATTCAAACGGACACCCATGTGTTCGGCGATGTCCGCGGCCTCGGCGGCATCCTCGGTCACGTGGACGCCGGACATGCTGTCGTCGAATGACCGCAACACGAACCACCCGACAGCACCTAATGCGGCGAGCATGATGACGACCACCGCAGAGGTCCACATCACCTTGGTTCGCACGCACCCACCCTGGCATACCGCACTGAAGGCGGGACGGAAAACCGCACCTACCAGTGCATTCGCTATCAGTCGGCTAACCGGAGTCAGATCGCCGTGACCCAGCCTCGGTAGGAGAGCGTCGCCGCGTCGAATATTGATCTGGCATCGCGCTGACACCGAGGCTGTGTCACCGGAATCCGCTGCTCAGCGTGTGTGGCGCCGCAGTCTCGCCGAGAGTGCCGAGTGCGGTCGTCCCCGCCAACTGGACTTCAAGCGCACTCGAACTCCTACCCTGGTCGTCATGAGCATGCAGTCAGTCGCGTGGGACACCATGTACAAGTCGATGAACGCGCCGGACGCCAAGCGGCTTCGGGGTGATCGTCGGACCACACTGCGCCGGATCGGCACCTTCGCGCGGCCGCATCGTCGTCGAATCGCGGTGTTCCTGGCGTTGTCGGTGATCACAGCGCTCCTGACCGTGGTCACTCCCCTGCTCGCCGGACGGGTGGTCAACCTCATCACCGCCGGAGGTCCGGCCGGCACGGTCGTCGGATTGTCGGCGCTGATCGCGGTGATCGCGGTGGTGGAGGCGGCGGTCGGGCTCGTCACCCGTTGGTTCTCCGCCCACATCGGCGAAGGGCTGATCTTCGACCTGCGTCGCTCGGTCTTCGACCACGTCCAGAAGATGCCGGTCGCCTTCTTCACCCGCACCAGAACCGGCGCGCTGGTGAGCCGCCTCAACAACGACGTCATCGGCGCGCAGCGCGCCTTCTCCGACACGCTGTCCGGCGTCGTATCCAACACGGTCACACTACTTCTCACGCTCGGCGTGATGCTGTTCATCAGCTGGCAGGTCACCATTCTCGCGCTGATCCTGCTGCCCATCTTCGTGCTGCCGGCCCGGCGGATGGGTCGTCGGATGGCGGCACTCTCGCGGGAGGCAGCCGAGTACAACGCCCGGATGTCGACGCAGATGACCGAACGGTTCTCCGCGCCGGGCGCGACGCTGATTAAGCTCTTCGGCAGTCCCGCAACGGAATCCATCGACTTCGCCGACCGCGCCGACCGCGTCCGCGACATCGGGGTGCGTCGCGCGATGGTGCAGGCCGTGTTCATGACGGCCCTCACGTTGGTGTCGGCGCTGGCACTCGCCCTGGTCTACGGGCTCGGTGGCTGGCTGGCCATCCACCAGCACCTATCAGCGGGAGCCGTTGTCTCCCTGGCACTTCTGCTGACCCGCATGTACGCACCGCTGACCGCGCTGGCCAACGCGCGGGTGGAGATCATGAGCGCCCTGGTCAGCTTCGAGCGGGTCTTCGAGGTACTTGACCTGACACCACTGATCGCCGACAAGCCCGACGCGATGACCCTGCCCGACGAGCCGGTCGCCATCCGCTTCGACGACGTCTCCTTCGGTTACCCGTCGGCCGACAAGATCTCCCTTGCATCACTGGAAGAGGTTGCACAACTGGATAATCGGGGCGGCGTCGAGGTGCTGCACGAGGTGTCCTTCGACGTCGAGCCCGGCAAGATGCTCGCCCTCGTCGGCAGCTCCGGTGCGGGAAAGTCGACGATCGCCCAGCTCGCCACCCGCCTCCTCGACGTCGACTCCGGATCGATCACCCTGAACGGCACCGATATTCGTGACATCACGTCGGAGTCGGTGCATCGCCGGGTCGGCCTGGTCACCCAGGACGGGCACCTGTTCCACGACACCGTGCGCGCCAACCTGACCATCGGCAACCCGGAGGCCGACGATGCCGCGATCTGGGAGGCACTCCGACGAGCCCGGCTCGACGAACTCATCGAGGCACTGCCCGACGGACTCGATACCGTTGTCGGCGAACGTGGCTACCGGCTGTCCGGCGGTGAGCGTCAACGACTCACGATCGCGCGTCTACTGCTTGCGCATCCGTCGGTGGTGATCCTGGATGAGGCCACCGCACACCTGGATTCGACGTCGGAGGCGGCGGTGCAGGACGCACTCACCGAGGCACTCGAGGGACGTACATCGATCGTGATCGCGCATCGCCTCTCGACAATCCGGGCCGCCGACGAGATCCTGGTGCTCGAAGCCGGGCGCGTCGTCGAACGCGGTGATCACGCGACGCTGCTGGCCCGCGGCGGCCGGTACGCCGAGCTGTATCGCACCCAGTTCGCTTCGGATGACACCGACTACGACGATCGATGCTGCCAGGCGGTGTGACCGCCGCCCGCCCCAGGCGCCACCACTCGCCCAACCCGCCGATCGAGTAGCCACACGCGAGCGCAGCGAGCCCGAGGCATATCGAGATCACCCGCAGCGCAAAAGGTCTCGACACACCACTCGCCCAGCGGGAGGAAGCTCAGTCGTCCAGATCGTCGAGCGGGTCGATGATGCCACGTCGTTTCTTCGGTGCACCGTCGGCCGAATCCGCCGGGCGCGGTTGCAGTTTCGCCTTCCGGAACTGCAGGAAGATCAGCGCGATGTTGACCACGATGATGCCGATCCCGATCGCCACCCACAGCCAGCGGCCGTCGCGCCACCAGGTGATGGTGAGCAATCCGACGCACACCATCAGGATGATGGAGCCGACGATGGTCATGCCACGCGAAAAGCCTTGCGCGGTCTGCTGAAAACTGCCGTAGGTCACCGGAATGCATCCTTTCCGGTGAGCGCCTTGCCGATGGTCAGCTGATGCATCTCGCTCGTGCCCTCATAGGTCAGCACCGATTCCAGATTGTTGGCGTGCCGAATCACCGGGTACTCCAACGTGATTCCGTTGGCGCCGAGGATGGTGCGACATTCGCGGGCGATCGCGATGGCTTCGCGGACGTTGTTGAGCTTGCCGAGGCTGATCTGTTCGGGCCGCAGACCGGGGCCGTCCTTGCGTCGACCCAGATGCAGCGCCAGTAGCTGCGCCTTGCCGACCTCGAGTGCCATGTCGGCCAGCTTCGCCTGTGTCAGTTGGAAACTCGACAACGACCGGTCGAACACCTCGCGGTCGGCAGCATAGGACAAGGCCGCTTCCAAACAATCACGCGCAGCACCGACGGCACCGAAGACGATGCCGAAGCGCGCCTCGTTCAGGCAGCTCAGCGGACCCTTGAGGCCCTCGACGCCGGGCAGCATCGCGCTCGACGGCAAACGCACGTCCTCGAGCACCAGCTCGGCGGTCACCGACGCCCGCAGCGACATCTTGTGCTTGATCTCGTTGGCCCGGAAACCCGGCGTGTCGGTGGGCACCACGAAACCGCGGATACCGCGCGGCCCCTCGTCGAGGTCGGTGCGCGCCCAGACCACCGCGACGTCGGCGACCGTGCCGTTGGTGATCCACATCTTGGCGCCGTTGAGAACCCAGTCGTCGCCGTCGCGTTTGGCCGAGGTCCGCATGCCGGCCGGATTGGACCCGAAGTCCGGTTCGGTGAGCCCGAAGCAGCCGATGGCCTCACCGGCGGCCATCCGCGGCAACCATTCGGTGCGCTGCTCCTCGCTGCCGAACGTGCGGATCGCGAACATCGCCAACGATCCCTGCACGGAGACGAAACTGCGCAGGCCGCTGTCGACGGCTTCGAGTTCCAGGCAGGCCAGCCCGTAGGCGGTCGCGGACGTGTGCGCGCAGCCGTATCCCTCCAGGTGCATGCCGAACAGGCCGAGACCGCCGAGTTCGCCGGCCAGTTCCCGCACCGGCAGCTCGCCGGACTCGAACCATTCCGCGACATTCGGCCGCAGCCGCTTGGCGCCGAAGTCGCGGACCGTCTCGACAATCGCCTTCTCGTCGTCGTCGAGGAGGTCGTCGAGTGCGAACAGTTCGCCAACCGATTGTGGGGTACTCATGGGCTGACCTCCGAAAACTCGAGCTCTAGGGAGCAAACCCGCGCTTTACAGCGAGATCACGATGATGACGCAGAGCAGGACCGCTGCCACCACTATGGCACCGACCACAACGAACACCGACGATGGCCCCGGCATCTCACCGCCGCTGCGCAGCACCTCGGTGGTGCGGCGCCAGCGATATGCGCCGGTCAGCGCGATGGCGCAGCCGCAGGCGACCATCACCAGTCCGGCGATCGCCTCGAACGTCGCATGCTCGGTTCCGGGGGCGATGAACACCACCGCGACACCGCCGGCGAGGAATCCGAGCGCCGTGCGCATCCACGCGAGGACCGTGCGTTCGGCGGCGAGGGTGAATCGGGCGTCGACACCACCCGGCACATGCGTCGACCGAGGTGTTTGAGCCGGTGGTTGGGCCGGTGAATCAGCCGGCACGCTGCCCGTCACGGGCGTCGGAGGCTTTCGCGTCGCGGACGGTCTGCGCGGTGAACGCCGAGGTCAGTTCGATGGCCTCGAGGGTTTCCGGATGCTTGTTCGACATCATCGGGAAGGCGTGGATCTGCCAGGCGAAGCTGTGCGCGACCGCATCCACGCCCGCGTCGTCGAGTTTCTCGATGAGTTCGATGACGTCGGGCTCGAGCATCTCACCTTCGGCGACGATCATGATGGTCGGCGGGAACACCTCGGCGGGGACGTCGGAGATCCGCCGGGCACCTTGCAGCGGGATCGGTCCCCAGAAGAACTTCGGTGCCAGCTTGGCCATCTTGGCCTGCGGAATGTAGGCGTCGGACTTGCTGCTGCGGTCCGGATGGGTTCCCAGGTCGAGGTCGAGCAGCGGTGAGAAGCCGATCAGCGCCGACGGACGCGGCAGGCCCATCTCGGCGGCCAGTTCCACCACCTTCGCGGCCAGGAATCCGCCCGCGGAGTCTCCGGCGACGATGATCCGCTTGTAGCCACGCTCGGTGAGCAACTCGCGGTAGGCGGCGATGGCGTCGGCGGCCGAGGTTCCCACCCCGGCTGCGGGCAGCTGACGGTATTCCAGCGAGAACAGCGGCAACTCGCACGCCCGGGACAGGCGCGCCGCGATCGAGCGGTGGGTACCCAGACCGCACACCACGAACGCACCACCGTGCAGGTACAGGATGGCGGTGTCGGAATCGCGACGCGACGGACCCGACGGCATCACCAATTCGACGGGGCGGTCGGCCAGGGTCAGTCGCTCACGCACAACGCTCTTGGGCTTGGGGGCGGCGCCGAACAGTCGGTCGACCAGGAACAGCCCGGCCAGACCCGGACGGTTCAGCGGCCACAGCGACAATGTCGGTTTGAGCACGAGTCGCGCGCCAAGCCAGATCGGATACGACGCGAGACTGGGCTTTCGGTGGTGCACAATTGGCATGCCCGTCCCTCCTCACTCCTCGCGCTTAGGACGTCGCTGTCGGATATGTCAGTACACAGCCAGCAGGACACTGCGCAAACGTCGCGGTGGCCGTTAAACCCGAAACTACACCGGCATGCGCCACCCGGCAGTGCGTTCGACGCGCTTTCGCGCGAAAGCTCACCCCTCCCGATCAGCGAGATGTACGCCACGCCGAGCGGTTGCGCTGTTCACTTGAGCCCCACTTTGTTGTCTCATCGATGAGCTATATTCCCCTGTTCGGACCCTCCCAAGCCCACCTGAAACGAGGACGCTGACCACGTGTCAATCCCCCCGCAGTATCTACTGTCGGCGCAGGCCAGCGCGCCGCGCACGCTGTGCGACATCCTCGACGCGACAACCGCCGCGCATCCCGACGCACCGGCCATCGACGACGGTGACCTGGTCCTGACCTATGCCGAACTGGTCGCGGTGGTGCGCCGCGGCGCCGCCTGGCTGCGCCTGCAGGGCATCGGGCCGGGATCGCGCGTCGGAATCCGGATGCCATCGGGCTCGCGCGACCTCTACATCTCCATCCTGTCGACGCTGTACGCCGGAGCCGCCTACGTTCCCGTCGACGCCGACGATCCCGAGGAGCGCGCCGAACTGGTGTTCTCCGAGGCCGCGGTCGCGGGCATCCTGGACGCCGACGGCCTGCATCTGGCCGGCGGCGTGGCCACCACCGATGAACCCGCCGATGGCGCCGAATCCGACGACGAACCCGGCCCGACGCCCTCCGACGACGCCTGGATCATCTTCACCTCCGGCTCCACCGGCACCCCGAAGGGCGTCGCGGTCACCCACCGCAACGCGGCAGCGTTCGTCGACGCCGAGGCCACCATGTTCCTCACCGACGCCCCGATCGGCCCGGGCGACCGCGTGCTCGCCGGATTGTCGGTGGCCTTCGACGCCTCGTGCGAGGAGATGTGGCTGGCCTGGCGACACGGCGGCTGCCTGGTGCCGGCGCCGCGATCGCTGGTCCGCAGCGGCATGGATCTCGGACCGTGGCTGGTACAACGCGACATCACCGTCGTCTCCACCGTCCCGACGCTGGCCTCACTGTGGCCGCCGGAGGCGCTGGAAGCGGTGCGGCTGTTGATCTTCGGTGGTGAGGCATGCCCACCGGAGCTCGGTGAGCGGCTCGCCGTCGAAGGCCGCGAGGTGTGGAATACCTACGGCCCCACCGAGGCAACGGTGGTGGCGTGTGCCGCACCGCTGGACGGTTCCCAGCCGGTGCGGATCGGATTGCCGTTGGCCGGTTGGGATCTCGCCGTCGTCGACGGCGATGGTCAGCCCGTCGCGGTGGGCGAGACCGGCGAGTTGGTGATCGGCGGCGTCGGCCTGGCCCGTTACCTCGATCCTGCCAAGGACGCCGAAAAGTACGCTCCGATGCCCACATTGGGATGGGAACGCGCCTATCGCAGCGGCGACCTGGTGCGCCTCGACGAGGAAGGTCTGGTCTTCGTCGGCCGCGCCGACGACCAGGTGAAGGTCGGCGGCCGGCGGATCGAGCTCGGCGAGATCGACAATGCGCTGCAACACCTTCCAGGTGTCGGCGGCGCCGCGGCCGCGGTCCGCAAGACCGCCGCGGGCAACAGCGTGCTGGTCGGCTATCTGGTGTCCACCGACCCGGACTTCGACGTCGCCGCGGCGCATGCGAAGCTCGTCGAACAACTGCCGGCACCGATGGTGCCGCGGTTGGCCCTGGTCGATGAATTGCCAACGCGCACATCGGGAAAGGTGGACCGCAATGCGTTGCCGTGGCCGCTGCCCGGTGCCGCCGACGACGCCGAATCCGACCTCGAGGGCACCGAGGCATGGCTGGCCGGCCGCTGGACCGACGTCCTCGGGGTCGCGGTCACCAGCGCCGACACCGACTTCTTCGCCGAGGGCGGTGGATCGCTGGCAGCCGCACAGCTCGTCACCGCACTGCGCGAACGTTTTCCGGAGATCACCGTCGCCGACCTCTACGACCACCCGCGTCTGGGCTCGCTGGCGCAGATGCTCGACGAACGCACCCCGGCCGTCGCGGTCGTCGAACGTCACATTCGTCCGACGCCACGCTCCACCGGCATCGCGCAGCTGGCCCTGACGGTGCCACTCACCACCCTGACCGGGCTGCAGTGGGCGACGTGGTTGGGCGTGATCAACAACGTCGCCTCCGCCGTCGCCGACGGCATCGACCGCACCGTGCCGTGGCTGGTGCCCATCAACTGGTGGGTCCTGCTCGTGGCATTCATCGTGTTCATCACCCCGCCCGGCCGAATGGTGTTGGCCGCGGCCGGTTCCCGCGCACTGCTCGCCGGCGTCGGCCCGGGCGACTACCCGCGCGGCGGCAGTGTGCACGTGCGGCTGTGGGTGGCCGAACGGCTGCTCGAGGCGAGCGGGGCGTCGAATCTGTCCGGTGCGCCGTGGATGATCTACCTCGCCCGGGCGCTCGGCGCGTCGGTGGGGCGTGGCGTCGACCTGCACACCATCCCACCGGTCACCGGCCTGCTGGAGATCGGCGAGGGCGCGTCGGTGGAACCCGAGGTGGACATCGCCGGCTGGTGGATCGACGGCGACGTGGTGCACATCGGTGAGATCTCGATCAAGCCCGGCGCCACCATCGGGGCGCGCTCGACGATCCTGCCGGGCGCGGTGATCGGCCGGGAGGCCGTCGTCGACCCGGGTTCTGCGGTGATCGGCAAGGTGAAGGCGCGCCAGCAGTGGGCCGGTTCGCCCGCGGTCAAGATCGGCAAGGCCGAGCATCCGTGGCCGGCTCATCGGCCGCCGCGGCGGTCGTGGTGGGTGCCCATCTACGGGCTGTCGTCGCTGGTGCTGGCCGGGATTCCGCTGCTGTCGCTCGCCGCCGGGCTCGCCGTGATCGGATCGTGGGCACTGCACGCCGACCGGTTGCGCGGTGTCGCACTACGCGCGTTGGTCCTGCTTCCGGTGGCCACCATCACCAGCCTGGCGGTGTTCGCGGTCATCACACTGATCCTGGTGCGGCTCATGTCGATTCGGCTCACCAAGGGCTACCACCCGGTGCGGTCACGCGTGGGGTGGCAGGTGTGGATGACCGAGCGGCTGATGGATGCGGCCCGCACTTACCTGTTCCCGTTGTATGCGAGCCTGTTGACGCCGATCTGGTTCCGGATGCTCGGCGCGTCGGTCGGCACCGGTACCGAGATCTCCACCGCGCTGGTGCTGCCGAAGTTCACCACCATCGCCGACGGCGCGTTCCTCGCCGACGACACGATGGTCGCCTCCTACGAACTCGGCGGCGGATGGCTGCACATCGACGAGGCGAAGATCGGCAAGCGCTCGTTTCTGGGCAACTCCGGCATGACCGGTCCGGGCCGCAAGGTGCCGAAGAACAGTCTGGTCGCGGTGCTCTCGGCGACGCCGGAACGCGCGAAATCCGGGTCGAGTTGGCTGGGCAGTCCGCCGGTTCGGTTGCGTCGAACCGCAGCCACCGCCGACACCTCACGCACCTTCGATCCGCCGCTCAAGCTCAAGGTGGCACGCTCGGCGATCGAGACCCTGCGGATCGTGCCGGTGATCGTCTCGTTCGGGCTGGGTGTGTTCGTGCTGCTCGGCCTGCAGTATCTGGCCTTCCACACCCATGCGTGGTTGGCGGCGCTGCTCTCGGGCTTTTTGCTGCTGGTGGCCGGTGCGTGTGCGTGTGCCATCGCAGCCGCCGCGAAATGGATTGTGGTGGGCCGTATACCGGTGTCGGAGCATCCGCTGTGGAGTTCGTTCGTGTGGCGCAACGAGCTCTCGGATGCGTTCGTGGAAACCGTTGCCGCGCCGTGGTTTGCCAATGCCGCCACCGGCACACCGATCCTCAACCTGTGGCTACGCCTGCTGGGCGCGCACATCGGCAAGGGCGTGTGGTGCGAGACGTATTGGCTTCCCGAGGCCGACCTCGTCGAACTCGGCGACGGCTCGACGGTGCAACGCGGCTGCGTGGT
Organism: Actinomycetes bacterium; assembly: GCA_023461275.1. GTDB lineage: Bacteria > Actinomycetota > Actinomycetes > Mycobacteriales > Mycobacteriaceae > Gordonia. Next base: position 8,658 of record JAEYMI010000030.1, on the reverse strand, counting down.
GCAGACCCACCTCTTCCACGATCGCGTGATGGCAATGGATCGCGTCGTACTGGGTCCCGGCGCCACACTGGGCCCGCACTGCGTGGCGCTGCCCGCGTCCGGGCTGGGTGAGTCGGCCACGGTGGGGCCGGCGTCGCTGGTGATGCGTGGCGATGTGGTCCCGGCCCACACCCGCTGGCAGGGCAACCCGATCGCGCCCTGGAATCGCTGACGGGCCGGTGACGCATCGTCGAACACCCGACACCCGGGACACCTGACACCCGGGCAGGAAATGCGCCCGAGAGCGGGACGCCGTGACCACTACGTCAACGACAACCCACCATGGGGCGCATTTCCCATAGCGAATCCCGACGTCGAGAACGGAAAAGCGCCCGAGAGCGGGACGCCATGACCACTACGTCAATGGCCACCCACCCTCGGGCGCTTTTCCTACCGCGAATCTTGGCCTCGCGATCAACAATTCGCCAAGCGAGGGCGCTGCGTCAGGCGACAGCAGAACCTCGCCGTCGGAAAATGTAGTGGTCGGCAGCGGCACCACCGGCCTGCGCCAGCCCGACCGCCAACAGGCCCGCGATGAGCGCGAGCGGGAACTCGTAGCCGCCATTCGACGCCCAGAAGCCGGCATCCCAGTGCGCGTAAATGATCGCGCCGATCATGTCCAGGATCAGCAGAATCGACACCAGCGGCAGGAACAGGCCGAGGATCAGCAGGATGCCGCCGACGAACTCCACCCAGGTCGCGTACTGCGCCGCAAGACCGGGAGACGGAATCCCCATCTGGCTGAAACCCTTCTCGACGTTGCTGATTCCGTTGGTGTGCAGCTTCTGCCAGCCGTGCATGATGAAGATGTAGCCGAGGATCAGTCGCGCGACGAACAACGCGACGCTTCGAATTCCGAACATGGGTCCCTTCCCGAGAACATGAAGTCGATACGTTCAACAACGACGAGCATAACCGGACTACGGTCCGATTATTCCATACCCAACCCTCCCCGCGCCTGATTCGCCACGGCAGTCAACAACCCAACTGTCGAGCACGGCGGGTAACGTTAGTGTCCGCGACGATGGGGACCGTGGATGGCCGATTGCGCGAACAACGACCACATGAGACCGACGTGACGGGAGAATCGGTGCCGGGCAAGTCGGCCAAATCGATATCGGGCCAGCCAGTACTCGGCGCGCCGTCGGATGTCATCGACCCTTACCTCCCCGACAACGGGAACCTGGGTTTTCGCATCTCGCGCTACGATCTGGACCTTGAATACAAGGTCAACAGCAACCGGCTCACGGGCATCGCGACGCTGACCGCGACGTCGTATGTGGAGCTCCGCCGATTCACTCTCGACCTGTCGTCGAATCTGCGGGTCGGCCGTGTCAGTGTCAACGGGCGCCGCACGCGATACAGCCACCGCAACCGCAAGCTGGCCATCTCACCGTCGGACCCGATCCCGCCCGGCGGCGCGATGACGATCGAGGTGCGCTACTCCGGATCTCCCCGGCCGATCCGCGGACCATGGGGTGAAGTCGGCTGGGAAGAGCTCACCGACGGCTCGTTGTGCGCCAGTCAGCCCAACGGCGCCGCATCGTGGTTCCCCTGCGACGACCACCCGAGTTGCAAAGCGCCGTACCGGATTTCCATCACCACCGACAGCCCGTACTACGCACTGGCCAACGGAGTACTCCGCTCGAAACGCAAGGGGGCCGCGCAGACCACCTGGGTGTATGAGCAGGTGGAACCGATGCCCACTTACCTGGCGTCGGTTCAGATCGGCATGTACGAACAGAAGCAGTTGCGCAACAAGCCTTTTCCGGTTCAGGCGATCATCCCGCCACGGCTGCGCCAGACATTCGCCATCGACTTCGCCCGACAGCTCGACATGATCGACGTCTTCTCAGAACTGTTCGGGCCGTACCCATTTCCGCAGTACAGCGTGGTCGTCACCGACGACTCGCTGGAGATCCCGATCGAGGCCCAGAGCTTCTCCACCTTTGGTGCCAATCACTGCGACGGCTCACACGCCGCAGAACGGCTGATCGCGCACGAGCTCGCACACCAGTGGTTCGGCAATTCGGTCACTCTCGCGCGGTGGAAGGACATCTGGCTGCACGAGGGTTTCGCGTGCTACGCCGAGTGGATCTGGAGTCAGCGATCCGGTGGTCCCAGCGCCGACGAACTGGCCCGAAAGTACTACCGCCGCTTGGCATCGTCGCCGGTGTCGACGCCGCTGGCCGATCCCGGACCCCGCAACATGTTCGACGACTGGGTCTACAAGCGCGGCGCCATCACCCTGCATGCACTTCGGCTGCTGATCGGCGACGGGAACTTCTTCGCACTGATCCGACGCTGGACCGAGAAGTACCGGTACGGGACGGCATCCACCGAGGACTTCATCACGCTCGCCGCCAACTTCGCCGACCACAAGCCACTCGGAAAGCTGTGGCAGGACTGGCTTTTCACGCCCGCACTGCCGCCGTATCCGGGCTCAGCCTGAGGGAACACCCGTGACCGGTGCGCTCGGACGGGTGACCGTGGCCACGCTCGTCGCCGCGGCGTCCGGGTATCTGGTGCTGCTGCTGGCCGCGCGTCATCTCGGCGCCGGCGGGTACGCGGTGTTCGCGGTGTTCTGGGCGGCGTACGGCATGGTCACCGGCGCGCAGAACGGCCAGCTGCAGGAGACCACACGGGCGGTGCGCGCCGCTACCGACACCGGCGTTCGACGCGGTCGCCCACTGGTCGTCAACGCGACGATCGGCGGCGGCGTGGCCGCTGTGATCGCGGCGTCGGCGTGGTTGTGGAGCGGATCGGTGTTCACCGAGCAGCGCGTGCTGTCGGTGGTGCTGCTGGCCGTCGGCGTGGCGAGTTTCGCGATCTATGCGCATCTGGCCGGCGCGTTGTCGGGGGCGGCGTCGTGGACGTCTTTCGCGGTGTTGCTGTCGGTGGATGCGCTGATTCGGCTGGCCGGCGCGGCGATCGCGGTCATCGCGGGCTGGGGTTTGACCGCCTTCCTGGCGATCACGGTGCTCGGGTCGGTGTCGTGGATCGCTCTGCTGGTGGGATCACCGGCGGCGCGCGCGGCGATCGGACTGCCGGCCGACGTGATGTCGTCGCGGTTCGCGTCGAACACGGTGGTGGCGATGCTGGCCGCCGCCGCGAGCGCAGTGCTGGTGATGGGTTTCCCGGTGATGATCAACGCTACCGGCGGCGCCCGTGACGCCGACGCCGGCCTGGTCGGTGCGGTCATTCTCGCGGTGACACTCACCCGGGCACCACTGTTGGTGCCGCTGAACAGCTTTCAGGGCGTACTCATCACACGCTTCGTCGACGGCCGTGAGCATGTGCTGCGCGCGATCATCGCGCCGGTCGCGGTGGTGATCGGGATCGGTGTGCTGGGCGCTGGTGCCGCGTGGCTGGTCGGGCCGTGGCTGTTGGAGCATGTCTTCGGCGCCGACTTCCGGCTCGGCGGTGCGGATCTGGCGTTGTTCACCCTCGGTGCGACGACGCTGGCGGTGCTGACCGTGACCGGTGCGGCGGCCATCGCCATCGGCGCGCACCGCTGGTACGCCGCCGGCTGGTGGGGAGCGACCATCGCGTCGATTGCCTTGCTGCTCTTGCCGATCGGCGTCACCGACCGGGTGGCGATCGCCCTGATCTGCGGACCGCTGGTCGGGGTCGCGGTGCACCTTGTGCGGTTGCGGGTCTCGATACACCCCTCGCCTGGCGGCTCGGGGCACTCGACCAGCACATAGCCGCGACACTTCACCTGCTGATCGAGTAGCTGCGCGCGAGCGAAGCGAGCCCGCAGCGTATCGAGATCACAGCACAGTCAACGCAAGACGCGCGCCAGAAGATGATTCAGCCGCGACGTCGCATGCACCCGTGCCGCGCGCGCCGCTTTCGGCCACCCACGCTCGACGCAACGCCGCGCTTCCTCGGCGAAGAACGCGTTCTCCTCGGCGAAGCGCCGACCGTCGACCGCCTGCACCGAGCTCACCGACGCCGCGTGCCGCCGATACCGAAACACGACGGTCGGGTCGTAGACCAGCGACCCACCGGCGGCGGCGAGGTCGACGAGCAGCGCGAGGTCGAGCACCACGTCGAGCCCGGGCCGGAACCCGACCTCCCGCACCTGCCCGGTGTGCCACAGCAACGACGGAAAATACGTCCAATTGCCGTGATAGAGACTGGTCGCCATCGCCTCACCGGAGAGCACCGTCGCGCGTCGTGGCGCGAGCACCGATTTGATCCGGTCCCCGAGCGGCCGCACCACGGTCCCCGCGTCGTCGATGACCTCGACACCGGGCTGGATCACCGCGGCGTCGGGGTGCGCGTCGGCGAGTCGTCGAACGGTGGAAAGGTAGTCGGGCAGCATGACGTCGTCGCAGCCCATCACCACGAACCGCTCGGATTCCACGAGCTCCACGCAGCGTCGGAAGTTGCCGTTGACCCCGAGGTTGGTCTCATTGCGCAGGTAGACCACGCGCGGGTCGGCCAGGTCGGCGAGCCACTGTCGGGGGGTTGGATCCGGGTAGCCGTCGTCGACGACGACCATCCGCAGATCGGCGTCGCGCTGCGCGAGGACGCTGCGGACCGCCTCCTGGAACTGCCCGACGTCGCCGTAGAACGGCATCATCACGTCGATAGGCACGCGGATCAGCCTATGACGTGGCCGCGCCGGTCGGGCCGATAGGGTGATCTCCATGACCGCGGCCTCCACCAACGACGACGTGTGGCTGGTCATCCCCGTCTTCAACGAGGGCCAGGTCATCGGCGACGTCATCACCAACGCCGCGCGCACCTTCCCCAACATCGTCTGCGTCGACGACGGCAGCTCGGACAACTCCGCCGACGAAATCCGCGCGGTACGCCGGCACATCCCGACCATCCGGCTGGTGCGCCATCCGGTGAACCTCGGGCAGGGTGCCGCCATCCAGACCGGCGTCGAATACGCGCGCCGGCAGCCGGGTGCGAAGTTCTTCGTGACCTTCGACGCCGACGGTCAGCATCAGGTCGACGACGTCGTCGCGATGGTCAACCGCCTGCGCACCGAGCCGATCGACATCATCGTCGGCACCCGATTCGCCGACGGCCGCAGTGAGTCGGTGCCCCTGGTGCGACGAATCGCGTTGCGCACCATCGTCTTTCTCAGCCCACGCACCCGACGGCTCGGACTCACCGACGCGCACAACGGATTACGGGCGTTCAACAAAACCGTCGCCGACCAACTCGATCTCATGATGGCCGGCATGAGCCACGCGTCGGAGTTCGTCACGCTCATCGACCACCATCACTGGCGCGTCGCCGAGCAACCGGTCACCATCCTCTACACCGAATACTCACGCGCCAAAGGACAGTCGCTGATCAACGGCGTCAACATCGTCGCCGACGGCCTGTTCCACACGCGGATGAGGAAGTAGCCATGATCTGGTTTCAGATTCTCGCCATCCTCGGGCTCATCGCGCTCGTCGGGTTCTTCGTCGTCAACCGCGGCACGGCTCGATCGTCAGCCGGGGTGAAGCTGCTGTTCGTCGCATTCGTGGTGTTCGGCGTCTACGCGATGCTGCGGCAGAACGACGTCACGTGGGTCGCCAACAAACTCGGCATCCAGCGCGGTCTGGACCTCGTGCTGTTCCTGCTGGTCATCGCCTTCGCTTTCACCACCGTCTCGACGTACCTGCGGTTCCGTGACCTCGAGGTCCGCTACGCGCGGCTCGCCCGGGCGGTGGCGCTGCAGAACGCCGAGCAGGAGAATTCGCGCGACTGACCGCGGCCGCTGAGCCTAGGGCGTTGATTCCCGCGCGATCATCACCAGATCAGCCGAGAGTCCGCGCAACGTCTTGGGCCCGGTCCACACCGCACGCAAGGAGCGGCTCAGATCCAGTCCGACGACCAGGATCTCCCGCATGTCGCCGCGCGCGATCGAGTCCTGCACGGCGAGCCGGCTGAGTACAGCCGGTCCGGCGCCCGACGCGACGCTCACCCGGACCGCGGCATTGCTCGGCAACTCCAGTTCCGGCGTGATCGGGCCATACTCGCCGAGTGCGTCGTCGAGGGCCACCCGGGTGCCTGAGCCCGATTCACGGGTGACCAGCCGGGCCGCACCGAGTTCGGCTGCGGTGACCGGGCGTCGACGACGGGCCCACGGGTGATCGGGCGCGGTGACCAACACCAGGTCGTCGGCGGCGACCACCACGCTGTGCACGCCTTTTGGCGCTCCCGGCCCTTCGATAAAGCCCAGCTCACAGCGGCCGTGGAGCACGTCGTCGAGGACGGTGGCGCTGTTCTCCACCCGCATGCCGACGCCGGATTCGGGCCGTAGCCGACGCAGCCGTGCGAGCCAGCCGGGCAATAGGTGTTCGGCGACGGTCTGGCTGGCCGCGACCGTCAGCGCCGGCCCCGACTGCTGCTTGCTGAGACCTTCGGCACCGTCAAGCAGGGTCGACGTCGCATCGAGCACGTCACGGGCCCATTCGACGATGACGGTGCCGGCCGGGCTCAGCGTCGACCCCGACGTCGAGCGTTGCAGCAGGCTGACGCCCAGGCGTCGTTCCAGGCGGGCCAGTGATCGGCTGGCGTTGGGTTGCGCGACGCCGGATCGGCGCGCAGCGGCACTGACGCTGCCCGAATCGGCCACCGCCACCAGCAGTTCCAGGGCGGCGATGTCGGGCCAGGTGCGCATATCGTGACGATATACCCCATATGCGGCGGATATGGGGTGATGCCCGGGATGGGGCTACCCGTTCGGCTCCTTTGGTTCGACGATGGGTACATGAGCGTCTCCGTGTCCCCCACCCAGGCCAGCACCAACCGCACCGGCGTTGGGTTGCCGGCCGTCGGGCCGCAGTGGTTCGGCATGGCGATGGGCACCGGGATCTTCGCAACGCTGCTGCAGCTCGCCGGGCCGATGATCCCCGGCAGTGTGGATCTCGCGCGGGTGATGCTGGCGTTGGCCTGGATGATCTTGCTCGGCCTGGTCGCGGCGACCGCCACCCGATTCCGTGCCGAGCCGGGTGCGTTGCGGGCGACGGTCACCGACGCCGCGGTCGCGCCGACGTGGGGCATGGTCGCCATGGGCATCCTCGCCGTCGGGTCTGCGTCGGCGACCGTGGCGCATGCGTGGTACGTGGCCGCGGCGATGTGGGGCATCGGCACGGTCCTGGGGCTCTGTACCGCAATCGGTTTCGGCGTCGTGATGCTACGCGGTAGGGCCGGGACCCCGACCATGGTGTGGGGTCTGGCGTTGGTGCCGCCGATGGTCTCGGCGACGACGGGAGCGTCTCTTGCGCAGCACTTCTCGGCGCATGCGGGGACGTTTCTCGCCGTGTCGACGGCATGCTTTGTGATCGCCCTCGCCACCGCACCGATCACCTTCGCGCGCTGCTATCACCACCACCTACGAGTGGCGCCGCCGGTGGGCGCGGCGTCGGCGAGTGCATGGATTCCGTTGGGCGTGGTCGGCCAATCCGCCGCTGCGGCACTGAAACTCAGCGATGTTGCCGGTCTCGGTCACACCGTGGCGGTCGGGTACGCGGTCGCGATGCTTGTCCTGGCGGCGCCGCTCACGGCGTGGGCCGGCTATCGCACCGTTCTGGGATTTCGTGACGCTATGCCATTCACACCGGGCTGGTGGGCGATGACCTTCCCCGTCGGCACGGTCGCGCTGGGTGCGCATGAGCTTGGCGCACAAACACATTGGGCGTGGGCAACCGATGTCAGCCTCGCCGCGCTCGCGGTCCTCGCGTGTACCTGGACCCTGTGCGCCGCGATGTCGATTCGAAGCCTGTAGGCATTTGTCGCGGATACCGCGACAAATGCCTACCTCGTTCAGCGGGCCGGGCGTCTACTCGGCGAGTGTGCGTAGGTATCCGGTGACGTCGTCGTAGTCCGGGAGGAGTCCGGAGTCGCGGGCCTCGAAAAGCCCTGGTGCGTCAGTGTCTTTCGCCGACAACGAAAATTCCAACGGGCTACCGTCGCGGGCGGTGCTCGGCCACTTGATCCCGACATCAGGATCCAACGGGTGGATACCGTGCTCACCGGTCGGGTTGTAGCCGGCCGAACACAGGTAGGTGACCGTCGATCCGTCAGCCAGGGAGCAGAATGCGTGCCCCAAACCCTCGGACAGATAGATCGCCCGACGATCCACATCGTCGAGCAGCACCGAATCCCACTGCCCGAACGTCGGCGACCCGACCCGAATATCAACCACGATGTCCAACACCGCACCCAACGGGCACATCACGTACTTCGCTTGCCCAGGAGGCACATCGGCGAAATGGATACCGCGCAGCACCCCGGCCGCCGACACCGACATATTCACCTGCGCCAACTCAAAACTGTGGCCGATCGCCTCGGCCAGCAGCGGGGCCTTGAACGCCTCCAAAAACAACCCGCGTGCATCACCATGCAGGACCGGGGTCAACTCCCACGCACCATCAATGGCCAACGGCCGAATCTTCATGCTGTTCAGCAATCCCTTGTCTCGTGAGAATCCGTTGCCCTAGAAGCCTTTACCGCGTTCAATCAGGTTCAACAGGTAGTCGCCGTACCCGGATTTGGTGAGTTTCACCGCGCGGGAACGCAACTCGTCATCACTGATGAACCCACGACGCCACGCGATCTCCTCGGGCACCGCAATCTTCAAACCCTGCCGCTGCTCCACCG
>JAEYMI010000029.1 GCA_023461275.1 Actinomycetes bacterium | reverse complement strand
GCCCTCGGCGCCGTCGCCATCATTGGGACCGTCAGTGTCATCGGGCCCGCCAGTGTCATCGGGACCGTCGCCACCATCGGGCCCATCGATGCCGTCCGGGCCGCCGTCGGGGTCGTCGGGGCCTTGCGGGTCGTCGGGTTCTTGCGGGTCGTCGGGGTCTTGCGGGTCGTCGGGGTCGGGCGGGGGTGGGGTCGCCGGGCATCCCGGGATGCCGCACTGACAGACCAGTCGTGCGCCGGGGAAGCCGGTGATCTCGGCCAACGCCGCGACACGCTTCATCCCGATCGGGCGGCCGTCATGTTTGCAGAGTCGGGTCGCGATCAGATGGCGGATGCGATCCTGCAAGTGCACACCCTGAGCGGCGGGCAATTCGATGTCAATCGACATGTGCCCGGTGCTGTCTGTCTTGAACTTCACGTTCTGCCACTGCTCGGCGAACTCCTCGCGGGATTCTTCAGCAGCATCGGGGTCGAGGGTGATGACGAGTTCTTCGAGCTGATCCCGCAGCACCGGATCGGTGGTGGGCCGGTTCGCGAGATCGATCATCAGGTCCTCGAGATCCACCTCCGGCTCGGGGTCGGTGGGTGCGTCATCGGTGATGACAGCGTCCTTATCGGCCTCCGCGTCGTCGGTGGTTGCCTCTTCGTCAGTGGCGGTCTCGTCGCCGGTCTGGTCGCCCTCGACCGCACCGTCGTTGGCGTCGCCGGTCTGACCGTCATCGACCGCACCATCGTCGGAGTTGGCATCGACCTCGGGGTCTGACTGGGCGTCGTCGGTGGCGTCGGCGTGGTCTTTCAGGCTGGGCGGCGCAACATCCAGAGCGCGCACAATGTTGCGGACGCGGTTGGTCGAGTATTTACCGGCCAGATACGCGTGGCGGACTTTCGGATACGAGGCGAGGGACTCACCGAGTTTGATCCACTCCCCGGCCCGGGTGCGCGACACCCCGAGTTGCAGGGACACTTCGCCGGTGGCGACCTTGTCGGCTTTGGCATGCGAATGGCTGGATGTGAACCCGTACACGCCGTTGATGACGTCGTCGTAGGTGTCGTGCGCCAGCCGCGTTGCCAACAACACGGTGCGGGCTTCACGGGCCCGGGCTTCGCGCAACATCGTTGCCGCGGTGGTGGCCACCTCGTCGCGCGGCATCGACGACACCACAGCGTCGTCGATGACCGGGTCGGAGAAGGTGAACACCTGACACCACTTTCAGTGAACCACCCCGCACGGAGGGGGTGTGTTGGGTTGGACCGCAGCAACATTCACGCGTCAACACTGAAAGTAAGCATCATCGAGTTCGAACTGCCACCAGACTAGCAAGCGGGTGTGACAAAACCGGTCGACCGTCGTCTACCTTGGGAAACGGTGTGGCTCGACGGGTCTCGATACGTCCCCGGCTGGCGCCTCGCACTACTCGACCAGCAGTTGGGCTCGGTCTCGACCAGCAGACGGCAAGCGACACAAGGCAAACCGCCGAGACAGAAACCCCCAATCTCGTCAGAAACACTGCGCGCGCGGAGTGTTTCTGACGAGAAGCGGTGTTTCTGTCCGCAGGGCGCGCCCAGTCGACGCCGAGCCGTGCCCAGTCAACGACACAGCGCGCTCAACCGCGGGGCTCGGCTTTGCTACGTTCGAAACCATGGCCGACAGCAACACCGAGACCGTCTCCGACAGCAACCCCGAGACCGTCTCCGACGAGGACTTCGCGCAGATCCAATCGCTGGTGCACGACTTCATCCGCACCAAGGTGGTACCCCGCGAGAACGAGATCATGGAGACCAACGAGATCCCGGCCGATCTGCGCAGCGCTGCCGCCGACATGGGCCTGTTCGGCTATGCGATCCCCCAGGAGTGGGGCGGCCTGGGCCTCGACCTCACCCAGGACGTCGAACTCGCCATGGAATTCGGCTACACCAGCCTCTCGCTGCGCTCGATGTTCGGCACCAACAACGGCATCGCCGGCCAGGTGCTGGTGAACTTCGGCACCGACGAGCAGAAGAAGACCTGGCTGAAACGGATCGCCTCGGGCGAGGTCGTCGCGTCGTTCGCGCTCACCGAACCAGGCGCCGGCTCCAACCCCGCCGGGCTGCGCACCACGGCCAGGCGCGACGGCGACGACTGGATCATTGACGGCCAGAAGCGCTTCATCACCAACGCGCCGATCGCCGATCTGTTCATCGTCTTCGCCCGCACCCGCACCGCCGACGAAAACAGCACGGGCATCGCGGTGTTCCTCGTTCCCGCCGACGCCGACGGCGTGGGTGTGAGCCCCAAGGACAAGAAGATGGGCCAAGAGGGAGCCGGTACCGCCGACGTGACCTTCGACGGCGTGCGGGTCCCGTCGTCGGCGTTGGTCGGCGGGCAGGAGGAAGCCGGCTACAAGGCCGCCATGACCTCGCTTGCCCGCGGGCGTATCCACATCGCCGCGCTCTCGGTCGGTCAGGCGCAACGCGCCCTCGACGAGTCGGTCGCCTACGCGGCGTCGGCGACGCAGGGCGGAAAGCCCATCGGCACTTTCCAATTGGTGCAGGCGATGCTCGCCGACCAGCAGACCGGAGTGATGGCCGGCCGAGCCCTGGTACGGGATGCGGCACGTAAGTACGTGTCCGGTGAGGATCGCCGGATCGCGCCGTCGGCGACGAAGCTGTTCTGCACCGAAATGGTCGGCAAGGTAGCCGATCTCGCGGTTCAGATCCACGGCGGCACCGGCTACATGCGGGAGGTACCAGTGGAACGCATCTACCGCGATGTCCGCTTGCTACGACTCTACGAGGGCACCAGCGAGATCCAGCGACTCATCATCGGCGGCAACCTGATTCGCAACGCAACCCGATAGGCCTGCCCCAGCACCAATGACTTTCTCACTCGCCCACGTCACCGCCACCACGTCCCTCAGCCCGCGACTGCTGCGCGTGCATTTCGATGTCGACGACCTCGACCGCCTCGCGCTGCCCGGCACACCCGACGAAGCGGTCGGCATCTACTTTCCCGCGCCCGGCGAAACATCAGCCACACCAATGGAATTGCGCGACGACGTGTGGGGATATCACGAGGGCGACATCCCCGAGGGCCGCAACTATTCGATCCGCAGCGTCGATCCCGACGCACGCACGATGGACGTCGACTTCGTGGTGCATGCCCGGGGCCCGGCGACGCTATGGGCCCAACAAGCAACGGCCGGGCAGACTGTCGCGATGTCGCATGCGCGTGGCTGGTATCACCCGCCCGACGACACCACTTGGCTACTTCTGGTCACCGATCTGGCCGGACTGCCCGCTACCGCCCGCATCATCGAAAACCTTGTGGGCACAGATCATCCGCCGGTCACGCTGATCGCCGAAGTCCTCGGTGACGATGATCTCGACTACCTGCGGGCCGAGGACCAACCAGGCATCACCACCATTCCACTGGTCGGCTCCGGGAACGGGCACGCCGCAAGCCGACTCGGCGCGCAGGTACGCAGCCTGGTACAGCCGCCCGGCCGAGGCTACTGCTGGTTTGCCGCCGAAGCCGCCGAGTCCCGGACGGTACGCAAGTACCTTCGACGCGAATCAGGCTGGGCACCAGATCAATACGACATCATTGGCTACTGGCGATACGACGGCGAGGCCTGGTCACGACGCTACGCCGAACACGGCGACGAGCTGCTCGCGGTCTACACCAACGCCCTCGCCGCCGGCAAGACCGAGAAGCAGGCCGCCGAAGAGTTCGACGACGCACTTGAACGGGCAGGACTGTAGATCTGTGCGCCCTAGATTGCCGCGCGGTCTTTCGACACCGCGGGATCGATCAGGGTGTGCGGGGGTTGATCAGATGAGCAACCAGTGCGGTCCAGCCGGTCTGGTGGCCGGCGCCCAGCCCCTCACCGGTGTCGCCGTCGAAGTACTCGCTGAACGTCGGATGGTCGCGCCACAGTGGGTCGTCGCTGGCCTCGATCCTCTTGCCGTCGGAGGGTCTGGCGCCGTCCGCACCGGGCCGGAAGAGGTTCTCCAGCCTGCGCTCCAGCAGATCCGCGGCGTCCCGCAGCGTCATGCGATTCCCCGAACCGGTGGGCACCTCGATGGTGAAACTGTCACCGAAGTAGTTGCCGTACACCCGAAGTCGGTCGGCGAGCAGGACATTCACCGGAAACCACACCGGCCCACGCCAATTGGAGTTGCCACCGAACATCCCGGTGCGCGACTCCCCCGGTTCATACTCGATCGCCATGTCGCGGCCGTCCACCGACATCGTCATCGGCTCTCGATAGGACGCCGACAGCGATCGTAAACCGTAGTCGGACAGGAACTCCTCCTCATCGAAGGCCCGTTCCAGTAACCGCCGCAAGCGGTCAGGGTCGACCATCGACAACAACGTCCTGGTACGGCCCTTCTCGGAGCGCTCCATGTACGCCGACATCGTCGACGGCCGTCGACGCTGCATCCACCGCAGGCGTGCGGTCAACTCCGGACATTCGACGGGCACCCACGACGGGATTTCGGTGGCACCCAGAATTGGCAGGAGCCCCACCATCGACCGCACCCGCATCGGTTCGGCCCGACCGTCGCCGCCGACAAGGACGTCGTAGAAGAATCCATCCTCCTCATTCCACAGCGCGGTGTGCGTGGAGCCGAAGGAACGCATCGCCGACGCGATGGACAGGAAGTGCGCGAAGAACTTCGTCGCGACGTCATCCCATGCGGTGTCGTGGCGGGCCAACTCCAAGGCGATCTTGAACATCTGCTGGCAGTAGAACGCCATCCAACTCGTCGCGTCGGATTGCTCGAGCCGGAAACCCGCTGGGAGCGGCGCCGATCGGTTGAACAGACCGATATTGTCCATCCCGAGGAAGCCGCCCTCGAAGATGTTGGACCCGTCGGAATCCTTACGGTTGACCCACCAGGAGAAGTTCAGCAGCAGTTTGGTGAACACCCGGATGAGGAACTCGCGGTCGCGTCTGCCGTCGATGCGGTAGACCTGCCACGCCGCCCACGCGTGCACCGGCGGGTTGACGTCGCCGAATTCCCATTCGTAGGCACACAATTGGCCATTGGGGTGCATCGCCCACTCGCGGCACATCAACACGAGTTGCTCCTTGGCGAAGTCCGGGTCGACGTGTGCCAGCGGGATGGTGTGGAAGGCCAAATCCCATGCGGCGAACCACGGGTACTCCCATTCGTCGGGCATGGAGATCACGTCGGCGAGCGAGACGTGGCGCCAGTCGGTGTTTCGACGGCCCGGGTCTCGCCGTGATGCCGGCGACGGATCACTGGCCGGATCGCCCTGTAGCCACTGACTGACGTCGTAGCGGTAAAGCTGTTTGCCCCAAAGCAATCCGGCGTAGGCACGACGTGAGATGGCGCGGTCGACGTCGGTGACATGCGAGCCGATCACCGCGTCGTAGAACTCGTCGGACTCCTCACGTCGGTCGGCGAAGACCGCGCCGAATCCGGGCCCGAAGGTCAGCGCATCGGGTTGGGTCTGGCTCAATCGCAGGCTGATGACCCGCGTGCCGCCGGGCTCTACGTCGTCGAAGCTGTACATGAACGCGCATTTGGTTCCGCGGTCGTCAGGGTTGACCGCATCCTCTTCGCCGCCGACGACGAATCTGTCGATTCCATCCTTCGTGAACGGGGTGGCGTTCTGCGCGGCACCGAACAACTTGACTGCGTTGGTTTCGTTGTCGCAGAACAACAGTCGGGGCTCGCCAGCCCCGGACAGGTAGTAGCGGCCGAGTTGGCCGTGGGTGACCACCACCGCACGCATCGCTTCCGACGGCAGCCGCAACTCGTCGACGGCACGGATCATTCCGCCACGATTGTCACGACCCCACGACCATGTGTTGCGCAACCACAGATGCGGCAGCACATCGATCGACGCGGCGTCGGGACCATGGTTGGTGATCTCGATGCGCACGCAGATGTCCTCGGGCGAGGCCTTGGCGTAGGTGATGAGCATGTCGAAGAAGCGGTTCTCGTCGAGTACGCCGGTGTCGGCGAGTTCGTACTCACGATCGTCGCGTCCGCGGCGCGCATTCTCCTCCCGTAACTGCTGGTAGGGGAACTCGGCCTGCGGGTATCGGTAGAGCCACTGCATCCACGAGTGGGTGGGCGTGCCGTCGACGGTCCACCAGTACTCCTTGGCGTCTTCGCCGTGATTTCCCTGCTCGTTGGTCAGCCCGTAGAGCCGCTCTTTGAGGATGGGGTCTTTGCGGTTCCACAGCGACACAGCGAGGTTCAGAAACCCGAAACGGTCGCAGATTCCGCCCAGGCCGTCCTCGCCCCAGCGGTAGGCGCGAGAGCGGGCCTGTTCGAAGGAGAACGAGTCCCAGGCGTTACCGTCGGCGGAATAGTCCTCCCGTACCGTGCCCCACTGACGTCCGGCCAGGTATGGCCCCCACATGCGCCAGGGGCCGAGCACTCCGGGAGACTCGACGAGCCTCTTGTGCTCGGCCGTTATTGGGGAATTCACCCGATCAGTCTGCCCCGAACACCCCCCACATCGCACCCGGAAGCGCGCAGGTTCGCGGGTGGGGTTGGCAGACCGCGCCTCTAACCGCGGCGATTCACGTCGGCGACAATACGATTCGCCAGCTTTTCCGACGACCCGGGATTCTGCCCGGTGTAGAGATTTCCGTCGACGACGACATGTGGGAGCAGCGGGATCAGCCCCTTGGAGTAGTCCACGCCGACCTCCTTGAGCTTGTCCTCCAGCAGCCACGGCGCCTTGCGCGCAAAGCTGTTGAGCAGCTCCTCGCGATTGGACAAGCCGGTCATCCTGCGCCCGGCGAAGGCGTTGGCGCCGTCGGGCTTCACGGCCGCCGCGATCGCCGCCGGCGCATGGCAGAGCAACGCCAGCGGCCCGCCCGACGCGAGCCTCTTGGTGAGCAGCGCACCCGAAACCGAATCGTAGGCAAGGTCTTCCATCGGTCCATGTCCGCCGGGATAGAACACGACGTCGAAGTCGTCGGGATCTATCGCGTCGAGTGGCACCGGATGGTCGAGTACGTCGGAAATGCTGTCCAGGTACTTCTTGATGTCGTTGCGCTTCCACGGCATGCCGCCGGCGATGCCGAGGCTCAGCTGATCGAGCGTCGGCGCCTTTCCGCCTGGTGTGGCGACGGTGATCTCCCACCCCTGCTCGGTGAAGATGCGGTGCGGAACGGCGACCTCCTCGGCCCAGTAGCCGGACGGGTGGACGGTGCCGTCGTTGAGCGTCCAGCGGTCGGCCGCGGTGATCACGTACAGAACCTTGGTCATGGAACCTCTCCCCGTTGCGTGCATGCAGTTGCGAGTATGCAGTGCTAACATAGCCGGGCAAGTAAGCAGCGTCAACACCCGCTAGGTTGTATCCATGACCTCCCCGAAGTCGTATCACCACGGCGATCTCGCCTCCGCCCTGGTGCGTGCCGCGACGGAATTGCTCGAGGAGGACGGCGGTGCCGGACTGTCACTGCGGGCGGCCGCGCGTCGCGCAGGCGTCTCCACCGCGGCGCCCTACCGCCACTTCACAGATCGCGAAGCGCTGGTCTCCGCGGTGGCGGCAGTCGGCTATCGGGAACTCACCCAGGCACTCATCGACACCCACTCCGATCCGCACACACGCGACGACCTGATGGACCTGGCGGTCACGTACGTCCGCTTCGCCCTGGACCGGCCAGGGCTGTTTCGCGCGATGTTCGCCGAGCCCTGCGACCCGACGAGCACCGATCGCACAGCAGCCGCCGCAGCGATCAGTGCATATCTGGAATCCGTTGTCGCCAAGGCGATGCCGGACGTCGACCCGCAATCGGCGGCGACCGCCACCTGGGCCCTGGTTCACGGCCTGGCCTTCCTACACCTCGATGGCAAGTTCGACGCGTCGTCGAATTCCGACGTCGAAGCCCGCGTCCGCGCGGCGGTGTCCGCCGTACTGCCCTGAGTCAGTCCCGCGCCGGTACACCTGGGGACACCGCGTTGCGCCATCATGTTGACACTGCTTACACGAGGGGCCTAGCATCGTCGGAGTAAGCACCGCTAACATATCGGCCAAGGACATCTTATGACCACATCTGACGCCCCATCGCATGACACCATCGCAGCCACACCCACCACCGTCGACGTGGAGCTCGGCGACCGGGTGGTCACGGTGCCCCGAGGCGGCCTGTTCGATCGCTATCGGATGAACACCGACCTCGATGAGATGGCCCGCGATCCGCGCGTGACCGGCGTCGACTTCTTCCGGCATCTTCCGAAGACGCGGGTCGAGTCGTCGATCGGACCGACCATGACACCCAACTTCTACTATCGGATCTCCACCGCACGACTGGTGATGACCGCGCCCTCAAAGGCCATCCGGGCGCGGCTGCCGCGTGAGCTGAGACCGCTCGAGATCGCTCCCGGGCGCGGCCTGGTGTCGGTGATGTTCTTCCGGTACGACGTCTGCGACATCGACTTCTACACCGAGGCCGCTGTCGCCACCGTCGTGCGCCCGGCCCGGCACAAGGGCCCGAGCATCATCGATCTCACCACCGGCCTTGCCGACAACCACCTGCACTCTCATGTCCTGGCGCTTCCGGTCAGCACCGACATTGCGCAGGTCCGCGGCCACGACGGCTACGGATTTCCCAAGTGGGTCACCGAGATCGACGTCGACATCGATGACCGCCGCACCACCGCACGGGTCCTCAACGACGCCGGCACCACCGACCTCGCCTTGTCGGCGCCGACCCCGCGTCAAACGACACATCAGACCGGAGAACGCGTCTCGACCCTCACGTCGTACACCTCCATGGACACCGCAGAGCCGATGACCACGGCGTGGCTCTCGACGCTGAGCCAGACCAACGTATTGGCCTCCGGCGCAAAGGTTTTCCCGCGCGGACTCAACCTGCAGATCGGCGAGGGGCGGATGTCCGACGACCTCCGTTCACTCGATCCCGGTCGCGTCGTGCACTTCGAGGTGGTCACCAACGGGCAGCTCGCTCTGCACATGCCCGTTCCGGTGTCCGTCCCTGGCGTCGGCGACACGCACTAGCCTGGACATTCCAGGCCGCACTGATCTGTCGGCACATTTCGGCCGCCGGCAGACCGAACGTCCAACACTCAAGGAGAACCCATGCGCGCCATCGTCATCGACGACGACAAGAACCTCCGGCTCGACACCATCGACACCCCGCCGCCTGCGCCCGGAGAGGTCCTGGTGAAGGTCGCCGCGGCCGGCATCAACCGCGCCGACATCCTGCAGCGCGCCGGCCTCTACCCGCCGCCGGCCGGTATTACCGACACGCTCGGCATGGAGGTGTCGGGCACCGTCGAATCGGTCGGCGACGGCGTGACCGACTGGCAACCGGGTGACGAGGTGTGCGCTCTGATCGCCGGCGGCGGTTACGCCGAGTACGCGGTTGTTCCTGCGACACAACTACTTCCGGTGCCCGACGGAGTGTCACTCGTCGACGCGGCCGCGTTACCGGAAGCGGCGTCGACGGTGTGGTCGAATCTCATCCTCGAAGCCGGCCTCAAGGCGGGCGATACCATTCTGATCCACGGCGGCGGCAGCGGGATCGGCACGCACGCGATCCAGGTCGCCAAGGCGATCGGCGCGCGCGTCGTGGTCACCGTCGGCTCCGAACACAAAGCGCAGCGGTGCCGCGAGCTCGGCGCCGACGTCGTGATCAACTACCGTGAGCGTGATTTCGCCACCGAACTCGCCAACAGCGTCGACGTCATCCTCGACATCATGGGCGCAAAGTACCTGGCGCCCAACATCTCTGCGCTGGCACCTGGTGGCCGACTGGTCATCATCGGGATGCAGGGCGGGGTGACAGCCGAACTCAACATCGGAGCGCTGATCGGCAAGCGCGTCAAGGTGATCGGCACCAATGTTCGCAATCGGCCCCTCACCGGACCCGGCTCCAAGGCCGAGATCGTCGCGGCCGTCACCGCCGACGAGTGGCCGCTCGTCGCCAACGGTCAAGTGGCACCGGTGATCTCGGCGCGCCTGCCGATGGCCGACGCCGCCCGCGGTCAGGAACTACTCGACTCGAGCGAGTCCGTCGGCAAGGTCCTGCTGGTCAACTAAGTACGCGCCGTGACACAGCCTCGGTGCCTGAGCAACACCGACCCAATAGTCGCCGCGACCGCGCTCTGCCACCGAGGCTGTGTCACCAGATCACGCTGATCGAATAGGCACGCCAGCACAGCGAGGAGCCGTATCGAGATCCGCGAAGGGTTCTTCCGCGTCGAACCCGGAGTTCCGCCACCAGCAAGGTGCGGAACGCCCAGTTCGACGCGGAAGAACCGACAGAACTCAGTCCCGAGCCGACGCCAACGCGTCGTTGAACGTCTTGCTCGGACGCATCACCGAGGAGAGCTTGTCCGGGTCCGGGAAGTAGTAGCCACCGAGGTCGACCTCGTTGCCCTGGACCTCGTTGAGCTCGGCGACGATGGCCTCCTCATTCTTGGTCAACGCCTCGGCGAGCGAGGTGAACCGCTTGGCCAGTTCCGGATCCTCGGTCTGCTCGGCCAGTTCCTGCGCCCAGTACATGGCGAGGTAGAACTGGCTGCCGCGGTTGTCGAGTTCGCCGGTCGAGCGCGACGGTCCCTTGTCGTTCTCCAGCAGCTTGCCGGTCGCGGCGTCGAGCGCCTTGGCCAGGATGGTGGCGCGCTTGTCGTCGAACTTCTTGCCGAGATCTTCCAAACTGACTGCGAGAGCAAGGAATTCACCGAGCGAATCCCAACGCAGGTGATTCTCTTCGACGAGCTGCTTAACGTGCTTGGGTGCCGATCCGCCCGCGCCGGTCTCATACAGCCCACCGCCGGCCATCAGCGGCACGATCGAGAGCATCTTGGCGCTGGTGCCCAGTTCGAGGATCGGGAACAGGTCGGTCAGGTAGTCACGCAGGATGTTGCCGGTCGCGGAGATGGTGTCCAGTCCGCGGATCAGACGTTCCATCGTGTACCGGATGGCGCGCACCTGCGACATGATCTGGATGTCGAGGCCCTCGGTGTCGTGCTCGGGCAGGTACTTGTGAACCTTCTTGATCAGCTCGTTCTCATGCGGGCGGTACGGATCGAGCCAGAACACCACCGGCATACCGGAATCGCGGGCGCGGGTCACGGCGAGCTTGACCCAGTCCTGAATCGGCGCATCCTTGACGATGCACATACGCCAGATGTCACCCTCCTCAACCTCCTGGGTGAGCAGCACCTCCCCGGTCGCCAAGTCGACGATGTTGGCGGTGCCGGGTTCCTCGATCTCAAAAGTCTTGTCGTGCGAGCCGTATTCCTCGGCCTTCTGCGCCATCAGACCGACGTTGGGCACCGTCCCCATGGTCGTCGGGTCGAAGGCGCCGTTGGTCTTACAGAAGTTGACCATCTCCTGGTAGATCCGCGCGAAGGTCGACTCCGGGTTGACCGCCTTGGTGTCCTTGGTGCGGCCGTCGGCGCCGTACATCTTGCCGCCGGCGCGGATCATCGCGGGCATCGACGCGTCGACGATGACGTCCGACGGCGAGTGGAAGTTCGAGATGCCGCGCGCCGAGTCGACCATGGCCAGTTCCGGTCGCGTCTCGTGACACTTGTGCAGGTCGTCGATGATCTGCTCACGCTTGGAGGCCGGCAGCGATTCGATCTTGGAGTAGAGGTCGGCCAGACCGTTGTTCACATTGACGCCGAGTTCGTCGAACGTCGCCTGATGCTTGGCGAACGCGTCCTTGTAGAAGGTGCGTACCGCGTGACCGAACACGATGGGATGCGAGACACGCATCATGGTGGCCTTGACGTGCAGCGAGAACATCACGCCGGTCTCGTACGCGTCCTGCATCTGGTCCTCGTAGAACTTGATGAGGGCCGTCTTGGACATGAACATCGAGTCGATGACGTCGCCGTCGGTGAGCGCGACCTTAGGCTTGAGCACCTTGGTCTCGCCGCTCTTGGTGATCAGCTCCATCTTGACCTCACGGTCGCCGTCGACGGTCATCGACTTCTCGCCGTGGTAGAAATCACCCTCGGTCATGTGCGCGACGTGGGTGCGCGAGGCCATCGACCACTTGCCCATGCTGTGCGGATGCTTGCGCGCGTAAGCCTTCACCGCGTTGGGGGCGCGACGATCCGAATTGCCCTCGCGCAGGACCGGATTGACCGCACTGCCCAAGCACTTGGTGTAGCGCTCGCGGATGGCCTTCTCCTCGTCGGTCTTCGGGGTGCCGGGGAAGTCGGGGATGGCGTAACCCTTGGCCTGAAGCTCCTTGACCGTGGCGACCAGCTGCGGCACCGACGCGCTGATGTTGGGCAGCTTGATGATGTTGGTGTCCGGCTTCTGAGTCAGTTCTCCCAGCTCACCGAGGTTGTCGGGAACTTTCTGCTCATCGGTCAGATAGTCGGGGAACTCGGCGAGAACGCGGGCGGCGACCGAGATGTCGGTGGTCTCGACGCTGATGTCGGCGGCGTCGGCGAAGGCCCGGATGACGGGCAAGAAGGCGTAGGTCGCCAACATCGGCGCCTCGTCGGTCAGGGTGTAGATGATGGTCGGCTTGTCGGCGCTCATGATCCTCTTCTCGACTTGAGTATCCGTCGGGGGCGGGCGGGTCTCGCTCGCCGTCGACTCGGCTCGTTCCTCGGCGTTACCAGTATCACGTCGAGTACGGGTTTGGGTGCGGCGAGAGAAAATGTTCCCGCTGCACCTCCACCCTAGGAGGTCTGTACGGAACGTTCGGTCAGGGAGTGCTGAATTGAGCCGGATAAGTATGTGCAACCTTGCTGGACAGCCCCGATGAACGTTGGTTTGCTTTGTTCATGACAGCGTTCAACGGACCCGGAGCCGACGCCGGATCTGATCACGCCGATCTGCCCGCCCACGCCGACGAGCCACACGCCGGTGGCGTCGGCGAGACGCTCAACTGGTTACGTGCCGGAGTCCTCGGCGCCGACGACGGAATCGTGTCGACGGCGGGCATCCTGGTGGGCGTAGCGGCGGCGACGATCGACCGTGGCGCGATCTTCACCGCCGGAATCGCCGCACTCGCCGCGGGCGCGGTGTCGATGGCGCTGGGCGAATACGTCTCGGTCAGCACCCAGCGCGACACCGAACGGGCCCTGATCCGCAAGGAACGCGCCGAACTGCGCGACATGCCCGAGGAAGAGTTCGACGAGCTCGTCGGCCTCTACCGCGACCGCGGATTGTCGGAGTCCACCGCACGCCAGGTGGCCACCGAACTCACCGAGCACGACGCCCTGGCCGCGCACGCCGAGGTGGAACTGGGTATCGACCCGGACACCCTCACCAACCCGTGGCATGCTGCCGGCTCTTCTGCGGCGTCCTTCACCCTCGGCGCCGCGCTCCCACTGATCGCCATTCTCGTTCTGCCGCAGCACATTCGGATTCCGGTGACCTTCGTGGTGGTGTGCCTGGCGCTGGCGCTGACCGGGTGGATCAGCGCGCGGATCGGTCAGGCCGACGCCCGGTTGGCCATCCTACGGGTCACCATGGGCGGTGCGCTCGCGATGACGATCACCTACCTGATCGGCCTGGCCACCGGACATGTGGTGGGGTAGGCGACGACCATGCTGGTGCGGACTCGAGCAGGACTGATCACGGCGATGGTCACGCTGGTTCTCACCTGCGGCTCGGTGCTCCTCCCGGGCACCGCAACAGCCGCACCCACCCGGCCGTCGACCACCGCATGCGGCTCACCGCTGAGCCCAGCTGACATGAACCGCATCGCCGCCCTGTCCGAGGTAGGCACCCCAGCCGACACCGTCGACGCCTGGCCGGCTCTGACCGATCACGTTCGACGGCTCGAGGAGATCAACGCCATCCTCGTCGCGCACCGCGATCGACGCGGGCTGTTCGCGGTCGGCCTGGCCGCCACTGAACGCGCCGCGGTGCTGCCGCTGGAGAGCGCGGCCGGCGGCCTGCAGAACCCCTTGTGGGCGCGTCGGCTGAGTCTGGCGCTGCTCGACCGATTCCTCGACGCGGTCCACGCCGAATTCACCGGTACACCGGTCGCACCGCACTGGCGGCGGTACTTCGACGTCGCGGCACAGTGTGATGTGTCGGGCACGCGGGCCGCGATGCTCGGCTACAACGCGCACATCACCGTCGACCTCGCCTACGCCGTCGCCTATGCGCGGACCAACCGCGGCAATTCCGACGACTACTTCCGTCTCGTCGACAGCATTGCCGCACATGGCGATTCGATAGTGACAGCCACCAAACGCGATTACGGCGTCGACCTTGGCCCCACCTTCCGGTTCTACTTCTTCGGTGAGGGACTCGACCGCGTGGTCGGCGCCGGTCGCGCGACGGGCCCGATGTTGCGCGCCGCCGACGTCGGCTACAACGTCCTCACGTTCGAAAACGGCTTGGCACTGCAGAATCCGACGACGAGGCCGGCAGCGATCGCAGCCATCGACGCGCTCTGGCCCACCGGCGACGCCGCTATCAAGGCCGCCGACGACCTGGGGATCACTGCTCTGAAGTGACCCCGGCGATGGCCCCGTCGATCTGATCGCTGACCACCGCGCGTAGGTCGAACCTCGATGACATCTCCGCCCAACTACCCATCAGGCGTGCGACATTCGGCATATCGGCGACGTCGTCGGGGTTGATCTTCTCGTGCCACGACCGCTCCCCGGGCTCGCGTGCGGCGAGCGTGCCCTGCAACTGCAACTCACCGGCCACCAGGTGCCAGGTCGCCCGCCACAGATTCACCGCCCGCTGATCGTCGAACCCCAATTCGACTGCGGCGTCGAAGAATCGATCGGCCAGACGTAGCGCCGGGGTTCCCACCACAGTGCCCTGCTGCAGGATCGAGACGATCCACGGGATCTCCGCGAGCCGGTCATGCATGTCCATGACGATCGCGACCATCCGGTCGCGGGGCGGACCCACCGGGACCGCCCACGGAATGCGTGCGGCCACCTCGGACAGCGCCATCGCCATCAGCGCCGACTTGTTGGGGACGTAGTGGTAGAGCGTCATCGGCTTGGAATCGAGATCCGACGCCAACCGCCGCATGCTCAACCCGGCGGCGCCCTCCCGCTCCAGGATGCCGATGGCGGCGTCGACGATGGTCTCCCGCTGCAGGGACGGAATCGGTGCCATGACTCCATTCTGGCCGACGCCACGCCTATCGGCCGCCCGCGACTCGGTCTTGCCGGTGATTCACCGGTTGGCGTCGGGCTCGTCGGTCGCGGCCTGGTTCATTCTTCCGAGGGTTCGCCCCCGCGAGCCCTGACGGTCACTTCGACGGGATATCGTGGCAGCGCATGCCGACGCACCGCCAGCCCAACGTGTGCCGGTCCACCACAGCGCCGGTCCACCACGGCGCCAGCCGTCCACGAGGGAGCCGTCGAAGACCATGGCCGTCATCCACCAACGCGCGTCGGTGGCGCAAACCCGCAGCGTCACGTTCGGCTACGTCAACGACTACCGCCACGTTCCCGAGTGGATGTTCGGCGTCACCAAATTCGAGCCGACGACCGACGTCACCTTCGGGCTCGGCGCGATATTCGACGGGGCGATGACGCTCGGACCCAAGTCTTTCAAGGCCACGTTCGAGTGCACCGAGTGGATCGAGAACGAGCTGATCGTGCTCACCTCGGTCAAGGGATTCGACTCCGCGACCCGTTGGGTCTTCACCGATTCCGCCGACGGAAAGGGCACCGACGTCGAAGCGGAGTTCACCTACAATCTCCCGGGCGGCCTGGCCGGACGCGCCCTCGGCGCGATCATCGAACCGCTTGTCGGACAAGGAGTCCGGCACACCGAATCGACGCTGAAGGAAAAGGTCGAAGCGCTGGGATGAGTGGGGCCGGCATCCACCACCGCTGGCCAGAAACCCCACTTCTCGTCAGCAACACTGCGCGCGCGTAGTGTTTTTGGCGAGAAGTGGGGTTTCTGACCGGCGCGTCAGCGCGGGTCCGGCCCGGCGACAACGTCGCGCGACTGATCCGACGACCACTGCGAGAACGAGCCAGGAAACAGCGCCGCCGGAACTCTGGCCATCGCCATCGCGGCGATCTGGTGTGCGGCATTGATACCCGAGCCGCAGTAGACAATCGCCACCTCATCCACGCCATCACCCGAGGTTCCGGGCGCCGAAACACCCAGCGTCGAAAAGCGTTGCCGCAGTTCATCGACCGTCCGGAAGAAGCCGTCGGCGTCGAGGTTCTCGGCGGTCGGGGCGGAGATCGCGCCGGGGATGTGGCCGGCCCGCGGATCGACGGGTTCCACGTCGCCGCGATACCGTTCGGCGGCACGCGCGTCGAGTACCGTGCCGGAAGCCGTTGCGACGTCGTCGATCTCGACGACCGGCAGCTGCCCGGGTCGCAACATGACCGATCCCGGCGCCGTAGCAACCTCTTCGCCCGACGACGACGAACCTCCGGCCGCACGCCACGCACCCCATCCGCCGTCGAGGAGTCGCACATCGTCGACGCCGGCCCAGCGCAACAGCCACCACAAACGTGCCGCGGCGAGGTTGCCCCAATCGTCATAGACCACCACCGGCGAGTCGACGTCGATCCCCCATCGTCGGGCCGATTTCTCCAACTCGGCGACCGGCGGCAGCGGATGCCGACCACCCTGCGCGCCGGACGGTGGCGCGGCCAGCTCGGTATCGAGGTCGACGAACACCGCGCTCGGGATGTGGCCGGCGAGATACGCGTCGTGACCGCTCGCGTCGCCGAGCTTCCATCGGACATCCAGCACGATGGGCGAATTATCCGATTTCAGCTCCCGCGAGAGCTGTTCCGCGGTCACCGTGACAAGCTGCGTCGTTTCCTCACCACCAGGCACAACCCATAACCTACGCGACGACACGACGATTTCGATTGAGCACATTTGCACTGCAAGGAGCCAACCTCGCTCCTAGTGTGAGACATCAGCACTTTCCGGTAGCGCGGGCACTGAATTGGGGTCCTTGCATCCTCTGATGGGAGCGCACATGTCCACAGCGAGTCCGACGACGCCGGCTGCGCCGACGATCAGAGAACTGACACTTCGGGGCGTGATCCTCGGTGGCCTGATCACCCTGGTCTTCACCGCCGCCAACGTCTATCTGGGACTCAAGGTCGGACTCACCTTCGCCACCGCCATTCCGGCCGCGGTCATCTCGATGAGCATCCTGCGGTACTTCGCAAACCATTCGGTGGTCGAGAACAACATCGTCCAAACCATCGCGTCGGCGGCCGGCACCCTGTCGGCGATCATCTTCGTCATCCCCGGTCTGGTCATGGTCGGCTGGTGGAGCGGCTTCCCGTACTGGATCACCGTCGCGGTCTGCGCCACCGGCGGCATCCTCGGCGTCATGTACTCCATCCCGCTGCGACGAGCGCTCGTCGTCGGGTCCGACCTGCCCTATCCGGAGGGTGTGGCCGCCGCCGAGGTGCTCAAGGTCGGTGATACGACGATCGGCGCGGAAGAGAACCGCGGCGGTCTGCGGGTCATCGTCGTCGGATCCGTGGTCGCCGCCGCGTTCTCATTGCTGGCCTCGCTCAAGGTGATCAGCAACTCGATCGCTGCGTATTTCCGGATCGGGGCAGGCGGCTCGATGTTCGGCGCGAGCCTGTCGCTGGCACTGATCGGCGTCGGGCACCTGGTGGGTGTCACGGTCGGTATCGCGATGCTCGTGGGCCTGGTGATCTCGTTCTTCATCATGTTGCCGATCCGGTCCTGGCACGACATTCCCACCACCGGCTCCATCGCCGACGCGATCGACTCGATCTTCTCCAACGAGATCCGCTTCATCGGCGCCGGTGCGATCGCCGTCGCCGCGATCTACACGCTGGTCAAACTGATCGTCCCGATCGCCCGCGGCATCCTGGCCGCGATGGCCGCCTCGCGCACCCGTCGTTCCGGTGTCACCGTCGACATCACCGAACGCGACATCCCGATCCAGATCGTCGGTGCGGTGATCATCGCGATGCTGCTGCCAATCCTCGCGCTGTTGTGGGACTTCATCCACGACACCGACATCTGGCATGGCGCGAGCGGAATCCTCACCGTCACATTGATTTTCATCGTAGTGGCGGGTCTGGTGATCGCCGCGGTCTGCGGCTACATGGCCGGACTGATCGGCTCGTCGAACAGTCCGATCTCCGGTGTCGGCATCCTCGTCGTCCTGGTGGCAGCACTACTGATCAAGATCGTCTTCGGCAGTGGCGACACCCCTTCGGAGACCGACGCGCTGATCGCATACACCCTGTTCGCCTCAGCGATCGTGTTCGGCATCGCGACCATCTCCAACGACAACCTGCAGGACCTCAAGACCGGTCAGCTGGTCGGCGCCACACCGTGGAAACAGCAGGTGGCGTTGATCATCGGTGTGCTGTTCGGCTCAGTCGTCGTCCCGCCGGTGCTCGGCCTGATGCAGACCGCCTTCGGTTTCCAGGGTGCTCCCGGAGCCGGACCCGACGCCCTGGCAGCCCCGCAAGCCGCGCTGATGTCGTCGCTGGTGAAGGGTGTCTTCGGCGGCGACCTCGACTGGGGGCTGATCGCTCTCGGCGCCGGAATCGGCGTGGTGGTCATCATCATCGACGAGGTGCTGGGCGCCACCACCTCGAACCTTCGGCTGCCACCGCTGGCGGTCGGGATGGGTATGTATCTGCCGATGTCGCTGACGCTGATCATTCCGGTGGGCGCGTTCATCGGCCGCTACTACGACAAGTGGGCTGAGCGGAGCGGCGACACCGAACGCAAGAAGCGGATGGGTGTCCTGCTCGCGACCGGCCTGATCGTCGGCGAGAGCCTGTATGGCGTGGTCTTCGCCGGGATCGTCGCAGCCACCGGCAACGACAGTCCACTGGCCATCATCGGCGACGGATGGGACACCGGCGCACAGGTTCTCGGTGTCATCGTGTTCGCGCTGGTGATCACCTGGCTGTACCGGTGGACCAGCAAGCTCGCCGGTGGCAAGAGCTCCGACGCGCCGAGCACACCGTCGGTGAACTGACACCACCCGGCGCTGGTCGAGTAGGACCCGAAGCGATAGCACAGGGACCGTATCGAGACCGACTCCGCGACAGGAGATCTCGATACGCCTCGGGCTCGCTGCGCTCGCGCGTGGCTAATCGATCAGGTGACGGCGGCTCGATCAGCGGGTGGCGGTTACTCGACATCCTTGTTCAGCGCAACGTGTTCGGTGGCGGTCTCGGCAGCCACCCGGGCCGCCTCGATGAGGTCGGCACCGCCGGCCAGCAACGCGGCCAGGGTACCGGCGAAGACGTCTCCGGCGCCGACGGTGTCTGCGGCCGCCACCTCGCGCACCGGAATCTGTTGATATACACCACCATCGGAGACGATGACGCCCCGCGGACCGCGCGTGGTGACCACTGAACGCGGCGTCCCGATCACCGGTTCGAAGAACTCCGCCTCGATCTCGTTGATCACGAGCGGGTCGGCGACCGAGAGCACCGCAGCCCCCAGCGGCGCGACCGGACTCGGGTTGAGCACCAGCCGACGCCGATGCCCGGCCACCCATTCGGCGCACGCCTCGGTGACCTCAATCGGCGATTCCAGTTGCGTCAGAACGACATCAGGGTCAATGTCGTCGAGCGCACCGGCCACCTGCGCACCGGTCAGTTCCGCGTTCGCGCCGGCGATGACGACAATCCGGTTGTCCCCGTGCTCATCGACCTCGATGATGGCCCGGCCGCTCGATGCATCGACGGTGACCACATGGGTGACGTCGATCCCCTCGTCGCGTCGCGCACCGACCATCCGGAGTCCGGCCTCGTCGTCACCGACCGCCGCGATCAGCGACGTCATACACAGTGCGGCAGCGGCGGCGGCCTGATTTCCCCCTTTACCGCCGGGACGTTCGAAGATGCCGCTTCCCATCACCGTTTCCCCGATATCGGGAAACCTGGTGAGCCTGACGATTTGATCGAGATTCAGCGCTCCCACCACTGCCACGGTCCCCGTCATGGCCCATCTCCCGATCGCTCACACTGCACATGGAATACATGAAAACCCCACGGCTGGAGCCGAACAAAGAGTTCCGACGCGACGTCGTCACCGGCGCGTTCGTATCGCACATCCTCGACCGGATCGACGAGCGTCACCTCACCACCGGCGGCCGCATGCCAATCGGTGGTGACCAGACCGGCACCCTCGCGATCATCGAGATTGACGACGATCAGCCATCGCTCGCCGTCCAGAGTCCACTGCCAGGCAAGCAGTCCCGGGCCGCATGGGTAGCCCGGCCAGCCCGACACCATCAACCGTCGCCACTGACCCTCGTGGAATGCGTTGTCACCCAGACAGTTCAGTAGCCGACGGTAGAAGTCGTCGAGCGCGACGTCGGGAGACTCCACCGGATCACGGCCGAGTTGTACCGGCGTACGAATCCGTCGGCCAACGCTCTGTCCGTCGTAGACCAATCGTGCACCGGGTTGGGTCAACACGGTCACCGCCGCGCAGCGGTGCCGATCGCCGAAGACGTCTTGGGCTCGGGGCTCGTCGTGGTTCTCGATGAAGCGGACCGACCGTTGCGCCGCCGACGGGTCCTCGTCGAGACGGTCTGCCACCGCAGCGGGATCGTGTGCGATGGCATCGTAGAGTTCTTTGTCGTAGCAGAAGTCGAATCCCTGTTCCAGCAACCGGTTTTCGGTTCCCCAATACGCTTCGGCGATGAACATGAACGACGGATGCGCCGCCCGGATCTCACCGATCACGGCCTCCCAGTACTCGACCTCCGGCGCCTCGCCCACTCGGCCTTGCCACGTGCGCGCGAAGATGTCACCGAGCATCAGCATCGCCATGTCACACCGGATACCGTCGCACTGATCGGCGACCGAGAGCAGCGTGGCGATCGCCGCGCGACGAAGATCGTCGTCGAAGATATTGAGCTGCAACACATCTCGCCACGGCGCGAAGTACGGGTCGCGGCCGTTGGCGATCACCTGACCACCCACTTCAACGAACTCGTGCGGCGCCCGCTCGAGGTCGGCCCGATCGCCACGGATGAACCTGTCGGGATGTGCCGACGCCCACGGATGGTCCACCGCAACGTGATTGGGCACCCAGTCGAGAATCAGGTCCATACCGCGGGCGGCGAGTTCGGCACGGGCCACCTTGAGTGCCGTCGGTCCGCCGAGATGGTCATCGACGACGTAGTCACGGATGCAGTACGCGGACCCGACGACGTCGTCGTCGGTGTAGTCGGGCAACGTCTCGCGGAAAGTATCGACGAGCGGTTGCTCGTCGAGCCCGATCGCGACACCGACCGGGCTGCGCTGCCAGACCCCCATCAACCACACCGCGTCAAATCCGCGGGAGCCGATGTCGTCCCAGATCGCGTCGGGCACCGTCGCCAAGCTCACCGCGCGCCCGAACTGCGATGACAGTCCCGTCAGCCACGGCCAGGTGTTGATCTCGAGGATCGTCGGGTTGGGTCTCACCACGCGACCGACCCATCGACCGACGACGGGAAATCACGCTGCATCGGACTGAGATCACTGACATCGCTATCGATCATGTGCCGCGTGAGAACGTCACGCACCTCGGTCATTACTCAACTGTGCCAAAACTACCGGCCGCACGCATGACACCGATTCGCGACTCGAGCGCCGATCGCGGTTCACGACGTGCGGCGCAGGTGTTCCTCACTCAGCACATGATCGAAAGCGTCGTTGTAGGAACGCAATTCAGCGAGCAACTGCTCAGGGGTGCCCTGGTGCATCGACTCGAACACGCGCTCGAGCCGGCGCGCGCGGGCAAGTCCGTCGGCTTCGAACGCCTCGCGACCCGCATCGGTGGGGCGGATCAACTTGCTGATCCGGCCGTCGACCTCGAATCGTTCCAGGTAGCCGTGCTTGATCGCGGCATTGACCTGCCTGTTCACCGTCGACTGATCGAGTCCGAGTTCATCGGTGAGCTCGCGCAGAGTGCGTGGCCGGCCGTCGGCGAGAATCCACAGGATGGCGAATGCCGAGGCCTCCAATCGGGCATTGGCCACGCCGAGCGATTTGCGACGCGACATGCGCAGGAGCTGTTCGGCCAGATCGCGGTAGGTGTCGGACGCCCACACGGATTCGTTCACGCTCCACCTCCTCACCCTCGAGAACACCACACCGAGAACATCGGTTCCGGGAACACCACATCGAAACGGACAATCTACCTGCAAGTTGTTGATATGCATCATACATATGTATCGTGCATATCCAAGGAGGTGCACCATGTCGAGCACTGGGTCGAAAAACACTGCATCGAGCAACACGCCATCGGACAACACAACGGGGTCACCGGATCAGATCCCGCACGCCGAGGTCAGCAATCCGGGCGCGGTCGCGGCGGTCGTCGTGTTGTGCTTCGGCGGTCTGATCGCATCGCTGATGCAGACGCTGATCATCCCGATCCAACCGGAACTGCCGCAGCTGCTGAACACCTCCATCAGCAACGCGTCGTGGGTGATCACCGCAACGCTGCTCGGCGCCGCGGTCGCCATGCCGATCGCCGGGCGGCTCGGCGATATGGTCGGCAAACAGCGGGTGCTGATCGCCAGCGGCGTACTGCTCGTCGCGGGTTCACTGATCTGCGCACTCGCCGGATCGCTCGTCCCGATGATCGTCGGTCGCGCCGTGCAGGGACTCGCCATGGGCTTCATCCCGGTGGGCATCAGCCTGATCCGCGAGATCGTGCCACCGCGGATGGCCACCACCAGCATCGCCGCGATGAGCGCCACCCTCGGCGTCGGCGGCGCGATCGGCCTGCCGCTGTCGGCGTGGATCGCGCAGTCTTTCAACTGGCACATGCTGTTCTGGGTGTCGGCGGCACTGGCGGCCGTGGTCGCGATCCTCGTCGTGCTGGTGGTTCCGCACGTTCATGACAGCGCGGGTGGACGATTCGACACCGTCGGCGCGATCGGTCTGGCCGTCGGCCTGGTGAGCGCGCTGATCGCCATCTCCAAGGGCAACGACTGGGGCTGGGGCGAACCCACAACGCTGGGCCTGCTGGCCTTCGGCGTCATCGTCCTGATCGGATGGGGCTTCTTCGAACTGCGCCACAGCGACCCACTCGTCGATCTGCGCACCACCGCACGTCCCGCGGTGCTGCTGACCAACATCGCCGCGGTCGCCGTCGGCTTCGGCATGATGGCCCAGGCGATCGTGATCCCAATGGTCCTGGAGATGCCGGCAGCCACCGGATACGGTCTGGGACAGTCGATTCTGGCAGCCGGTCTGTGGATGGCGCCGGGCGGCCTGATGATGATGTTCTTCGCGCCCGTGTCGGGCAAGCTGATCAACACCATCGGCGCCAAGTACACCCTGGCCATCGGCGCGACGGTGCTGGGCGCCGGCTACCTGGCCGCGTTCTTCCTGATGAACTCGCCGTGGCAGCTGATGCTGGCGTCGCTGATCTGCTCGGCCGGCGTCGGAATCGGTTACGCCGCCATGCCCACGCTCATCATGGGCGCCGTGCCGATCACCGAAGCCGGTGCGGCCGTGGGCCTCAACGGTCTGATGCGTTCCATCGGCACCACCTGCGCGTCGGCCATCATGGCGTTGGTGCTGACCATGTCGACGGTGAACCTGGGCGGCCACGAGATCCCCACGCAGAGCGCGTTCCACTGGTGCTTCATGATCGCCGCCGCCGCGGCGTTCGTCGGAGCGGTGATCACCTTGGCCATCCCCACCGGCACAGCGCCGACAGCCGACGACGCGTTGTCGGGTGCGACGCCGGCCGAGCCCGCGGAGCTCGACGCCACCCACTGAGCTGCCGTCCGTAAAGCACCTCAGCTCACCGAGATCGGTGGCGGTTCTGCTCCCAGCGAGCCGAACTGCCACCGATCTCGTCTCGTTGAATCACCAGTCGCCCAGATCGACGTAGCCGTCCTGAATGGCCCGGACGAACAGCGCCACCTTCGACGGCGCACGACGACCGGCCGCCTCGTACTTGGATCGAATACGGCCGATGTGCGTGCTGACCGTCGCTTCACTGATGAAGAGTCGGCTCGCGGCCTGCACCTTCGACTCCGCCCGCAACCACTCGACGAGCACTTCGATCTCACGATCGGATAGTCGGGGCAGGACGGGTCTCGGGTCGTCGGCGACCGGATACAGGTAAGGCACGGACATACCCGGAGATCCTCGCCGACGATCCGGCGACACGGGCCCCGGAATCGGCGTTCCACGCAAGTCGATACGTACTCCGATACGCTGAACAGCCACAACGGAGGTGTGAGGGGTGGAGTCGTCGATATCGCCCGATGCGATCCGAACTCGGGAGGATCTCGGTAGGGCTCTGACCGACCTGCGGGTCCGGGCCGGGCTGAGCGTCCGAGAGGTCACCGACCATGCCGGCGCGTTGCAGGGCACGGTTGCCGGGTGGTTTGCCGGACAGCACGCTCCCACGCGTGCCAGTCGCGAGATGTTCGAGAACGTATTGATCGCCTGTGGCGTCGATGATCCCGGGAACCGCCAGCAGTGGTGGAGCGCCGTCGAACGAACGACCCGACGCGGTGGACGCCGTCGAACCCGGCCGGAACCGCCCTACCGTGGGTTTGCCCCGTTCGACGCTGCCGATAGTGCGTTGTTCTTCGGACGCGACGATCTCACCCAGCGGCTCGTCGAGTTGATCGCGTCCCGACGCGGCGACGAGCTGCCGATCGTCATGGTCGTCGGCGCATCGGGCGTCGGAAAGTCGTCCTTGGTCCGGGCGGGTGTGCTGGCGCAGACCACCGGCGACGGTCACCTGGCCGGATGGCATCGGACGGTGCTGGTACCCGGTCGGGACCCTGTCGGCTCACTCGAGGACGCGGTGGCCGCGGTACCCGCACCCGCGGACGACGTCCCCGACTCCCCGACCTTGCTCATCGTCGACCAGCTCGAGGAGCTCTGGACGCAGAACGACCGTGACGCCCGCGTTGCCTTCCGTGATCGGCTACTCCGGATGATCAGCGAACGAGACGTCGTCATGGTCGGGGTGATCCGTGCCGACTTCTATGGCGACGTCGCCTCGGTGAACTGGCTCGCGCCGGCACTCCAGCAGGCACAGATCGTTGTTTCGGCGATGTCGGTCGAACAGATGCGTGAGGTGATCGTCGGCCCCGCGCGGGTCGCCGGCGTGAAGGTCGACGACAGCCTGGTGCAGATGCTCATCGACGATCTCGCACCCGGCCACGCCGCCTCCGACCGAGGCGTGCCGGCAGGCGCGCTGCCACTGCTGTCGCACGCACTGCGGGCCACCTGGGACATCTCCGACGGCCAATCCCTCACTGTCGGCGACTATCTGGCGACGGGCCGGATCGGCGGAGCCGTCGAACAAACCGCCGAGCAGGTCTATGGCGGCCTGACGCCGGACGAGCAGTCCGCCGCCCGGCGACTGCTGCTCAGCATGGTCAACGTCGATGACGACACCGTCACCCGTCGGACCATCACGCTCGAGCCCGACGCGCGCAATCCGTTGCTCGAGAGATTCGCCTCCGCACGCCTGGTGACGGTATGGGAAACCGGAGCGCTGATCGCGCATGAAGCATTGCTGAGCGCATGGCCCCGGCTGACCGGGTGGATCGACGAGGACCGCGAACGTCTCCGGTTGCAGCGTCGGCTCCGCTCGTCGCGCGAGATCTGGGAGACCAACGGCCGCCCCGACGACCTGCTGCCAGGCCAGATGCGTCTGGCGATGTTCACTCAACTCGTCGACGACTCCGCAGACCTCGATCGCGCCGATCACGACTTCCTCGCCGCGGCCCAGGCCAAACATGCTGTCACACAACAGCAACGGGAACATCAGCAACGACGGCTGCGTCGTTTCGCATTGGTCGCGACAGTGTTCGGCATCGTCGCGGTGCTCGCCGCGATCACCGCGATAGTCGCCGGAGTCAACGCAAGGAATGAACGTCGCGACGCCGAAGTGGCCCGCGACGAGGCGATGAGCCGGGAGTTGGCGGTGCAGTCCAGCCAACTGCGCGAACGGGATTCAGTGTTGTCGACACAGCTTGCGATGCTGGCCTACCGTGAGTCACCGACGATCCAGGCGCGATCGGCGCTGATCGAATCGGTAGCTCGAGGTGTACCGGCGCAATTCGTGGGAGATGGCAGCCCGGCGCTCGCCGCGCGCGCCGGGTCCCGACTCGCAACCTTGAGCGCCCAGGGCCGGATGCGGATCTTCGACATCTCCGACGACGGGATCACCGGTCTGGCAGGCGAATTCCAGGCCGGCGGCGATGGTGCGCGCTTCGCCGGGATCGGTTTGTCCACCGACATGCGCACGGCCTACGTCGGCGGCCAAGGGACGCTGACCATGTGGGATGTCTCCGACCCCGCCCGAGCAGTCCGCGGCGCGGCGCTACCCGGGGTACGAGGGGATGTCAACGCGATCGCAATCGGGCCCGGCGACCGGTGGGTTGTCGCCTCAGAGCCAGGCGTCGGCGTTCAGGCCTGGCTGTCCGAGGGTCAGGGCCGTTGGCGCCTGATACCTTTGCCGGACAAGGTATCCGGAAGCTCGGGAGCCGTCGCGTTCTCACCTGACGGCACCCTGCTCGCCACCAGCAGCGCCAACCAGCGTATCGACCTGTGGCGGGTGGGTGCCGACACGCTCGATCCGGTCGCCGAGATCAGGCTCGACGGACACGACAATCAACTGGCCCAAGGACTTTCATTCACCCCGGATGGCCGCAGTCTGCTCGCCGCACTACGCAGCCGGGTCATCGCCACCTACGACGTCACCGAGCCCGCCGCGCCACGACCCGGTCCGCAGTACGGCGGATTCACCAGCTATGTCACGGCGGTGACCACCGATGCCGATGGTTCGCACATCGTCGGAGCCGGTGCCGACAACTCGGTCCGCGTCTTTCAGCGCGACGATCCGTCGTCGACACCGAGAGTCCTCACCTCGGCGGCCAACATCTCGTCGGTGATCGTCGCAGGCTCCCATCTCATCGGTACGGGTGACGATGGGCGACTGCTGGATTGGCCCGCCGACGAGCATCACGTCGTGGTCGGAAGCGGCAGTGTGTATCAGATTCCGGCCGACGCCGCCGCCTCGCGACTGATCGCCGCCGACACCACCGTCGATGGCCGGCTCAGCCAGTGGACGGTCCGTGACGGTACGATCGGACGGGCCGGTCCAGACTTACTCCCCGCCGCCGGTACAGTCTTCTCCGGTGCGGTCGTTCAATCCGCCTCGGGTCATCTGGCAGTCTCCGGATCAGACGACGGTACAGTCTATTTCGCCGACTACAGCGACCCGACCCAACCGCGGGTGGTCGGGCGGGTGGCCGCACAGACAACTCTCAACGAGACCGTCGACTACAGCGATCACACCCATCTGGCCGTCACCGGAGCCACCGATTCAACCGTGCTCACCACCATCGACGCCGCCGATCCCAGTGCCCCGAAGGTTGCCGGACGCATCGATGTGGGCAGCGGAATATGT
Source organism: Actinomycetes bacterium (assembly GCA_023461275.1). Classification (GTDB taxonomy): domain Bacteria; phylum Actinomycetota; class Actinomycetes; order Mycobacteriales; family Mycobacteriaceae; genus Gordonia. The sequence goes on along the minus strand of JAEYMI010000029.1, from coordinate 52,958 downwards.
TGGGCCGCACTGAGTCCCGATGGGCGCCTGGCGGCGGTTGCTACCACGAACGGCGCTGTTCGCCTGATCGATGTCAGTAACCCTTCGGCACCGACGATCCGCGCCGACGTCCACAAGTTTCCCAGTACCGCTCTCGCCGTCCGATTCAGCCCCGACGGTCGACGCCTGGTATCGACCTCAGATGCGAAAACCGTTGCGGTGAATGATATCTCCGATCCATCACGGCCACGCGAGATCAGCACGATGTCGGGTCCGGCCGGCCAACTCTACAGTGCGGCCTTCTCCCCTGATGGTTCGCGAATCGTCGCCGGGGGTGGCAATTCGGAGGTCTGGATCTGGGACGTCGACGGCGACGCCGTCCGTCCGACCGCAGTGTTGCGTACGTTCCCCGGGCGTGTCTACGACGTCCGGTTCGCCGGCGATCGGGTGCTGGCCGCCGGCGAACACGGCACCATCGCATCGTGGCAGATCGATCCCGAAGCGATTCTCGACGCCCAATGCCGCCGTCCGGGCGACCAGATCACCCGCGAGGAATGGCGTAACTACGTGCCGTCCCTGCCGTACGCGCCGCCTTGCCGGTGATGCTCGTCGGCGCTCGGCTCAGCTTTTGACAAAGTCTTAGCGCACCAACCCCTGTCGCGGCGAACGGCGAGCGGGTACACCGAAATGGTGACACTGCTCCGGTTTCTGCCATCCCTGAAAGGGGTTTCCATGTCGAGGTCGTTCGATCAGACCAAGTGGCACTTGCCCATTCACGCCATCCGCGCCGACATCTACGTCGGCGACCTCTCCCTGCGCGAGGAGTCACTGCGCCGCAAGACGGCCTTCTACCTCGACGATGACGGCGAACCGGTCAGCCAGGCACTGTGCCCGGCGTCGACGTGGTTCCCGGTTCTGATCAGCCGGATCACCAGCGCGCATCTCGTCGACGCCCGGGCGGTACTGCACGTCGACGCCGCGCTGCCACTCACCACCGCAATCGCCGACGTCGCCTTTCCCGGCAATGAACTCGCCGGCGCCCGGATGGCCGACATCACGGTGGTGGACCTGTCCGGCCACCGTCGAACCGTGCATGCGGAGCTACCGCCCAATGTCTCGCCGACGGCCACCATCGCCCTGGCGTTGCGGGCTGTCGATGTGCCGAAAGCGGTTCCGGCGCAACGTCAGATCGCAGTGTCCGGGAACGCGATCACCGACAGGAACCGGATCGGCAGCTCGACGAGTTCCACCGGTCCGTGGGCGCCCTCGCCGTCGAGTTGTAGCGAATCCCCCGGGCTCAGCCGGTAGACCGACCGCGAGTGCGCGTAATCCATTGAGCCCTCGAGCATGAAGATGAACTCGGTGCCCGGATGCTGGAACAGCGGCTGGGTCACCGACTTCTCCGAGAGGGTGACCATCAGGCATTCGAGGCGCTTGTGCTCACCGCGCAACGACCCGAGCAACTCGTACTCATGGCCTTCGCGGGAGCCCTCGCGCACAATGCGCGAGCCCTCCCCCGCCTTGACGAACACCGCGGACCGCTCGACGTCGGCACCGCGGAACAGCGAGGTCACCGAGACGTCGAAAGCGGTCGCCAGCCGGGCCAACGTGCTCAGGCTGCAGGAGGTCTGCGCGTTCTCGATCTTGGACAGCATCGCCTTGGAGATGCCCACCTTGGTCGCCATATCGCCGACCGAAAGCCCTTCCTGCCTGCGCAGACGCCGCACATTGTGGGCGATCGCCGATTCCAGTTCGAGTTCTTCGACGGGCTGATCGACGGTGCGGTCGCGCGCGGTCCCGGACTGATTACGGATGAGGGGCTCGTCGGACACGCCGAAATCATATCGACCGTCAGAGTTCACTGTCAGGAATCGCGCCTTGGTGGGCGCAGCGTGTCCTGATCCGGGTCCGCACATACCGACTCCGGACTCGCTCAGCGCATCTCGCCCGCACCGACGTACGGGAACGGGGTCTTCAGCAGATCACCCTCGGTAAACCGGGAGAAACGGAAATCCGTCTCCGGGATGCGCGGATCGTTGCTGTGATCGTCGACGACGATGTCGGCGACCAGACGTCCGACGGCCGGCGAGATCTTGAACCCGTGCCCGGAGAAGCCGGCGGCGATGACGAGCCCGTCGAGCGGCCCGCGCGAGATGATCGGATTCCAGTCCGGGGTCACGTCGTAGCAGCCCGCGTAGCTGGTGGTGATCGACGGCGCGGCGAACCCGGGGAAGCGGGTGCCCACCTTGTCGACGGTCATCTCGATGAACTCACCGTCGGCACGGTTGTTGTAGCGATCAGGGTCGGCGACGTCGAGCTCCTTGAGATCACTGTTGCCGAACAGGATTTCGCCGCGCACATCGGGCCGAACATATTGCAGTGACACGAGATCGGAGAACACCGGCACCGCGCCGAGGTCCTCACCCGGGTCGATCATGACGATCTGTTCGCGATGTACCTCGATCGGCACGTCGATGCCGTGTGCCGCCAGGAACGGCTTGGTCCACACCCCGGTGGCCACCACCACGGTGTCCGCCGAGATCGACGAGCCGTCGGCCAGGGTGACGCCGGTGACTTTCTCACCGTCGACGATGAGCCCGGATACGCTGGTGCCCTGCCGGATTCGGACGCCGGCGGCACGTGCCGACGCGGCGAAAGCCTGCGCGGTCTGATAGGCGTCACCGTAACCGCCACGTTCCTCCCAGCCGAACGCGGCGAACGGTTCGAGATCGGCGGTCGGCCACATCTTCGCGACCTCGTCGACGGTGATCTCCTCGGTCTGCACTCCGACAGCACGTTGGGCGGCAAGGCTTTTGCGCATGCTCTCGACGTTGGCCTCGCCGACGCCGACGACGTAGCCGGTCTGCCGGAACCCGATGTCGGTGCCGAAGATCTCCTCCGCCTTCTCGAACACCTCGAGGCCGACAGCGGCCATCGCGGCCAGCGAGCTGACCCCGTAGTGGCAACGCACAATGCCCGACGACTTGCCGGTCATGCCGCCGCCGACGGTATCGCGCTCACAGACGACGACATCGGTGATGCCGCGCTGGCTCAGCGCCCACGCAGTGGCGACCCCTTCCAGGCCGCCGCCGACGATGACGATGGATGCGGTCTCCGCCGATCTGATGGACTGCGGATTAAAAGTCCGTGGGACTTCGGTCTCACTCACAGCCCGGCTCCCGGAATCCACGACGTGCCGGCCAGCGGCACGCGGGCCATCGCCGACGCCTCGATCGAGATGGCCACCAGATCTTCGGGTTCGAGGTGCTGCAGGTGCGCCTTGCCGCAGGCGCGCGCGATGGTCTGCGCCTCCATGGTCATCACCCGCAGGAAGTTGGCCAGCCGACCACCGGCCGCGACCGGGTCGAGTCGGGCGGACAGTTCCGGGTCCTGGGTGGTGATGCCTGCCGGGTCCTTACCGTCCTGGAAGTCGTCGTAGAAGCCGGCGGCCGAGCCGAGTGCCTCGTATTCCTTCTCGTAGCGGGGATCGTTGTCGCCCAGGGCGATCAGCGCGGCGGTACCGATGGCCACCGCATCGGCGCCCAGCGCCATCGCCTTGGCGACGTCGGCACCGTTTCGGATGCCGCCGGACACGATCAGCTGCACGCCATCCTTGCCCTGACGATGCACACCGAGTTCCTGAAGTGCCTGCACCGCTTGCGGAATCGCGGCCAGCGTCGGAATACCGACGTGCTCGATGAAGACGTCCTGGGTGGCGGCGGTGCCGCCCTGCATGCCATCGACCACCACCACGTCGGCACCGGAATGCACGGCGAGCTTGACGTCGTAGTAGGTGCGGGTGGCGCCGACCTTGACGTAGATCGGCTTCTCCCAGTCGGTGATCTCGCGGAGTTCGTTGATCTTGATGGCCAGGTCGTCGGGTCCGGTCCAGTCCGGGTGACGGCAGGCGCTGCGCTGATCGATGCCCTCGGGCAGGGTGCGCATCTCGGCGACGCGCTCGGAGATCTTCTGCCCCAACAGCATTCCGCCGCCGCCGGGCTTGGCGCCTTGGCCGAGCACGATCTCGATGGCATCGGCGCGACGCAGGTCGTCGGGATTCATGCCGTACCGCGACGGAAGGTATTGGTAGACCAGATGTTTGGACTGGCCACGTTCTTCCGGGGTCATTCCGCCGTCGCCGGTGGTGGTGGACGTGCCGACCTCCGATGCGCCGCGCCCGAGCGCTTCCTTGGCCGCGCCGGAAAGAGCCCCGAAGCTCATGCCCGCGATGGTGACCGGAATATCCAGGTGCAGCGGATACTTGGCGTTCTTGGCCCCGAGCACGACGTCGGTGTCGCAGCGCTCCCGGTAACCCTCGAGTGGGTACCGGGACATCGACGCGCCGAGGAACAGCAGGTCGTCGAAGTGCGGGAGCTTGCGCTTGGCACCCCACCCGCGGATGTCGTAGATGCCGGTGGCCGCTGCGCGCTGGATGGCGGCGATGGTGGTGCGGTCGAAGGTCGCGGACTCGACGAGTCCGCGCTGGGAGTTGCTGAGTGGTTGTGGGTGCGTCATGTACGTCTCCGAAGTCGGGAGCCTCCCTGAAAAACCACCCGAGAGCGGACGCTCGTGGACATATCGCTGTCAGAGGCTGGTGGTGTGTGGTTTTCAGGGCGGGGCGGTGGGTGGGCGTGGCCAGTAAGCCGGTTCAGTAGGCCGACGTGTTATCGGAATGGAAGTGATACAGGGTCCGGGCCGAGCCGTAGCGGGTGTAGGTCGCCGGGTCATCGTCCTTGAACCCGGCCGCCTTCAGCAGTCCGGCGAGCTCTTCGAGGTGCTCGGCGCGCATCGGCTTGGCGACGCAGTCGGCGCCGAGGGAGGACACCGATCCGCGGACGTAGAGCCGGGTCTCGTAGATGGAGTCACCGAGTCCGTCCCCTGCGTCGCCGCGGACCACCATCCGGCCGGCCTGGGCCATGAATGCACTGTTGTGCCCGACGTTTCCGCCGACGACGATGTCGACGCCCTTCATCGAGATGCCACATCGCGCGGCGGCGTCACCCTCGATGACGAGCAGGCCGCCGTGGGCGGTGGCGCCGGCCGACTGGGAGGCGTTGCCCTTCACCACGACGGTGCCGCTCATCATGTTCTCCGCGACGCCGGTGCCGGCGTTGCCGTTGATGACGACCTCGGCCCGCTGGTTCATACCGGCCGCGTAGTAGCCGACGTGCCCGTTGATGGTGATCTTCACCGGTGCGTTCACTCCGGCGGCGACGCTGTGCGCGCCGGCCGGATTGTCGATCGTCACCTCGCCCGAGATGTCCTGGTGCAGAGCACCATTGACGTCCCGCAGCGATGTGGTGGCGAGATCGAATGTGTTGGGGTTCAGCGTGTCCATGCGTAGACCACCTCCGGCTCGGGTTCCCAGATACGTGCGTTGTCGACGCCCGGCAGGTGCGCCAGGGCCCGGTATTCGCTGGCCATCGCGACCCAGTCGTCGGTCTCGGCGATCACTGCGGGTTTGCAGGCGATGGCGTCTCGCACCACGGCGAAGGAGTCGTGGTTGGAGACCAGCAGCGTGTAGAACCCGTCGAAGGTGCCGTACAGCTCCTTGAGGGCGGTCTCGATGTCCTTACCCTGCGCGAGCTGATGGGCGACGAAGCGAGCACCCACCTCGGTGTCGTTCTCGCTGTCGAATTCGATTCCGGCAGCGCGCAGGTCGCGTCGGATGCTGGCGTGGTTGGAGAAGGAACCGTTGTGCACCAGGCACTGCTCGGGTCCGACGGCGAAGGGGTGGGCACCCGAGGCGGTGACTGCCGATTCGGTGGCCATCCTGGTATGCCCGACGCCCTGCCATCCGGTGGCACCTGCCAGCCCCCAGCGGGTGGCCAGATCACGTGGTGCGCCAACACCTTTGAGGACGGTGAGGTCGGCGCCGAAGCCGGCCACCAGCGCGTCGGGGAACGACGCGCGCGCGGCTGCCAGCAATTCTGCGGAGTCGATCGGGGCCGAGAGCACCAGGGTGTCGTCGACGAGCTTGGCGCTCACCGTGGTACCGACCGCGGCGCCGACGGTATCGGCTGCGGCCGACGGTTCGGCGTCACATTCCAGCAGACAGACACATCCGTGGCCGGGCGGTGCCCATTCCGGATGGCCGTAGACTGCGATACCGGCCGAATCCGCTCCGCGATCCTGCATTTCGCCGAGCATCCCGCTGAGCAGTTCGCCCAGCCGGGGGTAGAGGTCGGGGTTGCGCAGATGCAACCCGACGATTCCGCACATCGTAAGAGTCCTTTCGCAAGTGTGGTGAGAGGTGTTGGTGGACTGGTTGATTGAGATCTCGGGTGCTTCGCTGCACCGAAACCTCGACGGTTCAGAAAGCGGTGAGGTACTGGTCGACCTCCCACGGCGAGACCGCGGAGTGCCACGCGAAGAACTCGTCGCGTTTGAGGTCGGAGAAGTAGCCCGAGACGGGCGGCTTGTCGGCCGGGAAGCTCTCGTCGATGGCGGCGTCGAGCACGTCGGTCACCACGCGATCCTCACGAAGGGCGTCGACGGCGTGCAGCAGGGTCAGCGGAAGCTCGGAGACGTGGTCAGGGCAGGTGCCGAGAGCGCCGGGGTCCAGCGAGCGCTTGATGCCGTCGAGTCCGGCGCCGAGTGCCGCTGCGATCGCCAGGTACGGGTTGGCCGAGCCGTCACCGCCGCGCAGTTCGACGCGTTGCTGGTCGGGCACCCGGATGAAGTGGGTGCGGTCGTTTCCGCCGTAGGTGGGTCGACGCGGTGCCCACGACGCGCCCGATCGGGTCGACGTCGCACCGGTTCGCTTGTAGGAGTTGACCGTCGGCGCCATCACGGCCTGTAGTGCGCAGGCGTGCTCGAGGATGCCGCCGATGAAACCGTATGCGGTGGGCGACAATCCGAGGCCACGCTCATCTTCGTCGGCCGCGGCCGGGAACACCGGGGTGCCCGCCGAGGTGAGCGACATGTGCAGGTGCAGACCTGATCCGGTGCGCTCGGCAAACGGCTTGGGCATGAAGGTGGCGATCATGCCGCGCTCGGCGGCGATCGTGGAGAGCAGGTAGCGCAGGGTGATCACGCGGTCGGCGGTGGTCAGCGCGTCGGCGTAGGCGAAGTTCTGCTCGAACTGGCCGTTGCCGTCCTCGTGGTCATTGGCGTAGTTGCTCCACCCGAGCTGGTTCATGGCGGTGGACACGGCGGTCAGGTGGTCGTACATGCGGGTCAGGCCACGCACGTCGTAGCACGGTTGATCGGAGTCGTCGTTGGCGTCGGCGGTCACCAGCGAACCGTCCGCCGCGCGCTTGAGCAGGAAGTACTCCACCTCGGCGCCGACCCACGGCTCGAACCCGGCGTCGGCCGCCTGCGCGATGAGCGAGCGGAGGATGTTGCGGGGCGCGAACGGCCACGGCTTGCCGTTGACGTGCGGGTCGCAGTGCACGATCGCCAGCCCCTCCTTGATGAAGGGCACCGGCAGAAACGACGACGGGTCCGGAATCGCCATCAGGTCAGGGTCTTTGGGCTCCTGCCCCATCGCGCCGACCGCGTAACCGGCGAAACCCACACCGTCGGTGGCGAGTTCGTCGATGGCCTGCACCGGCACCAGCTTGGCGCACGGCTTGCCACGCAGATCGACGAAGAGCGCGAGGATGAACGTGGTGTCGGTGGCCGCACAGAGCTCGGCAAGATCCGGGGTGTCGGGTGAATCGGTCATGGGGTTCTCCGATGTGGTGTGGACGAGATCAGTATGTCATCTCGTGTGAAACTTTGTCTACTTTAAGTAGACGGGATGAGTGTTGCGGGCGCGTTACGGACGCGTGAGAGTGCGGTATCGAGACCACTCGGCCGGCGGAAAGCAGAGACCCGGGGAAGCGCTGCTCCCCCGGGTCTCCTTCGTGCTCATGGTGATAATTGTGTGTCAGCGCGCCGAAATCGTCTCCGCGTCAGCAACACTGGCGTCGTCGAGTCGCGAGATCATCGTCGTCGACAGACCCTGTGCGTGCCCGACGCCGGCCGCCGGGATCTCGTAGGCGGTCTCGGCATGGATCGTCGAATCCAGCCCGGTCACCTCGGTCTCCTCGTCGACCCGCAGGCCGATGGTCTTGTCGAGCGCCTTCGCGATCAGCCAGGTCATCACGAACGAGAAGGTGCAGGTGATGACGATGCCCGCCAGCTCTCGCCAGACGATGTCGAAGTCGCCGCCGAGCAGGATGCCCTGGATGCCGGCCGGTGCCGCGTCGGAGGCGAACAACACGATGCACAGGGTGCCGACGATGCCGCCCATGCCGTGCACCACGAACGCGTCGAGCGTGTCGTCGACCTTCATCTTGGACTTGAAGCTGAGCAGGAATGCCACTGCGCCACTGGCGATGATGCCTACGCCGAGCGCACCGAGGGGCGTCATCGTGTTGGCCGACGGGGTGATTCCGACGAGGCCGGCGATGGCGCCGGTCATCATGCCCAGCGAGGTGACATGGCCTTCGCGCCAGCGCTCGATGACACAGAATCCGATCATTCCGGCGCCACCGGCGAGCAGCGTGTTGAGCACCACGTACTGCGCCAAGAAGTTGGCGCCGAGGGCACAGCTGCCGTTGAAGCCGATCCACCCGAACCACAGGATGCCACCACCGAGCAGGGCGAGCGGAACATTGTTGGGCCGCTCCATCTTTCGACGACGCGCACCGAGCACCAAGGCAAGTGCCAGCGCCGCGACTCCGGAGTTCATGTGCACCGCGGTACCACCTGCGTAGTCGTGTACACCGATCTTGTTCAGCAGGAAGCCACCGGAGAACCCGTCACCGTCGGCGGCGAAAACCCAGTGCGCCACCGGGAAATACACCAGGGTCAACCAGATCGGGGTGAAGATCAGCCACGCGCTGAACTTCATTCGCCCGGCCGCACCGCTGGCGACGATGCCGACGGTCAGGCCGGCGAACAGGATCATCCACGCGGCCAGGTACACCACTTGGACACCGCCGGATTTGTCATCGGTGAGATGCGATCCGAGCCCGATGTAGTCCATCGGATTCCCGATGACACCCCAGCCCTTCACCGACGGGCCGAGCACCAGACCGTGGCCGTAGAGCACATAGAGCACGCAGGTGATGCCGAGGGTCGCCATCACCATGGTCATCATGTTCAGGATGTTGCGCGAGCCGACCATGCCGCCGTAGTAGAGGGCCAGGCCGGGAAACATGAGCAGCACGAAGACGAATGCCGCGAGCATCCACGCCAAATCGGCGTTGGTGGCGAGTACTGGTTCCATAGTGATCTGTCTTTCGCTTGATCTGATTGTGGTGGTGAATGTTTCGGGTCAGGCCGGATGGCAGTGGATGGTGCTCGTCATTGAGCGCGGAGGTAGGCGACGACGTCGTCGCGATAGTCGAGGAATCCCTTGTAGGCGGCGATGGCGGGATCGAGGGTCTCGATCACGGTGGCCAACTGTCGGGCCCACTCGCCGATGGCGCGGATCTCGTCGAGGCTGGCCATGAAGGTGCGGATGTTGAAGGTCACCGCCCCCGACATCGGCAACCGCACGAAGTGCTCGAGTTCGATACGCAACCTGGCTCGTCCGAAGTCCTTGTCGGCCACCATCCGCGGCACATCGAGGCCCCACTCCGGCAGCTGTTCGAGGCTGACGTCGAGTTTGTGCGAATCGCTGGCCGACAGTGTCCAATTCACCCGGCGGTAGACCTGATCGGCGGGTACCCGACGTAGGAACTGTTCGGCGCGGGCGACGATGCCATCGCGGATGAGACCCGGTACCGGAGCATGGATTTCATACATATCCATGCCGACGTCGAAGGCCACTGACCACGCCGCGGCGAAGGTGACGATCCCGGCGTCGAAGTAGAGGCGGCCGTCGCGTTCGACGACGAGCAGCAGGTCGTCGGGGACCTCACGCGCCAGGAAGTCCATCGGACCGTTCGGCAGCGAGGTGGCATCGCCGAGCACGAAAGTGGCGTCGGTGCCGAGAAGGTCGTTGCGCCAGTGGAATTCCCGGCCGCCGAGATCAGTGAGGTGCATGACATCGGGGTAGGACAACGACAGATCGCGCAGATAGTAGAGCAGCAGGTCCCAGCAGGCCGGTTCCATGCCGCCCATGATGCGCACCCGCGTCGGGTCCTCGTCGAGGATGCGTCGACGTTCGGCCATGATCGCCGGGTACTCGGCACCGCCGAGATCGACCAGGTGCCTGCCCCACTCGCCGCCGCGGGTCGCGTGCGGCACCCGAGCGGGCTCGACGTTGACGGTGTAGTGGAACTCGTCGGCCTCATCAGGAAACGGCCATGGCAGATTCGCCAGGTGATTCACCGGCTGTGCGAGATACGCTGCCGCGGCCGGAGTCAGCTGACCGGGTATCGGTGCGGATGCGAGTGTCATCGGTTTCCCCGTCTTCGGTTGAGGGTGTCAGAGGTCGAGTTGGAGATCGGTGCCGCGGGAGACGCAGCACAGCATGCTGTCACCGGCTGCCTTCTCCTCGTCGGAGAGCACGAAGTCGCGGTGGGTGATGGTGCCCGCGCGGACCGGGATGCGGCACTCGCCACAGACACCTTGGCGGCAGAGGTTGGGCACGGCCACTCCGTGATCGAGGAGTCGCTGCAGCAGCGAAACACCCGCAGGCACGTCGATGACCGCGCCATCGGTGCCGAGGGTGGCGCTGAACGGATCGCCCGGGTCTTGTTCGGGCGCGGCGAATCGCTCGAGATGTACTCGGGCGCTGGGCCACCCGCAGGTGGCGGTGATCTGCTGATAGGTCTCGAGCAGCGGGGCCGGCCCGCACGCATAGGCGTGCGTGCCGAGCGGCTGGACCGCGAGACGCTCAGTCAGCAGCGCGATGGTCTCGTCGACTCCGGTGGCCTCGTGCAGCGTGACGCCCGGATGCTCGGCCAGTGACCGCAGGTCGTCGAGGTGGGCGGCGTGGCCCGGACGATACGAGTAGATGATCTCGGCGCTGCGCCCGTCGCGCACCGCGGCACGAGCATGCGACAGGACCGGTGTGACACCGATGCCACCGGCGATCAGCACTGCGTGACGCTGATCGGAGACCGGCGCGAACATCGAACGCGGGCCCTCGATTTCGACTTCAGAACCTTCGACGAGGTTGTCGTGCAACCAGTCCGAGCCGCCACCTTCGCCGCGGCGCAGGACCGAGATGCCGTACGACGTCGGGTACATGCCGTCGTCGACGAGTGAGTAGGCGTTGCGATGGTCGCCGGCGGTGACGATCAGGTGACTGCCCGGCTGAAACGGCGTGAGCAGCGATGCGGCGTCGACGTCGGGTGCGAACCGGAAGTGCGTGATCTGCCCGGTCAGCGGCGTCACCTCGACGACCCGCATGGTGCGGGTGGCCGTCTGGTAGGTGGGGTGCAGATGCGCGTGCGGTGGTGCGGTGACGGTCATGAGAGCTCCCGCGCGTCGGATGCGGATGCGAGAAAGCTTCCGCGGCTTGCTGAATGGTGTTCGTGGATCTCGATGGAGCGCGCGCAACCAGGGCAGCTGACTACGTCTCCGACCGCCGCGGTGACGCGAGAGGTGTTCGCGCAGTGCGCGCAGTAGACGCCGAGGTCTGCGGTGCTGGTCACGAAGGCTGCCAGTTCGGACGCGATGGCGCCCTGTGCGCGAGCCATCGACAGCGCGGTGAGAACGTCGAACTGACTGCCCACCACCATGATCCGGCTCCCGACCGAGGTCTCCCCCAGCGCTTGCTCCAGCGCGGCCCGATCGTGATCGACATCGAGTGCGTCGAGCACCAGCAGTCGGGTGGGACCAACGGTCTCCGCGGTGCCCACCCACGTTCGGGACACGTGTGCGGTCTGCGGGTCACCGCCGATGGCGATGATCAGAAAGGCGCGGGCATCGACGTCGACCGCCGGCGGAGTCGACGGCCACACGGGCATCCCGTTGCGTTCGGCCTCGACCTCGGCCACAGCCGTTTGAGGCGCATGCTCATCCAGCCCCAGATGGTCGTTCAGCGCTGCATGGTCGGTCAACCACTGCGCGGCCCGGCTGCGGTACTTGATGATGCCCTTGTAATCGGCCATGTCGTCGGGCAATTCGGCGAGCACCTCGGCGGTCCGGGTGCGCCAGGCATCGACGCCGGCGAGCTGTTCGAACGGCAGCATGTAGGTGCGGATCAGGAACATGATGGCGCCGGATTCGGGCAGCCGGATGAGGTGCTGAACCTCGACGCGTAGGTGGACCAGTCGGCCGAAGGTCTCGTCGTCGACGTGCTGGATCATCTCCCGGTCCGGGCCCCAGTCGGGGTACCGCTCGGTGGAGACGTCGAGTCGACGCCCGATGGTCATCGTCCAGTTGGTGCGTCGGTACGGTGCGTGCGGTTGCAGTCGTTTGATGAATTCGTGGGCGCGGGTGATCACGCCTTCTTTGCGGACCCGGGGCACCGGCCCGTGGATCTCCAGGAAGCTCATGCCGACGTCGAAGCCGAAGCTCCAGTCGGCGGCAAAGGAGATCAGTCCCCCGTCGACGAAGAGTTCGCCGGCGCGCTGGTCGAGCAGCGCGATGTCTTCCTGCACCTGAGTTCCGATGTAGCGCAACGGCTCCGCGGGCAGCGTGGTGACGTCGCCGTAGCGGAATTCCAGGCGCTCGCAGAGCAGATCGTTCTCCCAGCGCCAGCGGTCATCGTCGAGCGCGGTCAACCGCATGGTCGCGGGATACGCCGCGGCCAGTTCACGCATCAGGGTGAGCATGGCGTCCCACGCGGCGGGCTGCATATGCGGTAGCACGGCGTACCGCGATGGATCCGCCTCGAGAATGCTTGCCCGCTCGTCGAGTTCGTGCCGGTAGTCATCGTCGACAACGACCACCGAGTCGCCCCATTGCCCGCCCGCGGTGGTCACCGAATGGTCGGCGGGCTCGACGTTGGTGCTGTACCGGTAGTGGTCGTCGACGAACGGAAACGGGAAACCCGGCACGTATGACCGGGTGACGCTGGGTGTTTCGAGCGTGGTCACGGTTGACTCCAGTCGGTTCACAAGGGCAGTTCGAGAGTGGCACCGGCGCAGGCACGGGAGACGCACGGCATGATCGCGTCGCCGCTCGCCTTCTCGTCGTCGGTGAGGAACATGTCGCGGTGCAGCGGGCTGCCGCCGGACACCGGGAGTCGGCATTCGCCGCAGACCCCTTGACGGCACAGGTTGGGGACGTCGATGCCGGTGGCCTCCAGTGCTTCGAGGAGGCTGACGCCCGACGCGACCTCGATGCTGGTACCGGACTCGGTCAGTTCCGCGCGGAACGGATCACCCGCGTCGAGGGCGTCGATACCGAAGCGTTCGAAGTGAATTCGCGACTCTGGCCATCCAGCGGCATGTGCCGCGTCGACGACGGCGTCGATCATCGCGGCCGGTCCGCACACGTAGAGGTGGGTGCCGACCGGCTGGGTGCGCAGTTCGCCCGACAATCGCTCGAGGAACGACGACCGATCGGTGTAGAGTTCGGCCGCTCGGCCCGCAAGTGCGACGATGTCGTCGATATGCGCGCCGTGACCGTCCCGAAAGGCGTACAGCACCTGAACATTTCGGCCCCATCGCTGTGCGGCTCGCAGGTGCGAGACCATCGGGGTGACCCCGATCCCGCCTGCGACGAGGAGATGTTTGGTGGCGCGGGCGATCGGCGCGAATGCGCTGCGCGGCGGCTGGATACGCAGAATGTCGCCGACCACTACCGAGTCGTGCAACCAGGTGGAGCCGCCATGACCGTCGGCGACCCGCAGCACCGAGAAGGTGTACTCGGTGGGGCGCAGTCCGTCGCCGGTCAGGCTGTAGGCGTTCGCACCTGCCGCAGTGTGTACCACCAGATGACTGCCCGCGACGTAGCCGGGCAGTTCGGCACCCTTGGATGCGGCGATGGTGAATGACTTGATGGCCGGCGCGGATTGGGAGATGCCGACGACTTCGCACTCGAGCAGCGCCGCGCCCGGAGCCTTCGTGCCCGGCGCCGATGTGCTCTGCGCCGATGTGGCCTGGAGGTCGGCGCTGCCCAGGTCAACGGTGGTCATCTCACTGCCTTCCACTTGTCGCGACGATGCTCGGGTTCGATGTCTCGGCGTCGACCATGAATCCCAGGTAGTGCCCGGTTCGCCGCGAGACATGGTGGTAGACGAGCAGATTGCGTGCACATCCGGTACAGGTCACCACGTCGTCGATCGCGGCGACCGCCGACGTCACCGCTCCGCAATGGGAACAGAACACGTCGATATCGGCGGTGCCGCAGGGGGTCACGGTGATCTCGTCGTCTTCGAGTCCGGCCGCCACCGCCACCCCTCGCAGCCGCAGGCATGCGCCCACCGGGCCGCAGATCGCCACTCGGACACCCACTGTCGACTCGGCAATGGCCGATTGCGTTGCGGAGAGCGCGGATTCGGCGTCGTCGGCGATCACGACGGTGACCGGAACGTCGGGCAGGCGACCACGTAGTTCGGCAGTGGCCGCCCGTCCGGCGTCACCGACGCCGACGAGCAGGTACGACGATCCCGTCAGGTCAGGTGATGCTGGGCACCCCTGCTGCCCAGCATCATCCGAGTCCGGGCGGGCCCACGCCGGAACACTCGAGTAAGCGATCTGCGACATCGGCGTCAGAGCAGGGTCGCGTCGCGGTGGCCTGCGTAGAAGGCCAGCGCGTAGCTCGGGGTGCTGAAGTAGATCTTGGAGCCCTTGGGGAAGAAGATCGCATCCTTGGCCTTGGCGACCAACGTCTGGCCGGTCTCCTTGTTCTCCAACAGGAACTCGCCCTCGAGAACGACCTTCATCTCGTCGTATTCGTACTCGTAGTACAGCGGCGCGTCGGTGTGGCGCAGTTCGAAGTAGCCGCTGCACATGACGCTGTCGTCGGGGTTCTCGTAGACGTCGCCGATGAAGCCCTGGGTGCCGGGGTACTCCTCGTCGGGCATCTTGGGCAGGTTGGTCCAGGCGCCTGATGTGACCCGGAACTCAAGAGCGGTGGTGCTGTCGACGGTCATGCGGATCTCCTCCATACTGTGCTCGACGGACGAAAACGGCCGGCCAGGGCCGCATTCGTGGGTGTCGTAAGGGTGAATAACGATAGGAAACTTTGTTCCCTCTAATGAGACCCCCAGTATGTTTCCGCTTCGTGACAGAGCTATTTCAGCGTGTGACACTTTGTCTACTGATATGAAACGTCGTAACGAACGACGAGCTCGCGGAGGCCTGGAAGAGCCACCCGACGACGAGCGTCAGGGCACCTGATCGACGACGACTTCGGTTCGGCGAGAACGTAATCCGTCGACGGTGAAGATGGTCAGCGCACACCAGACCAGCGTGAAACCGATCCATCGCGCCGCACCCATCTGCTCACCGAAGACCGTCAGACCCAAGATGAACTGGATGACCGGGACCAGGTACTGCAGCAATCCGATCGTCGTCAACGACAGTCGGGTCGCCGCCGCTCCGAACAGCAGCAGCGGGATCGCGGTGACCACGCCGGTACCGATGAGCAGCGCGGTGTTGACCGCCCCGTGGTGGCCGAAGGCGAGCGAGCCGGTCAGCTGAAGGAAGACCAGGTACGCCAGCGCGAACGGGGTCAGGATCGTGGTCTCCACCGACAACGCCTCAACGGTGCCCAGGTTGACGCGCTTCTTGATGAATCCGTATGTGGCGAAACTGAATGCGAGCAGCAGCGCGACCCACGGGGGTCCGCCGTTGTCGACGCTGAGCACCAGCACGGCGACCGCGCCCAGCGCGACGGCCGTCCACTGCATGGGCCGTAACCGCTCGCCGAGCACCACGACACCCAGGAGAACGGTCACCAGCGGATTGATGAAGTAGCCCAACGACGTTTCGACGACGTGCCCGTTGTTGACCGCCCAGATGAAGCCGCCCCAGTTGAGAGTGATCACCACCGACGCCGCGGCCAACAGCATCAGCTGTCGAGGCCTGGAGAAGATCAGCGCATAGGACCGCCATGTGCGGGTCACCGCGAGCAGTCCGAGGCAGAACACCAACGACCACACGATGCGGTGCGCCAGGATCTCCCACGGCGACGCCGGTTCCAGCAGCGGCCAATAGAGCGGAAAGAATCCCCACAACAGGTAGGCGAGGAACCCGTAGACCAGACCGCTGCGCGAGGTGGCCGACGGTTCGTTCACACCGCCGTTCCCCGTCATAGGTGATATCTAACGCCCTGCCACGAGAAGGTCGATGACGGGGCCGAGGTCTGCCGCCAGCTCGTCGATCGACGCCGACGTGATGTCGGGTTGGCTCAGGACGTAGCGCATGACCATCAGTCCGAGCATCTGGCTCACGATCAACGCGATCCGACGGTCGCGGTCGTCGGGCGGTATGAGGGATCCCAACGCCGACTCGACCATGCCGAACTGAAAGGTTCGCAACGCCTCGGCGATGTCGTCGCGGGTCATCGCGACCCGGATCACCGCCACGCCTCGCTCGAGGCGAGCGGTGTCGGATTCCCACACCCGCAGCGCACGCCGGAGGAACTCGGTTCCCACCGACGGCGCGTCGTGCAGTCCGGCGAAGATCTCGACGGGATCGAGGTCCGGACGCAGGGCCTCCCACACCAGCCGATCCTTGTTCTGGAAGTAGTGATGGATCAACGCCGGATCGACGCCTGCGCGGGCCGCGACCGCGCGCATCGTCGTCTTCTCGAAACCGTTCTGCGCGAGCAGCTCTCGCGCAGCATCGACGATCACCGCGCTGTTGTCGGCTCCGGTCTGCGCACCCGCCGGACGTCCACGCCGACGTGGGGCACCCATGTCGCCACCGGTCACGTCGCCACCGCCCCGCGGGCCAGCACCAGCATCCGCTCGGAGATGGTGGCGGGCACGGACGCGAGATCGGCGTCGATCCGTGCCGCCGACAGCACTGCGCGTAAGGCGGCCGGATCGGTATCGGCGACACGAATATCCGTGCCGGACAAGATGACCGGCATTCCCGCGGAGTTGAGCGCGGCAAAAGCGGCGGCCCAGTCAGGAGCGCGCACCGCGACAGCGGTGGTGTCGCCGATGATGTCGGCTTCACTGCCCTGTACCACCAGGCGTCCCCCGGACATGAGAAGTAGCCGATCACACTGCTGGGCTTCTTCCATGTAGTGGGTGGTCACCAGTACACCCACCCCACGTTCGGCCTGCTCCCGGATGGTGTCCCACAGTCGCGCTCGAGACAGTGGATCGACACCCGACGTCGGTTCGTCGAGCACGAGCGCCTCGGGTTGGTGCGCGAGCGCGACGAGAAATGCCACCCGCCGCTGCGCTCCGAGTGGCAACTTCCCGACAAGTGAGTCCGCATGCGACGCAAGATCTTCGGGTACCGCGGGGATCGCGCTACCGTAGACGCTCGCGCTGAATGCGAGGTTCTCCTCGACGGTCAGGTCACGGTAGAGCCCGAGGTTTTGCGGAACATATCCCAGACGTGCTCGGGTGAGACGGTCGGGTGGGCCGGAGAACAACGTCACGTCGCCGGTCGTCGGGGCGAGCAGGCCGAGGAGCATGCGGATCAGCGTGGTCTTGCCGGCGCCGTTGGCACCCAACAGGCCCACAACCTCACCGGCACCCACCTCGATGGTCACCTCGTCGACGGCGGTGAAGTCACCGAATCGTCGGGTGACCGCATGGGCCGCGATCATCGTCCGACCCGCTGTTGTGCCCGTTCGTGTTCCAACGACAGCGCGATCACGATGTCCTCCAGATCGGGTTGTATCGCAGCAGTGCCGTCCGGAGGGATGCCGTCGGGAACCTTGCCGGCCGGCCAGTACTCGTGCCGTTGCCGTCCACGGCGCCACGACCATTCGGGGCGGACCGGATGCTCCGACACCGTGATCGTGCCGGCGAATCGGGACCGCACGTCGTCGAAGGATCCGGCGGTGAGGACACTGCCGCGTTCGAGAACCACCAAGTGGGCCGCGCGTTCGGCCTCATCGAGGTACGTGGTGGACATCAACACCGCGGTTCCTGCGGCCGCGCATTCGGAGATCAGGCGCCACAAATCAATTCGGCTGACCGGATCCACTCCGGTGCTCGGCTCGTCGAGCAGAAGCAGTTGCGGCCGATGGATCATGGCCATGGCCGCGCCGAGTTTGCGTCGCATTCCCCCGGACAGTGCCGAGGCCGGTCGGTCGGCCGCCGTCCGGAGTCCGGCGCGGTCGATCATCTCCTCGCGTCGCTGTGCGGTGGCGGCACGATCCAGTCCATGGATTCCGGCGACGAAGTCGAGGTTCTGCCGGACCGAGAGCGCTCCCCAACTGCCGGGACCGGCCGGCAGATAGCCGATCTCGGACTTACCCGGCGCGGTCACATCGCCTGAGGTGACCGCGATTTCGCGAGCGAGTACCCGCAGCAGAGTGGATTTGCCCGCCCCGTCACCCCCGACCACGGCGACCACCGAGCGCGCCGGAACCGCCACCGTGACGTCGTCGAGAGCGATGGTGTCGCCGAACCCGACCCGTACGTTTCGCACACCGATGGTCATGACGCGACTTCGGCATCGACAGCGTCGTGCCGGCGACGAGCGGAATCCGGCGCCAGGTCACGACGGAAACGCAGTGTGGCGCCGGTGAATACGACGACGGCCAGCACCGCGAGGACGGTCAGTGGCAGCCAGAGCGAGGAGATGGACGCACCTCGCAGCATCACTCCCTGCGAAATCATGGTGAAGTAGGTCAGCGGCAACAGGTAGCCGATCCAACGCACTCCGGCAGCCATCGCGTCGAGCGGAAAAATCATGCCGGACAACAGAATCTGCGGCATCAGGAAGAAGAAAGCGGTCTGGATGGCCTGCCCGACCGTCTGCGAGATCGTCGAGATGAAGACCCCGATACCGAGCACGGTGAACAGGAACAGCGCGGCACCGAGCGCGAAGACCCCAACATTGCCGTTGAACGGCACACCGAAAAGCAGCATACCCAGAACGGTGACCACGATCATGTCAATCGAGGCGAGCAGAAAGTAGGGCGCGATCTTGCCGAGAATCACCTGACTCGGGCGAATCGGCATCACCGCGAGTTGCTCGAGCGTACCCGCCTCACGCTCGCGGACCAGCCCGATACTGGTGATGATGGTGCCGATGAAGGTGAGAATCAGGCCGATGATCGCCGGCACCATCACCCACGACGTCTTCAGCTCCGGATTGAACATCACCTCCGGGGCCACGGTGGTGCCCGCCTTGTTCAGGATGGCCATCGTCGACTGTGCCGCAAAGAGATTGGAACCATCGACCAGCACGACCGGTGGCACCGACCCGGTGACGAATACCGCGCCCGCCGTGCGGTCCCGCAGCATCTGCTCGGCCTCGCCGCGTTCGGCATCGACGTCGACCTCGGTCACGTGGAAGTACGACGGCAATTGCGCGGCCACCTGTTTGGCCTGCGGACCGACGACCGCAGTGTCCACGGAATCGACGTAAAAGTTTGCCGCATAACCGAAGATGACCAGCAGCAGCAAGGGAAGTGCCACCAGCAGACCCAATGTGCGGCGATCGCGCCGCAGTTCCCGGAACTCCTTGACGATCATTGCCCGCATGGTGCAACCCTAGAACCGTTGACGCACAAGGTCAACAGTTGATGAATTAAATGCCGGTGGTTACCTCGCGCTGCCGCGATACTTGCGGTGGTACTCGTCGTAGAGGTCGGCATCCTTCTCGCGCTGCCGCTTGGACACCAACTCGGGATCGAGATCGTGCTGCGCCAGACGATGGCGGCGGTAGACCTTGTTCAGCGCGATGGAGAAGAAGATGTACGGGATGAGGATCGGGATGGTCATGTTGGCACGCACCAACCAGTCCGCCGGGAAGAACAGCAGCGGAATCAGGATGATGATGCACGGCACCGCCCAGCGGGCCACCATGCGAAACGCCGCGCCCGGTCCGGCGAGGTCGTTGAGCACCCACTCCTTCATCGAATCCGGGAGCCTGGCGCCGTAGGCGTAGCGCACGTATTGCCATCCGCCGGGCTTGGTCGCGTCCTTGCTGCTCATCATTTACCCACCTGATCACACTCGCGAGGGATTTGACGACCTCGCCTTCTGCTTAATTGGTAGCACACGAACTAATCGTGCGCTATCGTCGCTGGTGTGGGATCAGACACGACGTCGGCACCAGCGCCCAATCAGGAATCACCCAATCAGGAATCACCCAGTCGGGAATCACCCAGTCAGGGATCACCCGGCGAGGCATCCCCCGGGGACATGCTGGCATTGGACAGGCAGGTGTGCTTCGCGCTCGCCGTGGCGAACCGCTCGGTACTGGCCATCTATCGTCCGCTCCTCGAGCCGATGAACCTCACCCACCCTCAGTATCTCGTGATGCTGGCGCTCTGGGAGCAGTCTCCGCGGGCGGTGAAAGACATCGGCGTGGCCCTGCAACTGGATTCGGCCACCCTGTCCCCGCTGCTGAAGCGCCTGGAAGCGCTCGGCTACGTGATCCGACGCCGTGATCGCCTCGACGAGCGCCGGATGTTCGTCGACCTGACCGAACAGGGCCTGGCCCTCCGAGAACAGGCACTGCGGATCCCGCCCGCGGTGGTCAAGGCACTGGGCGTGAACCTCGCCACCCTTGAGGAGCTCCATCGGGTCCTGACGATCGTGAATACTGCGGCCCTACGCGCCTCGACGCCCGGCGACTCGCTGGTCTCCGAAAGCTCCGACGCGAGCTGAAGCAGACCCGACACGAGCCGACACTCCCCTCCGACGCGCCGTCGCCCGAACGCAAGTACTACGTTGGGTAGCGACAAGTGGGAGGTAATACCAGTGCAGAAAATCGGTGTCATCGGTGGCGGAACCATGGGCGCGGGGATCGCTGAGGTCTGCGCCAAAGCCGGTTGCGACGTCATCATCGTCGAAGCGAAGCCGGAGTTCGTCGACGCGGCTCACGAGCGTGTGGCGTCGTCATTGTCTCGCGCGGCCGCTCGCAACAAGATCACCCAGGATGAAGCCGATGCCGCGTTGTCGCGTCTGCGGGTCACTGTCGACTATGCCCTGCTCAGCGACCGCGAACTGGTGATCGAGGCGGCCCCGGAGATCGAGGAGCTCAAGAAGCAGATCTTCGCGCGACTCGACGAGGTAACCGGGTCGGACACCATTCTGGCGACCAACACGTCGTCGATCCCGGTGATCAAGATCGCCGCGGCGACCAAGCACCCCGAGCGCGTCGTGGGTGTGCACTTCTTCAATCCCGTGCCGGTGATGCCGCTGGTGGAGATCATCTCGACCCTGGTGACCTCGGAGCAGACCACCGACGCCGTCGTCTCCTTCGTCGGCGACACGCTCGGCAAGAATCCCGTGCGCGCCGGCGACCGATCCGGCTTCATCGTCAACGCGCTGCTCATCCCCTACCTCTGCCAGGCGATCGACATGTTCGATTCCAAGTACGCCACCGCCGAGGACATCGACACCGCCATGAAGGGCGGCTGCGGCTACCCGATGGGACCGTTGACGCTCATCGACACCATCGGACTCGACATCACGCTCGCGGCCGCGCAGTCGCTGTACGACGAGTTCGCCGAACCGCGATTCTCACCGCCGCCGCTGCTGCGTCGGATGGTCGACGCGGGATACCTCGGCAAGAAGAGCGGACGCGGCTTCTACACGTACTGAATGTCTTCGAATGTGTCAGTGTCGATTGATTGGATGGCATTGACCTGCAATAGTGAAACAGACGTTGCACCCTGACTAGACTTCTCGCGGTCAGGGAGTAGCCATGTACGGGGGAATTGGTCGGTAGTCGACGTTGACGCGAACTCATCAGACGTGGTCGACAGACCAGCAGTCAGAGAACTACACAGCGCGGATCACTGAGAAGTCCGCGCTGCAAGTCCTCACGCAAGTTGGTGTGCGCGAGCACCTTTTGCGCTACAACATCGCCTTGCTACTGCTCCTCTTCGGAGTGGCCACCGTGATTTTCGCGTTCTCGCCCTATGGCGGAAACGGTTCCACGGTCAGGATGACGCTGATGATCGTCGTCGCGGCCACCACCGTCCCGGCCGCCTACATCGTTTTCACGACGAGCTTGAACACCATTCCCTGGTCGGTGAAGAATCGCGGCAGAGATCTCAGCGCCGGGCTGGTCCTGTACGGCGACCTCTCACTCACGTTGGTCCTGGCGTGCGCGGCGAAGCCCCTCGCAGCGTTGGTCGGCGGTTTCATGTTCTGTTTCGCAGGCACCTACGTCGCACATTTCGCGACCGATGTGGTCGTGCGACTGCATCTGCTGTACGTGAACCTGGTGATCGCGATACTCGCGATCATCGCGCTCAACTCCGGCAACGACACCACCGGCGTCATCGCATTGACCATCGCCGTGCTGATCGGTGCCAACGGTCTCGTGGCGATGCTGCGGGGATACATGACCGACGTACAGGAATCGTTGGCCACTCAGCACCGGCTGGCCAATACCGACTCGTTGACCGGGACCTTGAACCGACGCGGTTTCATCCACTGGACCACCGATCAGCTGATGACCGCCACCGCGCCCATCGCGATCATCCTTGTCGATCTCGACCACTACAAGGAACTCAACGACGAATACGGGCACGCCGTCGGCGACGTGGTTCTCGCCCGCGCCGCGATGGCCCTGGTTGAGGTGGCCGGACCGTCCGCGGTGGTGGCCCGGGTGGGTGGTGACGAGTTCGCCGTCGCCACCGTCGGTGAGCTCTTCACGATCATGGAGCTGACCGAGGGAATCCGCGAACGTGCGCAGGGCCTGCACGAGGGCGGCGGCGTCACCTTCAGCATCGGCGCGGCCGTGGTGAACCATCAGGGCTCCCGCGCGACGCCGGAATCCAATCGCGAGTTGCTCGCCAAGATGATCGGAACCGCCGACTTCGCGTTGTTCCACGCCAAGGAGTCCGGTCGCAACACCACCTGGATCGCTGATCTGTCCAGCGGTTCCTGGTACACCCCCAACCCGGCCGCCACGAACCTCCATCCCGGCGACTGATCGCGCGCCGTGTTACGCGATTCCGTCGGTCAATTATTCCGTCGGTAACCACGATGCAATAGTTCGGGCGTGAACTCTTACCTGTAGCCAAGCGCTACACCGGAACGCCTTCGACGTTTCCGATCTCCGGGCAGCGTCGCCCTCACTTCACGCCACACCCGTTCGCTCCACACCGCTGTGTGGGCAGCCACCATTCCAGGAGCTTTGATGCCCAGCTTTGACGACGCCATCATGTCCAACATCGCCACCTCGCTCGCCGAAATCCCGCATCCCGCACTGCCCAAGGGCACCAGCATCTACGGCGGAACCAAGATCTTCCCCGACTATCAGGCCGAGGACGGCGAAACCTACTTCACCCTGGTGCACGGCATCGCGCATGAGTCATCGGTCTCCTTCGTGGCCGTCCTACAGGCGACCCGCGCGCTGCGCAAGGGATTCGAGTCGGCGATCTACTTCTACGGCCCCGGTGCCATCAATTGCCTTGCCACCCGCGGCTTTCCGACGACCGGCGACTCCGGCTTCCCCGGTGAGCAGAACATCAACGATTCGCTTGCCACCTTCATCTCCGAAGGCGGCACCGTCTTCTGCTGCCGGTTCGGCCTGGCCCTGCACGGTGGACGCGAAGAAGACCTCATCGAAGGTGTGATCCCGGCGCATCCGCTCGACGTCCAGGACGCGATCATCCACTACGCACGCAAGGGCGCCATCATCAACTCGACGTACATGGTCTGAGAAGCTGTCCACCACAACACCTTTCAAGGGAAATCCATGACCACGACCATCGGATCGGTCGCGGCGAACTTCACCCGCGACCTCGAACAGAACTATCAGGTCATTGCCGACTACGTTGCCCTCGCGCGCCGGCGCGGCGTCGACTTCCTGGTCTTCCCGGAAGCGGCGATCGGTGGATACCTGTCGTCACTGGGCAACCACGGTGACACCGTGAAGACCACGAATCGCTCTCTGCCACCAGCTATTCGGCTCGACGGGCCGGAGATCGAGCACGTGCAGTCACTCGTCGGCGACATGGTGATCGCGATCGGGTTCTGCGAACTGGCCGACGACGGCGAGACCCGGTACAACGCCGCAGCGGTCCTCGACGGCACCCGGATCTACGGCAGCTACCGCAAGGTTCATCAACCGCTGGGCGAGAACATGTCGTACTCGGCCGGTTCGGAGTACGGCGTCTTCGACACACCGGTCGGGCGCGTCGGACTCCAGATCTGTTACGACAAAGCGTTTCCCGAGGCCGCACGGATCATGGCACTCGGCGGCGCGGAGATCATCGCGAGTCTGTCCGCGTGGCCGGCCGCCCGGACGGCCACCGCGGAGAACCTGCAGGACGACCGGTGGACCTACCGGTTCAACACCTTCGACGTCGCGCGGGCGTTGGACAATCAGGTCTTCTGGGTGGCGTCGAATCAGAGCGGGACCTTCGGCTCGCTACGCTACGTGGGGAACGCGAAGATCGTCGATCCGGGCGGAAACGTGCTTGCCACAACGCTTCTCGACAGCGGACTGGCGGTGGCCGAGGTGGACATCGCCGGCACCTTCACCGCGATGCGAGCCGGAATGTTCCACCTGCGCGACCGTCGGCCCGACGTCTACGGGCCGTTGACCGAACCCGACGTCACCGGTAGCTCGGCCTGGCGAGGACTGGCCCATGCCTGAGATGACCTTTCGCGTCCGATGGCCCGACGGCACAATCCAGGACTGCTACTCGCCGAGCCTGGTGATGCACGACCACCTCGACGTCGGCGCGTCCTATACCGTCGCGGATTTCAACGACCGATGCACCACCGCCCTCACCGAAGCGGCCGAACGGGTCCGCGCGAAGTACGGTTTCGCGTGCACCTCGGCGGCCGCAACCTCGGCCGATATCGCCTCGGCCGCACAATCTTTCAATCCGACAGATACCGTTCGGGTGCTGTCGATGATCCCACCTCTGGAGACCTCATGAGCACCACGGCTCATCATCGCACGACACGCATTCCGGTCGCCGTCGTCGGCGGCGGACAGGCCGGGCTGTCGGTCAGCTGGTACCTCACCGACGCCGGTTTCGACCACGTCGTCGTCGAATCGCAGACGCCCATGCATGCATGGGAGACAAAGCGGTGGGACAACTTCACCCTCGTCACGCCGAACTGGCACTGCCGGCTTCCCGGATACGCCTATGCCGGTGACGATCCCGACGGGTTCATGACCCGGGACGAGGTCGTCGAATGGCTCGCCGGGTGGCTGGCCACCTTCACGCCACCACTGCGTGAGCACACCACGGTCATCGGACTGGCACCCATCGACGACGGCGGGTTCGAACTCACGCTCGCGCCGACCGACAATCCGGCGCGCACCGAAACCCTGATCTGCGAACAGGTGGTGATCGCCACCGGCGGGTATCCGATCCCGGTGATGCCGTCCTTCGCGCCGAGCCTGGACCCGTCGATCACCCAGATCCACTCCGAGCAATATTTCAACCCCGATCAGATGCCCGAGGGCGCGGTGCTCGTCGTCGGATCAGGTCAGTCGGGAACCCAGATTGCCGAGGATCTGCACCTGGCCGGCCGTCAGGTGCACCTGGCCGTCGGCAACGCGCCGCGCGTCGCCCGCAGCTATCGCGGACGCGACGCCATGACGTGGCTGTCGGACATGGGGCTCTACGACACACCCACCCGCGAGTATCCCGGCGGCAAAGCCGCACGCGAAAAGACAAACCATTACGTCACCGGTCGCGACGGCGGACGCGACATCGACCTGCGACACTTCGCCCTCGACGGCATGCGCCTATACGGACAGCTCACCGCCGGCAAGGACACCACGTTGCATTTCGCGCCGACGCTGACGTCGTCGCTGGACAAGGCCGACGCCGTCTACAACTCGATCTGCAGCGACATCGACGCCTATATCGACGCCAATGGCATCGACGCGCCCCCACCCTCACGTTATGAACCCGTGTGGCAGCCCGACGTCGAACCCGAGACGCTCGACCTGCATGCCGAGGGCATCACCGGAATCGTCTGGTCCATCGGCTACCGGCCGGATTACTCCTGGATCGAGGCGAGTGCCTTCGACGGCGCCGGCCGTCCGATGCAGACCCGGGGCGTCACCGCGGTCCCTGGGCTCAGTTTCGTCGGTCTTCCGTGGATGCACACGTGGGGATCGGGCCGTTTCCTCGGCCTCGACCGAGATGCCCGGCATATCGTTGATGTCATCCGCGAGAAGTCCACCTCCCGCGGATTGCGCCTGGCCGCCGGCCACTGATCACCATGATGACGGTGGCGGCAGCGGCCGAGGCACACCAGCTGAACCCGCAACGGGTGACACAGAGGGGGTCCGATGGCAGAGCAATCGATTTCGTCGGCATTCGCTGAGCGCGCGGCACGAGATCCGAACGAGATCGTGATCATCGATGCAGCAGGTGCGACGACCGCGGCCGAACTCGACCGGCGGGCCACCCAACTCGCCCGGGTGCTGCTGCGCCAAGGGGTGCAACGAAACGACCTCGTCGAGCTCGCACTGACCAACTCGGCGGCCTTCATCGTCGCCAGCGTCGCGATCTGGCGGGTGGGTGCCACCCCGATGCCGATCGACCCGGCCATGGATCCGGCCGAGCGCGCAGAGCTCGAGACGCTCGCCCGGCCTTCCGCGTGTTTCGGCGTTCCCTCGCCGCACCACTGGATTCCGACGGTGCAACAGTCTGCGGCGCAACTGGAATCGACCGACCCCGTGCCCGATGCGTGGGCGGATTGCTGGAAGGCGCCGGTCACCTCCGGCAGCACCGGCACTCCCAAGGTGGTCGCCGCCACCGCGCCTGCCCGCGTCGACCCGGAAAGGCCGCTGGCGCCGATCATCCCGAAGGATGCCGTCCAACTGGTCTGCACGCCAATGTGTTACGCCACCGGATTCACGTATGCCCTGCGCGGCTTGATGACCGGCCATCGGCTGGTGATCATGGCCGAGTTCGATGAGCGACAGTTCCTCGAACTCGTTCCGCAACATCGCATCACGTGGGCGGTGTTGTCACCGCCGTCGATCCGACGGCTCGTGCGGGTCACCGACGCCGACCGCAACGCCTATGACATGAGTTCACTGCAGTCGGTGATGCACATCGGCGGGCGGTGCCCGACGGCCGACAAACGAGCATTGATCGAGTGGCTCTCCCCCGACCGCGTCGCGGAGGTCTATGCCGGAACCGAATCCAACGGAATCACCTGGGTCAGCGGTGAGGACTGGCTGGCCCATCCCGGTACCGTCGGAAACCCCGTCGACGGCACCAGCATCTCGATTCGACGCGATGACGGCACCGAAGCCGTTGTCGGAGAGATCGGAACGGTGTGGATGCACCGCGGAGAGCGCCCCTACTACCGCTACCTGGGCGCACCCTCGCAGCGGACTGCCGACGGGTGGGACACCCTCGGCGACCTCGGGTACGTCGACAACGAGGGCCGACTCTACGTCGTCGACCGCGCCGTCGACATCATCCAGCTCGGCGACACGACGCTCTATCCCGCCGATGTGGAAGAGGCAGTCGAAGAACTCAAGCCGGTCCGTGGCGCCGTCGCCTTCACCGACCGAGCAGACGGCGGTGATGACACGATCAGCCTCCTCGTCGACATCGGGTACTCCCGGCTGTCGGTGCAGGCGATTCGCGATCACCTCATCCGGCGTCTGGGCGAGCAGGCCGCCCCCACGCGAATCATCCTCACCAGCAAGCACATCCGCAACGACGCGGGCAAGATCCGACGGCGCGAACTGTCAGGCTGCGGCCTGTCCCGCGTGTCCGTCTGAGACGTTCACGGCACGAAACGGAGTCACCCATGACGGTGTCCACCAGAGTCGACCTCGCGTTGCTCGGCGTACGCGGCACCCCGCCGCTGCACCGGACCGGCGGAGCCGGACCATCCGACGACGGACATCTCGTCGTCGACGGCATGCACGCGGCCATCCCCCGAAATCCGGACAGCCCCTTCGTCTTCGACGGATCGACAGTCCTCCTTGACGGGCAGGAGACCGGCCTCGAGATCGGCGTCATCGACCGCCCGCGGTTCTATGATCTGTCCACCGCCGACGGCGTCTCGTACGAGAAGATCGCCAAGCTGCACGGTCGGGATGTGCTGGCCACCACCGTGGTTCAGACCTGCATCAGGTACCGGGAATCGGATCGATGCCGATTCTGCTCCATCGAGGAGTCATTACGCTCGGGCTCGACGGTCGCGGTGAAGCGGCCCGAGCAGCTCGCCGAGGTCGCGCGTGCGGCTGTCGATCTCGACGGCATCACGCAGATGGTGATGACCACCGGCACGTCGGCCGGAAAAGACCGTGGCGCCAGGCATTTGGCGCGCTGTGTTCGTGCGGTGAAGCAGGCGGTACCCGACCTGCCGATCCAGGTGCAGTGCGAGCCGCCCGCCGATCTGTCGACGATCACCGACCTGCGCGATGCCGGTGCCGACGCGATCGGTATCCACGTCGAATCACTTGACGACGAGGTCCGGCGCCGCTGGATGCCCGGAAAGTCGACGGTGCCGCTGAGCGAGTACTGGTCGGCGTGGCACGAGGCGGTGCGGGTCTTCGGCCGCAACCAGGTGTCGACCTATCTGCTCGTCGGACTCGGCGAGAATCCGGACGAGATGATCGCGGGGGCAAAGGAACTCGCCGACGCCGGGGTGTACCCGTTCGTCGTACCGTTTCGCCCGATGCGCGGCACGCTGGCAGTGGACGTCGACGACGCCGAGGGTCCCGACCCGTCGATCGTCGAGAAGATCACGCGTGAGGTCGCCGATCACCTTCGTCTCATCGACATGGCAGGTGCCGATCAACGCGCCGGATGTGCGGCGTGCGGAGCATGCAGCGTGCTGCAGAATCTCGGCGGGTGATGACAATGCTCGACGACCTGTCTATCCTGGCCGGCACCCGGGTGCGCGCGACCTCGGATTTCTTGGTCTCCATCGCCGACGACGCGGTCTCGCTGGACGCGTACTACGCACTGCGCCATGCGGAATTCGTCGATCGGCAGCAGCTGTTCGACGGAACCGATCGCGACGACATCGATGACGACCCACGTACGGCCGTGCTGGTGGCACGCAACGCTGATGGCGTGGTGATCGGCGGAGTCCGCGTATCACCGTGCAGCGCTGAAGATATCGGTTGGTGGGCCGGCAGCAGGCTGGTCGTCGGCGACCGTTCGGCGGGTCCCGGCGTCGGCGCGGCACTGGTGCGGGCCGCGTGTGCGCACGTGGAGTCGTTGGGCGCGTTGCGGTTCGATGCCACTGTGCAGGACCGGTTCCGCCCGCTGTTCATCGGACTGGGCTGGCACGATCGGGGTGCGGGACCGGAGATTCGGGGGCGGGCGCACCGGTTCATGCAGTGGCCGATCGGTCGCACCCAGTATGCGTCGGACTCCACCAAGGCGATGCTCGCAGAGGTTCTGGAACCGTTCGCATTACAGCCGGGCGGGCTGGGCGGCATCGGCTTTCGCGGCGACGATGGTGCGCCGGTACCGAATTCCGATCTCGTTGCGGCATGCGATGCCATCGTTCCGGCGATGGCCGAACGCGATCCCGAATGGGCCGGGTGGTGTTCGGTGCTGGTCAACATCAACGATCTGTCCGCCATGGGTGCCACGCCGGTCGGCCTGCTGGATTCGGTTGCCGCACCGACCACTTCGCATCTGCGCCGCATCGTGCGCGGCATCTCGTCGGCCGCGCAGGCCTGGCGCACACCGGTACTCGGCGGGCACACACAGGTCGGGGTGCATGCCGCGTTGTCGGTGACCGCGCTCGGACAGAGCGCCGATCCGGTCCGCGCCGGCGGCGGCCGGGTGGGCGACACGGTGTCGCTCGTCGCCGACCTGAGTGGGTCGTGGCGTCCGGGCTACCAGGGTCGTCAGTGGGATTCCACCAGCGGCCGCACGGCCGACGAGCTGGCCCGGATGGTGGGCCTGGTCCGCGAATTACGCCCTGCTGCAGCGAAAGACGTCAGCATGGCGGGCATCGTCGGAACGCTCGGGATGCTCGCCGAGGCATCGGGTACCGGCGCCGAACTCGAGGTGGCAGCTGTACCGCGGCCGGCCGGCGCCGACATGGGGTCATGGCTGACCTGCTTTCCCGGCTACGCGATGCTGATGGCTGACCGCGGGGCGCCGACGGTTGGTGGCACCGGGCTGACGACCACCTCGTCCTGTGGCCGCCTGATCGCCGAACCCGGTGTGCGACTGCGCTGGCCCGACGGGTTGGTCACCGTCGGAGTGGTGTCGACGGTGACCGGCCTGGGCGCCGCCTGATGGAATTGTTGCCATGACCACGGTGACCTCATGAGCACGGTGACGTTGGGTGCGTTGGCCGCCAACTTCGGACGCGACGTCGAGCGTGGTGTGTCCAAGGCGGTCGGGATCATCGAGTCAGCGGCCGCCGACGGGGTGGAGCTGCTGGTGTTTCCCGACGCCACACTCGGCGGATACATCGGCAATCTCCGCGAGCCCGATCTCGACGACCTGCCACCGGCGCTGGACCCGGACGGGCCCGAGCTCAAGGCGATTGCCGCCGCGGCCGGGCCGATGACCGTGTGCATCGGCTTCACCGAGGCCGCCGGGGATACCCGCTACAACGCAGCGCTGTGCGTCAGCGGTGACGGGGTGCTCGGATCGCACCGTAAGGTCCATCAGCCGGCCGGCGAATCCCGCGCTTACGCTGCGGGAGAATCGTTTCACGCCTTCGACACTCCGGTAGGCCGGATCGGGATGCTCATCGACTACGACAAAACCTTCCCCGAGTCCGCACGCACGCTCGCGCTCGACGGCGCGCACATCATCGCCGCGTTGTCGGCGTGGCCGGCGAGCGTCACCGACCGGGCCGCTCGACTGCCCGCCGACCGACAGTCACGCTTGTTCGACCTGTATGACTGCGCGCGGGCCGCGGAGAATCAGGTGTTCGTGGTGTCGTCGAACCTCACCGGCATCACCGGGTCGTTGCAGTTTCTGGGTCAGGCGAAGATCGTTGGTCCGGGCGGTGACATCGTGACCACCACCCGATCCAAAGGTGGTCTGGCGCGAGCCGAGGTCGACGTCCAGGCCGAGATATCGCGTGCTCGAAGGGTTCTCAACCATCTCGAGGAACTACGCCCGGCGATCTACGGTCCACGTCCCGCCGGACCGAAGGGGTGACGACGGTGCGCGTCGCGATGCTGACCTACTCCACCAAGCCCCGCGGTGGCGTGGTGCACACCTTGCATCTCGCCGAGGCCTTGTCGCGACTCGGCGTCGACGTCACGGTGTGGAGCTTGGCTCGCGGCGGCGACGAAGGCTTCTTTCGCAGCGTCGATCCGGCTGTGCGACAACGCCTGATCCCGTTTCCGGACGTG
Source organism: Actinomycetes bacterium (assembly GCA_023461275.1). Classification (GTDB taxonomy): domain Bacteria; phylum Actinomycetota; class Actinomycetes; order Mycobacteriales; family Mycobacteriaceae; genus Gordonia. The sequence continues at coordinate 21,753 of JAEYMI010000029.1, read as the reverse complement.
CCCGGCGAGTCGGTCACCGAGCGAATCGTGCGATCGATCGCCGCGATGCGATCGGCATTCGACCACCACACCTCAGACCACGGCGCCTACGACGTCGTCCATGCCCAGGACTGCATCAGCGCGAACGCCGTCGGGATATGCATCCGCACCATCCATCATCTCGATCAGTTCACCACGCCGATCCTGGTGGAGTGTCACGAGAAGGCCGTCGTGAACCCGTATGCCCGGATCTGCGTGTCACGTGCCGTCGCCGACGAGGTGCGCGCCGGGTGGGGATTGTCGCCGACAGTGATTCCCAATGGGGTTGACTTCGAACGTTTTTCCGCTGCCGCATCGGACGGTGGTGCGGATGCACGGAATCGCTGGGGACAGCAGCTGGGACGGTATGTGCTGGCTGTCGGCGGTATCGAGCCCCGCAAGGGCAGCATCGATCTCGTGTCGGCCTTCGCGGCGGTGCGCGAACAGGATCCGGGTCTGTCGCTGGTGTTTGCCGGCGGGGAGACGCTGTTCGACTATCGGGGGTATCGGGACGAATTCGACCGGGTGGCAGCCGAACTCGGCGTTGACCCGATCGTCTTGGGTACTGTCCCCGACGACGAGTTGCCGTCGCTGGTCGCCGCGTGCGAGGTGTTCGCCTTCCCGTCGACGAAGGAGGGCTTCGGCCTGGCCGCGATGGAAGCGCTTTCGGCAGGTCGCCCGGTCGTCGCTCGTGAGCTGCCTATTCTGCGAGAAGTGTTCGGCGACAGCGTGACCTACGCATCCGACGTCGACGAGCTGGCGGCACGACTGCTGGAAGCCCGGACGCCTGATGCTCGGCGTCACGACGCCGGCATCGAATTGGCGCGGTCACTCACCTGGGATGCGGCGGCGCGAGCGCATCTGGAGTTCTATCACGCGCACCCGGCGCCGCCGTCGTCCGTCGTGCGATGACCGTCGGATCAAGCAGTGTCACGGTTCGAGGCACGTTGGGCTCGGCTATGCGCGTGACGAGTCGCTCCACGGCGAGCTTGCCCAGCTGCGCATAGTTGTTGTCCACCGTGGTCAAGCCGATATAGCCGAGTCGGGCGAAAGATGTGTTGTCATAGCCGATTACGCTGAGGTCGTCGGGCACCGCCAGTCCGCGCTCACGGGCACACGACATCACGATGAGCGCCGCGTAATCATTGTTGGCGATGATCGCCGACGGCGGCGTGGCCGCGTCGAGTAACCGATTCGCGGCGGCACGGTCGCCGGTTTCGCTCCGATCGCTGATCGCGACCTGGATGCCATCCTCGAATCCGAGTTCGGACATCCGGCGTCGATATCCGTCAACCCGGAGGTCTGCGGCGCGTCCGGTGCCCGCCAGGTGCGCAATGTGTTGATGCCCCAGTGTGACAAGGTGATCCACTGCCGACGCCGCACCCGCCAGATCGTCACCGCTGACAATGTCGACGTTTGCCAGATCAGGCTCGCGGCCGGCTGCCACCACCGTGGGCAACACCTCTGCGGTGGCGTTGAGATGCCCGGACTGCGGCAATGTGCCCAGGCACAGCAGGCCGTCGACGCGGGCCTCTACGAACGCGTCGAGGACCGAGCCGTTGGTGGCGAGCTCATAGTCCTCGGAGAGGAAAAGGTTCAGCCCGCGTTCGGCGAGCTCGAAACGGACGGTGTCGAGGAGATCGATGAACCACGGGTTGCGCATATCGCTGACGACGGCACCAATGGTGTGGGTTCGTTGCTGCGCCAACGACCTCGCCGCGCCATTGGCACGGTATCCCAGCTCATCGACCGCTTTCAAGACAGCAGCACGGTTCTCCGGACTCGCACCCGATTGACCACGCAGGACCAGCGAAACCAGCGACTTCGAGACCCCGGCACGATGCGCAACGTCCACGATCGTCGGCCGATCGCGGCGAATACCGTTGTTGGGATCACTCACCACGAGTCCTCTCCGCTACTGGTAACTCACCTGCGCACCTAAGGCTCCTGCGCACCGTCGACGTTATGTGGAACGTTCCCGCGCTCACGCCGTGCACCAGTGCCTGGGTGCCGCGTTGTACAGCATGCCATACGAACGATCCGGAACCGCCGAGCCGCTCCTTTGGCCTGCTGAAGCGACACTTCGTCCCCATGTCCTGACAAATTCGTTGACTCTCAGTGAGACACAGGTTACATTTCCCACTGTTGGAACGTTCCAGGTTTGGTCCACGGTACTTCACACTCGCCCTGACTCAGAAAGGTCACTACCCATGTCTTCACCACACAAGTCCTCCGGCCGCCGCTCACTTCGAGTCGCACTTGTCGGTGCCGGCGCCGCCGGACAGGCGCACGCATTCGGTTTCCGGAACGTCTCGATGGCCCACGGACTCGAGGACGTCGACATCGAGTTGGTGACGGTGGTCGATCCCAACGTCGAACTCGCACGTCGGACCGCTGATCGTTACGGATACACGCATGCGACGGCCGACGTCGCCGAGGTTCTCAACGATCCGACCATCGACGCGGTCAGTGTCGCCCTGCCCAATAGCGTGCACAGCGACGTCTTGCCGGCCATCCTGCGATCCGGAAAGCATGTGCTTGCCGAGAAGCCCATCGGCCGAAGCGCCTCCGAGGCCGAAGCGCTTGTGGACTTGGCAGAGCAGTCCGACGCGATCTCTGGAGTGGGATTCTCGTTCCGCCGACTCCCGGGTCTGGCAGCAGTCCACGATCTCGTCGAGGCCGGCACCATCGGCGAAGTCCAGAGTTTCACCGCGTGGTACAACGCGGATTACGGCTCATCACCGGATGCACCGTTCAGCTGGCGCTACGCGAAGGACACCGCCGGCGCCGGCGCACTCATCGACATCGGAACCCATGCCCTGGATACCGTGCAGCACGTGGCCGGCCCCATCCGGCGAATCGTGTCGTCATCGTTGCGCACCGTCATCGACCGCAGGCCGATACCGGGTTCCACCGAGTTCGGCGTCGTTGATACCGACGACATCGCGCTGCTCACCGTCGAATTGGAGAATGGCGCCGTCGGCCAGATACACGTCAACCGGGTAGCGACCGGCATTCCCAATTCGCTGGGTATCGAAGTGCACGGCTCGGATGGTCATGCCCGGTTCGACTCGATCTCGGCAGGCGAGTTCCATGTGTTCATCAATGATGAGACCGGCCCGCTCAGCGGCCCGCGGCGAGTCTTCACCGGGCCGCAGCATCGGTATTTCAGCGACGTCGCCGCGATGCCCGGCGGCGGGGTCGGCACCGGCTACGCGGAGGCGTTCGTTGCCGAGATCCAGCATTTCGTCCGCTGCATCCTCGCCGGTGAGCCGATGGACACCGACTTTCCGTCGGCGCTGCGCGTCATGCGCGCCGTCGACGCCGCCCAGGAGGCAGATCGATCCGGGTCGCCCGTCTCCGTCGATCAGCCGGCTTCCGTCTGAGGCAGCCGCCCGACGCCTTCCCTTCCACATGACACGTGAGGACATCATGACCAACGACACCGCCACTTCCATCCAACCCGCCACCTCCCTCCAACCGGCCGCCGATCCGACCTTCGCGCGCCTCAGCCTGGGAACGGCTCCCGATTCCTGGGGCATCTGGTTTCCCGACGATCCGCGACAGCCGCACTGGAGCACCTTCCTCGACGAGGTTGCCGAATCCGGCTATCGGACAATCGAACTCGGGCCCTACGGCTATCTGCCCACCGATCCCGAACGGCTGCGGGACGAGCTCGGCCAACGAGGACTGAGCCTGACCGGCGGAACCGTCGGGACCGCATTGCATCGCGGCAAGGACAGCCTCGAACAGGCACGCAAGGACGCTTTCGAGGTCTGCGCACTGCTGGCCGAGTTCGAAGTGCATCACCTCGTCGTGCTCCCCGAGCAGTACACCGACCTGCACACCGGTGCTCTCACTCAACCCGCTGAACTGACCGCCGAGGAATGGCGCTCGCTCACCGAAGGCCACAGCGCTCTGGGCCGAATGATCGCCGACGAGTTCGCTGCCGTCCAAGGCTTCCACCCACACGTGGACACACACGTCGACACCCAGGAGTTCATCGAGCGATTCCTCCAGAACACCGACCCGGCAACGGTTTCCCTATGTCTGGACACCGGACATGTGTCCTACTGCTCAGGTGACAACAGCGAGATCGTCGCCCGCCATCCGGACCGGATCAGCTATGTTCACCTCAAGCAGGTCGACCCCGGGGTAGCGGCACAGGCGCGGGCCGACAAAGTCGGGTTCTACGAGGCAGTACAACGCGGAGCAATGGTCGAACCACCACTCGGCATTCCCACCATGGAGCCCCTGCTGAAGGACCTCGCGGCGCTGGGCCGCGATCTGCGACTCATCATCGAGCAGGATATGTATCCCGCGCCACCCGGATCTGCCAAGCAGATCGCCACCCGTACCCGCGACTACTTCGCCGGCATCGGCCTTCTGCCGGCCGAGTTCTAAAGACGCCGGACTCTGACACGGACCTCGGACAAGGAGCTAGAAGATCATGACATCAACATCGCGGCAACGTCGCCGCATCGTGGGTACGGCAGTGTGCATCGCCACAGCGCTGACCCTGGCTGTATCCGCCTGCTCGAGCACCGGCGGAAAGCCCGACAACAGCGGCAACGGTATCGGTGGCGGCGGATCGGTGGACACTCCCCGGGTGACCATCGCAATGATCACTCACGGCGTACCCGGCAACGCATTCTGGGATCTCGTCCAGAAAGGAGCAGAGACGGCTGCCAAGAAGGACAACGTTGAGCTCCGATACTCTGCGGACCCGCAGGCACCCAATCAGGCCAACAACATTCAGACCGCGATCGACACCAAGGTCAACGGAATCGCGGTGACCCTCGCGAAGCCCGACGCCATGGCGCCCGCCGTCGCCCGTGCCCGTCAAGCCGGAATCCCGGTGGTCGGCCTGAACGCCGGCTACGACCGCTGGAAAGAGCTCGGGGTGCAACAGTACTTCGGTCAGGACGAGACTATCGCCGGCGAGGCCGCCGGACGACGACTTACCTCCGACGGCGCCAAGAAGGTGCTCTGCGTGATTCACGAGCAGGGCAACGTTTCCCTCGAATCACGTTGCGCCGGAGTCGAAAAGGGCTTCACCGGCGGAAGCGTCGAGCGGATCAATGTCAACAGCGCGGACATGCCGTCGGTCAATGCGGCCATCACCGCAAAGCTGCAACAAGATCCAGCCATCGACCACATCATGGCCCTCGACGCATCGATCGCGCTGACAGCCGTCGATGCGAAGGGCGCCGCGAACAGTTCCGCCAAGATCGCAACGTTCGACACCAACGGCGAACTGGTCAAGGCGATCAAGAACGACCAGGTCGTGTGGGCCATCGACCAACAGCCTTGGCTGCAGGGCTATCTGGCGGTCGATTCACTCTGGCTTTACCTGAACAACGGCGACACCATCGGCGGCGGGCAGGCCGTGCTGACCGGCCCGGCATTCATAGACAAGACGAATATCGATTCCGTCGCTGCCTACGCCGAACGCGGAACTCGCTGAACAAGATCCCGCTCACCGACGATGTGGTGTCCGACCCCATTGGGCTCGGACACCTCTTCTGTCGGCCCCAGATTTCTTGGGTCAGTGGATCATCGGTACCAGGAATTGCCGTGCGATCGCGGCCAGTTGCTCGTCGTCGTCGAGGTCGACGATCTGACTCGGCACGGTGAGGAAGGACGCCGAGACGCGGACCAACATCTCCGCGACCAGTTCGGCGTCGAGGGTGTCGGCGATGGTGCCGGCCGCTTGCTCACGACGCAGCTGCCCCGCCACGAACTCACGCACGATGTCGAAGACCTCGCTGCCGTCGCCGATGATCGAACCGACCACCATCTCCGGTTCGGCATCCAGCAGCCGCCCGATGATGGAGTCTCGGCCGATGCTGCGCAGCGAACTGACGAATCCGATCACCAGTCGCTCGGCAACGGAGTCGGCGCCTCGCACATCCTCGAGGAACTGACTGAAGTAGGTGCGGAACTCCCGGATGAGGACCTGCTCGACGAGGGCGTCCTTGGTGTCGAACTTCCGGTAGATGGTGATGCGCGACAAGCCGGCCCGCTTGGCGACCTCCTCCATCGAGGTCCGTTGAATTCCATAGCGAGAGAACAGATCACGGGCGGCATCGAGCAACTTCGCGCGACTGCGATCGGTTTCGTCGATACCCACTACCGCGTCGGAGAAGGCCTGCGCGATCAACGCACGACCCACGGAGGGAGACGCCGTCGATATCGGCTCCATGACCACCTCCTTTCCGGCGATCGTACCGTCGGCGCGGCAGAGCCATCTCTCGCTTGCCACTTGTGGTGGCCATCACGTCGTGCTACTGATGTTACAGATGTAACAGAGATTGTTACATTGCATCATCGCTCAGCCCAGCCAAACGGAGGCGCGACATGGACCCACTCAACCGCCGCACAATTCTCAAAGCCGGAGGTGTGCTCGGCGCTGCAGGCGCGGCGGCCGTCGTCGCGCCGGCAACGCCGTGGACGTGGTCGCCGGCGCGATCGGTGCCCGGCACCGGCAGCGGACACGATCCACGTGCGGTGTGGGACGACGAAGCAGATCCGGTTGTGGCACGCCTGCTGGACCGAGGCGAGGTCCCCAAGGTCAACAAGATCCTGCGGCGGTGGACCAAGAACGGGCAGCCGCTACCCGCGGGTCTCCCCGCGGAACTGCGGGATTTCATGGAACACGCACGCCGACTTCCTGATTGGACCGACCGCGAGAAACTCGCCACCGCAGTGCGTTTCAATCAGAAGCGAGGCACCTACCTCGGCGTTCTCTACGGATTCGCCAGCGGGATGATGAGCACCGTGATCCCGAAAGAGGCTCGCGCCGTGTACTACTCGCAGGGCGGCGCCGACATGAAGGATCGAATCAAGAAAACCGCGAAGCTCGGATACGACATCGGCTCGCTCAACGCCTATCAACCCGACGGCGAGATGATCGTGACCTGCCTCAAGACGAGGCTCGCGCACGCTTCGGTCCGCCACATCCTGCCGCGCTCACCGCATTGGGCGCACGCGGCGTCGGAAACCGTGCCGATCAGCCAGGCCGACATCATGGTGACCTGGCACAGCCTGCCCACCACGGTGATGCGCAATCTGCAGAAATGGAAGGTACCGATCGCCGCCGACGAGTCGGCCGGATTCCTCCATTCGTGGCAGGTCACCGCACACATGCTGGGTGTGCAGGACCAGTACATCCCGAACTCATGGGACGCCGCGGACGCTCAGGCGCAGCAGGTTCTCGACCCGATCCTCGCGCCCACACCGGAGGGGCGCAAACTCGCCGACATCCTCCTCGACCTCGGCTACAACCTCGACCTCACCCTGCTGACCCGGCCGATCCTCGGGGCGCTGACCAGATTCATGCTCAGCGACCAGATCGCTGATTGGCTACACATCCCGCGCGAACCCGTCTGGAGTCCGCTGCTCGAAACCGCCTGGGGCCCTTACGTTGCGGTCCGCGAAGGCCTCTTGTCGGTGGGTGTGCCCAAGGAGGCCTACTGGATGTTCGACGAGTTCCTGCGGCAGTTCGTCCTGTTCTACATGTCCGAACTCCACATGCCGATCAACATCGAGATCCCGGTGATGAACAACCCGCACTACCCCGGCTGATCAGACGCTGTGGTCGAGGACGTCGTGAACAACCGCACGGATGCGTCCGTCGACATCGATAAGTGCGTCCACACCGTCGGCGTCGACCATGAGTCCCCGCATGATCAGGTCCACGTAGGACCGAGCGACCTCGTCGTTGCTGACGTCGCCGTCCGGGTCGAACCACGTCCACATCCACTGGGTGCCACCGAAGATCTGCAGCGCCCGGATCGACACATCGCCGTCGCGGAACACCGCAAGCGCCATCCCGTCACGCAGGATCGACCGGATGAGTTCGCGATACTGTCGTCGCAGCTCGCGGGAACGCTGCATCGACGGTGCGTCGATGAACCGGACGATCTCCCGCTGAAACGCGACGGTCTCAGTGCGGCCGTACGTTTGATAGAGCGAGAACGCCCACACCAGCCCGGCCATCCGCTCGGCCGGCGAGTCCAGTCGGGCAGCGATCTGATGCGCTTCGGCCGAGCGGCGTTCCATGTACCGCTCATGGGTGTCGGCGAACAGCGCCTCTTTTGTCCCGAAGTGATGAACGATCGTGCCCTTGCTGATGCCTAGCTCGTCGGCGATGGACCCGAAATTCGTTCCGTCGTAGCCAGATTCGGCGATCCGGCGAGTGAAGGCGCGTCGGATCTCCTCACGGCTACTGGACCGCGCACCCGAGCGCCCACGGCGCCCCGACGACGACCTGGTCGCCGTCGGGGATTCGGCAGGGGCTACCGGTGTCTCAGATGTCACGAGATCAGTGTGCCCTACCCGCACCGCGGTCATGGCGAGTCGATCGGTCCGCGTGCCGCCTGGTCAGTCATGGAGTCCGCGATCCTGCCAGAACTGTTTGCGGATCTCGCGTTTGAGGATTTTGCCGGTGGTGTTGCGCGGCAGCTCCGTGACCACGTCGACCGACTTCGGGCACTTGTAGCCGGCCAACCGGTCGCGGCAGAACCCTATGAGTTCGTCGTCGACGATCTCGGCGTCCGGCGCGGCGACCACGACGGCCTTCACCTGCTCGCCCCACACCGGGTCGGGCACACCCACCACGGCGACGTCGGCGACTGCCGGATGCTCGATGATGACCCGTTCCACCTCGGCCGGATAGACGTTCTCACCGCCGCTGAGGATCATGTCCTTCACCCGGTCACGGATGTAGAGGTAGCCACCGGCGTCCATCGTTCCGGCGTCGCCGGTGCGCAGCCAGTCGTCGCCGACCATCGCTTCCGACGTGGCGCCAGGGTTGTTCCAGTACCCGCTCATGTGCTGGGCGGACTGTGTCCAGAATTCGCCGATCTCGTCGGGCCCGAGGGTATTGCCTGCCGCATCAACCACTTTCACGGTCACCCCGCGGACGGGCTTGCCCGCCGAGACGAGCCGCTCGGGATGGTCGGCATCGCGGTGATCCGCAGGATCGAGAATCGCGAACACGCCGGACATCTCGGTCATGCCGTACACCTGATAGAACCCGACGTCGGGCCAGACCTGCAGGCAGGATCGCAACAGCGGCAACGGCATCGGAGATCCGCCGTATCCCAGGCAACGCAGCGACGAGTAGTCGCGGTCGGCAACGCCGGGAGTCTGGACGAGGAATCCGAACACTGCGGGCACGAAGAACGCGTGCGTCACCCGGCGATCGACGAGCTCGTCGAGAAGCGGCCCGGGCACCACGTCGCGGACGATCACCGTGCGCGCGCCGGCCGACATCGCGGCCAGCGCCCACGCGGACCCACCCACGTGGAACAGCGGCATCGCGACCATGTTGATGGTGGTGTCGTCGAATCCGAATCCCGGTACGGCAGCGTCGGTGTGGGCGCCGATGCTGCGGTGAGTGAGCATCGCACCCTTGGGGTGTCCGGTGGTTCCGGAGGTGTAGAGCTGCAGGAAACACTCGTCAGGATCGAAATCGACTGCGATGAAATCACTGTCATCGGCGCAGGCGATCCAGGCCTCGTACTGATCCTCGAGCTCACCCGCGGACCCGACGACGATGACCTGCCGCACAGACGGCAACTGATCACGGATGCCGTCGATGACCCCGGCGAGTTCGGCGCCGACCATCACGATGGCCGCCTGGGCGTCGTTGATGATGTAGGCGATCTCGGCGGGCGAGAGCCGGAAGTTGATCACCGCGGTGGCGGCGCCGGTCAGCGCAGACGCCAGCGTCGTTTCGATGCATGCCGGATTGTTTTTGTCCAGGAAGGCGATTCGCTCCCCGGGCCGGATACCTGAAGCCTGCTGCGCGGCCGCATTACGGCGAATCCGCTCCTGCAGCTGCGCCCACGTCCAGTCCTTCGGACCGTAGCTCATGGCGATATCGTTGGGCCGCAACCGTGCCCATCGATCAACGGACTCACCGACCGGCGTCACGCCGACATCGTGTGTGGAGATCAAGGACATCTCAGGCTCCCTGCTCGTCAGTGGTTGACGGTGACGCGACCAGCACGGGTTTGACGACCCGTCCGGCACGGAAATCCGCCAGTGCAGTGGATAAATCGGTCAGTGGATACCGGGCGATGAGGCGGTCGAACGGGAACGTTCCGGCCTGCCACATCTCGATCAGTCGAGGGATCAGTTGATGCGGGTCGGCGTCGCCCTCGATCACCCCGGTGAGGGTACGACCGATGAGCAGGTGCCCCTGGTCGATGGTGATGTCGTTCTCCAGTGTCTGCAGACCGACGCTGGCGCATGTTCCCGGTGACCGCAGCGACATGAGTGCGTCGCGGATGACCGGCCCGATGCCGACCGCTTCCATCGCGGTGTGCAGTCCGCCGGTGACCTCGAGGATCTCCCACACGACGTCGTCGGTGGTGGTCGGGTTGATGGTGTGGGTGGCACCGAATTCACGTGCGAGAGCGAGTCGTTCGTCGTTGGGGTCGACGGCGACGATGTGCTCGCAGCCGGCGGCGGCCGCGGCCATCACCGCGGCGAGCCCGACGGTGCCCAGTCCCCAGCAGCCGAACGCTGAACCGGGTTGCGGGGACAGCACATTCATCACCGTTCCGGCGCCGGTGAGCAGTCCGCAGCCCAATGGACCCAGGAGCTCGATCGGTAGTGTCGGATCGACCTTGACGGCGTTGCGTTCCGACGCGACGGCGTGACTGGCCCACGACGACTGCCCGAACCACGAGCCGTGTACGTCGTAGTCGCCGGAATGCAGGGTGGTGGTGCCGTCGAGCCGAGTGCCGAAGTAGTTCAGCGGCGCGAACAGTTCGCAGTAGGCGGGGTGCCCACGTTTACACGAGTCGCAATCCCCGCACGATGCGAAGGTCAGCACCACGTGATCGCCGACGGCAAGCGAAGCCACCTCGGGGCCAACGGCTTCCACGACACCGGAGCCCTCGTGACCTAGCACGAACGGCGTCGGCAACGGGACGGCGCCGTCGAGGGCGGTGAGGTCGGTGTGGCAGATCCCGACACCGGCGATCCGAACGAGCACCTCACCGACGTCGAGCGTCGTCGACTCGATTTCGGTGAAAACCGGTGCGGCGCCTTCTTCTGCGATGACCGCAGCAAGCATTCTCAGTCCTCCTCGGCGGGAATGACCATGTCGTAGACCCGACGGTCGCGGCTGCGCGACAGGTCGATGTGCACGAACTTCTCTTCGGTGTATTCGTCGAGCGCATGGGGACCGAGCTCGCGGCCGATGCCGCTCTGTTTGTAGCCGCCGAACGGATATTCGGCATTGACCATGTGCCAGTCGTTGATCCAGACGGTGCCCGACTCGATCTGACGGGCCACGTCGAGTGCGGCGTCGATGTCCTCACTCCACACACCGGCCGACAGTCCGTATTCGGTGTCGTTGGCGATCTCGATCGCCTCGTCGACGCTGGAGTAGCGAATCACGCACAGCACCGGACCGAAGATCTCTTCGCGGGCGATCTGCATGTCGTTGGTGACGTCGGTGAGGATGGTCGGTGCCACCCAGTGGCCCGGTCCGTCGGGAACGGTTCCACTGAAGGCAATCGTGGCACCCTCTTTCGGTGCGAGCTCAAGGTAGTGCTCGATGCGCGCCTTCTGCTCAGCGGAAATGATCGGGCCCACATCGGTTTCGAAGTCCGACGGGTCGCCGACGCGGATCGCTGCAGCACGTTTGATGAGGCGTTCAACGAACTCGTCGTGCAGCTCGTCGGGCAGCAGGAGCCGGGTTCCGGACTCACAGGCCTGCCCCTGGTAGAGGCAGCACGCGAAAAGTGCTGCGTCGACGGCGGTTTCGAGGTCGGCGTCGGGAAGGACGATGTTCGGTCCCTTGCCGCCGAGTTCGAGCGTGACGCGCTTGACGGTTTCGGCTGCCAGACGGCCGACCTCGCGGCCGACTGCGGTGGAACCGGTGAAGGCGATCTTGCGAACGTCGGGATGCGACGCCAGCCGCGCGCCGACGACCTCGCCGTCGCCGGTCACGATGTTGAGCACGCCGCGCGGCAGACCGGCATCCTCTGCCGCCCTGGCCAATTCGAGCAGGGTGGCGGGAGTCTTCTCGTCGGGCTTGAGCACGATGCAGTTGCCCGCGGCCAACGCCGGACCGAGCTTCCACACCGCGAGCAGCAGCGGGAAGTTCCACGGCACGATGCCCGCGACGACGCCGATGGGCTCTCGACGGGTGACGCCGGCGGCGAGCGTCGGGTATCCCAGCATCGGACCCGACTTCTCGAACTCGTAGGTGCGGGCCAGATCCGCGAAGTACTGCAGGTGCGAAATCGCATATCCCACATGGAAAGCCATCGCCTGCCGTACGGTGACACCGTTCTCGGCGACGTGTAGTTCGACGAGCTCGTCCATCCGTTCGTTGAGGATCTCCACGATCCGCGACATCACGGCGGCGCGCTCTTCTGGTGGGGTGGAACGCCATTCACCACCGCGGTGGGCGGCGAGCGCCGCGGCCACCGCGCGGTCCGCGTGGTCGATTCCGCCGTGAGCGGCAGTGGCGAACCGTTCTTCAGTCGCCGGGTTGATCAGATCGTAGTGTTCATCGGCGTCGACCCAGCCGCCGTCGATGAACATCTGATAGTGGGCAAGGTCGCTCACTGGGCCTGTCCGTTCTGGGCATCCTTACCGGCGACGAGGTCGCGGTAGATCGGGAAGACCGGCTTGGCGGCGGGGATCAGCTTCAGGATCTTGCTGACCGGCCCCTTGGCCTTGACCTGCCCCTTGGCCAGCCCGACGGCCACGTTGTACTCGCCGCGCCAGAACTTGTTGCCGTTGTCGGCCGACATCGACATCCGGACGTCGGGGGTCAGGTCACTGTCGCCCTCGTAGACCTCGATCGCCGGTTCCTTGAGAACCACGGTGATGCTCGACGTCGGCTGCGAGTAGTCCAGACGCAGGACGATCCCCGACGCGCGGAGCGTCTCACCGACCCCGGGAGTGTCATTGGCCTCCCGAAAAACGCCGCCCAGGTACTTGTAGACCTCGTTCTCATCAGCGAAATAGCTCATCGGACATCCTCCTCGATGTGACCGACACTTCCCGATCTGGTGTGTCGTTACCTAAGTCACAGTTACACAGACCGTACGTGCGGTCAATTGCGAGTTTCGAGGAATTCAATAAGGTACGGAAGGTTGCGTCGGAGGGCCGCGGAGCCGGGTCAGCCGTCAGCGGTCAGCCGCGGGGCTTTCGGTGATACTCGGGTCTGTGGTTGCCGCCCACGACGCGAGGAGACGAAGTCCGTCGGCGGTGGGTGTGCCCGCGGCGGCGGTGTAGATGTTCAGCTGAAGGCCCGGCTCGGAGGGTAGTTCCATCCCCTCGAAGTCGAGATCGAGCTGTCCGACGACAGGATGGTTGAGGCGTTTACGGCCGCTGCGATGGAATCGGACATCTTGGGATGCCCACCGCTGGCGGAATAGCTCACTGCGCGTGGATAATTCGCCGATCAACTGAATGAGAGCCTGGTCGTGTGGATTTCGTCCGGCCTCGAGTCGAAGCATCGCCGCGGCGTCACGGGCGATCCGGTCGTAGTCGACGAAGAACCGTTCGGCTTCTTCGGGATGCAGGTAGACGAATCTCGTGGTGTTGGCTGGACGCTGCGGGAGGGCGAGAACAGGTGAATAGAGCGCGCGTGCAAGTTGATTCGTCGCGACGATGTCGTGGCGTCCGTTGCGAACCCAGGCCGGTGCCTCGGTCATGGCGTCGAGAACCTGCTGGATCGCGGGACGCACCGTCGAGGCCGTCGGCCGCGCCCGGCGCGACGGCGAGGTCGAATGTGACTGACGCGCAAGGGCAAAGAGATGGTCCCGCTCGGCCTCGTCGAGCGCGAGGGCGTCGGCCAGCGCGGCGAGCACGCTGTCGGACGCGCCGGACAGGTTGCCGCGTTCCATCCGGACGTAGTAATCGACCGACACCCCGGCCAGCAGAGCGACCTCCTCACGCCGGAGTCCCTTGACCCGACGATTACTGCCGTACGCAGGCAGACCGGCCTGGTCAGGGGTGATACGCGCACGTCGCGAGCTGAGAAACTCGCGAATCTGTGCGCGCAGGTCGTCGTTACCCATACATCCAGGGTAGGCAGCGGAGAGCGACGCGGGGAGGTACTGGCAGTACCTGGAACAGCCGTGACTCCCGACACCGGCCACATCGCGGTCCACTGGAGACCATGAAAGCGACTTACATGTTCGGCGCCGGCGATGTCCGCGTCGTCAACGCCCCCGATCCCACCATTCAGGAGCCGACCGACGCGATCGTGCGAGTGGTCCGAGCTTGCGTATGCGGCAGCGACTTACACCCCTATCACTCCATGACCGAAACCCCGGACGGTTCGTCGATGGGTCATGAGTTCATCGGCGTGGTCGAAGCCGTCGGCTCCGCGGTCACCACCGTTGGTGTCGGCGACTTCGTGATCGCCCCATTCGCCGTTTCGTGTGGGACGTGCGTGTTCTGTCGGGCAGGGCTCCAGACGTCGTGCCTACGTGGCGGATTCTGGAACGACGGCGCTCTCGGCACCGCCGGCGCACAGGCCGAGGTTGTCCGGGTGCCGCTTGCCGACGGGACACTCGTCGCGGTACCCGTCGACGAGACCGCCGACGATGCGCTGCTCAACTCACTTCTCACCCTCTCCGACGTCTACGGCACCGGCTGGCACGCCGCAGTTCGTGGTGGCGTCAGCGCCGGCCGCGTGGTCACCGTCATCGGCGATGGGGCCGTCGGGCTGCTGGCGGTGCTCTCGGCAGCACAACTGGGAGCCGAGCAGATCATTCTGATGGGCCGCCACCAGGCCCGCACCGACCTCGGACGTGAGTTCGGGGCCACCCATGTGGTCGCCGAGCGCGGTTCCGACGGCATCGAGCAGGTGCGCGAGCTGACCGATGGGCTCGGCAGTCACGTGGTGCTCGAGGCCGTCGGGCATCGGCCCGCCTACGACCAAGCACTCGGTGTGGTGCGGGCCGGCGGTGTCATCAGCCGCGTCGGCGTACCCCAATACGACGAGGCGCCAGTCGGTTTCGGCACGCTGTTCGGCCCGAACATCACCCTCACCGGCGGGCCGGCACCCGTGCGTGCCTACATCGAACAGCTTCTGCCGGCGGTGCTCGACGGCAGCGTCAACCCGGGAAAGGTGTTCGACCGCAGCGTATCTCTGGACCACACCCCCGATGCCTATCGCGCCATGGACGCCCGTGAGGCGCTGAAGGTGTCGGTCCGACCGTGAGTACCCCGGCCCTCACCAAAACGCCTCCGGCACGGGCGGGTTCGCCGACCGCGATTCTGGCCGTCATCCTGGTCAGCTATTTCATGGTGCTGATGGACAATTCGGTGATCTTCACCGGATTGCCCAGCATCCGAGACGATCTGGACCTCTCGCCGACGGCACTGTCCTGGATCCAGGATGCATACACGCTGGTCTTCGGTGGCCTGCTGCTGCTCGGTGCCCGCGCCGGAGATCTGCTCGGCCGACGTCGGTTGTTCACCGTCGGCCTGGCGATCTTCGGTGGCGCCTCGCTCCTCTGCGGGCTGGCACCGTCGGGCGGTTGGCTCATTGCGGCGCGAGCCCTGCAGGGAGTCGGTGCAGCGATCGTCGCGCCGACGTCGCTGGCCCTGATCACCGCGTACTTCGACGGGGACGCGCGCAAGAAGGCGGTTGCCGCCTACGCCGCAACCGCGGGGATCGGTGCCAGCCTCGGTCTGATCGTCGGCGGAGCACTTACCGACCTGGTCTCGTGGCGTGCGGCGTTCCTCATCAATGTGCCCATCGCGGCGGGCGTCATCGTCGGATCGCGTCTGGTGTTGAACGAGACCCCACGACACCGTGGCACCTTCGACGTCGTGGGCGCGGCCTGCGCAACGTTCGGCATGGGCTTGCTGGTATTCGGCGCGATCGAATCGGCGGACGCAGGGTGGAGATCTGTGAAAGTCGTTGCGGCGCTGACCTTTGGTCTCGTGCTGCTGGCCTGCTTGGTGGTCGACGAAGCGCATGCACGACAGCCCATCATGCCTCTCCGGTTGTTCCGTAGTCGCGAACGCAGCGGCGCGTACGCCGTGCGGTTTCTCTATCTGTGCGCGATGATCGGCTTCTTCTACTTCACCACCCAATTGATGCAGGACGGGCTCGGCTTCACACCGTTCCAGGCCGGGCTGGGATTCCTGCCCATGACACTGGTGAATTTCGCAGTGGCACTGACTGTTCCGAGACTACTTCGGCGGTACTCGGAACCGACGTTGCTGTTCGTCGGCGTGTTGACCACCGTGGCAGGGATGTTCTGGCTCAGCCGTTTCGGCGCCGACGGCACCTATCTACCGTCGGTGGCATTGCCGATGATCCTCGTCGGCGCCGGGCAGGGTCTCGCGTTCGCACCGCTCACCGGTTTGGGTCTGGCTGGGGTCGACGCCGACGACGCCGGTGCCGCGTCAGGCGTGCTGAACACCTTTCACCAGCTGGGTATGGCTTTCGGTTTGAGCCTTCTGGTGGCGATCTCGGTCAACTCGGGAACGGGCTTCGCGGGAGTCGAAGCTGTCACGCGGCACGTCGGCGTTGCCCTCTCCGGCGCAAGTCTCATGCTCGTGCTGGCAGCCATCGTCGTCGCCATTGTATTTGTGCCCGTTCAGTATTCATCCCGTCGACAGTCCACTCATCGACAGCAATCAGGAGCGTGAATGGCAACCATGACAACACCGACCATTGAACTGAACAACGGGATGCTCATTCCCGCAATCGGTTTCGGCGTGTATCAAACCCCACCAGACGAGACGACGGCGGCGGTGTTGACCGCACTGTCCACCGGTTATCGGCATATCGACACCGCTGCCGCCTATCTCAATGAGTCCGGCGTCGGCGAAGCGATCCGCCGCTCCGGTCTCGACCGCGACGAGTTGTTCATCGAGACCAAGGTCTGGATCACCGACTTCGGCTACGACGCAACACTGCACGCCTTTGACAAGGCCTCCGCGAAACTCGGTATCGAGCAGATCGATCTGCTGATCCTGCATCAGCCGCTGCCGGGCGAGTTCGACCTGACCATCGGCTCATATCAGGCCCTCGAACGGCTGTTGGCCGACGGCAAGGTCAGATCAATCGGCGTCAGCAACTTCATGCCCGATCATCTGTCGCGGCTTCTCGACGCCACGTCGGTGATTCCGGTGGTGAATCAGATCGAGGTGCATCCGTACTTCCGGCAATCCGCAGTATTGGATGCTGACGCCGAGCACGGCATCGTATCCCAGGCGTGGTCACCCATCGGCGGCATCACGTTCTACCGGGACGGCTCACACGGTTCGACGCTACAAGACCCCACAATTCTGAATATCGCTGGACGACATGATAGATCGGCTGCGCAAGTGATGTTGCGATGGCATATCCAGCAGGGACGCCAGGTGATCCCGAAGTCGGTGAACCCGTCGAGAATCGCGGAGAACTTCGATGTCTTCGACTTCGATCTCACCGCCGACGAACTCGCCGCCATCGACGCGCTCGACACCGGAGTGCGCGGTGGCCCGGAACCCGAAGCAATCACCCGCGAGACATTCGGCCTCGTCATTCCCGAAGCCTGACAAGGAGTTTCACCATGATCGTCGATGACCGCCCGCCCACCGTCAAGAACCCGCCCGAGCAGTTCACCGGCGACGTGTGGCTGGACCCGATCGCGGCGCCGCGCGAATCCGGTCAGCACATGATTGTCGCCAAGGTCCGTTTCGCGCCCGGCGCCCGCACCGCCTGGCACTCGCACGCCCGCGGCCAGACTCTGCATATCACCCAGGGCGTCGCCTGGGTACAGTCCCGCGGCGAGGCCAAGGTGGTCGCGTACCCGGGCCAGACATTGTATTGCCCACCCGGAGAGGAACATTGGCACGGCGCGAGTAGCGACTCGTTCATGGAGCACCTTGCCATGCTCGATTCCGCGGACGATCCCGCGGCCACGACAACCTGGCTGGAACACGTCACGGACGAGGAGTACCTGGGATGAATGTCTGGCAAACCGACACGGCGCGGGAACTGGCCGCACCTCAGGAGGTGGAGCTCGCCACTCGACGACGCGACGGAAGCCTTCGAACTCCGCGCACGATTTGGATTGTCGCGGTGGGTAATCAGGTCTTCATTCGCTCCACCAACGGTCGGGGCGCCGCATGGTTCACGGCTGCGGTGTCCACCGGCTCGGGACAGCTCACCGCGGGCGCAACCACAGTCGACATCGGATTCATCGAGACGTCCGAGGCCGACCTACCCGCCGTCGACCGGGCGTATCGGGAGAAGTACGGCGCCTACGCGTCCATCGTCGACCATTTGGTTGAACCCGGGCCACGCGCGGCAACGCTGGAGGTTGTGCCGGGATAGGGCTGGTCGCGAGGAGTCGACACCGCCCACCGCTGGTCGGGCCAGCCGCGCCTAGCGATTCACAGACCGAGGACCCGTCGCAGGCCGCGGTCGACGTCGCGCATGATCTCCGGCGAAACCTCGCCTATTCGTTGCGACAGATCGGCCTTGTTGAGCGTGACGAGCGCCGTCACGTTGACGACCGAATCACGCGGCAACCCGGTCAAGACCGCAGGCAGAAATACGTTTCCGGGCATCACCGCGAGCGCAGTGTTCGAGGTGACAACCGCCGCCAATACGGTGGCAAGCCGGCTCGTGTTGTAAGGATCGGACTGAATGACCAACACCGGACGACGCTTTGCCGGGCGGCTCCCGGACGGCTCCCCCAGGTCTGCCCAGTAGAGCTCAGATCGGCTGATCACCACTCGTCATCCGACGCCTCAAGTACCCGATGTCCAGCAGAAACGGCGTCGACCTGGCTCTCATCCACGCCGTCGATATGCGCCAGAGCCGCGTCGATATCGGTCGTCAAGGATTGAGTCTGCAGCTCGTCGAGGTAGCGCTCCGCGGCTCGCGAGAAGAGCTCAGATCGGCTCATGCCGAGGTCCGCTGCAGCCTGCGAGGCACGCTCGAAGGTCTCGTCGGGAACGGAGATCGCTGTCTTCACGCAGTGAGTATAACTGGGTATGACCCACTGCCGACAGGCTGCGGCGACAGGTGTGGATAAGCAGTATTTCTGGTGTCCGACCACAGTTCCGCTGGGGTTGTTCAGTTCCCGCTGGCCTTGGCCAGTAACGCTGGGTTTGCAAAGTGAGCGTTCCTGGACAGCCCCAGCGCGAACTTTTCACCGTTGCTGGACTCGACGCTGCGGCTCAATTATTGTTTGCCGTACAAACACCATGTGATGGCGATCACCGGAGGCGAGATGAGCGTTGGAGCTGGGCGGGCCAGCCGCCATGCCGGGAAGGCGACGCGGAAGGCGCTGGTCCGCGCGGCGACCGACGTGTTCGCCGAGCACGGCGAGACCGCGTCGGTCGCGCAGATCTGCCGGCACGCCGACGCCTTCCCCAACCAGGTGACCTACTACTTCGGCTCGAAAGAGCAGCTGTTCGCAGAGGTCGCGTGCGCTGCCGTGCTGCGGGCCGGACGCCATGCGGAGGAGGCCGCGGCGGGAACGTCGACGGTCGGCGAATACACACACGCCCTTGTCTCGACGCTGCTCGGCGAGCAGGCGCGCAACGTCGAACTGTTCACCACGGCCATGCTGATGGCCAAGCGGCGCAGCGATATTCGTGATTCGATCACCGCCACGCTTGCCGAGCTGCATGCGCGTGGTGAGGACGCGCTCATGCGGACGCTGGTGCGGACCGGGTGGCAACTACGCAACGAGATCGGCGTCGAAGCACGCGCTTTCTGGTCGGCGATCTTCGGGTTGGTCATCCAAAAAGCCGCTGCCGGAGACGAATTCGGCTACTCACTGGAAGACGCGGTCGCCGTCGTGTTCACCAACTTGCAGATTCCGGATCACGTGCTCGAGCGGAGCGTGAGTGGTCTCGATACGCCACTCACTCCGTTCGCGGCTACTCGACCAGCAGAGGAGACAATCCTATGACCCACACATCCGAGGTGGTCCACCCGCAACCGCGGACCACGCACACGGTGTTCAACCAGTCGGTGCCGCGCGTCGACGTCAACGAGTACGAAACCGACACCGTGCTCGTCGAAGCCGTCAACCGACACGACGGCGCATGGGGCGATACCGAACTTCGCGAGATCGGCGCGCTCGTCGGCAGCGAGGCGTTCAAACACGACGCCAAGGTGGCCAATACCCAACTCCCCCAGTTACATACGTTCGACAACTATGGCCATCGCATCGATGAAGTCGAATACAGCGACGTCTACCACCGGATCATCGGCGCATCAATCAGCCACGGCGCGCACACCCGATGCTGGGCCGACCCTCAACCGGGATCCCACGTCGTGCGGGCCACCGCATTCATGCTCTTCGGGCAGATCGAGCCCGGCCACGCGTGCCCGGTATCGATGACGCATGCCGTCATCCCATCGCTTGAACTGCAGCCTGACGTCGCAGCGCAGTGGGTTCCGAAAGCGTTGTCGCGCAGCTACTCCCCCGAACTGTCCGCCTCCAAGGAGTCGGCGATCTTCGGGATGTCGATGACCGAGAAGCAGGGCGGCTCCGACGTCCGCGCCAACACCACCGTCGCGCGGCCGGCCGGCGTCGGCGGCCCGGGAGCCCCCTATCTGCTCACCGGACACAAGTGGTTCTGCTCGGCGCCGATGTCGGATGCCTTCCTCGTCCTCGCGCAAGCCGAAGGCACTGGTGGAGAAGGGCTTTCCTGCTTCCTGCTGCCCCGCGTGCTCGACGACGGCACCCGCAACGTCTTCCGCATCCAGCGCCTGAAAGACAAGCTGGGCAACAAGTCCAACGCGTCAAGCGAGATCGAACTCGACGGCACCGTCGCCTTCATGATCGGCGAACCCGGACGCGGCGTGCGCACCATCATCGAGATGGTCGCTCAGACACGGCTCGACTGCGTCCTCGGCAGCGCGGCCGGCATGAGACAGTCTGTCGCCGAAGCTGTTTGGCACGCCCGGCATCGCGACGCCTTCGGCGCGAAGCTCGTCAGCCAACCCGCGATGACGGCCGTCCTGGCAGACCTCGCACTCGAATCCGAGGCCGCCACCACCACCGCCATCCGCCTGGCCCGCGCGCACGACGAGGACGCCGACGACACCGAACGCGCCTTCCGCA
Organism: Actinomycetes bacterium; assembly: GCA_023461275.1. Lineage (GTDB taxonomy): Bacteria > Actinomycetota > Actinomycetes > Mycobacteriales > Mycobacteriaceae > Gordonia. Next base: position 655 of record JAEYMI010000029.1, on the reverse strand, counting down.
GGCTCGCCACCGCCGTCGCCAAATACTGGATCTGCAAACGCGGACCGCATCACGCCTACGAATCCCTGGAATGTTTGGGCGGCAACGGATATACCGAAGACTTCCCGATGGCGATGCGGTACCGGGAGCAGCCGGTGATGGCCGTGTGGGAGGGCTCGGGCAACGTGATCGCCCTCGACGTCCTGCGCGCGATGACCCGCGAGCCGGAGTCCATCGGCGCCTTCGACGCCGAGGTGAACAAGGTACGCGGAACAGACCCGATCCTCGACGCCCACCTCGATTCCGTGCGCAGCCAGCTGGGCGAGCTCGCCGGCCTCGACCCCGCCTCCGCGCAACGTCGGGCACGGCGGGTCGTCGAATCCATGGCGCTGGCATTGCAGGCGTCGCTGCTGGTGCAGTACGCGCCGGCCACGGTGTCCGAGGCGTTCGTTGCCGCGCGGCTCGGCGCGGATCGGTCCCTCGAGTACGGGGCCCTCCCCGACGGCGTCGACCTGCAGGCGATTCTCGAGCGCCACTGATCGAACTATTGTACTGCTTATCTGTTTAAATGGACCTATGCAGGTCAGGGCTGTTTCGACGGTGGATGCGCCGGTCGGCGGGGTGGACTACCCGCGGACATTTCAGGAGTTTCGGGAATGGTTTCCCGACGATGCTG
>JAEYMI010000028.1 GCA_023461275.1 Actinomycetes bacterium | reverse complement strand
CGGTGAGCGTGCTCACCGACGCCCGGGCGATCGCCGACGCTCCGGCACCCAGGACGGCCGGGGCGATGTACGCGTCGATCTCGTCGACGAGTCCGGCATTCAGGAAGGCCCCGATGATCGACGGGCCGCCCTCGACGAGCACCCAGGTGGCGTCGGGTAGTGCGGCGAGGACGTCGGCGGGATCGTGGCTGCGCACGTGGACAAAGGGCGCCGCCGCGTCGGCGATGGCCGCTCGGCTCGACACGTCCCGTTCCCCCATCGCCACTCGCACGGGTTGATGGGGGGCGAGCGTTCCATCGTCGTATCTCGCGGTGAGAGAGGGATTGTCACGTACGACGGTTCCGGTTCCGACCACGATCGCGTCGATCTGCGCCCGTTGCCGATGTGCTCGTGCGCGGGCCTGCGGGCCGGTGATCCATTGGCTGGTGCCGTCGGGGGCGGCGATCCGGCCGTCGAGGGTGGCGGCCATCTTGACCGTGACAAAGGGCCGGCCGGTCTGCTGCCGAAAGAGCCACTGCCGCAACGGTCCGGAACGCGCCTGTGCTTCGAGTAGACCGGCGGCGACGTGGACACCTGCTGACCGGAGGCGATTGGCTCCCCCGGACGCGAGCGGATTGGGGTCGCCGACCGCGTAGACGACGTTCGCGATGCCGGCGCCGATAAGCTCCTCGGTACAGGGCCCGGTGCGGCCGGTGTGGTTGCACGGTTCCAGGGTGACCACCGCAGTCGCCCCGCGAGCAGCAGTGCCGGCCTGGGCGAGGGCGTCGACCTCGGCGTGCCGACCACCGGGTTCGCGGGTGTAACCGCGGCCGACGATGGTCCCGTCGGCACCGATGATGACGGCTCCGACCGGCGGGTTCGGTGAGCTGATGCCTAGCGCGTGTTCGGATTCCTCGATGGCGCTGCGCATCGAGGAGACGAGGACGTCGTGGTCAGTGGACACGCGCGCGGGCGTCGACGGCCTGGGCGCGTAGAGCGGCGATCGCCTGTCCCGGGTCGTCGGCGCCGTAGACAGCGGATCCGGCGACGAAGCAGTCAACGCCGGCCTCGGCCGCTTGCTCGATGGTGTCGGCGTTGATGCCGCCGTCGATCTCGATCAGCAGACGCAGGTCACCGGAGTCGACGATGGTGCGGATCACGCGAACCTTCTCGAGGACCTCGGCGATGAACTTCTGGCCACCGAAACCCGGCTCGACGCTCATCACCAGCAGGGTGTCGATGTCGCGGAGGATCTCCAGGTACGGCTCGAGTGGGGTGTTGGGTTTGATGGCGAGCCCCGCTTTGCCACCGGCGGCGCGGATGTCGCGGGCGACGCCGATGGGGTCGTCGGTGGCCTCGGCGTGGAAAGTCACGTTGTAGGCACCTGCCTCGGCGTACGGCGGCGCCCACCGCTTGGGGTCCTCGATCATCAGGTGGCAGTCGATGGGGATGTCGGTGGCCTTGAGCAGGCTTTCCACCACCGGAAGGCCGAGGGTCAGGTTCGGCACGAAGTGCGCGTCCATCACGTCGACGTGCAGCCAGTCCGCGCGGGTGGCGCCCGGGTGGGATACCGCATCGGCTTCGGCGGCGAGATTGGCGAAGTCGGCGGACAGGATCGACGGCGCGATCATCGGGTCGGTCATGGGTGACAACTTACCGGGCAGCCGACGACTCTCCGATCAGGGGAACTCGAACAGATCCACCGGGTTTGCACGGCTATGCGGTAGCGCGAGCAGGACCGGGTAGAGATGTGGGTCGGTCTCGTGTCCGTCGAATTCGACAAGTGCACCGCGCCGACCTGCCTCGCGAAGTACGTGGCACACGACAGCCTCTATAAGTTGCACCCCGAGAGGTTGACCGCGACGTACAGTCTCGGCGACCACCTCGAACCCACCCGCGGAGGCGAAAGCGAACGCGACAGCGGTCAATTGCCCCGAGCCCCAGGTGGCCGCACTCACGCTCCGGTCAACGTCGCGAACCTCGTCGTACGCTGCGGTTGTCAGTGCCGAATCGGAACCAGCGGGCGACCAATATGGGTTGACTCGGCCCACTCGACAACCACTGCTGCACAACAGGATCACTTGGATCGACGGTGACGCCGGGTGCACGTTGGTAGCGTCGGCCACCCAAGCGGACCGCGAAGGTTTGTCCCGCAGCGTTACTCGCCTTGATCTTGGTGGACAGCACCACCGACGATCCGCGCTCTGAGATCACGAGTTTCCTTATGGCGCTCGCCAGTTGCGTCCCGACACCCTGGCGCCGGTGTCGCGGGCTGACCTCGACGGCGCAGGGTAATCGACCCGGGTGCAGCGGGTTGGTCACCACGGTCGCGCATCCGATCATCGCGTCATCGGAGTCGGCCGCCACCAGCGTCTGCCGCCAATCGGGACCGGCATTGGCGGGTCCATGCAGCGCATGAAACTGATTCAGCCACAGGTCATCCGCATCGGAGTCGAGTAGCGAGTCGAGAGCTGCCGAGTCGGCTTCTCGCCACGGGCGCAGTCGCGTCGTCATGCCGCGTTTAGCATCGCGAGGAGCGCGGTTTCCACATCGCTCTCGCCAGCGGCCCTGGATCCCACAGCGGCCGGGCTCGCACTGCGGTGGGTCGATCCGGACGGTGCGGTGATGTCGATGACCTGCGCGAGTCCGAATTCGGTCTGCACCTCGTAGGTCCAGCCGGACACCTCCTTGACCCGGTTATGCAGGCGGCAGAGACCGGCACCGTTGTCGGCGGAGGTGGCCCCACCGGAGCGATGCGGTTGTACGTGATCGATTTCAGCGACGGTGCCGTTGCAATAGGCGACGCGACAACGTTGGTCTCGGCGAGCGACGAACGTCGCCAATGCACTTGGGAAGCAGCGTGATCGGGAATCCATCGACACCAGAGCGCCGTCGGATGGTCGCGCATAGAGCCGGCGGATCGTGGAGGCGGTGTCCCCGTCGGGCGATGAACCTTCGGCGATGAGCTGTCGCGCGACCGCCGCTGGAATCGGACCGTAACCAGGCACTTCGGCCGCCTTCTGCCCACCGAGCATGGTCTCGGCCGACATCACAACGTTGACCGCAACCGGAACCGCGTCGGCCGACGCCTGTCCGGTGACACGCTCGACCAAAGTGTCGGCCATGATCTGAGCATGGGTGCGGTCGTCGGCGCCGATCGTGGCGTCAGCGTGTTTCTTGAGCGACGCGTACACCGAGATTCCCTGCTTCATGGGCAACAGCGCCGACAGCTGGGACATGAGATCAGGCGCCGGACGCACACTGACCCGACGATGCTTCTCCGCCTTGGCTTTCCGGGCGACGACGGCATGTGGGTGGAGTTCGTACGCATGCTTCTTGGCGATCGCTTCGAGTTCGCGGTCACCGACGCCCGCGAGAGTTGACGGGTCAGCGCACATCCGACGATCGATCTCCTCTCGGGTCTCGCGAGTCAGATAGCAGGTCTCGCGGACGAGAATCGTTGCGCGCCATTCGGTCAGCGTTCCATCAGCCAACGCCTGACGAGTGTTGGGCATCTCATGCGCCAGCGCTCGGGCGAACCCGAGATACTGAGAACCTTTCTGCGGAGAAGCCTTTCGCGCCAGCCCTACTTCCGCGGCCAGCCCGCGTCCCTGCCGGGATTTCGGGATCTTGCGCAACTCCTCGTCGGCCCGACGGAGCTCGTCGAGTCGCGCGGTCTCGCGGACTTGCGCTGCCGCACAAGCGGATTTGATATCCTCCAAGACGGTCAGCCGCGCCGCCGCGTCGGCTTCGGTGGCGGCGGCTTCCATTGCGGACAGCTCGGCGACCAACGATTGCAGATCTTCCGTTGCAATAAGAGTTACCGACCCACTCATAAGACCCCCGACCCGATACGAACAGTTGTTCTATTCTAGCTCCAAAACTGGATCGTGGCAACGCTTTTCGAAGCTATTGAAAGGCACAGGGGTACCCGTTTCCAGCATTCTTCCAGTCGCGATACCAATGAGTGAGACGAGCCTGTTCTAGTCTGTTGTGGATGACCCGCCGGACGCCGTGTCATCGAAGAGACAGCCCGTCGCGGCATCGTCCACCGCGGAGAGGCTGCGTCATGCTTGAGCGTTTTCGATCATTCGAAGTGTCCACTTCCGGCGGAGTCGTATACGGGGTGACAGCCGGGTCTGGACCCGCGGTCTTGCTGCTGCACGGGATCCCGCAAACGCACGTGATGTGGCGGTACGTCGCGCCGCACCTGGTGAAGGAGTTCTCAGTGGTCGCGACCGACTTTCCGCGGCTACGGAGGATCAGGCCTCGCCGATACCCGAGACGCTGATAGCCGGAAGCCCGGACATGTTTGTCGATCATATGCTCAATGAATGGTCCGACGACTCAGCCGTTTTCACCGCCGAGGTCCGCCAGGCCTACCGCGCGCAGTTTCACGATCCAGGCCGAGTGCACGCCATCTGCGAGCAGTACCGCGCAGCAACAACTGCCGATGTCGAGGCTGATGAAGCCGATCTCAACCTGGCGTTATGAAAGCGATGGGCGACCGATGTCACCGGCGCCGCGGTCCCCGCCGGACATTTTCTCGCCGAAGAAGCACCTGCCGACGTGCTACGGCACCTCGTTCCCTTCTTGCGGGGCGTCGTCGGCCGGGAGCCGAGCCCGCTCAACCCTCGTAAGCCGTGAGAATCCGCGGTCCGTCGTCGGTGATGGCGATGGTGTGTTCGGAGTGCGCTCCGGCGCGTCCGTCGGCAAGGCGCAGCGTCCAGCCGTCGGGGTCGATGACAAGCTGGTCGGTGCCCAGGCCCCACCACGGCTCGAGCGCCAGCGTCATACCCGACTGAAGCTTCAAGCCTTTCCGCGGCCGACCGCGATTGGGGACGTGCGGCTCCTCGTGCATGGTCTTGCCGAGACCGTGACCGCCGAAGTCGGTGTTCACCCGGTAGTCGCCTTCCCTGGCAACCGCACCGATCGCCGAGGAGATGTCACCCAGACGCCCACCGTCGACCGCGGCACCGATCCCGGCGTCGAGTGCACGACGCGTGGAGTCGATCAACGCCGTGACCTCGTCCCGTGGCTCCCCCACCTGGACGGTGATCGCCGAATCAGCCACCCAGCCATCGATCGATACGGCGAAGTCGAGGCTGAGAACATCACCATCGGCCAAGACGTGATCAAACGGAAGTCCATGCAGAACAGCATCATTGACCGATAGGCAGATCACGTTGCGGAACGGTCCCCGACCGAACGACGGCGAGTAGTCCCAGTAGCAGGACTCCGCGCCGCGGTCGGCGACCATCGTCCGCGCATGCTTCTCCAGGTCAAGAAGATTCACGCCCGGCTCGGCGCGACCGGCCAAGGTATGCAGCACCTCGGCGACGAACCGTCCGGTGACGGCCATCTTGTCGATCTCCTGCGGCGTCTTCAGCTCGATCATCTTCGCCTCATGCCTTTCGTAACGCGGCCAGGAACATCGCGTCGGTGCCGTGCCGATGCGGCCACAATTGCACGAACGGTCCATCGCCAACATTGTTGACGGGCAACAGGTCTCGGGCGTCGAGTGGGGTCACCTCAGGGTGTTCGGCCAGTACGGATTCGACGACGCCGACGGTCTCTGCCGGATGCGGCGAACACGTCGAGTACACGACCACGCCGCCAGGCTTGGTCAGTCGAACCGCCTCAATGAGCAGATCTCGCTGCAGCGGCACGAGTTCGTCGACGTCAGAGGGCTTTCGACGCCACCGCGCCTCGGGGCGGCGGCGCAGTGACCCGAGTCCGGTGCACGGCGCATCCACCAGTACGCGGTCGTAGCCGGGTTCCAGCCCACTCGAACGTCCATCAGCGACAACGACATCCACCGGAAGGTCCGAGGTCACCTTGCGGATGAGTTCGGCGCGGTGCTCACTGATCTCGACCGCGTCGATCCGCGCGCCGTCGATCTCGGCGATGGCACCGAGCAACGCCGCTTTACCGCCGGGTCCCGCGCACAGGTCAAGCCAGCGGCCGGCATCGTTGGCGACGGGCGCACGCGACAGTGCAAGCGCCACCAGCTGACTGCCCTCATCCTGAACACCCGCGTAGCCTTCGCGGACGGCGTCGATCGCCCCCGGATCACCGCCGGGCAGATACACGCAATACGGCGAGTACCGGCCGACTTCACCACCGCTGACCAGCGCCAACTCCTCGGCGGTGATCATCCCGGGCCGGGCCACCAGATGCACCGGCGGACGCTCGTCGTCGGCTGCCAGCTCGGCCTGCAACTCCCCTGCCGAGCGTCCGAGCCGCTCGTAGAACACCTCGGCAATCCACCGCGGATGTGCGTACCGGAACGCCAGGTTGCCGATCATGTCCTCGTACATTGGCGGAGCCAGCTCGTCGATCCACAGGTCCTCGTCGCGCTGAGAAATCTTGCGCAACACCGCGTTCACGAACCCGGACGGTCCCATCCCGGCGGTTGACCGGATCAGATCCACCGACGTCGAGACCGCGGCGTGTGCGCCGATCCTGGTGCGCAGCAACTGATATGCGCCCAGCCGCAGAACGTCGAGCACGTCGCCGTCGATCTCGGCCACCGGTCGGTTGGCGGCGGCGGAGATGATCGCGTCGAGTGTGCCGGTCGCGCGCGCAGTGCCATAGGTCAGTTCGGTGGCCAGTGCGGCGTCGCGGCCGGTAATGCCGCGCTCACGTAACAGCTTGGGCAACAGTAGGTTCGCGTACGCTTCGTTGGCACGGACGGCCCGCAGTACGTCTCGTGCAGTGGCCCGCACGACGTCGACGTTCTTGTCGCGCAACGCTTCACGTTTCATGACAGCACCTGACCATCGGCAATTCGGGCTCCGCGGGCCCAGTCGGCGGCCGGCATCGGTTTCTTGCCCGGCGGCTGGACGAGCCCCAATCGGATCGGCGAGGTCGCGGTACCCACCATTACCTCCTTCTTGCCGACGATCAAGTGGCCCGGCGCGGGAGCATCATCGGAGTCGGCGAGAGCAACGGGACCGATCTTGATCCGGGCATCGTCGAGGGTCGCCCAGGCGCCCGGTGCCGGAGTGTGCGCGCGGATCCGACGGTCGACGATGTGGGCGGGCAGGTCCCAGCGGATGTGTGCGTCGTCGACGGTGATCTTGGGTGCATGGCTGACCCCTGACGCGGACTGCGGCACCGGACTCAGCAAGCCGTCGGCGATTCCGTCCAGCGTGGCGACGAGCAGCCCGGAACCGGAGATCGACAATCGGCCCAGCAGGTCACCGCTGGTGTCGGTGGCCTTGATCTCCTCGGTGATCACCCCGAACACCGGGCCGGTGTCCAAACCTTCCTCGAGCAGGAAGGTGCTCGCTCCGGTCACCTCGTCGCCGGCCGCGATGGCCGCCTGCACCGGGGCGGCGCCGCGCCAGGCGGGCAGGATCGAGAAGTGCAGGTTGATCCAGCCGTGCGTCGGCAGCGTCAGCAATGCCGGCGGCACAAGGCCGCCGTAGGCGACGACGGCGCCGCAGTCGGGCGCCCAGGCCCGCAACCGTTCCCCGACATCGGGTTCGGAGAGCCGACGCGGGGTGAACACATCCAGTCCGTGAGCATCGGCGAGCTCGGCGACCGGCGCGCGGGACACCTTTCGGCCGCGGCCGGAGACGGCATCGGGACGAGCGATGACCCCGACCACCTCGTGGTCGGGGGAATCGATGAGCGCCTGCAGTGCGGGCACCGCGACATCGGGCGTACCCGCGAAAACGACTCGCATGTCAACCGATCGTAGGCGGGTCGATCTGAACCCGGATCGGCCCGGTGTCGTGATGGGTGCTGCGCCGAATCTGCGCCGCGGTCAGCGCTGCCGCCAACTCTCGTCCGCGCGCCCGATCGACACGCACCAGAACTCGCTCGATGTCATCGCCGGCGCGGTCCCCGTGTTCGGCACTACCGGCCGGTGGGCGAACCCCGTCGGGCAACGGCACCGGCCCGAGTGTCTCCCCGCCGCCAGGTAGATCCAGTGACTCGACGAAGGTGGCGATCGTTCGCGACGCCCCGTCGATGGCGGCCATGGTGACCGCAGGGGGGAAGCCGAGCTCGGCGCGTTCGTGCAGCGTGATGTCGGCGAATCCGACGGGGTCCCATCGGATCAGCGCCTGCACCGGAGCCAGTGATGCATCGGCGACGATCACCAGCGAGCCGCCCTGAGCGTGCGGTCGAACCAGCGCCCCCACCGCCATCCATCGACGGACGGCGTTCTCGTCGACCCGTAGGTCGGCGCGATCCAACTGTGCCCAGGTGTCCAGGATGACCGCAGCGCCATACCCTTGCGGCGCAACAGGTTCGGCACCCGGCGTGGCCACCACCACCCGGGCCCCATCGGGGACGTCATCAACAATCGAACCACCGCCCGAGGTCACCACCGGGACACCGGCGAAAGCTCGGCCCAATTCCTCCGCGGTGCGTCCGGCACCGGTGGTGAGGGCACGCACTTCGGAACCACCGCACTCGGCACATCGAAAGCGACTCTCGATCCGACCACACCATCGACAACTCAACCGTCGGTGGGCATCCATCTGCAGCGGGCCGTGGCAGGCACGGCACCGAGCGTGCTCCCGGCACCGGACGCATGCCAGTGAGGGGATGTACCCGCGACGCGGCACGCTGAACAGAACCGGCGCATCAGCGGCGATGGCCCGACGAGCGGCGTCGAAGGCGACCTCGGGGATGCGCGCGGAAAACGCCAGTGGGTCCCGAGCGACACGACTGTCGTCGTCGCTGAGAGCCACCACGCGTGCGGTTGCCGAGCGCACGACGGACCGGTTCGCGACCAGATCGTGCGCCCACCCGGCAGTCACCAACGAATGGGCCTCGGCGGTACGGGCGAACCCGCCGATGACCATGGCCGCTCCGGCCAGATGGGCGCGCAGCACGGCCACCTCCCGCGGATGCGGATACGGGGCGCGCGGCTCGTCGAGACTGTCGTCGCCGTCGTCCCACACCACGATCAACCCGAGATCATGCACCGGCGCGAAAACCGCACTGCGCGTTCCCAGTACGACATCGGCGCAACCACGCCGGACTCTGAGCCAACGCCGATACCGGGCGGTGGGTCCGAGACCGGCCGCGAGAGTGACGCACCGGTCACCGAGCAGCGGCGCACACGCCTTCTCGAGTCGATCGAGGTCGCGTTGGTCGGGAACGATGACGACGACGCCGCGGCCGGCCGCTGCCGTGATTGTGGCGAGTTCGGCGATGCGTGCCGCCCAGTCCTCCCCTGGCGTGGCCTGCCACACCGCGCGCGGTTGCCCATCGGACAGCGATGCCAGGAAGGCGTCGGCGGCGTGGTAGCGCCCCCATGCCGCGGTGCTCACCGGCCCGACCGTGGAGGTCGGCTCGTCGGTGGTTTCCTTCTCCGTACGGGCATGGCGCGGCGGTACGGCAAGCCGCAGCACGTCGGACATGGTGCCCGCGTAACGCTCCGCGACGGCCCGGCACACTCGCGACATCTCCGGTGTGAGGACCGGCTCGGGAGATACCACGCGCTCCAGCCAACCGAGTTTGCCGTCGTGGTCGCTCTCGGCGATCCGCTCGAGCAAGAAACCGTCGACGAGGCGCCCGGAAAAGCGCACGCGGACACGCACTCCGGGCTGCGCATCGGCATCTTGATCGGTGTCGATCAGATAGTCGAACGGCCGATCGAGATGTGCGAGTCCGAGCATCGGCAGAACTCTGCCGATGGGATCGAGTGGCGCGGGTTCACGCGCCCCGCGACGAGCTGAAGCCGTCAGAGTCCGGCGGCTGCACGCAGCTTTTCGGCGCGGTCGGTGTTCTCCCACGGCAGCTCGACATCGGTGCGGCCGAAGTGCCCGTAGGCGGCGGTCGGCCCGTAGATCGGCCGCAGCAGATCGAGGTCACGGATGATGGCCAACGGACGAAGGTCGAAGACCTCACCGATCGCCTTGCGGATGATGGCCGGGTCGACCTTCTCGGTTCCAAAGGTCTCGACGAACAGACCCACTGGAGCGGCCTTGCCGATCGCGTAGGCGACCTGGACCTCGATGCGGTCGGCCAGTCCGGCGGCGACGGCGTTCTTGGCGACCCAGCGCATCGCGTAGGCGGCGCTGCGGTCGACCTTTGACGGATCCTTGCCAGAGAACGCGCCGCCACCGTGACGGGCCATGCCGCCGTAGGTGTCGACGATGATCTTGCGGCCGGTCAGTCCGGCGTCACCCATCGGCCCGCCGAGGACGAACTTGCCGGTCGGGTTGACCAGGAGCCGGACGTCGGAGACGTCGAGGTCGACACCGGAATCGTTGATGACCGGGTCCACGACGTGGGTCTTGATGTCGGGGGCGAGCATGTTGTCGAGGTCGATGTCGGCCGCGTGCTGGGTGGAGAGCACCACGGTATCCAGACGGACCGGCTTGTCGCCGTCGTATTCGATGGTGACCTGGGTCTTGCCGTCCGGACGCAGGTACGGCAGCGTGCCGTTCTTGCGGACCTCGGTCAGCCGGCGCGACAGACGATGCGCAAGGGCGATCGGCAGCGGCATGAACTCCGGGGTTTCGTTGGTGGCATAGCCGAACATCAGGCCCTGGTCGCCGGCGCCCTGGTTGTCGATCTCGTCCTCGGAGATTCCGCTGCGGCTCTCGTGCGAGTTGAAGACACCGCCGGCGATGTCGGGCGACTGGGCACCGATTGCGACGTTGACACCGCAGGAGGCGCCGTCGAATCCCTTGGTCGAGGAGTCGTAGCCGATCTCCAGGATCTTCTCGCGGACGATGCCGGGGATGTCGACGTAGGCCTCGGTGGTCACCTCACCGGCGACGTGCACCTGACCGGTGGTCACCAGGGTCTCCACCGCGACCCGCGAGCGCGGATCCGAGGCGAGGAGGGCATCGAGAACGGCGTCGCTGATCGCGTCGCAGATTTTGTCCGGATGTCCCTCTGTGACGGATTCACTGGTGAACAGGCGTGACGCAGACGTGGTCATCGATTCCTCTCAAGCTTCTCTTCTTCACCCCGGATGGCCGGCGCAAGCGGCGGGCGCAGGCGTCCCCTGGCCTGCTGAGTGGCTACCAAACTACACACCGACCGTGACAACGGCAGTGCCAGGTTCGTTTCAACCTGGTGAGCCGTGTCCATCTCGCACCAAGGTGGCGACTTCGTCAAGTATTCGGCTCGCCATGAGTGTTTTCGATCCCAGCGGGAGTGCCGTCTCCGAACCGTTCGCCGACAGCAGCCACCCGGTGTTGTCCTCGGTACCGAAGGCCTTGCCGTCACCCACCGCGTTGACAACCAGCAGGTCACAGCCTTTTCGTCGAAACTTCGTTCGGCCATGATCGAGCACGCCGCCGGTGTCGTCGCCCGTTTCGGCGGCGAATCCGACGATGACCGTCGACGCGGGAATGTGACCATCGGCACGGCTGGAAACGAGGCCCCGAAGGATATCGGGGTTGGTGGTGAGCTCGATCGGCGCCGGCCCCTCGGAACCCTTCTTGATTTTCGCGTCGGCCACCCGGATCGGACGGAAATCTGCCACCGCGGCGGCCATGATCACGACGTCGGATTCGGCTGCCCGCTTGGTCATCTCGTCGGAGAGCTGCTCGGCGGTGGCGATCCGGACGATCTCGACGCCGGCCGGATCCCCCGGCTCCTTCGTCGATCCGGCGACCACGGTGACGATCGCTCCTCGCTGAGCAGCCGCGCGTGCCAGGGCGAAGCCCTGTTTGCCGGAACTGTGGTTACCGAGAAATCGGACCGGATCGAGAGGCTCGCGCGTACCGCCCGCGCTGATCAGGACGCGGACTCCGGCCAGATCGTAGGGCAGCGCGTCGTGACGTTCGATCAGGAGTTCGCCGATCATCGCGATCTCCTGCGGGTCGGGTAACCGGCCCCGGCCGGTATCGGTGCCGGTGAGCCGACCCGACGCGGGGGTCATCACCGTGGCGCCGTGCGCACGTAGGGTCTCGACGTTGGCCTGGGTGGCCGGGTGTTCCCACATCTCGGTGTGCATGGCCGGCACGAACAGCACCGGACATCGCACGGTCAACAGCGACGCGGTGAGAAGGTCGTCGGCCCGTCCGGAGGCGGCGCGAGCCATCAGATCGGCGGTCGCGGGTGCGACGATCACCAGGTCGGCACCCTGGCCGAGGCGGACGTGAGCAACCTGGTCGACGTCGTCGAATACCTCGGTGGACACCGGGTGACCGCTGAGCGCCTCAAAGGTGGCAGCGCCGATGAAATTCAGCGCCGCGCGGGTTGGCACGACGCGCACCTCGTGCCCGGCCTCGGTGAAGTGCCGGATGACCGAGCACACCTTGTACGCGGCTATCCCGCCGCCGACGCCGATGAGGATGCGTTGCGAAGACCGAGTGGACGCGGTCATGCTGCGGGCGGTGTCGTCACTCGCCTTCGGTGTGTTCAAGCAGGTCGGAGTGGATCTCGCGCATGGCGATCGAGAGCGGCTTCTCCTGCAGGCCCGGCTCGACGAGCGGTCCGACGTACTCCAGGATGCCGTCACCGAGCTGGTTGTAGTAGTCGTTGATCTGGCGCGCACGCTTGGCCGCGTAGATCACCAGGGCGTACTTCGACGAAGCGCGCTCGAGGAGGTCGTCGATGGGCGGGTTGGTGATACCCAGCGGGGTCTCGTATGACGGCGCGTCGGCCACTTCGCTGAATTCGTAGGTCTCGGTGCTCACGCGTTCTCCTGCATCATGCTTGTTTGTGTAGGTCTGTGGTCTCAGCGGTGTCGTCTCGGGCGTGCTCACGGGCGCGCTGGGCTCGACTCGGGCCCGACCAGCAAGGATACCAAGTGGTCGGCCACCTGGTCGACTTCGCTGTTCACGAGCGTGTGATCGAACTCGTCGGCGGCGGCCATCTCGGTACGTGCGGTGGCCAGACGGCGCTCGACGGCTTCCGGTGTCTCGGTCCCCCGGCCGGTCAAACGTGAGACCAACTCGTCCCAGCTCGGTGGCGCGAGGAAGACGCTGATCGCTTCGGGAAGACGCGCGACGACGTTGCGGGAACCGACGAGATCGACCTCGACCAGCACCGGTCGGCCCTGTTCAAGCGCGTCGTTCACCGGACCGGCCGGCGTCCCCGACCGCTGCAGGCCACCGTGAATCTCTGCCCACTCGAGCAGTTCATCGTCGGCGATCATGCGGTCGAAGTCCGCGTCGGACACAAAGTGATAGTCGCGGCCGTCGACTTCACCGGGCCGCGGGGCACGGGTTGTCGCCGACACGCTGAAGTACATCTGCGGGAGTTTCTCCCGTAACCGTCGAACGACGGTTGATTTGCCGACGGCTGAGGGGCCGACCAAAACGATCAGTCGACCCCTCGTGCGTCGGTTCTCCGGCGATGGCGATGACAGGCTGTTCACCGCCCGACCTGGAAATCCATCGTGCTGTGTGCGTTGTTCAGGAGCTGAACTTCTCGAGCAGCGCCTTGCGCTGACGATCACCCAGTCCGCGCAGACGGCGGGTGGGAGCGATTTCCAGCTCGGTCATGATCTCCTGTGCCTTGACCTTGCCAACCTTCGGCAGGGCTTCGAGCAGAGCCGAGACCTTCATCTTGCCGAGAATTTCGTCATTCTCGGCGTCCTTCAGGACCTGTTGCAGGTCGGTGCCGCCGCGCTTGAGGCGCTCCTTGAGCTCGGCGCGAGCCCGCCGAGCGGCAGCTGCCTTCTCCAACGCAGCAGCGCGCTGCTCGTCTGTCAACTGGGGAAGGGCCACGGGTTCCTCCGTCTTTCGTATGTTCATTTGGATCGTCACCAAGAGTCGGAACGACGCCTGGTGCCGTTGGGCCGCCTCGCGGTCGGTTAGTCACCAGCTTCTTTCGGTGACCGGGCCTGTCGGCGAATCATGCGGCGACTGCGACCGTACCCACGTGAGCAGGCATTTGCGAGCGCCACCCCCGTGTTTTGCCTGAATCCCGGTGATGTAGGGCTCGCGACAAAACGCCTGCTCGCACCCAACCGGGCCGTTTGGTGGCCGTCAACGCTCACAGCGGCGAATCTGGCGAATCTGCAGGTCAGAGCGTCGGGCGGAAAAGTTGTCCCCAGCTTGTCCACCGAGACCCCACAGACTCCTCCACAGGGCCTCGCGGTACGCGTGTGACGCGAGTGATTATCGCTGGTGACAGAGATTTCTCAGGTCGGTTCGCGCGTGTCGCGGCATAGAGCGACGTCAATGAGTGCTTCGGAATTGGGTCGCGAAGCCCCGCATGCACCACAATTCGCCCCAGGGGCGGAACCGTGGACGTCGCGCCGGCGTCCAAAGGGTTGTGGGATTTCCCGAAACGAAACGAAATCTGGGGGCTTGATGTTCATAGATCCACCACGCGTGTTCGGTTTGGCCAAGTCGACGCGCGGCCACGCCGCGACGATCGGTCAGGCCAAACCGCTTTCCGGCGGCACGGACGCGCAGCACGGGGCCGATTGCGAAGTCACCAGGAATCTCCGCGACGGTTGTAGGGCACTGAACGACGTTCTGCAGTACCACGTCAACCGGTTGAATCACTTTGCCGATCTCGCCGACCGCGCCGCGCACGACTACATTGCCGCAGACCAACAGGCTGCCGACGAGCTGCGACGAGCCAAGGAACCTGTGCAGATGTACATCCCACCCGCGGGTAACGGCCATGGGTGAGGTCTCCTACGGAGTGGCCTCCGTTGTGTCGTGGAAGTTCGATTCGGCGCGAAGCGTGATTTCTGCGATGCACCGAAAGAGCGGTTCGGTAAAGGCGGCGGCGGAATCCAGCGCAAGGGACTACGACGTATCGGGTCCGTTCTGGGACGCCGCGGGCGGACAAGCCGCCCGGAATCTGTCCTTCATGCACAACGGCGATCTGTTGCGGTCGGTGGCGGTCATCAACGCCTTGGCCGACGCAGCCGGCGAAACGATCAGGCAAATCGAAGGCGAGATCAGCAGCCTCAAGAACGCTCTCATGGACGTCGACGCGTCGGAGTACGAACTGAGCGTCCGGGACGACGGTGGCGTCTACTCGCGTCGGTCCAATGCGGAGTGGGCCGACGAATGGGGCATCAAGGCCGCCGTCAAACTCCCCTTGAAGCTGGCTGCCGAGCGAGAGTTCACCGCCCGCATCCGTGGCATCCTCGCGAACGTCCAGTCTCTAGATCAGGGAGGTGGCGAGAAGACCCGCTCGACCCTCGAGCGTCTCACCGACGCCGTGAAGAAGGGTGCGGTTCCACGCCCCGCCGACCCCCGTCTGAAAGAAATCCTGAATCGGTACCAGGCCAACAAGTCCCACGGGCAGGCGTCACTGTGGCCCGACGGCACCACTTTGCGCGCTATCCGCGCGGTCTACCCGGGATTCAACCCACGATTGATGACGCCTGAAGAAGTCGTCGTGGTCAGCGAGGTGCTGGCCCAGAAGGGCCCCGTCGGTGTCTGGAACTGGTATTCGGCGATGGAGAGAGCAACCAACACTGCCGAACAGCGATACTCGGGCACCACCAACGACGGCCACGGTGACGCCTTCCGTCATGCGTATTGGAACGCACTCATGACCAAGGAGTTCGGCGAAGATTGGACGAAGGCATACACCACAGCTCACGAAGGGCTCGGCGGAAACCCCGCGAACCGCGAGGCGATGGACTTGTACAACAACGAAGTTGGGCGTCGAGTGGCAATGCAGCACCCGAAAGCATCCGCCGAGGAACTCGCCGATCTGGTCGCAGCCGAGGTCAAGAAGGGATCGACAGTCGTCATCGGGCCCGACAATGCAATCGACTGGAGCAATCACGTAGCGAACAAAAAGTCCGGGCAGCCCGGAACCGTTGGCATTCCGCTTCCCTCCCACTGACCTACGAATCGGAGAACAGATGTCATTACGACAGTGTGTGATGGTCCTCTTTTCGCTCGTGATGACGTCAGTTGTGTCAGCATGCGCGATCACGACGGCGGGAAGTCCGCACAAGGAGTGCCCGACCACGTTTGATCCGTCAAAGTCACCAGAACCGCTCGGCAGTTCGGACAGATTTCACGAACTTGCATTCAAGGCTTCTACGACGCCGGGATACACAACCACACTGGGGAGGCTGACAGCGGACGCCGGGTGGAACAACGCGGGGTGGGATCGCGTGATCCAAGAGAGCGACGGGATGACGGACGAGTATCTGAACGAGGTCGCGCAGGCACCGGGAATGTGTTGGGCGACAGGCGAAGCCCCTGACCCCTTCAATCACGAACTCGGATCGGGCTACTACATCTTTCTCCATGGCCCGACACCGGTCCAAGCCGTTCCTTGGAGCCCAGGAGGGGAGCTATTAAGGATTGTCGGAGAGCACGGTGCGACGCAAAACACGCGGTTCGAAGCGACACCTGCAGATAATCCCGACATGCTGATGGAGATATCTGACGAAGCGACAACGGGTGCGCCTAACTGAGCGCGGCCTCGACCTCGTCACGTGCTGCTGCGAAGGCATCCCGCAGGTTCGCGACGTCGGGTCCGGCACGCAGGACGCCGCGCGAACTGGCGGGTAGCACCCAGGCGGGGTCCGCGCCGTCGAACACGTCCGGAAGGTCAGATGCCGTCGCGCCTTGCGCACCGAGACCGGGAGCCAAGATCGGCCCGTTCAGGTTCGACAGGTCCAGACCGTGCGCGCGGGTCGCGCCCACGACCAGTCCCAGAGTCGCTGAGCCGTCGGCATTCTCGGCTGCAGCTTCATCGACGATGAGCTGTCCCACCGTTCGCCCTCCGGCGTCGGCGAGTTGCACTCCTCCACCCTCGGGATTCGACGTCCGGGCGAGGGCGAACACACAGCGACCCGTCGTGCGCGCGGTCTCCACGGCCGGCGCCAACGACCCGAACCCCAGGTACGGGGATGCGGTGACCGCATCGGCGCATAGCGGCGAGGCATCGTCGAGCCAGGCGCGCGCATAGGCGGCCATGGTGGATCCGATATCGCCACGCTTGGCGTCGGCGAGAACCAACGCCCCGGCCGCTTGGCACTCGGTGATGACCAACTCGAGCACCGAAATGCCTGCGCTGCCGAAGGGTTCGAAGAACGCCACCTGAGGTTTGATCACCGCGGCGGCGTCGGCGAACGCTGAGACACAGATGTCGGCGAATCGACGCAGACCGTCGGCATCAACGGTCAGGCCCCATGCGGTGAGGAGTTCCGGATGCGGATCGATGCCGGCGCACAACCGGCCGCGCGTCTGCACGGCGGCCCGGTAACGAGGCGCGAAACCCCGCGTCTCCGAAAAACTCTCTGTCACCGAGAGGCTTCCATCAACCGGTGCCGCCCCTGGAGCGAGAGGACGCCGATGTCCCCCCGGATCGCCGCCTCGATCCCCTGCACCGCGGCGCTGGCGCCCTGCACCGTGGTGATACACGGAATCGTCACCGACACTGCGGCACTGCGGATCTCATATCCGTCGACGCGGGGGCCCGAGTTGCCGAACGGGGTGTTGATCACCATGGCGACCTCCCCGGCACGGATGATGTCGACGATGGTGGGTTCACCCTCGGTCGCCTCGAAATGCTTCCGCACGGTGGTGCACTCGATACCGTTGCGGCGCAACACATCCGCGGTGCCTTCGGTCGCCAGGATGGTGAAGCCCAGATCGGCGAGGTGCTTTACCGGGAAGATCAACGCCCGCTTGTCCTTGTTGGCCACCGACACGAAGATGGCACCGTTGGTGGGCAACGAGCCGTACGCCGCGGTCTGCGACTTGGCAAAGGCCCGGCCGAAATCGCCGTCGATGCCCATCACCTCACCGGTCGACTTCATCTCCGGACTCAGCAGCGAGTCGACACCGGTGCCGTCGTGGCGTCGGAACCGATTGAACGGCAGCACAGCCTCTTTCACCGAGATCGGTGCGTCGACCGGCGATTCACCGCCGTCACCGGAAGCCGGCAACAAACCCTTGGCACGCAGATCGGCGATCGACTCACCGAGCATCACCCGCGCACATGCCTTGGCCAGCGGCACCGCGGTCGCCTTCGATACGAATGGCACCGTACGACTGGCACGCGGATTCGCTTCCAGCACATAGAGAATGTCGTCTTTGAGCGCGTACTGGACGTTGAGCAGCCCCTTGACCCCGATGCCCTTGGCGAGCGCTTCGGTCGACTGTCGCACCATCGCGAGGTCGGATCGTCCCAGGGTGACCGGCGGCAGCGCGCACGCCGAGTCACCGGAGTGAATTCCGGCCTCCTCGATATGTTCCATGATGCCGCCGATGTAGACCTCGTCGCCGTCGCAGAGCGCGTCGACGTCGATCTCGACCGCATCCTCGAGGAACCGGTCGACCAGGACCGGATGGTCGGGGGTCAGTTCGGTGGCGCGAGAGATGTAGTCGGCCAGGGATTTCTCGTCGTAGACGATCTCCATGCCACGACCGC
This sequence comes from Actinomycetes bacterium, assembly GCA_023461275.1. Lineage (GTDB taxonomy): Bacteria > Actinomycetota > Actinomycetes > Mycobacteriales > Mycobacteriaceae > Gordonia. The sequence goes on along the minus strand of JAEYMI010000028.1, from coordinate 196,863 downwards.
CCAACACATACGACGGGCGCACCAGGACCGGATATCCGATTCGCTCGGCGGTCTCACGTGCCTCGTCGAAGCTGGTGGCCGTGCCGAAGGCCGGCGCTGGCAGACCGGCCTCGGTGAGGACACGACCGAACTCGCCGCGGTCCTCGGCGAGATCGATGGCCGCGGGGCTGGTTCCGACGATCGGCACACCAGCCGCCTCGAGCCGATGGGCGAGCCCCAGCGGTGTCTGACCACCCAGTTGGACGATCACCCCGGCAACGGTCCCCGACTCCGATTCCGCGTGGTAGACCTCAAGGACGTCCTCAAAGGTCAACGGCTCGAAGTAGAGTCGGTCGGCGGTGTCGTAGTCGGTGGACACCGTCTCGGGGTTGCAGTTGACCATCACCGTCTCGTAGCCGGCCTCGGTCAGCGTCAGCGCGGCATGCACACAGGAGTAGTCGAACTCGATGCCCTGACCGATCCGGTTGGGTCCCGATCCGAGGATCAGCACCTTCGGGCGATCCGGTTGCGGTGCAACCTCACTCGTCGCCGCCGGATCGAGCTCGTAGGTCGAGTAGTGATACGGCGTGCGTGCCTCGAATTCCGCGGCGCAGGTGTCGACGGTCTTGTAAACCGGTCGCACACCACGGTCGATCCGGAACTCGCGAACCGCCGCCTCATCGGCGAAGTCGCTGCGCAGCGCTGCGATCTGGCGGTCGGAGAAGCCCGACGACTTCGCTTCGCGCAACAACTCGTCCGACAGCGTCGACGCATCGCGGATCTCGGCGCCGAGCGCTCCGATCGACGCGATCTCAGCCAGGAACCACGGGTCGATCTTGGTCGCCTCGAAGAGTTGCTCGATGGTGGCACCGGCGTCGAAGGCCAGCATGATGCCGTACAGGCGACCGTCTTTTGGTACCGACAACGTGGCGAGCAAGGCCTCGAGGTCAACGGCCGACGGATCGGGTCGGTCGGCCTCGGTCCAGAACCCGGCGGCCTTGGTCTCCAGTGACCGCATGACCTTGCCGAGCGCCTCGGCGAAGCTGCGGCCCAGGCTCATGGCCTCGCCGACCGACTTCATCGTGGTGGTGAGCGTGTCGTCGGCACCGGGGAACTTCTCGAATGCGAATCGCGGCGCTTTGACGACGACGTAGTCCAGAGTCGGCTCGAAGCAGGCCGGGGTCTCCTTGGTGATGTCGTTGACGATCTCGTCGAGGCTGTAGCCGATCGCCAGCTTGGCGGCGATCTTGGCGATCGGGAATCCCGTTGCCTTCGACGCCAATGCCGATGACCGCGACACCCGCGGATTCATCTCGATCACCACAAGACGACCGTCGGCGGGATTCATCGCGAACTGGATGTTGCAGCCACCGGTGTCGACGCCGACCGCACGCAGGATCTCGATCGACTGATCGCGCATGATCTGATACTCGCGGTCGGTCAACGTCATTGCGGGAGCGACGGTCACCGAGTCACCGGTGTGTACACCGACCGGATCGACGTTCTCGATCGAACACACAACGACGACGTTGTCGCGGTGGTCACGCATCAGCTCGAGCTCGTACTCTTTCCACCCGAGGATCGACTCCTCGATGAGCACGTTCGCCGTCGGCGATGCGGCCAGGCCACCACCGGCGATGCGTTCGAGATCGACTTCGTCGTAGGCCATTCCGGAGCCGAGCCCGCCCATGGTGAACGAGGGACGCACGACCACCGGGTAACCGAGTTCGGCGACGGTTTCGCGGACCTCCTCCATGGTGTGACACACCCGTGAGCGTGCGCTCTCGCCGCCGATGCTCGCGACGATGTCCTTGAACATCTGCCGGTCCTCGCCGCGCTGGATGGCGTCGAAGTCGGCGCCGATCAACTCGATGTCGTACTTCTCCAGCGAGCCACGATCATGCAGCGCCACAGCGGTATTGAGCGCAGTCTGGCCGCCGAGAGTGGCCAACACCGCGTCGATGGGGTGTCCGGCGTCACGTTCGGCCTCGATCACCTTTTCCACGTACTCGGCGGTGATCGGCTCGATGTAGGTGGCGTCGGCGAACTCCGGGTCGGTCATGATGGTGGCCGGATTGGAGTTCACCAGGCTGACGCGCAGGCCCTCTTCCTTGAGGACGCGACAGGCCTGAGTTCCGGAGTAGTCGAATTCGCAGGCCTGGCCGATCACGATCGGCCCGGAGCCGATGACCAGAACGTGCTTGATGTCTTCGCGGCGCGGCATCAGGCCCTCGTTCCTTGAGCGCGGTCGGCCTCGAGGAGGTCGACGAACTTATCGAATAGGTAGGCGGCGTCGTGCGGTCCGGCCGCCGCCTCCGGGTGGTACTGAACGGAAAACGCTCGGCCCGAGAGCAATTCGACGCCTTCGACACTTCCGTCGTTGGCGCAGACGTGGCTCACGCGGGCCCGGCCGAAGTCGGAGTCGAATTCTTCGCCGGCTTCCCCTTCGAGCGCGAATCCGTGGTTTTGCGCGGTGATCGACACCTTGCCGGTGGTGTCGATCACCGGGATGTTGATGCCTCGGTGACCGAACTTCATCTTGTAGGTCGACCGGCCGAGTGCGCGACCGAGAATCTGGTTGCCGAAACAGATGCCGAACAACGGGATTCCGGTGCCGAGGACCTCGCGGGTGACCTCGACGGTCGCATCCGCGGTGGCCGGGTCGCCGGGGCCGTTCGACAGGAACACCCCATCGGGCGAGAGTTCGGTGATCGCGTCGATTCCGGCGTTGGCAGGCAAGACGTGGACCCGCACGCCGCGTTCGGCGAACATCCGCGGCGTGTTGGTCTTGATACCCAGATCCAGTGCGACGACAGTGAATCGGGCGTCGGAGTCCGGGGTCACGAGGTAGCCGGTCGAGGTGCTGACCTCGCCGGCCAGGTCGGCGCCGGCCATGCTCGGCTGCGATCGGACCCGGCTCACGAGTTCGTCGGTGTCGGACAGGGCGTCGCCGGAGAAGATGCCGGCGCGCATGGACCCGTGGTCGCGCAACGTCCGCACGACGGTGCGGGTGTCGAGTCCCGCGATGCCGACCACGCCCTGGCGGACCAGCTCGTCTTCCAGCGATGTGGTTGCCCGCCAACTCGATACGCGTTTGGTGGGGTTGCGGACCGCGTAGCCCGCGACCCAGATCTTGCCGGAGTCGCCGATGTCGTCCTCGCTCCCGGCGCTGCCGGTGCTCTCACCGTCTTCGGTGTTCCAGCCGGTGTTGCCGATCTGCGGTGCGGTCGCGACGACGATCTGCCGGTGGTAACTCGGATCGGTCAGCGTCTCCTGATATCCGGTCATGGCGGTGCAGAACACCGCCTCCCCCAACGTCTGCCCGGTGGCGCCCCACGCCTGCCCGGTGAAGACCTGTCCGTCTTCCAGCACCAGTACCGCTGTGCTCATTGATCTTTCCCCTGTTCGATGGCGGTATCGGTGTCCACGGGTGCGAACTCGGCGATCCACGCCGGATAGATGGTCTTGTCGTCAGCACGGATGCCCGAATCAACCTCGGTGCCGTTGGGCAGTGTCCATCGGATCACCAGCAGCCCGTCGGCGGTCATCACCTTGCCGGCCAGACCGCGTTCGGTACGTACCGCGGTGATCGCGGTGCGCGCTATCCAGATCTCCGAGGCGCCCGCCCGTTCGATGAGAATCCCGGCTGGATGCCCGGTGACCGACGCGCTCGCGCGATCCCCGAAGTCCCCCACCGCGATACGGTCCTGCCAGCTCGGCGCCAACGTGCTGCCGACGTAGAGGCCGGTGTCGGGTCCGAGAATCTCTGGCCCCGGATCGTCGGGGACGACCGGCAATTCACCGACCACCTCGGTCTGGCGCCGACCCCGGTTGCGCCACCCGCGCAGCACCAGCAGCACCAATCCGAGCCAGGCCAGTGCCACGATCATGACGATCAAGATGTCGTAGGCAGCCGAACTCAACGGGTCACCGACCCATCGCGTGCGGTCACCGTGCCGCGCAGCACAGTGGCGACGACGGTGGCCGGCATGGTCATCGCCTCGTACGGAGTGTTGGCCGACAGGCTGGCCAGTTCCTTCGGCTTGACGACCCACGAGGTATCCGGGTCGACGAGCGTGAGGTTGGCCGGTTCACCGACCGCGATGGGCCGGCCCTGATCGGTCAGGCCGACGATCTGCGCCGGACGCTCACTCATCACCCTGGCCACGCCGCGCCAGTCGAGCAGGCCGGAGTTGACCATGGTCTCCACGACGATCGGCAGCGCGGTTTCCAAGCCGAGCATTCCCGGGCGCGCCTGCGCGAACTCACACACCTTCTCCTGAGCTGCGTGCGGTGCGTGATCTGTTGCCACACAATCGATCACGCCGTCGGCCAATGCTTGCCGAAGGGCGATGTTGTCGCGGTGCTCGCGCAGCGGCGGGTTCACCTTGTTGACCGCGTCGTAGGTCTCCAGGCGGGTGTCGTCGAGCAAGAGATGGTGCGGGGTGACCTCGGCGCTGATGTTGATGCCCTGTTCACGTGCCCAGCGCAGCAGTTCGACGGTGCCCTCGGTGGATGCGTGGCAGATGTGTACGCGCGTGCCGGCGTCGCGAGCGAGCAGTGCGTCGCGGATGACGATCGATTCCTCCGCCGCACGTGGCCATCCGGTCAGGCCGAGTCGTGAGGCGGTGGCTCCCTCGTGGGCGACCGCCCCGACGGTCAGTCGTGGCTCTTCGGCGTGCTGGGCGATCAGGACGTCGAGCCCCTTGGCGTATTCCAGCGCGCGACGCATGAGCAGCGGATCGTCGACGCATTTGCCGTCGTCGCTGAACATCCGCACCCGTGCCGCGCCGGCGGCCATCATGCCCATTTCGGCAAGCTGTTTGCCGGCCAGCCCGACGGTGACCGCGCCGACTGGATAGACGTCGACCAGACCGACCTCTCGCCCGGCGCGCCACACGTTGTCGGTGACGGTCGAGTTGTCGGCGGGCGGATTGGTGTTGGCCATCGCGAACACCGCGGTGTAGCCACCGAGAGCCGCTGCAGCAGAACCGCTTCGGATGGTCTCGGTATCCTCGCGGCCGGGTTCACGCAGGTGAGTGTGCAGATCGACGAAACCGGGCAGCAGCACCGCACCGTCACCATCGATCCGCTCGGCGTCGGACGGTGCGGTCAGTCCGGCACCGATCTCGGTGATCTCGCCATCGACGATCAGCACGTCGACAGGATCGCCGTCGCCGTACGGCCGGACGTCGGCGATGAAAAGCGAGCCGGTGGCGGGCGCGGTCACTGCTGTGCTCCTGAACTCGTCGGGGTTGCCGAACCTGGTGCGGCGGGCGGGGTTTCGGCGCTGTCGGTACCCACAAGCAGACGGAACAGCACTGCCATGCGGACGTGGACACCGTTGCGGACCTGTTCGAGGATCGTCGCTCGCGGCGAGTCGGCAACCGAGTAGCCGATCTCCATGCCGCGCAGCATGGGGCCGGGATGCAGGACCACCGCGTCGTCGGCGAGCAGCCCGAGGCGTCGTTCGTTGAGCCCGTACCGAACCGAGTACTCGCGCGATGTCGGGAAGAAGCCGCCGTTCATCCGTTCGGCCTGAACCCGCAGCATCATCACCGCGTCGACGGCGGGAAGTTCGGCGTCGAGATCGGGCGAGACCGACACCGGCCACTCATCGACGCCGACCGGCAACAGCGTGGGTGGCGCGACGAGCACCACGTCGGCACCAAGAGTCGACAGCAGGTGCGCGTTGGACCGCGCCACCCGCGAATGCAAGACGTCGCCGACGATCGCGATGCGTCTGCCGTCGAGCGAGCCGAGTCGTTGGCGCAGGGTCAACGCGTCGAGCAGCGCCTGGGTGGGATGCTCGTGGGTTCCGTCGCCCGCATTGATCACCGCCGGGCCGCCGACCTCGCCGGATGGGCCGATCTCGGTGGTCCACTGGGCGATCTGGTGGGCGGCACCCGAGGCCGGGTGGCGGACGATCAGCGCGTCAGCGCCGGCTGCGCGCAACGTTTTGGCGGTGTCGCGCAGCGACTCCCCCTTGCCCGCCGACGAACTCGACGCGCTGACGTTGATGACGTCGGCGCTCATCCATTTGCCGGCGACCTCGAACGAGACGCGGGTGCGGGTGGAATTCTCGTAAAAGACCGTCATCACCGTGCGGCCCCGCAGCGTCGGAAGTTTTCGGACCTCGCGGCCGGTCAGCGCCTGCTCGAACCGCTCGGCTTCGTCGAGCAGTTCGGTGGCCTGGTCACGGGTGAGGTCGGCGGCCGAAAGCAGGTGACGCATCAGTGCTCGCCCCCGTCGTTCGAGGCGCCGGTCAGCACGACTTCATCGACTCCGTCGTGTTCGACGAGGTGGACGGCGACGTTCTCCTCGCGCGAGGTGGGGATGTTCTTGCCGACGTAGTCGGCGCGCAACGGCAGCTCACGGTGACCCCGGTCGACGAGGACCGCGAGTTGGACCGCAGCCGGCCGGCCGAGGTCGCGCAATGCGTCGAGTGCGGCGCGGACCGTGCGCCCGGAGTAGAGGACGTCGTCGACGAGGACGACGATCGCACCGTCGACACCGCCGGGTGGCACCAGCGTTCGCTCCAGCGGCCGGTGTGGCTTGGCGCGCAGGTCGTCGCGGTAGAGGGTGATGTCGAGATAGCCGACGTCGAGTCGGACACCACTGAATTCGTTGATCTTCTCGACCAGACGATTGGCCAGAGTTGTTCCGCGGGTGGGGATTCCAACGATCACGACGCGATCGGCGTCGGGTGAATCCAAGGCCGTCTTCTCGATGACCTGATGGGCCACGCGAGCAATCGTCCGGGCCACGTCCGCGGCGTCGAGCAGCACACGCTCGGCCATTGGACCTCCTTCTCCGCCTCACGGGACGGATCGTTAAAGGATGTCTGTCTCGCCGACACTCTACCCCAGCCGACGGCTGCGATTCTTACCGGCGCGTAGCGGTCACTCTGAGGCGTCGTCGGCGGCTCTGCTGCCGGTGGCGGCCGCAGCGGCCCGCACCTGCGGCGCGAGGTCGGCGATGCGCGCGAGCACACCGTTGACGAAGCCCGGTGAGTCGTCGGTGGAGAGTTCTTTGGCGAGTTCCACGGCCTCGTCGACGATGACGATCGGGTCGACGTCGGTGGCGTTGAACAACTCCCACGTCGCCAACCGCATGATGGCGCGGTCAACGGCCGGCAGCCGTTCCAGGGTCCAGTCGCGAAGATGCGAGGACAGCACCGCGTCGATCTGATCCTGATCGGCGGCCAGGCCGTCGATCACGCGCGCGGTGTACTCGTGGATCTCGCCGACACTCTCGTCCTCACGGACGTACGCGCGACGCTCGGCGACCAACTGCGCGGGGCTGACGTTCTTGGCCTCGGCCTCGAACAGCAGGTCGACCGCTCGACGACGCGCGCGGTGTCGGGTTCCGGGTTGTTTCACTGGTGGCGACGACCCGTCAGGAGTTGACTCGGCCGAGGTAGCTGCCGTCGCGGGAATCGACCTTCAGCTTGTCGCCGGTGTTGATGAACAGCGGAACCTGGATCTCGGCGCCGCTCTCCATGGTCGCGGGCTTGGTACCACCGGTCGAGCGGTCGCCCTGCAGGCCCGGGTCGGTATGGGTGACTTCCATCTCCACGGTCACCGGGAGCTCGATGAACAGCGGGACGCCCTCATTGAGCGAGACCTGCACGGTCATGTTCTCCAGCAGGAAACGAGCACCATCGCCGACGGTCTCCGGCGAGATGGAGTACTGCTCGTAGTCCTGGGTGTCCATGAAGACGAAGTCGTTGCCGTCGTTGTAGAGGAAGGTCATGTCACGACGGTCGACGGTGGCGGTTTCCACCTTGACGCCGGCGTTGAAGGTCTTGTCAACGGTCTTGCCCGACAGCACGTTCTTGATCTTGGTGCGCACGAAGGCCGGGCCCTTGCCGGGCTTGACGTGCTGGAATTCGAGGATCTGCCAGAGCTGGTCGTCCATGCGCAGCACGAGGCCGTTCTTGAAATCGGCGGTGGTCGCCATGTGATGTTCTTCCTTGCTGTTGTCTTGTCTTGCCTCGTCAGAGGACCGTGAATGCCTTGTCGGTGGCGGTGAGCAGGTCAGGGGTGCCGTCGGTGACCACGAGAGTGTCCTCGATACGTACTCCACCTCGCCCCGGGAGGTAGACGCCGGGTTCGACGGTGACAGCCGCGCCGCAAGGCAGTGTACCCGCCGCCAGCTTGCCGATTCCCGGCGCTTCATGGATCTCGAGTCCGACGCCGTGGCCGAGGCCGTGCACGTAGTCCTCGCCATGACCGGCATCGTCGATCACCGAGCGGGCCGCGGCGTCGACCTCACGGAGGTCAGCGCCCGGACTCAGAGCGGCACGACCGGCCGCCTGGGCCTCGAGGACAAGCGCATAGACATCACGCTGCCAGTCCGCGGCCCGGCGAAGCACAAAGGTGCGGGTCATGTCGGAGTGATAGCCGTCGGCGATGGCACCGAAGTCGATCTTGACGAAGTCGCCGTCGGCGAGCACCGCGTGGGTGGGCCGATGATGCGGCACCGCTGAATTCGCGCCCGCGGCGACGATCGTCTCGAAGGCGATTCCGTCGGCACCGAGGCGGTACAGCTCCCATTCGAGCGCGCGGGCGACCTCGCGTTCGGTGGATCCGGCCCGGATCACGCCCTGATCGATGATGCCCGCCAGGGCCAGGTCGCCGATGGTGCAGGCCCGTCGCAGCAATGTGACCTCGTCGGGATCCTTGACCTCACGCAGCTTCTGAACAAGCCCTCGAACACCGATGAGCTGCGACGATTCGTCATCGAGCCCGCCGAGAAGTGATTGCTGGGCATCGACGGTGACCGCGTCGGATTCGAAACCTATCCGCCGCAACCCCAGCGACTCGGCGTGGGCGACGACTGCCGGCGGGCAGGATCGCGCCACGATCAGCTCGAGATCGCCGGCCTGCCGGCCGACCTGCGTGATGTAGCGGCCGTCGGTGCTGATCCGATCACCGCTCGGATCACCGGCCACCACCAGCAGGGCCGCGTTGGACCCGGTGAATCCGGTCAGGTAGCGGATATTGACCAGGTCGGAGACAACGAGTGCGTCGACCGGCTCGTCAAGCTCGGCGAGCAGGGCACGCAGGCGATCGCGGCGCAGCGCGTGAGAGGTCATGCCTCAACGCTACGGCCCGGTGGGTGTTCGCGATCACTCGACGCTTCACCTAAGGTGGCGCCTATGGTTCCGTGGTTGTTCCGTGGCGTCGTGATGACCGCCGTGCATGTCCTCACTCGCGTCGTCCTGGGGATCGCGGTGATCCATGCGCCGCTGCACTCCACGGTGTGGAAGACCCTCGCGATCGCCTTCGTGGTGCTGGTCGCGCTGCTCTGGGGCGGATTCGACGGTGTGCGGGACGCCCAGGCGCACCCCGACACCGACGACTACGCCGATCTGACGGTCCGATGGCTCAAAGCGGGGCTGCTCGCCGGTGTCGCGGCCGGGATCATCTGCTGGATCCTGGGCAAGACGGTGTTCGCCGGTATCGGCGAGGCCGGGCTCGTCGTCGAGATCTTCGCGGGCGGATCGTTCACCGCACTGCTCGTGCTGACGCCGGCATTCGTCGGTGCCGCGGTCGGCCGCTGGCTGGTGCGCCGCGACCAGAACAAGAACGGCGGCGACGACTGGTCGGTGCACCCCGAGCGAGACGAGACCGGACGCCGCGTCGACTCCGGCGACCCGTCGGCGCCGACTGAGCAACTGCCCGTGCAGCGCGGCTAGAGCGGGTCCGGCTCTAGAGGTCGACCGCCGAGGTCGACGGCGCGCCGGCGACCGCGGAATACGCCGCGGCGATGAGTCCGGGATCGGGTCCTTCGAGACGTCCCGGCTTGGCCAACCCGTCGAGGACGACGAAACGCAATAGTCCCGAGCGGTTCTTCTTGTCGCCGGCCATCGTCTGCATCAGGTCCCCGAGCGCGTCGGGATCGTACGTGGTCGGCAGGCCCACGAGCTTCAGGATCGAGGTGTGCCGGTCGGCGGTCTCGTCGTCGAGCCGTCCGGCCAGGCGAGCTAGTTCGGCGGCAAACACCAGGCCGACGGCGACGGCCGCCCCGTGACGCCAGCGGTAGCGCTCGCGGCGTTCGATGGCGTGGCCGAGGGTGTGTCCGTAGTTGAGGATCTCCCGCAGCGAACTCTCCTTGAGATCTGCGGAGACGACGTCGGCCTTGACCTGTACCGATCGTCGAATGAGTTCGGGCAGAACGGTTCCCGAGGTGTCCACGGCCGCAGCCGGGTCTGCCTCGATGATGTCCAGGATGGTCGGATCGGCGATGAAGCCGGTCTTGATGACCTCCGCGAGGCCGGCGACGACCTCGTTGTGCGGCACGGTTTCCAGGGTTGCGGTGTCGATGATGACGGCGTCGGGCTCGTGGAAGGACCCGACCAGGTTCTTGCCCGCGTCGGTGTTGATCCCGGTTTTGCCGCCGACCGCGGCGTCGACCATCGCCAGCAGCGTGGTGGGAATGTGGATGACCCCGATGCCGCGCATCCAGGTGGCGGCGACGAATCCGGCGAGGTCGGTGGCCGCACCACCACCGAGGCTGATCACCTTGTCGTTGCGTTTGAGACCGACCCGGCCGAAGACCTCCCAGCAGAAGGCGGCCACCGACAGGTCCTTGCCCGCCTCGGCATCCGGGATTTCCACCCGATGGGCGTCGAAGCCTTTGTCCGCCAAGAATTCTCGAACCTGTTCGGCTGTCTGCGCGAGCGTCGGCTGGTAGAGGATGGCGATGCGGTCGGCGCCCGCGGCGGCCTCGGCGACCTCGCCGAGCAGACCGCGGCCGATGATCACCTCGTACGGTGAGCCGGCGTTGACTCCGATGCGGATCGGTTCGGTCATCGGTTCTCCCTTTCTGCGGTGAGCTCACGCGCGAGGTGTTCGATGATGCGGTCGGCCACCTCATCAGGCCCGCCGGAGCCCGCATCGACCACGATGGTCGCCACCGACGCGTATATATCGGCACGTTCGGTGAGAAGTTCGGCGTAGCGTGCGGCCGGGTCGTCGGCCTCGATCAGCGGCCGGTCGCTGTTCTTGACGCGGGCGAACCCGTCGTCGGCGGAAATCTCCAGGTGCACCACGCGATGGCCCACCAAGGCGTCACGTACCGCTTCGGTGGTCACCGCTCCCCCGCCGAGGGCCACCACGCCGCCATGATTGGCGAGCAGATCGTCGACGACGGCTCGTTCGAGTTCTCGGAAATGCGCCGGACCATCGACGCGGAAGATCTCGGGAATGGTACGACCATCTCGGTTGACCAGTTCGGCGTCGGTGTCGACGAAGTCCACGCCCAGCAGGTCGGCGACAGTGCGACCCACGGTGGACTTTCCGGCACCCATGAAACCCACCAGCACCAGCACGGGCCGCCGATCGCCGACGGCACCGCTCATGAGTGCGACAGCCTTGACTCGATGTGTTTGCGATACCCGGCCAGATTGGCCTCGGTTTCGCCCACCGAGTCGCCACCGAACTTCTCCAGCGCCGCTTGCGCGAGCACCAGCGCGACCATCGCCTCGGCGACGACGCCGGCGGCCGGCACCGCACACACGTCGGAGCGCTGGTGGATGGCGCTGGCCTGCTCGCCGGTGGACATGTCGATCGTGGACAGCGCACGTGGCACCGTCGAAATCGGTTTCATCGCGGCCCGCACCCGCAGGTCCTCGCCGTTGGTCATGCCGCCTTCCAGGCCGCCCGCGCGGTTGGTGGAACGCAGGACGCCGTCGGGTCCGGGCACCATCTCGTCGTGGGCCTGGCTGCCCCGACGTCGCGCGGTGGTGAAGCCGTCGCCGACCTCGACGCCCTTGATGGCCTGAATTCCCATGAGCGCGGCGGCAAGTCGGGCGTCGAGCCGCGTTTCACCACTGACGTGGGAGCCCAACCCGACGGGTACACCCGTTGCCACCACCTCGACGACACCACCCAGGGTGTCGCCGTCTTTCTTGGCGGCCTCGATCTCGTCGATCATCTGCTTCTCGGAGTCGGCGTCGAAGGCGCGGACCGGGCTCTCGTCGATGGCGACGAGATCGGTGTAGCGCGGTGTCGGACCGTCGTAGGGATCACTGGCACCGATCGAGACGACGTGGGAGAAGACCTCGATGCCGAACACCTGCCGCAGGAAGTTGCGGGCCACGGTCCCGGCGGCGACGCGCGCCGCGGTCTCGCGGGCACTGGCGCGTTCGAGCACCGGGCGGGCATCGTCGAAGTCGTATTTGAGCATGCCGGAGTAATCGGCGTGGCCCGGGCGGGGCCGGGTGAGGGCCGCATTGCGCGCGCTGCCCTCGAGTTCGGCGGCGTCGACCGGATCGGCGGACATCACCGTCTCCCACTTGGGCCATTCGGTATTGCCGATCTCGATGGCGACCGGGCCGCCCATGGTTCGTCCGTGTCGCAGGCCGCCGATGACGGTGACCTTGTCGGCCTCGAACTTCATACGGGCACCGCGCCCATATCCCAGGCGACGTCGGGCCAGTTGATCGGCGATGTCCGACGAGGTGACCTCGACTCCGGCGACCATGCCCTCGACGATCGCGACCAGGGCCGGTCCGTGGGACTCTCCAGCAGTTATCCAGCGCAGCACAGTGCTCAATTGTTCCAGAAGCTGATCAGCCGATGATCACCCCGTCGGTGATCGTCGGACCGATCACCAGAATCGTGGCCGCCACGAGGGCGGGCGCGTGCGCCGAACCCCTGGCCCGACCCTGCGCCGGGCGCCTGGCCCGGCGGCGCACCGCGCCCATCAGCGTGAACACCGCGGCGAGGCACACGATGACCAGCACGGTGCGCCAGTCGGCGATCAGGCCGCCGAGGACCGTCGCCAGCTTCACGTCTCCGCCGCCGACCTGTCGCAGCAGGAACGCCAGCAGGTAGGGCCCCGCGGCGAACGCCGAACTCACCGCGACCGACGAGGGGTGCGCACATCCCGACACCACCACCGCGACGACGCCCGGCATCACCGCCGCGTTCGGTATCCGTCGGGTGCACAGATCCCCGACGGATACGGTCGCGAGCCACATGCAGATCCAGAACAGCACCATCGCCACAGCATGTCGGGCCCGGGCCGATCCGTGACCGCCACGACGCGGGTTGTGGACAGGTATGCGGGGTGTGGAGACCGTGGTTGACGTCTAGGAGAGTCCGAGAGCCTGTGCCATCGCGGCGCGGGGGGCGGGCCGGCCGGTGAACTGTTCGACCTGGCTGTACGCCTGGTTGAGCAGCATCACCAGCCCGCCGACGACCTGTCCGCGCTTCGCGGTCACCGCCTCGGCCAGCGGTGTCGGCCACGGGTCGTAGATGACGTCGACGACCCGCGTTGCCTCCGCCGCTGCGGGCAGCAGTGTTGCCGCGGCATCGGCGGGCACGGTCGACACCATCACGTGCGAGGTCCGGCATCGCGCGGCGAGCTCGTCATCGGATTCCCAGCCGACCACCGTGACGTGCACGCCGAGCCGGGTGGCCAGCTCGACCACCGGAGCCGCTCGATTCAGGTCGCGGGCCACCACGGCGACCTCCGCAACACCCCGATCGTGCAATGCGTAGACCGTCGGCAGTGCGGTGCCGCCGGCGCCGAGGAGAACGGCGGAACCGTCGTCGAGCCGCCCGATACCGAGCTGATCCAACGCACCGGACATTCCGTCGATGTCGGTGCAGTCCGCACGCCACCCGACGGCGGTACGCACCAGTGTGTTCGCCGACCCGACGAGCGCTGCCCGCTCGGTGCGTTCATCAGCCACCTCGAGCGCCGCACGCTTGGCCGGCATCGTCACCGAGAACCCGACGGTATCCGGTGACGCCGTCGCGACCACCTCCGGCAACTGCTCCGCGGTGCATTCGATGCGCGAATAGGACCAATCGGTGAGTCCGAGCGCTCGATAGGCCGCGAGGTGCAGGTCGGGGGAACGGGAATGATCTATCGGTGAACCAAGGACCGCAGCCCGGCTCATGAGCAACCGGTCGCGAGCAACTTGTTCTCGCATGCGCGGTCCCGGTTGCGCTGATGTTCCTCGAAGGTGTTGGCGAACAACGTTGTTCCATTGCGGTCGATGGTGACGAAGTACAGCCACGGCCCGTTGGCCGGATGCTCGACGGCTTCCAGTGACCGCTCGCCGACCGCACCGATCGGGGTGATCGGTAACCCCTTGTTGCGGTAAGTGTTCCACTTGTTGTCGGCCTTGTACGCGTCACCGTGGACGTCGATGTTGGTGACCGCCGCGGTGTAGTTCGCGGTCGAATCCATCTCCAGGCGTTGGTCTTTGGCCAACCGATTCAGGATGACGCGGGCAACCTTCGGGTAATCATCGGGCTTGGTGACCTCGCGTTCGACCACCGATGCCGATACCAGCGACTCATACGGCGAGAGCCCGGACCCGTTGTCGTTCAACAGTCCCCACTGCTCGTATCGCTTCGCACTGGCGGAGATCAGATCGCGCAGAATGCCCGTCGCCGATTCGGTCGGATTGATCGCCTCCCACGCACCGGGCGCGATGAGCCCCTCGATCCGACGATGATCGCCTCCCATGTCGGCTACCGCGGACGTGGCCCATTCCGGCACGCCGAGAGCGGCGGGCGTCTCGTCGGCGGCCGCCTTCTCGAGTTGCTCCACCGACACGCCCTCCTGCCGGCCGTTGACGGTGACGGCGGTGTTGTCGGCGATCATCTGGAAGATCCCGGGCGTGACCTTTCCGTCGACACCCTCCTTGCTGTCGAGCTGAAGGCCCTCGGGGATGACGACTCGACCGACGCGATGGGTGTTCTCGGGGTCGGTGATCATCTCCACGGCCGTGGCCGCCGGGAGTTGCGTGCGCAGCTTGTAGAACCCGCCGGACATCGACTGGTTGCCGGCGGCCTGCAGGAACGCACTGAGGCTGCCGACCACATCGTTGCGCAGCAGAATCTCGCCGAAATCGGCGACCGTGGAGTTCTCCGGCAGATCGACGACGACATCGGAGGTTCCGGCGGCGTTCTGATAGTCCTTGTGTGAGATGAACATGCCCGACGCACGCATACCGAGATAGCCGACCGAACCGACCAGCCCCAACAGGCAGGCGATGACGACGGCGAGCACGATCCGACGGCGGCGTCGTGTGCTCGCGTCACGAGCCGGACCGCGTGCACCCCGCTTCCGTCCACCTCTGATCTGTTCAGCGCTGTTCAGTCGACTGCGGCCGGTGCCGGGTACGGCCTGAGCCGCGGCCGGCCCGGTGGCCGGCGCCGACCCGCCGAACAGATGCGCGGTTCCCGCGTCATGGTCGCCATGGTCGCGGCCGCCGGTGTAGTAGTCACGGTCGGCGTGATCGCGGCCGGCGTACCCGAGCTCGCTGTAGTGCGCCTCGGCACGAAGGTCTTCGAAGCGCACTTCGTCATGATGGGGCTCGCCGTGATGGAGTTCGTCGTGACGTGGCTCGGTGAGGTCGAGCTCGCGACTGGTCTCGCGGTCCCAGGACACAGCCGACGGCCGGGGCGTCGGCCCCGACGCCGGCGCCGGGCGCACCGCGCCGGTGTCGGGAGGACGAAGCGAGCCGGTGTCCGCACGGCGCACCGGCGGGCCCGCCGGAGGCCTGGTCGGCGCGACTCTCGCGTCGGCGACATCAGGGTTGGCGATACCGGGGTTGGTGACGCTGGGGTTGGTGACACCGGGATGCGTTACCGCGAACCCACCGGTGCCCGGCGCTGCCGCCGATCCGCGGCGCCGGTGCCGAGTGGACGGGCGCCCGTCACCCGGCTGTGTGAAGTACCGCAGACGTTCGGGGTCCACATCATCGGGATGGGCGCCATCCCGATGACGGTTGCGATGATCGTCGGTCACCTGCCGCACACCCCCACACGGCCCAGCGAGGCGAATTCCATCTTCGCCATTCTGGATTCTCCGGTGATCGGGGGATTTTTGCGGAAACCACTCATCGCCGTGAATCCAGCCATCCCTGAAGGATAGCGACCGCAGCCGCCTGATCAATCACCCTCCGTGAAGATTTGGCGGAGACACCACTGGCGCGGAGGGCGGCCGTCGCGGTCACCGTGGTGAATCTCTCGTCGGAGAATTCGATCGGCACCGGGGCGACGATCTTGGCCAACCGATCACCGAAATCGCGTGCGACCTGTGCCGCCGCGCCCTGTTCATTGCGCAGCGTCTTGGGCAGACCGACGATGACGCCGATGGCGTCGTATTCGTCGACGAGGCCGGCGATACGTCGCAGATCAGCGTCGTCGGACGGAGATCTGCGGACGGTCTCCACCGGCGTGGCGAGAATTCCGTCGGGGTCGCACACCGCGACACCGATCCGGACGCTGCCGACGTCGACCCCGATCCGCCGCCCACGAGGCGAGATCATCGAGCGACGAGCTCCCGGATGCGAGCCTGTGCCGCGTCGATGCCGGCCGCGTCGGTCCCCGATCCCTGCGCCAGGTCGGGTTTGCCGCCGCCGCGTCCGCCGACCAGCGGTGCGATCTCCTTGACGATGTCCCCGGCCCGGATACCCGCGGACCGGGCTGCTTCGGTGGTCGCGATGACGAAGGGCACCTTGGTCTCGTCACCGGACCCGGTGTGTGAGAACAGTGCGACAACGGCCGGGCGATCACCGACCTTGCCGCGGAGATCCCCCGCGATCTGACGCAGGCCGTTGGCATCGACACCCGGGATCACCCCGCCGACGATGTCGGTGGACCCGATGGTGACCGCGGAATCGACCAGGCCCGCCGCCGCCGCGCGGGCGGTGTCGGCACGAACCTTCTCCAGCTGCTTCTCGGCATCACGGAGTCGGGTCACCAACTGCTCGACGCGGCCGGGTACCTCCTCGGAGGGGACCTTCAGCGACGACGCCAGGCCGGCCAGCAGGGCCCGTTCCTTGGACAGGTACCGGAACGATTCGATGCCGGTGTAGGCCTCGACGCGGCGCACGCCGCTACCCACCGACGATTCGCCGATCACTGTGATCGGGCCGATCTGCGCCGACGATGCGACGTGGGTGCCGCCGCACAACTCCATCGAGAACGGTCCACCGATCTCCACGACTCGGACGACGTCGCCGTAGTTCTCGCCGAACAGGGCCATCGCCCCCATCGCCTTGGCCTCGGCGAGCCCGGTCTCGAAGGTGTGGACCGGGTAGTCGGCCTCGACCGCGGAGTTGCTGATCTCCTCGATCTCGTGTCGCTGTTCCTCGGTGAGCGGCGCATTGGAATGGAAGTCGAAGCGCAGGTAGCCGGGTCGATTCAGCGAGCCGGCCTGGGTGGCACTGGGTCCGAGCACCTCGCGCAGCGCGGCGTGCACCATGTGGGTACCGGAATGCCCCTGGGTGGCGCCGTGACGCCATCCCTGATCGACCGACGCGATGACCTCGTCGCCTTCGACGATCTCGCCGTCGTCGACGGTTGCCGTGTGCAGCCAGACCGATTTGCCGACCTTCTGCACGTCGGTGACGGTGAGCCGGACACCGTCGCTCGTGGTGATGGCACCGACGTCGGCCATCTGGCCACCGGACTCGGCATAGAGCGGCGTGCGGTCGAGGATCACGGTGACCTGCTGGCCTCGCCCGGCGCTACGCACCCGGGAGCCGTCGACGAGCAGTCCGAGAACTTTCGCCTCCGACACCAACTCGTCGAATCCGGTGAAAGTCGTCGGACCGCGATCGAGGAACTCGCGGAACACCCCGACGTCGGCGTGCCCGGTCTTGCGGGCGGTGGCATCGGCCTTGGCCCGCTGCTTCTGCTCGGCCATCAGCTCGGTGAAACCCTGCTGATCGACGTCGAGGCCCGCTTCGGAAGCCATTTCCAGCGTGAGGTCGATCGGGAAGCCGTAGGTGTCGTGCAGGGCGAACGCATCCGAACCGCTGATGGTCGCGCGGTTGGCCGCCTTGGTAGCCTGCGCGGCGTCGGCGAACAGCTTGGAGCCGGCGGCCAGGGTCCGGCCGAAGGTGGTCTCCTCGCCGACGGCGACGGTCAGGATGTGTTCGCGCTGTTCGGCGAGCACGGGGTAGGACGGCGACATGAGGTCGATGACCTTGTCGATGATCGGTGCCATCGTCGGCTTGGAATCGCCGCCGGTGCCTTCGAGCAGGCGAACCGAGCGGACCACACGGCGCAGGAGCCGCCGCAGAACGTAGCCACGGCCGTCGTTGCCGGGCAGCACGCCGTCGCCGATCAGCAATGCCGATGTCCGGGCGTGGTCGGCGATGACCCGGAATCGCACGTCGTCCTCATGATTGCCGGCGCCGTAGCGGCGACCGGTGAGCTCGGCGGCCAGGTCGATGACCGGCTTCATCAAGTCGGTCTCGTAGACGTTGTCCACGCCCTGCAGGATGCAGGCGACGCGCTCGATACCCATGCCGGTGTCGATGTTCTTCTTCGGCAGCGGACCGAGGATCTCGTAGCCTTCTTTGCCGCCGCCGGGGCCGCGGACGTTCTGCATGAAGACCAGGTTCCAGATCTCGATGTAGCGGTCCTCGTCTGCTTCTGGTCCGCCTTCGATGCCGTAGGCGGGACCGCGGTCGTAGAAGATCTCCGAGCAAGGACCACACGGACCGGGCACGCCCATCGACCAGTAGTTGTCCTTGAGTCCGCGACGCTGAATGCGCTCGGCCGGCACCCCGATCTCGTCGCGCCAGATGGCCTCGGCCTCGTCGTCGTCGAGATAGACCGTCGGCCACAGCTTTTCGGGATCAATGCCGTAGCCGCCGTCGGCGACGCTGTTGGTCAGCAATGACCAGGCGAACTCGATGGCCTCGCGTTTGAAGTAGTCGCCGAACGAGAAGTTGCCCGCCATCTGGAAGAACGTGTTGTGGCGGGTGGTGATACCGACCTCGTCGATATCGAGGGTGCGCACGCACTTCTGCACGCTGGTCGCGCGGTCGAAGGGCGGCGTCTGCTCACCGAGGAAGTAGGGCTTGAACGGCACCATACCCGCGTTGACGAACAGCAGGTTGGGGTCATCGAGGATCAGAGATGCACTGGGCACCTCGGTGTGGCCGGCGGCGATGAAGTGATCCAGGAATCGCTTCCGGATCTCATGGGTCTGCACTTCGGTGTCGTCCTCGATGTGTTGGTTGTCGGGTGTGGAGGTATCAGGGCAGGTGACTGCGGTACGGCAGGTGACTGCGATCTACCAGCCTACCGTCGGGTAGCCCGATGGCCGCGTCGGCGTCGGCTTGCAACCCCGACGGTCAGCGTCCGCGCGACACCGCGCGGCGGATGATCGAGCGCAGTTTCGCCACCCGCGGCCCGATCTCTCGTTCAAACCCATGATCGGTCGGCGTGTAGTAATCCACACCGACGATGCCATCCGGCGGATACTGTTGTGGGACAACACCATCGGGATCATCGTGCGGGTATCGGTAACCCACCGCGTTGCCGAGAGTCTTGGCGCCGGGATAGTGACCGTCACGCAGATGTGCAGGGACCTGGCCGACCTTGCCCGCCTCGATGTCGGCGATCGCCGCACCGATCGCCGAGACCACCCCGGCCGACTTGGGCGCGGTCGCCAGGTGGATGGTCGCCTGGGCGAGCGCGAGTTTGGCCTCCGGCATACCCACCAGCGCCACCACCTGAGCAGCGGCGACGGCGGTCTGCAGGGCGGTGGGATCGGCCATGCCGATGTCCTCGCTGGCGTGGATCATCAGGCGACGGGCGATGAAGCGCGGGTCCTCCCCCGCCACGATCATCCGGGCCAGATAGTGCAACGCCGCATCGACGTCGGAGCCGCGAATGGACTTGATGAACGCGCTGGTCACGTCGTAGTGCTGGTCCCCGTCCCGGTCGTAGCGGACCGCGGCGCGGTCGATGGCCGCGGCCACGTCGTCGACCCCGATCTCCGGGAGCCCGTCGTCACTGTCGCCGCTGTCGTGTCGGTCGGCGTGATCGGCGAGCACGGCGTCGGCGGTGGCCTCCAACGCCGTCAATGCCCGACGACCATCCCCTCCGGCCACCGCCACCAGGTGATCGAGTGCGTCGTCGGTGACGGCGACGGCATTGTCGAGTCCTCGCTGATCAGCGATCGCGCGGCGCAACAGGGTCCGGATGTCGTCGTCGGACAGCGGCCGAAGTTGCAGCACCAGAGACCGGGATAGCAATGGCGCGACGACGGAGAAGGACGGATTCTCGGTGGTGGCCGCCACCAGCAGCACGATGCGATTCTCGACCGCGTCGAGGAGCGCATCCTGCTGGGTCTTGGAGAACCGGTGGACCTCGTCGATGAACAGCACCGTTTGCTGACCGTCGATCAGTCGCCGACGCGCGACGTCGATGACCGCACGGACCTCCTTGACCCCGGCCGACAACGCCGAGAGCGCCTCGAATCGGCCGCCGGTCGACGTCGAGATGAGCGAGGCCATGGTGGTCTTGCCGGTCCCCGGCGGTCCGTAGAGCAGCACCGACGCGGCTCCCGACCCGCTGATCAGTCGTCGCAGCGGGGATCCCGGGCCCAACAGATGGTCCTGCCCGACGATCTCATCGAGAGTGCCGGGCCGCATCCGGACGGCCAGCGGTGCGCCCGCCCGCCCGGTCAGCGCCGAGGCGCCGTCGGACACCGCGCGATCAACCGGATGATCGAACAATCCGTCCATCACCGCAGTCCGCTCAGGAGAGCCAGGTGCGCTGCAGGGCCAGCTCGACGTCGGTGGCGAAGTCGGCAGTCGTCGTATCCCCCGCCCGGTGCGCAGCCGACGCCAGATCCGACCAGCGCGCCACGATGACCCGCGGATCGTTGCTGTGCAAGGCCCAGTCGTGGGTGTTGGCCGCATACCCGCCCGATGCGGAGTCGGGCGCGTCGAGATCGGGCAACATCCACACCGTCGACAGCCAGACCCACGCCAGGCGTGCGGCGATCAGCTTCTGGGCGAGTTCGCCGTCATGCCGCAGTGCCGGCCAGATGGCGGTCACCTCAGATCGCCAGGCGTCGATCATCGACACCTCGAGCTCGGCCCGATCGACCAGATTGGGCATGCTCAGCTGCGCACGCATGGTGACCAGCGCATACGCGATGTCGAGGGTGGCGTCGCGGAAGCCGCCCCACTCGTAGTCCATGAACTGCACACCCTCGTCGTTGAGGAGGATGTTCTCGGGGCCGACGTCGGACGGACTGAATGCCCGATGGTCGCCGGCACCGAACAGCGCCGAAGCCACTCCGAGCTTCTCGGCGATCGCCGTCGGGAGCCCGACACCGATCGAATCGAGCACCGCGGGTGCCGACAACGCCGCGCTGGAGGTGGCCTCGGCCAGGACATCGACGTCGTCGGCCGCGGCGCCACCGTGGCGGAGCAGCGCCATGAAGTCGCCTTCGCCGCCGACCGTCGCCGTGTGCAGACGACCCAGAGCCTGTCCCCAGGCGCTGATCGCACGCGAGGTCTCCACCGGGTCCGTCCCGGAGAGCATCGCCGTCATCGGACGCCCGTTGCCGAGGTCGGCCAGCACGATGAGTCGCACATCGGGACTCCACGCGATGAGCTGGGGCCCGGGGCGCGACTCGCTCGGCAGGGCGGTCGCGTATTTGTACGACGCGACCTCCCGGTAGAAGGCGCGGGTGTCCTCGTCGGCGGGCAACGCCTTGATGACCAGCGAACGGTCCATCGACACCGGATTCTGGGTGACCCGTGCACGGACGACGACAGTGCGTCCGCTGCCGCCGAGATCCTCGGGATCAGCGAGCCGAACCGCGGAACCGGCGCGCTGGGAAAGCACTGCCTCCGCCGCACGAACCACGCTGATGATGCGACTCTCAGTAATGACCGTCATGGCACCCACCAACCTACCGAATCCCCCCGACGCCCGTCACCGCCATCATTCGACCGCGATACGAACCACACCGAAAACGCCAGATACTCTCGCGCACAACGATCCTCACCGGCCACAATGGCGAGCTCGAGTATCACGAGCCTCCTGGGTCGAATGACGGCACCGCGGCCGGGCCGGCGGACTGCTGATCGGACATGCCGACCTCCACCGGGGCGACGTCAACCGACACATCGATCTGGCTTTTGGTGGCCTCGGTGTAAATCACTCCTCGGAGCGGGGGGACGTCGTCGTAATCGCGGCCCCACGCGACGGTGACGTGCCGTTCGTCGACGAGTTTGTCGTTGGTGGGATCGAACGCCAGCCATCGGTCACCGGGAAGCCACACCGCCGCCCACGCATGGCTGGCATCGGCACCGAAGATCCGCTCACGTCCGGGCGGTGGATCGGTCGCCAGATAGCCCGACTCGTACCGCGCCGCCAACCCGACCGACCGCAGGCAGGCGATCGCCACCCGGGCGAAATCCTGGCAGACGCCCATTCGCCGCGCCATCACCGTGTCGACCCGGGTGCTGATCGCCGTGGAGCCCGACTTGTAGGTGAAGTCGCGGAAGATTCGCCCGGTGAGGTCGACGATGGCGTCGAGCAGCGGGCGGCCGGGGGTGAACACGGCCGCCGCGTAGTCGATCACCGCCGGGGTGATCTCCGGCGGGTTCAGGTCCAGGGTGAACTCGACGACCGTCGCCCCGAGCGGGTCGACCATCGGTCGCGCACTCTCCCACGGTGCCCGCGCCGCCGGGCTCAGCAGCAGGTTCTGGTCCGGCGGGTCGACCTCGACCAGCGAGGTGCCGGTCACCTCGAGGACCTCGTGGGAGGTGCGGACGTGGAAATAGACGTCGCTGTTGCCGTAGACGTCCACACCGGTCGACCGGTCGTCGGGTTCGGGCTCGATCTGCACCGACGCCTCGAGTACCCGCTGATGAGGTAGCTCCCGCGGTGTCAGGTAGCAGCGTCCGTACGACGAGGAGACGACGTCGTCGTAGGTGTATCGGGTCTGATGCATCACTCGGTACCGGCGAGACGACACCGGTCGCGGGTTTGCGGACAACTCGTTCACTGCGCGACGTCACCTCCCGCGGCACCCCAGATCGGCTGTGCCTGCGAGGGCTGCGCAAACCGGGTCCGGGTCAGCACATCCGACAGTTCGCGCACTCCGTCGCCGAGGGTGGTCATCAGCTGGTCGAGGTCGACGCGACGACCCGACGAGTCGGCCTGGGCCAGGTCGACCGGATCGGAACGTCGGACCTCTGCGGCCATCTCCTCGACGCTGCGTTCGGCGACCGCCGATCGCAGTTCCTCCGGCAGTGCGGCAAGCCGTTCACGCATCCGATCGAGCTGATAGATCAGCGAGCGCGGATTGGTGTCGTCGAAGAAGAGCAGTTCGGCCACCGAGGACAGTTGCAGCAGGCCACGGTTGCGACGACGGTAGATCACCGAGGATTCGTTCGCGATCAGATAGGCATCGAGCAGCGCCTGCTCGACTTCGCGTTCCTCGACCTCGACGAACATCGCCCGGGTGAGGTCGGCGACGGTCGCGGTCCGCTCGATGCGACGACCGAGGTCCATGAACTGCCATCCCGCGTCGTGGACCATCGACTCGGCCTGCAGTCCGGCCAGCGCCAGGACGCCGTGCAGGATCTCGTCGTGGGCACGGGCCAGATTGGGGCCCAGGTCAAGGACACCGTCCGGGGTGAGACCGCCGGAGTGATCGAGGCCGACCCAACTGTCGTCGACGGCGCGGCGCAGCGTGTGGATCGCCCGTTCCACCGCGGTCAACACCATCCAGGTGCTCGTCGACATCTGGTCGCGAACCGCGCGCACCGTCGCCACCAGGCGGTCCGCCGAATGCGCGATGGTTCCGGCGACGTCGGCGGCGACGGTGAGCTCGGTGATTTTGCTGATCGCGTCGGTGACCTGGTCAGGGGCCGGGGATTGATCCATGCGGCGGTTCAACAGCTCGGCGGTGCCCAGGTGCCCGGACGTTCCGGTGACGGTTGCCACCGCGTGCAGCACCAGCGGTACCGCCCCGGTGCCGGTCATCCACGGCCGGTACTGGAAGTCCTGGTAGCGCTCGCGGGACACCTTGGCCAGCCGGGTGACCAACTCGGTTCTCTCGCCGTACCGGCCGAGCCAGTACAGGTCGGCGAGCACACGCGGGCTGGCGGCCGCGGCGACGTCGGAGTAGCTGCGCGAAGCCGGCCGGTCGGAGACGATCGAGACCACTTCGTCAGGTTCGCCCCGGGTCTCGGACTTGCGCGACACATGGCCGACGACCTCCGCGCTGGTGACCCAGACGTCCTTGGCCGCGATCGAGCGCAGGGCCGCACCGTCGGCCCCGTCGGCCAGGACCGAACCCAGGCCGCCGGGCATCACCGCATAGCCGGGTCCCTGCGCCACAGTGAAGGTCCGGATGGCGACCGGTGCCGCGCGTACCGCGCGGCCGGGAGCGATGCCCTCGGTCATCGACGGCGCCACCGAGTAGTGCTCGACGGCGCGGCCGACCCACTGCCAGGTCTGTGCTTCGATCCGCGCACCCAGATCGAACCGACTGGCGGAATCGAGTAGCGGGCCGAGCAGTTCCTCGCCGGTGGTGGTGTTGGTGAGCACCAGATTGCCCAGGTCGGCGATCATCTTGCCGCGCTGCAGATCCTCGCCGCCCCACCACGCCGGCACCGACGGCATCGCGAGTTCCTCGTCGATGAGCATCGGGGCGACCTTCTCCAGCACGGTGTGCAGGGCGGGATTCTCCAGCACCCCGCTGCCGAGCGTGTTGACCACGGTTACCGTGCCCCGCGAGATCGCCTCCACCAGCCCGGCCACGCCGAGCCGCGAATCGGTCCGCAGATCCAAGGGGTCGGTGAACTGGGCGTCGATTCGCCGCAGCAGCACATCCACACGTTTGAATCGGCCCAGCGAACGCATGTACAGCGCGCCATCGCGCACCGTGAGGTCGCTGCCCTCAACCAGCGGGAATCCCAGCACCGACGCCAGGTATGCCTGATCGAACGCCGTCTCGGACATGCTGCCCGGACTCAGCACCGCGACCGTCGGATCGTCGACGCCCGGTGGTGCATAGTCGAACAGCGCCAGCCGCAGCGTCCCGGCGAAGTTCGTCATCGGACGCGGTGCGCACGCCTGGAACAGCTGCGGGAAGGTGCGTGACAGCAGTCGGCGGTCGATGATCGCGTACCCGATACCCGACGGCGCCTGGGTGCGGTCACTGTAGGCGGCGAAGCGGCCGTCGCCGGTACGGACCACGTCGACGGCGTGCAGGAACAACGCGTGCGGGCCGGCCACCTCCAGACGCGCGGCCTTGCGGATGTAGCCGGGATGCCCGAAGACCATCTCCGGGGGGATCAACCCGGATCGGATGGTTTTCTGGTCGCGGTAGAGATCGCGCAGCACGAGGTCGAGCAGCGTCGAACGTTGGGCCAGGGCCTGTTCGAGTTCCGACCATTCGTCGCCGTCGACGATGAGTGGGACGGGATCGATGTGCCAATCCCGGGTGATGGTCCGTGCGCCGTCGACCTCGTTGTAGATGACGCCGTCGTCGCGCACCGAGATGGCCAACCGCGTCGCGGCGGCGCGCAGTCGGTCGTCGCCACGGGCTCCGTAACCGGAGACGAGATCGGTCCACGCCGGACGCGGACGCCCAGCCGGGTCGAACAGCTCGTCGAAGTGACCTCTGGGGAGATCGGTGACCGGGGTCGGTGACAGAGCGCCCGAACCGGCGAACTGATCGAATTCGAAGAGCGTGAAGCCGTCTGATCGGTATCTGTCGAACACCGCGGGCAACGCGTCACCCGGGGAAACAGTCACCGGAGAACTGTACGTGCCCGCCGCAGGTCGAGGATCGCGGGGACCCCCGCATCAGTCGCCTGGCGGGCCTGACGCTCACGCAGCAGACCGACATCGACGGTGCCGCTGGTGTGACCGGCCGCCTCGAATCGCCCATTGCGACGGGACTCGGCCTCCACGGCGTTGACCGGCGGACGCTCGTAGGCCCGTCCACCGGGGTGTACGACGTGGTAGGTCGCACCGCCCACCGATCGTCCCGACACGGTGTCGACCAGGTCGAAGATCAGTGGCGAGTCGATGGTGATCGTCGGATGCAGCGCGCTCGGCGGCTGCCATGCGCGGAACCGGATTCCCGCCACCCGCTCCCCCGGCCGATCGGTTCGGCTCAGCGGAATGGGATGGCCGTTGCAGGTGAGGATGAACCGATCGTCGTCGCCACCTTGCACGCGGATCTGAACGCGTTCGATCGAGGAGTCGACGTAGCGCGCGGTTCCCGTTCCGGTCGATTCCTCGCCGAGGGTGTTCCACGGTTCGATCGCGCCACGCAGTTCCACCTCGTGGTCGCGGATCGACACGGTGCCCAGCCGCGGGAACCGGAATTCGGTGAACGGGTCGAGCCACGCGGTGTCGAATTCGTACCCGGCATCACGGAGGTCTTCGGCGACCATCGCGATGTCGGCGATGACGTAGTGCGGCAGGAGGTGCTTGCCGTGCAGATCGGCGCCATGGCGCAGCAGCCGGGATCGGTAGGGCTTTTCCCAGAACCACGACACCAGGCTGCGAACGAGCAGCGACTGCACCATCGCCATCTGGTGATGCGGTGGCATCTCGAACGCCCGCAGCTCCAGCAGTCCGAGCCGGCCGCGTGGCGAGTCAGGACTGTAGAGCTTGTCGATGCAGAACTCCGCGCGATGAGTGTTGCCGGTGATGTCGGTGAGCAGGTGCCGCAGCGCACGATCGGTGACCCAGGGATTCGGCGGCGCCGCTTCACCTTTCACCGCGAGCCGATCGATCTCGGCGAACGCGATCTCGAGTTCGTACAGCGACGATTCGCGGCCCTCATCCACGCGCGGCGCCTGAGACGTGGTTCCGATGAACCGGCCCGAGAACAGGTATGACAGCGCCGGATGGCGTTGCCAGTAGGTGAGCATCGACACCAGCAGATCGGGTCGGCGCAGCAGCGGTGAATCGGCCGGGGTGGTGCCACCGAGAGTGATGTGGTTACCCCCGCCGGTACCGCCGTGACTGCCGTCGAGGTCAAACGTCTCAGTACCCAACCGAGAATGTCGGGCGTGCTCGTAGAGCCTCTCCAGCAGATCCGATTGTTCGGCGAAGCTCTCGGTCGGCTGGATGTTGACCTCGATCACGCCGGGATCGGGGGTGACGGTGAGGGTTTGCAGACGCCCGTCCGGCGGAGGCCCATAGCCCTCGATGACGACCTGGACCTTGGCATCCTCGGCGGCAGCCTCCACCCCGGCGACGATGGCCAGGTACTCCTCCAGGCTCGCGGCCGGCGGCAGGAAGACGTACAAGACACCGCCGCGCACCTCGGCGACGACTGCGGTCCGCGGGACGACCCCACTGCCTGCGGAACCGACACGTGTCGATCCACCTCCGACAAAGCTCGACGCCCCAAGGGCAGCAAGAGGATTGGGTGGCAGCGGGGAAACCGTGACCGACGGGTCGGCCTCGAACACCACCGGCGCCGGACCCCAGGACAGCGAGTTCAGCGGCAAGCGGAGACCGGCCGGCGACGTGCCGCCGGTCAGCACCAGGCGACCGCGCCGGGTGGTCCAGGTGGCCGATTCCCAGCCCAGGCCGTCCTCGGATCGGTTGATCGGCAGGACGAACGCGGTCGGCTCGTCGACGGAGCTGTCGAGCTTCTCCAGCAATGCGCGCCGGGCCTCGGTGGTATCGAGTTCGGGCCCGAGATCGTCGTCCTCGGCATCGGCGGCATCGGCTGCTGCCTTGAGCGCTGCCGGATCGGCGCCCGGGTCGCCCGGCGGCAGTGCCAGCAGGGCACTCATCCGCAGCAACGGATCCTCGAAAGCACCCTGTACCTGCCCCGGCACGATCCCGAAGGTCTTGGCGAAGGCGACCAGGAAGGCCTCGGCCTGGGTGATGCTCACCGGCTTCGACGCCACTGACGCCGACGCCGATCCGGTGGTTTCCACCTCGATGCTCGCCGCGGCCTGTTCGGCGGTGGCCCACGGGTCGGCCAGCAGATCGGGGTTGTGCCAGATGGGTTCGCCATCCTTGCGCCACATCAGCGCGATCTGCCAGCGCGGCAGGGGCTCGCCCGGATACCACTTGCCCTGGCTGCGCTGGACCACACCGTTCGCGGCGAAGTCACCTTGCAGGCGTTCGGCCAGTCGCGAGGCCAGCAGTCGCTTGTTCGGGCCGTCGGCGGCGGTGTTCCACTCCGGGCTCGTCATGTCGTCGATGGAGACGAAGGTCGGTTCGCCGCCCATGGTCAGCCGGACGTCGTTGGCCTTCATCCGCGCGTCGATCGCGGCACCGAGATCGACGACCTTGTTCCACTGATCCGGTGTGTACGGCAATGTGACGCGCGGGTCCTCGTGGAATCGCGTGACGGTGTTGGAGAAGTCGAGTGTCGCGTGGCACTTCCCGGTCGCACCGGTGATCGGTGCCGCGCCGCCCGGCGTCGGTGTCGCAGCGAGCGGGATGTGTCCCTCTCCGGCGAACAGACCGGAGGTGGGGTCCATACCGACCCAACCCGCGCCGGGCAGGTAGACCTCGGCCCAGGCGTGCAGGTCGGTGAAGTCGGCATCGGGTCCGGACGGGCCGTCGATCGCCTTCACGTCGGAGGTCAGCTGCACCAGGTAGCCCGAGACGAAGCGGGCCGCCAGACCGAGCTCACGCAGCAACGCGACGAGCAACCACGCCGAGTCGCGGCACGAACCGATCGCGCTGGACAAGGTGTATTCGGGGGTCTGCACCCCCGCCTCCAGACGGACCGTGTAGCCGACGGCGTCACGTACCGCGGTGTTGAGTGCCACCAGGAAGTCGATGATGCGAATCTTCTTGGTCGGCTTGTGAGCGGCGGCGAACTTCGCGATGGACGGATGGACCGGAGCACCGGCGAACTCGCCTTCGCTCACGCCGACCGGGCGTAGATAGATCTCGAGATCCTGCCGCAGTTCTTCGGGATAGGCGAAGCCGTAATCCTCGGCCCACTCCTCGACGAAGAAGTTGAAGGGGTTGATGGCGGTCAGGTCGGCGACCAGGCTCACCGTGATGCTCAAAGCCGACGACGGCTCCGGGAACACCAGCCGGCCAAGGTAATTGCTGAACGCATCCTGCTGCCAGTTGAGGAAGTGATCGGCCGGCTCGACCTTCAGCGAGTAGGCCTCGATCGGCGTGCGTGAGTGCGGCGCGGGGCGCAGCCGGACCACGTGCGGAAAGATCTTGACCGTGCGATCGAAGGAATAGCTCATCCGATGCTCGAGTGCCACCTTGATCGTCATCGGATCACCCCGATTGCGTCCACGATTCGAGTGCCCATGGTGTGAAATCTCATCACACTCTTGCACCACTCGCCGACTATGACGATCGCGGTGACCCCGATCACTCAGGCGGGCGGCTGATCCCCGCCGGCTCCGGCCGCATCCTTGGTCCGGACAACGGGTTTCGCGTCGATGCCCGATTCCTTGCGCTGCTGTGCGGTGATGGCCGCCGGAGCGTCGGTCAACGGGTCGACGCCGCCGCCGGACTTCGGGAACGCGATCACCTCACGAATGGAGCTTTCGCCGGCCAGCAGGGCGACGATGCGGTCCCATCCGAAGGCGATACCACCGTGCGGCGGTGCACCGAAGGCGAAGGCGTCGAGCAGGAACCCGAACTTCTCCTGAGCCTCGTCGTGACCGATGCCCATGATCTCGAACACGCGCTCCTGAATGTCGCGCCGATGGATACGGATCGACCCGCCACCGATCTCGTTGCCGTTGCAGACGATGTCGTAGGCGTACGCGAGTGCGGCGCCCGGATCTGTTTCCAGCAGGTCCAGGGATTCGGGCTTGGGTGAGGTGAAGGCGTGATGCACCGCGGTCCACGCACCGGAACCCACCGCGACGTCGCCCGAGGCGGTGGCATCGGCGGCCGGCTCGAACAGTGGCGCGTCGACGACCCAGGTGAAGGCCCAGTCGCCGTCCTTGCGCAGGCCGAGGCGATCGGCGATCTCGTTACGCGCTGCGCCGAGCAGTGCACGTTGTGCCTTGACCGGTCCGGCGGCGAAGAACACGCAGTCACCGGGCTGCGCGCCGACGTGCGCGGCCAGGCCATCGCGTTCGGCGTCGGACAGGTTCTTGGCGACCGGCCCACCCAGCGTGCCGTCCTCACCGACGAGGACGTAGGCCAGGCCCTTGGCACCGCGCTGCTTGGCCCATTCCTGCCATGCGTCGAGCTGGCGTCGAGGCTGCGATGCGCCACCGGGCATCACGACCGCACCCACGTAGTCGGCCTGGAAGACGCGGAACGGGGTGTCGGCGAAGAACTCGGTGCATTCGACGAGCTCGATACCGAACCGCAGGTCGGGTTTGTCGCTGCCGTAGCGACGCATCGCGTCGGCGTAGGTCATCCGCGGGATCGGCGTACTGACCTCGACGCCGATCAGCTTCCAGAGCGCGACGACGATCTGCTCGGCGAGCGCGATCACATCATCCTCGTCGACGAAGCTCATCTCGACGTCGAGCTGGGTGAACTCGGGCTGGCGGTCGGCGCGGAAGTCCTCGTCCCGGTAGCAACGGGCGATCTGGTAGTAGCGCTCCATGCCGGCCACCATGAGCAGCTGCTTGAACAGCTGCGGGCTTTGCGGCAATGCGTAGAACGTGCCGGGCTGCAGGCGGGCCGGCACCAGGAAGTCGCGCGCGCCCTCAGGTGTGGAGCGGGTCAGCGTCGGTGTCTCGATCTCGACGAAGTCGTGCTCGGCGAGCACCGCCCGGGCAGCCGCATTCACCTTGGAGCGCAGCCGGATATCCGACCCCGGACGCTCCCGGCGCAGATCGAGATAGCGGTAGCGCAGCCGGGTCTCCTCGCCGGGGTTCTCGTCGAGCTGGAACGGCAGCGGCGCCGACTCATTGAGAACTTCCAGCGACGTGGCGTTGATCTCGATGGCTCCCGACGCCAGGTTCGCGTTCTCGCTGCCCTCCGGGCGGACCTCGACCACGCCGGTCACCGCCACGCAGTATTCGGCGCGCAGGCGGTGGGCGATCGCGGCCACCGCGTCATCACGGAAGACCACCTGCACCAAACCCGAGCTGTCGCGCAGATCGATGAAGACCACACCACCGTGGTCGCGGCGGCGGGCCACCCAACCGGCGACGGTGACGGTCTGCGATGCGTTCTCGCGTCGCAGGGAGCCGGCGAAATGCGTGCGGAGCACAGAAGGTCCTTCCAACAAAGAGTTTCAGGGGGGCCGAGTCACGGGTGGACTGATGACAACCTCCGGCCATCCTACGGAGACCCATTACCGGCCGGTCAGGCGGCCGATTACCCGACGATCCGCGGTGATTCGACATCGGTTCACCAGATGCCGCCTGTGTGACGACGTCGGCACGAATATGCTGACCTCACACGGCGGTCGCCGTGCGCGAACGCGGCGGGAGCCGCGAGGAGAACACGAGGAGCACGATGACCTTCCAGGGCGGCGGTCCACTCGACACGAGCACGGTGTCCGGTGGTGGTGGCGGCGGTGGCGGTGGCGGACGTATCGCCCTCGGCGGCGGCGCGGGCCTGCTGATCACGATCGTGGCGTTGTTCCTCGGGATCAATCCCGGCGATCTCATGGGTGGTGGGTCATCGACGGCCAGTGGGTCCGACACCGCGGCGTCGTCGCAGATCGAGCAGCACATCCAGTCGTGCACCATCGAGAAGGCCAATACCGACGACATCTGCCGCATCGTGGCGACGGTCAGCAGCGTGAACAAGGTGTGGGCCGATCTGATGCCGGGTTATGAACCACCGCGGACCAAGATCTTCTCCGGCTCGGTCAACACCGGCTGCGGACCGGCGTCGTCGGACACCGGGCCGTTCTACTGCCCCGCCGACCAGACCGCGTACTTCGATCCGACCTTCTTCGCCACCCTCAAGCGGATGGGCGGCAGCGACGGCCCACTAGCCCAGGAGTACGTGGTTGCCCACGAGTACGGCCATCACGTGGAGAACCTGACCGGGGTGCTGCAGAAGGGCAACCGGATGGGCGCCGAGGGCCCTAAGTCAGGTTCGGTGCGCATCGAGTTGCAGGCCGACTGCCTGGCCGGGGTGTGGGCCTACCACGCCGACAAGGGTCCCGACGCGATGCTTCAGCCGCTGACCCAGGACCAGATCAACAGCGTGGTGCAGACCGCGAAGGCCATCGGCGACGACACCATCCAGGGCCCCAACTCCAACCCCGAGGGATGGACGCACGGATCATCTGAGCAGCGGGTGCGCTGGTTCGGCATCGGCTATCAGTCCGGTGATCCGCGCAAGTGCGACACGTTCGCGACCAACGACCTGTAAGAGCGTGACTGAACCCACCGCGGCGCGGGCGGCGACGCGCCTCGACGCGGTCGCCGAGGAGTATCTGTTCGGCTGCGCGCGCCGGGATCCTCTGTTCGCCACCGAGGTCGGAATCGGCGGTTACGACCATCAACTGACCGACTTCTCCCCTACCGCCGCCGACGAGCGCGCCGAGGAGGCTCGTTCCGCGCTTCGGCGCCTGGCCGACACACCGCTCACCGATCACGTCGATCGGGTGACGGTGGCGACCATGTCGGACTCGTTGCGCCGCGAGATCGCACTGGCCGAGGCAGGCGAACTGGTCGGTCAGTGCAATGTGATCGCCTCGCCACTGCAAGGGGTGCGCGACATCTTCGACCTGATGCCCACCGACTCCCCAGATCAGCGCGAGGTGTTCGTGGCGCGCCTCGCCGCGCTCGACGACTGCGTCACCACCATGATCGACGGACTCCGACATCGGGTCGCGCACGGACCACCACTGGCCCGTCGCCAGATCGAATTGGTGATCGCGCAGGCGGGCACCGCGGCCGATTCGATCGCCGCCAACACCGCGCCGATCGGTGACGATCCCCAGCTGACGGATTCGCTGGACTCCGCGCTGAGTACCGCACGCCGCGCCTTCGGCCGGTACGCGGAGTTCTTGCGGGACAACGTGTTACCCGCAGCCGTCGCCGACGACGCGGTGGGTCGCGAACGTTACCTCCGGTTTCTGCCGTCGTATCTGGGCGCCGATGTCGATCCCGACGAGGCCTACGCCTACGGCCATGAGCGACTTGCCGCGATCATCGCCGAGCAGCAGGCCATCGCCGACGGGTTGGTGCCGGGTGGATCGGTCACCGACGCGCTGGCCCATCTCGACGCCGATCCGCGCTATCAGATCGCCTCGGGCGAGGCGTTCGTCGACTGGATGCAGCACGTCTCCGATGAGGCGGTCGACG
Source organism: Actinomycetes bacterium (assembly GCA_023461275.1). Classification (GTDB taxonomy): domain Bacteria; phylum Actinomycetota; class Actinomycetes; order Mycobacteriales; family Mycobacteriaceae; genus Gordonia. The sequence goes on along the minus strand of JAEYMI010000028.1, from coordinate 163,880 downwards.
CGCTGGCGGGCACCCACTTCGACATCCCGGCGCGGCTGACGCGCTTGGAGTGCCGGCTCGCGCCGTCGTCGACGGGAATCATCTACTACACCCAGCCGTCGGCGGACCTGTCGCGACCGGGCCGGATGTGGTGGTCGGTGCCGCCTGGTCAGACGGTGTTCCATACGTGGCAGGAGAAGACGACGGTCTTCCACGAGGGCGTCCCCGGCCACCACCTTCAGCACGGGTCGGCGATCGTCAGTGACGACCTCAACGCGTGGCGCACGCTCGCGTCCTTCACCTCCGGACACGGGGAGGGTTGGGCGCTCTACGCCGAACGGCTGATGGGCGAGCTTGGTTGGCTCGATGATCCCGGCGACCGGATGGGCATGCTCGATTCCCAGCGCTTACGTGCGGCGCGCATAGTCGTCGACATCGGAGTGCACTGCCAGCTGCCGGCACCTGACGCCCTCGGCGGCGGGATCTGGAATGCCGAGAAGGCCTGGGAGTTCCTCACGTCGTCGGTCGCGATGGACCGGTCGGTGCTGGGTTTCGAACTCAACCGCTACCTCGGCTGGCCCGGCCAGGCGCCGTCGTATGCGCTCGGGCAACGGGTCTGGGAGCAGACCCGCGACGCCGCGCTGGCCACGCATCCCGAGTGGACGCTCAAGGACTTCCACACCCGCGCGCTGGCGCTGGGCGGCGTCACGCTCGACGTGCTGGCGTCGGAGATGACCGCCTGATCAGACGGTGATCAGCTTGGCATTGGGCGGCAGGAAGCCGAAGGAGCCTGATCCGGTCGGAATGAGACCGGTGCGTCCTTCTACCCGGCCTGTGACCCAGACGAGCACGGGTCCGGGTCCGGTCGGCAGGACCGCGAACCGATCGGGATAAAGCGCCCCGGGCAGCTGACGAAAGCCAGGTAGCCCGGTGGCGCCCGAACGCCCTGTTCGCGTGTTGACCCAGTGAGCGGTGACCTGGGATCGGCCGTACATCGAGCGCTGCACGATCGTGATCGTCTTTCGGCCCGAATCGATCTCGGCGTCGATCTGCTGGCCCGGATAGCTCAGCGCGGTTCCCGGATAAGCGATGTTGACCGTTCGGGTGGCGGCGTTCGCGACGGGTCCTTGGACGACCAACGACGAACCGAGCGACACCGCGCACCCGGCAACCACACTCACGATCAGCAATCGGAATCTACTCGAGGACCAACGACGCATCAGAGAACCTTTTCCACCGACGACAGGGACCGGCCCAACGTAACCGTTAGCAGCAGTAAATAGATGCCGCAGCGCGGTCACAGTTCGCTCACAACGCGTTCACTGCAGGTCGGAGACCTGACGGCGTCATCCAATCAGACGACGCAACACCGTGCGGAATCGCGTTGTCCACAACCTCAGGCGTCCGAAAGCGTGACACAGGCTCGGTGAGAGCGGGAGGCGGCGTCAACTATCTACGCGGCCACGCTGTGGCACCGAGTTTGTGCCACGCTTCCGGGCCATCGGCTTGAGCTTGGCCTCGATACGCCCCTCGCCTTGGCGGCTCGGGGCACTCGGCCGGCGGGCAGGCCCTCGCCTTGGCGGAGACCTGACGACGTCATCCAATCAGTCGACGCACCTCGTCGACGATGTCATCCAGCGACACCTGAGTCTGTTCGCCGTTGCGCAGATCCTTGACGTCGACGCGGCGTTCGGCGAGTTCACGGTCGCCGAGGACCAAGGCCAGACGTGCACCGGAGCGATCGGCGGCCTTCATCGAACCCTTGAGGCCTCGATCGCCGTAGGCGAGATCGACGCTGATCCCGGCGGCACGCAATCGGCCGGCGAGGTCGACGAGTTCAGCCTTGGCGTCGGCGCCGAGCGGAACCCCGAAGACATCACAGCGCGCCGCGTCGGCGTCGGCGACGCCCTCGGCCTGCAGTGCCAGCATGGTGCGGTCGACGCCGAGTCCGAACCCGATGCCGGACAGGTCCTGCTTGCCGCCGAGTTGTTTCATCAGCCCGTCGTAGCGACCACCGCCACCGATCCCCGACTGGGCGCCGAGCCCGTCGTGGACGAACTCGAAGGTGGTCTTGGTGTAGTAGTCCAGGCCGCGGACCAGACGCGGGTTGAGCTCGTAGGCGACGCCGAGCCGCTTGAGGTGACCCAGAACGGCGTCGAAGTGCTCGCGCGCGTCGTCGGAGAGATAGTCGATGAGCAACGGCGCGTCGGCGGTCGCCGCCTTGATCTCCGGACGCTTGTCGTCGAGCACCCGCAGCGGGTTGAGCTGCGCGCGTTGCCGGGTCGGCTCGTCGAGATCGAGTCCGAACAGGAACTCCTGCAACGCTTCCCGATACCGCGGCCGACTCTCATCGTCGCCGAGCGAGGTGAGTTCGAGCCGGAACCCGGTCAATCCGAGCCGACGGTATCCCTCGTCGGCGATGGCGATCACCTCGGCGTCGAGCGCCGGATCGTCGACGCCGATGGCCTCTACACCGACCTGCTGGAGCTGCCGGTAGCGCCCGGCCTGCGGGCGCTCGTAGCGGAAGAACGGTCCCGCGTAGCAGACCTTCACCGGCAGCTGGCCGCGGTCGAGGCCGTGCTCGATGACCGCGCGCATCACGCCGGCGGTGCCCTCGGGACGCAGCGTCACCGAGCGTCCGCCGCGGTCGGCGAAGGTGTACATCTCCTTGCTCACCACGTCGGTCGACTCACCGACGCCGCGCGCGAACAGCCCGGTGTCCTCGAAGATCGGCAACTCGATGTGGCCGTACCCGGCCAGCCGCGCGGCCTCGCTCAAGGTGTCGCGCACCCGACGGAAGTCGGCCGACGACGGCGGGTAATAGTCGGGAATGCCCTTGGGCGCCTGGAACTCTGCGCTCACAGTCCGAAACGCCCCTTTCTGATGGTCGTTCCGCCGGAGAGATCGGCGAGGAACGGGTTGGTGGCGCGCTCGGCGCCGATTGTGGTTTGTGGGCCGTGCCCGGGCAGAACCTGCGTGTCGTCGGGCAGGGTCAGCATCTTCGACGCGATCGAGTCCAGGAGCTGCTGATGGCTTCCGCCGGGCAGATCGGTACGCCCGATCGAGCCGGCGAACAGCACGTCACCGGAGAAGCAGACCGGCACCGTCTGCGGACCGTCGTCGGAATCGAGCTCGATGGTCAAGCCCAGCAGCACCGAGCCCTGGGTGTGCCCGGGTGCGAGGTCGACGGAGAATCGCAGTCCGGCGAGTTCGACGTCCGCACCGTCGGCGAAGTCGATTACCTTCTGCGGCTCGCGGAACTCCAGCGAGGCCAGCATCGGCGCGAGCGCCGGGCCGAGTCCGCTCGCCGGGTCGGCGAGCATCGGCCGATCTGCGGGGTGGATGTAGGCCGGGATGGCGAACTCGTCGCACAGCTCGGTGGCGTTCCAGGTGTGATCGAGGTGCCCGTGGGTGAGCAGCACCGCGACCGGAGTCAGGTTGTGTTCGGCCAGCACTTCGCGGACGCGCGGAGCGGCATCCTGGCCCGGGTCGATGATCAGCGCTTCGGTCCCCGCTGCGGCAGCGACCACATAGCAGTTGGTCTGGAACATCCCCGCGGCGAAGGCGGTGATCAGCATCGGGTTCCTCTCGTGTGCAGGTCGCCGACAGCGGATCGGCCGCGTTCCATTGTGGCAAACGGCGACGGCCACCCGCGGATCCGACCTGCGCGGCCACGCCGTGACCGACCCGGTTGTCGGAACTCTCAGGTTGTGCTGGCACACTTTGGCTGCGCGGTAGCATCGGCGCAGCCGTGCCCGGACACCCGGGAGATGCGGCGCATCCGTCAACTCAGACGAGGTTCAGGAGGGGCCACAAGCGTGACCACCAACGAAGAACGGCGCGAGGCAGCCAAGCGGAAGCTGGAGGACCGTCTCGAGCGCGAACGCCAGGTGGCCCGCAAACGCAAGATCATCATCGCGTCGATCTCGACGGCGGTGGTGGTGGCCATCGTGGCGACCGCGACCACATTGATCGTCAAGAAGGTCCTCGACGACCGCGAGGCGGCCCGATGGACGGCATGCAGCTACGAGAATCAGCCCGACCGCTTCGCACAGCTGCCCAAGGAAGTTCCGCCCGAGGTGCCCGCCGAGCAGCGTGCCCAGGCCCAGCAGTATCTCGACGAGATGAAGGCCGGCCAGTCCAAGCAGCGCACCTCCCCCAAGCCTGCCGATCGCAATCTCAAAGAGGGCACCGCCCAGCTGACACTGAACACCAGTCAGGGCGCGATTCCCATCACGCTCGACCGCAACGGCGCTGCCTGCAACACCGCGGCGATCATCTCGTTGGCGGAGAACAAGTTCTACAACGACACCCCGTGCCACCGCATGACCAGCAGTGAATCGTTGAAGGTCTTGCAGTGCGGTGACCCAACGGGTACCGGCGCCGGCGGCCCGGGATGGTCGAGTCCGGACGAACTGCCGACCAACCTGAAGTCCGGCGGTAAGGCAGACCCGATGTCGGGCACGCAGCCGGTGATCTACCCACGCGGAACCGTGGCGATCGCCAACAGCAACAACCCGCAGACGGGGCAGACCAACACCGGCTCCAGCCAGTTCTTCCTGGTCCTGTCCGACAGCGAGCTCGCACCGAACTACACCGTGGTCGGCAAGGTCGACCCGGCCGGTCTGACCGTGTTGGACAAGGTCGCCAAGGGTGGTATCGATCCCGGCCCCAACGGCAATGCCCAGGACGGCAAGCCGAAGTTGCCGGTGGAGATCACCACCGCAACGATCAGCAACGTCAACGACGCCTGACCCGCGCGGTGAGTTGCTCACTGACATCCCACAAGCGCTCTCGTATGTCGGCTTTGTATGCGTCAGGGTGCGCTCTGGTTTCGCTGGCCCGATCGAAGAACTCACCGCTGACGTAGGCCAGATCGGGCTCGTTGATCAGCCGTAGCGTACTCCGGCGTTGTTGACCAGTACGTCAACCTCGTCGGTGAGACCGGCAACCGCATCAGCAAGTGAGTGAACCTCCGACATCACGGCCAGGTCGGCGCACACCGTCATCACCTGAGCGGGACGGTCCGCCAGTTCATGACGCAAGATGTCGAGTCGAGAATCGTTGCGACCGTGCAGGATCAGTCGGATGTCGTCGTCCTCGGCCAGCGTCGATGCCAGTGCGCGTCCGAGACCGTCGGTCGCGCCGGTGATGACGATGGTTCTCACGGTGCGTCGGCGATTCACGCGACGGTGAGCCCGCCGTCGACCGGCAGGATGGCGCCGGTGACCATCGACGCCGTGGTCAGGTAGCCGACCGCGGCCGCGACGTCGTCAGCGGTGGCAACCCGGCCCGCCGGCACCGTGGCGCTCGCCTCATCGAACTGCTCTCTTCGTTGCTCGTCGGATAGGAATCCCCACCACGGCGTGTCGACCACGCCGGGGCTGACCGCGTTGACCCGAACCGGTGCGAGTTCGGCAGCAAGCGGGGACACCATCCGCTCGATCGCTCCGTTGACCGCTGCGAGTACAACAGTGGTCGGAATCGCCGACCGCGCACTGGCCGCGGAGATCATCGTGATCGACTCGGTCACCTGCGCGCATCCGATGGCATGCAGGTAGGCGAAGAGTTTTCCGTTGAATGCCGATTCGATGTCCGTATAGGACGTGTCGTGGATCGGGCCGACGCCGATTGCCCCGGGGCTGAAGGCCAAGACGAGGTGCTCGAAAAGGCCGAAGCCATCGAAGAACTCGCGAACCGCTTCCCGATCGGTGGAGTCCAGCTGTACCGCGCTGCTGAAACGACCCTCGGCAGCGGCAAGTTTGAGCGGATCCCGCCCGGTGATTGTGACGTCGACGTCTTTCGTCAGACGTTCGGCGGTGGCCAGTCCAATTCCGGATGTGCCACCCATGATTATCGCGCGCATTCCAACCTCCATTTATGAGACGTTACGTCTCGATACTATACGAGACGCAACGTCTTGTAACCTCGAGTGCGTGACCGATTCACGACAGCCGGGCCGACCGCGCAGCGAGAACTCCAGGACCGCGATTCTGGCCGCGGCCTTGGAGCTCATCGGCGAGACAGGCTATGCGGGACTCACAATCGAGGGCATCTCGGCACGCGCAGGTGTCGGCAAACAGACCATCTACCGTTGGTGGCCGACCAAAGCCGACGTACTCCTCGAGGCCGCGTCAACCAAGGCCGAGCTACACGTGCCGGTCGATGATCATGGAAGCTACCGGGCAGACCTGCGGGCATTTCTGGAGGCGAGCTACCGAACAGCGTCGGTCGCCGAGTACGCAGCGGTGTTAGGCGCACTCATGGCGGAAGCGCAGATCAGTCCCGAGTTCGGCGAACGATTCCGGCTCGCCTTCCTCAATCGACGTCGCGAGGCCCTCGCGACAATCACCGATCGCGCTGACAGCCGTGGCGATCTACCGCCGACAATTTCGTCCGAAACGGTGGCCGACATCGTGTTCGGGACACTGTGGTATCGCATGATCGCCACCCGCGAACGTCTCGACGACACTCTCGTCGAGGAAGTCCTCAGGCTGCTGACGTAACCCGGTACACGTCGTAGACACCTTCGACGTTGCGCACCACGTTGAGTACGTGGCCGAGGTGCTTGGGGTCGCCCATCTCAAAAGTGAAGCGCGAGATGGCAACCCGATCGCGACTGGTGGTCACCGACGCGGACAGGATGTTGACCCGCTCGTCGGCGAGCACCTTGGTGACGTCGGACAGCAGGCGGTGCCGGTCGAGCGCCTCCACCTGAATCGCGACCAGGAACACCGACGACGGCGACGGCGCCCATGTGACGTCGATCAGGCGTTCGGATTGTCGTTGCAGCGCACCGGCATTGGTGCAGTCGACGCGATGCACGCTCACGCCACCACCGCGGGTGACGAAGCCGAGGATGTCATCGCCTGGCACGGGCGTACAACATTTGGCGAGCTTGACCAGAACGTTGTCCACGCCGGTCACCACCACGCCGGCGTCGCCGCCCTGCCGTGATCGGGTGGGCAGTGTCGACGGCGTTGACCGTTCGGCGATCTCGTCGACGGCGTCGTCGATGCCGCCGAGGGAGGCGACGAGCCTGCTCACCACATGCTTGGCCGATACATGGTTCTCGCCGACGGCGGTGTAGAGCGCGGTGACGTCCTGGTAGCGCAGTTCGTTGGCGATGGCCGCCATCGAATCGGCATTCAGCAAGCGCTGCAACGGAAGTCCGCCGCGGCGAACCTCCTTGGCGATCGCCTCCTTACCGGTCTCAAGCGCTTCTTCCCGACGCTCCTTGGCAAACCATTGGCGGATCTTGGCCTTGGCGCGCGGCGAGACGACGAAGTTCTGCCAGTCCTTGCTGGGTCCGGCGTTGGGGGCCTTGGAGGTGAAGACCTCCACCACCTCACCGTTCTCCAGCTGACGTTCGAGCGCCACCAGTCGCCCGTTGACCCGGGCACCGATACAACGATGTCCGACCTCGGTGTGCACGGCGTACGCGAAATCGACGGGAGTCGAACCGGCCGGCAGCGTGATCACGTCACCCTTGGGCGTGAAGACGAAGATCTCCTTGACCGCGAGGTCATAGCGCAGCGACTCCAGGAACTCACCCGGGTCGGCGGCTTCCCGCTGCCAGTCGAGCAGCTGACGCATCCAGGCCATGTCGTCGATCTCGGCGAGTTCGGCCTTGCGACCGCCCCCCTTGTTGCCGTTGCGTTTGTAGCCGCTCTCCTTGTATCGCCAGTGCGCGGCGATGCCGAACTCGGCGGTGTTGTGCATCGCCTCGGTGCGGATCTGCACCTCCAGCGGCTTGCCCTCCGGGCCGACGACGGTGGTGTGCAGCGACTGGTAGACACCGAATCTCGGCTGCGCGATGTAATCCTTGAAGCGGCCGGCCATCGGCTGCCAGAGTGCATGCACCACGCCGACCGCCGCATAGCAGTCACGGACCTCGTCGACGAGAATCCGGACACCGACCAGATCGTGGATGTCGTCGAAGTCGCGGCCCTTGACGATCATCTTCTGATAGATCGACCAGTAGTGCTTCGGCCTGCCCTCGACGGTCGCGGTGATCTTCGCGGCCGAGAGCGCGTTGTTGATATCGGCGCGAACCCGTGCGAGATAGGTGTCGCGCGACGGTGCGCGATCGGCGACCAGGCGCACGATCTCCTCGTAGCGTTTGGGGTGCAGGATGGCGAAGGAGAGGTCTTCGAGCTCCCACTTGACTGTGGCCATACCAAGTCGATGTGCCAGCGGCGCAATGACTTCCAAGGTTTCACGAGCTTTGCGTGCCTGCTTCTCCGGCGGCAGGAACCGCATGGTGCGCATGTTGTGCAAACGGTCGGCGACCTTGATGACGAGCACCCGCGGGTCCCGCGCCATGGCGATGATCATCTTGCGGATGGTCTCGGCCTCGGCGGCGTTGCCGAGCGCCACCTTGTCCAGCTTGGTGACCCCGTCGACGAGATGGGCGACTTCGGCACCGAAGTCCTTCTCGAGTGCCTCCAGCGAATAACCGGTGTCCTCGACCGTGTCGTGCAACAACGCGGCCACCAGGGTGATGGTGTCCATCCCGAGGTCGGCGAGGATGGTGGCCACCGCCAGCGGGTGGGTGATGTACGGATCGCCGGATTTGCGGGTCTGATCGCGGTGCCGTTCCTCGGCGACGTCGTAGGCGCGCTGCAGCAAAGCGACGTCGGCCTTCGGGTAGATCTCGCGATGCAGTGTGGCCAGCGGCTCGAGGACCGGCCGGACCTGGCTGCGCGTGGCGGTCATCCTTCGGGCCAGCCGGGCCCGCACTCGTCGTGACGCCGACGCGGCACCGTCGACGGCGGAAGGTTCGGGCGATCCCGACGCGGTGGAAGACACCGGACGTGACGCCTGTGGCGCATGGGTCACCGGCGCGGCACTATTCGGTTCGTCGGCCATGGACCCTCCCTACCGTCGGCGCTTGCATCGAAAAGTCTTCGTTCGATGCAAACTTGGATCCAGTCTAGGGTGTGTCACCACTCCCGAGGACCGAAGCCCTCGACGCCGGGCTCCGACCAAACCAGATCAGCCGCTTGTCACCCAATCAACCGCTCGTGACACAGTGCACCGGCACCTCACCCAGCGCGGCGGCGATGCGACTGCGTCCGTCGAGGCCATCGAGTTCCATGATCACCGCGAATCCGGCCACCCGGGCACCGGCCTGCTCGAGCAGGGCCGCGGTGGCCACCGCGGTTCCTCCGGTCGCCAGGACGTCGTCGACGACGAGCACGTTCTTACCGGCGATGTCGGTGCCGTCGGCCGGGATCTCCAGCGTCGCGTCGCCATACTCGAGTTCGTAACTGACCGACAGCACCGGCGGCGGCAGCTTTCCGCCCTTGCGGACCGCGAGCACCCCCACACCGAGCTCGCGGGCCACCGCACCGCCGAGGAGGAAACCTCGCGCGTCGATACCCGCGACGAGTTCGACGTCACGGCAGCCATGCGTCAGCGCGGTGACGATGGCGGCGAGCCCGTCGGCGTCGGCCAGCACCGGGGTCAGATCCTTGAACGCGATTCCCGGTGCCGGGAAATCGGCCACCAACCGCGCATGCTCGGCGATCGATCCACGCGCACGCGCCAACGCGGCAGCGGTCACATCATTGACGGGGATGTCACTCACGAATAGCCCACCGATCCATGTTCCATCCGGTCCCGTTGCGGGCCAGACCAGGTATCACGTTAGCGACGCGCTGGTTCCATCGCTGGACGCGCGGCGAGGCGAACAGCGGGATCGACGGTAGGTCGGTCCACGCACCGTTCTCGATGGTGCGCACCAGCTGGAGCCGGTCGGCACCGAGGTCGACCGTGGCGAGCTGGTCGACGGCCTCACTGACCGGCGGACTCCGGAAGTCGGGCAGGTCGAGCGGGTCTCCCCCGCGTACCTGATAGGCGTCGCGCGCCGGGTCGAGTGCACCCGACGCCGCGAATCCCACACCGCCGGACACCAGCAACGCATCCACCGAACGTCCCAGCGCACCGGGAGTGATGTCGGGCGAGTCGGCGGCGACCACCGTGACTCCCGCGTCGCGACACCGTTCGGCAATCGTCGAGGCCATCTGCTCGAAACGTGGTGTGGGCGCTACGAATCCGAGCCGGACCCGAATCGCGGGGGTGCCCGAGCCGGTCTCCGTTGCGATCTCGTCGAGCAGTGATCGCGCACGGCCGAGGTCGGGTCGGGCGTACTCGCGACCGAACTCGTTGTTGATCTGCGCGGCGAGATCGTCGGCCGGAGCAAGCACCCGCATGTTCCACATCTGGGCGCCCTGACCGAACTGCCGGGCCAAACCGTCGCGAGGAACGCACGACGCGAAGGCACGTCGCGCCCGGACGTCGGCGAACACGCCGCCCGACGACAACACGACCTCGTCGACGCCGAGCGCGTCGCGCGGTCGCCACGTCGCCGACGGACCGGTGACCGCACCGCCCGCCGGCGCGAGGTCGTTGTTGACGAATCCGCCGGTCACGTCCGCGATGTCGAAGGCGTCGTCACTGATCCGCCGATCCACGTCGGTTCCGCGACCCCAGATGATGATGCGCGACACCTTCGGCGCATCACCCCACCACTTCTCGTTGGCGACGAGCACCAGACCGTCGGCTCGTGAATAGTGATCCACCCGGTAGGGCCCCGACGCGGGGAACCGGGTCGCGTCGATGTCGCCGGGCGCCAGATCGAACCCGGTGTCCCAGGCTTTGGCGATCTTGGCCAGCGCCGGGGCATCGTTGCGGCGCACGGCGCCGACGACATCAGTGGAGCCGGCGATGCGGCCGACGACATGCGCGGGCAGCAGGGTGCCCGCACCGAACAACGACGCCCAGTCGCGGTAGGCCCGCCCGGCCGCGAAATGTACTGTGGCGGCCTTCTCCCCCGCTGCGCAATCGACGGCGGTGATGTCGCGATAGCCCGCGGTGGTGGCCGGGGTGAACCCGGCGAAGCGTCCGCTCATCGCCGCCCAGGCCAGCACCAGATCGTCGCAGTCGAGTTGCTGACCGTCGGAAAACGCTGCGGCGGGCGCGAACTGATAGCGCAGGGTCAACGTGTCACCGGCGACCGGCGACACCGTGCCGACGTCACGATCCGGGGTGACCTGCCCCTGCGCACCGAGATAGCTGAAGCCGGGCAACACGCGCGTGGTCGCCATCAGGACGCCGGAGGCGTTCCCGTCGACAGTGTTGGCGTTGTAGGTGTCGATGCGGGCATCGACGACGTAGTTGATGGTGGCGGGACCGTCATCGGAACATCCGACGACGATACCGAGCACCGCGACCACGGCGAAGACCGCGGAAACGATCCTGGCGGGCGTCCCCGATGGTGGCGTCACGGACCGAGACTAGCGTGCGCGACGCGGCTTCCCGGAAGGCGCGGCAGAGTGTCGTCCACCGCGATCGGGCCGGCTTCCCGGCGCCGGTGCGCTCGCACGCCGACGGGCCGGTTCAGCGGCGACGGTGTCGGTGACCCCTGCTTCCGCCCGGGCACGACGATCAAGGACACGCTTGGTGTGCTGCGCGATGTCGGCGCGGCGCTCCTTGAGCGTGACCAGCAGCGGCGCAGCCAGGAAGATCGACGAGTACGCGCCGACGATCACGCCGACGAGCTGGATCAGACCGAGGTCTTTCAGCGTTCCGGCACCGAGCAGCCAGACGGCGATGACCATCAACGCGATGATCGGGAGCACCGAGATGACCGTGGTGTTGATCGATCGCATCAGGGTCTGGTTGATCGCCAGGTTCGCCTGTTCGGCGTAGGTACGGCGCGTCGTCTGCAGTACCGAGCGGGTGTTCTCGGCAACCTTGTCGAACACCACCACCGTGTCGTAGAGCGAGAAGCCGAGGATGGTCAGCAAGCCGATGACGGTGGCCGGAGTGACCTCCCAGCCGATCAGCGAGTAGACGCCGGCGGTACAGATGATGTCGAAGAACAACGATGCCATCGCCGCGATCGACATCTCCCGGTCGAAGCGGACCGCGATGTAGACGAAGACGATCACCAGGAACACCGCCAGCGCGATCAGCATCTTCTGCGTGATCTCGTTACCCCAGGTGGAACTCACGTCGGAGATGCTGACCTCGTCGGCGGTCAGCGACGGACCGAACGCCTCGGTCAGAGACCCGGTGACCGCCTCGGCCTGTTGAAGATTCAAGGCCGCGGTGCGGACCTGGACGGTTTCACTCGACCCCGATCCGGCGGTCTGCACCGACTCCGGGGCCGAACCCAACGCCTTGCTCACGGCCTGCTCGACGCTGTCGGTGGTCATGTTCGACGACTTGGGGATCGAGATCTGCGTGCCGCCCTCGAACTCGATGCCGAGCGAGAAACCGCGGAAGGCGATCGAGGCTATGCACACGATGAGGATCGCGGCGGTGATCCAGTACCAGCGACGACGGTTTCCCGCGATCTCGAAGGCGCCCGTGCCGGTGTAGAGCCGGGACAGGAAGGACCTGTCCTTGTCGGCGATGAAGTCGTCGTCGGCGCCGGCGGACGGATCGGCGACGTCGGTGCGGTCGGTGATTCTGCTGTTGTCGGTGCTCATCGCGATGCTCCCTCCGACACCTTCTGTTTCGCGGCGGCTGCGGCGACCCGACGTCGCCGGGCGACCTCGCTGACGGCCCCGAGTCCGTTGACGCTGGGCTTGGACAGGAACTCCGATCGGCTGGCCAGGACCACGAGCGGATGGGTCACCAGGAACACCACGACCACGTCCAGAATGGTGGTCAGTCCGAGGGTGAAGGCGAACCCGCGCACCTCGCCGATCGCCAGGATGTAGATGACGGCCGCGGCGATGAAGCTGACCGCGTTACCCGACCAGATGGTGCGGCGAGCGCTGGCCCAGCCGCGGGGCACGGCCGAACGGAAACTTCGGCCTTCACGTATCTCGTCCTTGATGCGCTCGAAGTAGACGACGAAGGAGTCGGCGGTCATGCCGATACCGATGATCAGACCGGCGATACCGGCGAGGTCGAGGGTGAAACCGATCCAGCGGCCCAGCAGCACGATGACGCCGTAGACCATCACACCGGACAGCAGCAGCGACGCCATGGTGAGCAGTCCGAGCATCCGGTAGTACGCGAGCGCATAGATGAGCACCGCGATCAGACCGACCGCGCCGGCGATCAGACCGGCCCGCAGCGACGACAAACCCAGTGTCGCAGAGACAGTTTCGGCGTTCGACGACTCGAACGACAACGGCAGGGAGCCGTACTTGAGGACGTTGGCGAGGTCCTTGGCCTCCTGCTGGGTGAAGTTGCCGCTGACCTCGGTGCTCGGCGTGGTGATGGCACCGCGGATCTGCGGAGCCGACACGACGCGGGTGTCGAGGGTGAACGCGGTCTGCTTGCCGGTGTTCTCGGCGGTGTACTTCGGCCAGAAGCTCTGGGCGTCGCCCTTGAATTCCAGCTGCACGATCCAGGCCGGCGAATTCTGGGTGGTTCCGGCGGTGGCGTTCTTGATGTCGCGGCCGTCGATGATCTGCGGGCCGAGCAGGTAGACCTCTTTGCCGTCCTCGGAGCAGGCCACCAGGTACTGGTCGGGCAGATCGTTGCCGCGCAGCGGATCACTCGCGCTGGGCGTGCAGTCCATCTTCGCCATGTGCTCGTTCAGGGCCTTGAGGTCGGCGCCCGCCGGCGCCTGGCGCAGACGCCGCTGTTCGGCGATCGCCGCCGCTGAGGTGTCATCGCCGACCTTGTTCCCGGCAGCGGGCTGCGGCACCGCGGCGACGACGTTCTCCACCGGCCGCACGTAGAGCCGCGCGGTCTGACCCAGCGCGCGGGCCTGCTTGCCGTCGGTTCCGGGCACGGTGATGACCAGGTTGTTGCCGTTCACGACGACCTCGGAGCCGGACACACCGAGACCATTCACGCGCTGCTCGATAATCTGCTTCGCCTGGTCGAGTTGCTCACGGCTCGGCGGCTTGCCGTCCGGGGTACGGGCGGTCAGCGTGACGCGGGTGCCGCCCTGCAGGTCGATACCCAGTTTCGGCTCGGGGGAACCGCCGCCGGTGAAGAAGATCAGGCCCCACACGGTGGCGAGCAGGAGGAAGAAAACGGTCAGGGGTCGCCACGGCGGGATCTCACGTGAGATTCCCCGTTTCGCCGACGCCCGGCGAGGTGTAGTCACTGCTGCTCTGGTCTCCTTTTTGATCTCCCCCGCCGCTGGCTCGGCCCACACCTGGGCGGCCGCTCATGGCGATCGGTCGATCACTCTACTCACGACACCGTCGCCGATCCCCGGAGGTCTCGGCGACGGCGCGTGGCGCGTTACTTGTCGTCGGTGGGCTTGTCGCCGGAGACATCGGTGCCCAGACCGTCGGTGGTGACGCCGTCGGTCGTGGAGTCCTCGTCCACGATGCGTCCGGTGATCGCATCGTCGTCACCGGTCGGCGCGGCCAGGGCACCCGGGTAGGTGGCGGCAGCCTCTTCGGTCGGGATCACGCGCATGACGGCGAGGCGGTTCCATCGGGTCACCAGGCCGGTGGCGATCTCGACGTCGACGAAGTCCGAGGAGGTCGCGTCGATGACAGTGCCGTAGAGCCCGCTGGTCAGCTGAATGCGCGTACCGGTCTGGACCGAGTTCTGCATCTCCTGCTGCTCGGCCATGCGCTTCTTCTGCTTGCGCATGCTCAAGAACATGAAGACGGCCAGCAAGGCCAGGATCAGGGGGAAGAAGAGGGACTCCATTGTTACTGCGTCAATCCTTGGTATCTCGAGTCAGATGGTCTGTGGTTCGCGCGCGGGAAACCCGGTGCTCGGGATGCGCCGCCTCATCAAGTGTGCCATGTCGGCAGCACGGGCCGGACAGCCGTCGTCGACGACCGGCGTCAGATGTCGTCGAAGAGCGAATCGGACATCGTCTCGCGCGAGCGCACCCCGAAGCTGGCGTTCATCGCTCCGGCCGGCGGGGTGAGTCCCAGATGGTGCCAGGCGGCCGCGGTCGCCACCCGGCCGCGCGGGGTGCGCGCGACCATTCCGGCGCGGACCAGGAAGGGTTCGCAGACCTCCTCGACCGTGGCCGGTTCCTCACCGACGGCCACCGCCAGGGTGGACACGCCGACCGGCCCGCCGCCGAAGCCTCGGATCAGTGCGCCCAGCACAGCGCGGTCGAGACGGTCGAAACCGAGTCCGTCGACGTCGTAGACCTCGAGTGCGGCCCTGGCGATCTCGACGGTCACCGCGCCGTCGGCGCGTACCTCTGCGTAGTCGCGCACACGGCGCAGCAAACGGTTGGCGATACGCGGTGTGCCGCGTGATCGGCTCGCGATCTCGGTGGCGGCGTCATCGGCGAGCCGGATGCCGAGGATGCCGGCCGACCGTCGCAGCACGCGGACGAGTTCGCCGGTCTCGTAGAACTCCATGTGTGCGGTGAAGCCGAATCGGTCGCGGAGCGGTCCGGTCAGCGAACCGGACCGGGTGGTGGCTCCGACCAGCGTGAAGGGTGCGACGTCGAGCGGGATCGAGGTGGCACCCGGCCCCTTGCCGACCACCACGTCGACCCGAAAATCCTCCATCGCCAGGTACAGCATCTCCTCCGCGGGCCGCGCGATGCGGTGGATCTCGTCGATGAAGAGCACGTCGCCTTCGACGAGATTGGACAGCATCGCGGCGAGGTCGCCGGCCCGTTCGAGGGCCGGTCCCGAAGTCACCCGGATGGCCGATCCCATCTCCGAGGCGATGATCATCGCCAACGAGGTCTTGCCCAGTCCGGGTGGGCCGGACAGCAGAATGTGATCCGGCGTTCCGCCGCGGCCCTTGGCGCCGTGCAGTACCAGTTCGAGCTGTTCACAGACCCGGGGCTGGCCGATGAAGTCGGCCAGCGAGCGGGGGCGCAGTCCGGCGTCGAGGTCGCCATCGGAGCGGACCTGGGCCGCTGACACCTCGCGCTCGGGTTCGAGATCCTCGGTCATGCCGTCTTCCCCAGCAGGGCAAGGGATGTGCGCAGCACGGCGGACGCGTCACCGTCGGGGTTGTCGGCCAGGGCCGCGGTGACCGCTTTCTCTGCCGGGGCCGCGGTGAAGCCGAGTCCGACGAGTGCCTCGGTGACCTGCGCGGCCACCGATCCGCCCGGCAGTGCCGACCCACCGGTGACGCTTGGACCAGCCGGCCGATCCACTTTGTCGCGAAGCTCGACGACGAGCCGTTCGGCGACCCGTTTGCCGATGCCGGGCACCGAGGTCAGTGCTTTCACGTCGGACTCGGCGAGTGCACGACGCAGCGCTTCGGGTTCGAGCACCGCCAACGTCGCCATCGCCAATCGCGGACCCACCCCGGTCACCGTCTGCAGCAGCGCGAACAGCGAACGCGCGTCGGGCTGGGTGAATCCGTACAGCGTCATCGAGTCCTCGCGGACGATCATCGACGTCAGCAACGTGGCCTCTTGGCCGCGGCGTAACGACGACAGTGTCGACGGGGTGGCCAGGACGCGATATCCGACACCGGCGCAGTCGACGACGACGTGGTCGAGTGCGATGTCGACAACCGGCCCGCGAACCGAGGCGATCATGCCGCTCCTCCTGCTGTGCGAGCTCGCTGTGCTTTCGCGGCCTTCACGCGTTCCTGGTGCCGTTTGGCCAGTTCCGCCGACCGGCGCTCGGCCTCGGCCATCCGTTCCATCATCGGGCCTCGCCAGCAATGACAGATCGCCAGCGCAAGCGCGTCGGCGGCGTCGGCGGGTTTGGGTTTGGTCTGTATGCCGAGAATGCGGGTGACCATGGCGGTGACCTGCTGTTTGTCGGCGCGGCCGCTGCCAGTGACCGCCGCCTTGACCTCCGACGGGGTGTGGAAACGGACCGGGATGTCGCGCTGACCGGCGGCGAGTGCGATCACTCCCCCGGCCTGTGCGGTACCCATCGCCGTCGACACCTGGTTCTGGGCGAACACCCGCTCGATCGCGACGACGTCGGGTTGGTGCACGTCGATCCAGTGACACGCCGCGGTGTAGACCGCCAGAAGCCGCTCGGCGAGGTCCATGTCGCTGGGTGTGCGCACCACGTCGACGTCAAGCGCTGTCACCGCACGCCCGCCACCCGATTCGACCAGCGCGATGCCGCATCGGGTGAGGCCGGGATCGACCCCCATCACGCGCACTGATGCCTCCTACCAACTCGCCGAACAACTGTTCGAGAGTGTATCGAGCGCGGCGGACATGTCGGCGCACCGACACGGCACTGTTCGACGTGGCGGCAGAATCGATCAGTGCCCTCTTATCGCCCGACGACGCCGCAGGGGCTGGTCGATCTGTGTGCCGATCGTCTCGCGCAGCTGCCCGGCATTGTCATTGCCGGATTCGACGGCGCCGACGCGGCCGATCCGGCGTGGCTGGCCGGCTCTGTTGCCGGGGTCCTGCGTGCCGCCGGGCGCGCCGCCGACGTGGTACGCGTCGAGGACTTCATCCGTCCCGCGTCGCAGCGACTGGAGTACGGCGCCCACGACGAATTGACGTACCGGACGACGTGGTTCGATTACCCAGCCATCCGACGTGAGGTGATCGACGCTGCCCGCCTGCACGGACGCTGGTTACCGCGACTGTGGAATGCGAAGACCGACAGGTCTTTTCGCGACTCGCCACGAGCTGCGCCGGACCGACAGATTCTCATCATCGCCGGGCCGATGCTCGCGCGCGATGAACTCGAACTCGACCTTGTGGTGCGGGTCCGGATGAGCAGGGCCACCCTGGAGCGCCGTACCCCGCCCGACGACCTGTGGACGATTGCTCCACTACTCGACTACGAGGACACCGCAGCCGATCCTGACATCGAGGTTCGCTACGACCATCCCGACCGCCCGGCGGTGTGGGTTCGAATGTGATCAGGCGTCGATCTCGGCGAGCACGTCGTCGCTGATGTCGACGTTGCTGTAGACGTTCTGCACGTCGTCGGAATCCTCAAGGGCATCGATCAACTTGAAGACCTTGCGGGCGCCCTCGGCGTCGACCGGGACCTCCACTGACGCACGGAAATCGGCCTCGGCCGAGTCGTAGTCGATACCCGCCTCCTGCAGTGCGCTGCGGACCGCGATCAGGTCGGTCGGCTCGCTGACCACCTCGAAGGTGTCGCCGAGGTCGTTGACCTCTTCGGCTCCGGCGTCGAGGACCGCCATCAGGATGTCGTCCTCACTCTGGCCGCCCTTCTCCAGCGTGACCACGCCCTTGCGGGTGAACAGGTAGGCGACCGACCCGGGATCGGCCATGTTGCCGCCGTTGCGCGTCATCGCGGTGCGGACCTCGCCGGCGGCACGGTTGCGGTTGTCGGTGAGGCACTCGATCAGGATCGCCACGCCGTTGGGTCCGTAGCCCTCGTAGGTGATGGTCTGCCAGTCGGCACCGCCGGCTTCTTCACCGCCGCCGCGCTTACGGGCCCGCTCGATGTTGTCATTGGGCACCGAGCTCTTCTTGGCCTTCTGGATGGCGTCGAAGAGGGTGGGGTTGCCGGCCGGGTCACCGCCGCCGGTGCGCGCCGCGACCTCGATGTTCTTGATCAGCTTGGCGAACATCTTGCCGCGCTTGGCATCGATGACGGCCTTCTTGTGCTTGGTGGTCGCCCATTTGGAATGGCCGCTCATACGCTCGTCCGATCCTTTCGCGTGCGCGGCGTCATTGCCGCCCGCAGATTGTGTTCGTCAGTTATTCGTCAGTCGATCTTACCGGCGCACCAAGTCCACGAAGTATTCATGCACCCTTCGGTCACCGGTGACCTCCGGATGAAACGACGTGGCGAGCACCTTGCCCTGCCGGACAGCGACGATCCGTCCCTGCGCGGGACCGTCGGGCACGGTGGCCAGCACCTCCACATCGGGTGCCACCGACTCCACCCATGGCGCGCGGATGAACACCGCACGCATCCGTACACCGTCAGCATCGGTGATTCCGGTGAAGTCCAGATCCGTCTCGAAACTCTCCACCTGCCGCCCGAAGGCGTTGCGCCGCACCGTGATATCGAGAGCATCGAGGTGTCGCGCATCGGGCCGGGTGTCCAGGATCGTCGACGCCAGCATGATCATCCCGGCGCACGAACCGTAGGCGGGCAGACCGTCGCGCAGCCGTTGCTGCAGCGGATCGAAGAGCCCGAACACGTCGAGCAGTTTGCTCATCGTGGTCGATTCACCGCCCGGGATGACGATCCCGTCGAGTTCGTCGAGTTCGGCGGCGCGTCGTATCGACGACGCCTGCGCGCCGGACGCGGTCAACGCTGCGAGGTGCTCCCGCACGTCGCCCTGCAGTGCGAGAACGCCGATCCGAGGACCGCCGCTCACGAATCCCGCCGCGCGTGCTGATCAGCGGGCATCTGACGCCCGGTACGGGCCAACCCCTCCTGGGTCACCGCGGCGACCATCCGGCCCGCGGCGTCGAAGATCCGCCCCTGGGTCAGGGCGCGCCCGGCGTCGGCCGACGGTGAGGTCTGGTCGTAGAGCAGCCATTCGTCGGCGCGGAACGGACGCAGGAACCACATCGCGTGATCGAGTGAGGCCTGCTGCGGTTCGACGCCGGGATGCGGCACCTTCGACGACCCGAGCAGGGTCATGTCGCTCATATACGCCAGGGTGCAGATGTGAAAGACCTGGTCGTCGGGCAGCGGGTGACGGTATTTGAACCAGACGCGCTGCTGGGCCACGAAGTACTCCGAGGTGGCCATCTTCTCGTGCGGCACGACTCGGATGTCGAAGTTCTGCCACTCCTTGAGCACCGCTTTGGCCGCGTCGTCGAGGGTGTTCATCCGATCGGGCAGATCGTCCGGCGCCGAGGTGGGCGGCATCGGATCCTGATGCTCGATGCCGTGGTCGGTGCGGACGTGGAACGACGCCGACATGGTGAAGATCGCCTCACCGTCCTGGATGCCGGTCACCCGCCGGGTGGTGAACGAACGCCCGTCCCGGATGCGGTCCACCAGGAACACCGCAGGGATGTCGGGGTTGCCGGGCCGCAGAAAATAGCCGTGCAGCGAATGCACCGCGAACTCGTCGTCGACGGTGCGGGTCGCCGACGCCAGTGCCTGCGCGGCCACCTGCCCACCGAAGGTGCGTTGCAGGTGACTCGGGAACGACGGCCCGCGGTAGATGTCCTTCTCGATCCGTTCGACTTCCAGGATCTCCTCGATGGATGCCACGTCGATCAGTATCGCGCACGCCGCCCGGCGGCCGTACCGTTGGTCCATGACGAGCATGCCCGACGCGGCCGTGTCACCGCGGATCAGCGTCGACGACCCGACCGCACACCTCATCCGCTACGGCGGCAGCTTCTCCCCTGAACTCATCGAAAGCGCCGCGGGCAGCTACCTGCGCACGGTGTCCGGACGCAGTCTGCTGGACTTCACCTCCGGGCAGATGTCGGCGATCCTCGGGCATTCCCATCCCGACATCGTGGCCACGGTGCGACGCCAGATCGGCACGCTGGACCATTTGTTCAGCGGCATGTTGTCCGAGCCCGTTGTGGAACTCGCTGCGCGCCTGGCTGATTCGCTACCCGAACCGCTGGACAAGGCGCTGCTGCTGACCACTGGCGCGGAATCGAACGAGGCGGCGATCCGGATGGCCAAGCTGGTCACCGGAAATCACGAGATCATCTCCTTCGCCCGCTCCTGGCACGGCATGACCCACGCCGCGGCGGCGGCGACCTACAGCGCCGGACGCAAGGGCTACGGACCGGTGGCCGCCGGCAACCTGGCCCTGCCGACGCCGAATGCCTACCGACCCGACTTCACCACCGCCGACGGCGAACTCGACTGGCAACGACAGCTGGACTACGGATTCGAGATGATCGACGCCCAGTCGGTCGGCTCGATCGCGGCCTGCATCGTCGAACCGATCCTGTCGTCGGGTGGTGTGATCGACCTTCCGCTCGGCTATCTGCGTGCCTTGAAGGACAAGTGTGCCCAGCGTGGTGCGCTGCTGATCCTCGACGAGGCGCAGACGGGCTTGTGTCGCACCGGAACCTGGTATGCCTTCGAGCGGGACGGCGTGGTCCCCGACATCCTGACCGTCTCCAAGACTCTGGGTGCCGGCTTGCCGTTGGCCGCGATGATCACCTCGACCGAGATCGAGGCCGTCGCGCATGAGCGCGGCTTCCTGTTCTTCACCACCCATGTCTCCGATCCGCTGGTGGCAGCGGTCGGCAACACCGTCTTCGAGGTACTGAGCCGGGACCGCCTCGATGAGCGGGCGCGGTCGGCCGGACAGTTGCTGCGCGACGGACTGCTCGCCATCGCCGATCGCCACGAGGTGGTCGGTGATGTCCGCGGCCGCGGATTGCTACAGGGCATCGAACTCGTCACCGACCGCGAGACCAAAACCGGCGCAGACGAACTCGGCGCCGCGGTGACCCGACGCTGCTACGAGCTGGGCCTACACATGAACGTCGTCCAACTGCCCGGGATGGGCGGCATCTTCCGCATCGCTCCGCCCCTGACCGCCACCGATGACGAACTCCGTGAGGGTCTGGCGATCCTCGACGCGGCGCTGGCCGACTGCACCTGAGGCCTACCGTCCGTCGAGCTAGAGTTCGTCGAGCGACATCAGGCCGTCCTGCACCGCGCGGGCGACCAGCGCCGCCTTCGTCGACGCCGGGCGGCCGATTTCGGCGTACTTCGCGCGAATCCGGGTCAGGTGGGTATTGACCGTGCCCAGCGAAATGTAGAGACGTTGCGCCGCAGCAGGTTTGGAATCGAGCATCAGCCACGTGCGCAGCACCTGCACCTCGCGTTCGGTCAGCGCCGGCCGCGGCAATTCCACGTGTTCGGGATTCGGCGTGGCCACCGGTGCGGGGTCAGCAAGCACCATTGCCGGCTGGTGGTACTGCGGCCCGGGCAGCGGCATCCGTCGAGCGGCCAGCCGGACCAGCGCATCCTGGCGCCGCCGGCAGGCTTCGGCCGCTCGACGCCGACGCGCGGCCTCGTCGGAACCGATCGGGGATGTCGGAATGCGGTCTGCGATCACGGTCATGGTGGTCCTCACTCGCTGGTGCCGGTGCGTGGCGTTCGCGTCGTCGCTGACGTCGAACCGCTTGTGAAGAACGGTATGGTCACCGCGACCGCGAGTCGATGGGGAGAACTACCCACGTGTGGGAGGAAAACTACGTTCCGGGCGGCCCTGCGGCGTTCCGGGCCGCCTCGGCATCGATCAACGGCAGGTCGCGGCGGGTCACCACCCGGGACGAGACCGCCCACTCGACGAGTTTGGTCCGCCGGTTGGTGGCCAACTTGCCACCCCCGGCCCGCATGCCGCCGACGCCGAGCTGATCGAGTTTGTCGCACACGTTGTCGAGCTTGCGATTGAACTTTGTGATCGACCATCCCAGACGTGCGGCGGCCTGGGCCGATGACGGAATCGCGCTGGAACCGGTGCCCTCCCGACGCAGAATCTCCTCGGCGAGTACCACGATGAGCACCTTCTGGCTCTCGGTCATCGTCGGCACACCGCGGGTGGTCATCCCGCCGATCTCGTGCGGCCGGGTCACCGTATTCAGGTCCGGCGCCGAAGCGAAGACGGTGAGCTCATAGGTGGTGCGCCCGGCGGTGAACACCACCGTCGACGCCCCGAGCACCAATGGCATACCCGCGCCCGGCCCCAGGGTGGCCGAGAACCCCACGTCGCCCGCGGACACACTCGCCGACAGGTGGGTGCCGAGGTTGGTCAGCCACCACAGCCCGTTGTCGTTGTGCAACAGCAGGAATCGACGGTGCAGATAGGGGTTGTCGTCGACGGTGAGGTCGGCTTCGCGGCCGATGAAGAATCGACGTGACGGATGCAGGGCAAACCGTTCGCCGCAGTATTCGACGTAGTCCTCGGTCACCGTTCGTCGACTGTCGTCATCCGTTCGCCTCGGATGCGTTGGCGGTCACCACGATGACGGTGACATTGTCGTGTGCGCCGAGGGCCAGTGCCGCCTCCACCAACGCTTCGGTGGCAGCCTGCGGTGACGTCGCCTCGGCCAGGATGTCGGCGATCTCGGAATCGGGCAGTTCACCGGTGAGTCCATCCGAACAGACCAGGATGGTGTCGCCGGGCAGTACCGGAGCGGAGAAATAATCGGCGGCCGGCTCCACCATCCCGGCGCCGAGGGCGCGGGTGATGACGTTGCGACGGGGGTCGACCCTTGCCTGTTCCGGAGTCAGGAAGCCGGCATCGACGAACTCCTGGACCTGCGAATGGTCGGTGGTCAGCTGGTCGAGTTCGGCCCCGCGGTACAGGTAGGTGCGCGAATCTCCGATGTTGACGATCAGCCAGTACAGCTGATCGCCCTGGGTGACCACCACGACGCCGGTTGTCGTAGTGCCGGCTCGACGACCAGAATCGCCGTCGATCGCACCGATCGCCTGCTGCGCGTCGAGGAGCAGCCCATCCAACGCGGACCGCGTGGTGTCCTGGTCGTCACCGCTACTCACCGCGGCCAGCGTCGTCAGTGCGGCTTCGCTGGCGAGCTCGCCGCAGTCGTGCCCGCCCATGCCGTCGGCCAGCAGGTAGACACCCGGAAGCGCCAGGGCGGCGTCCTCGTTGGTTTCGCGGACGCGTCCGACATCACACACCACCGAGTAGTCGAAACGCATGTCCGCGATGGTGTCGGCGCCCGACCGAGATCCGTCCCGGACTATTGTCGGCACGCTCATGGTCAGCAGATCCTACCGGGACGGTGCGTGCGGTAGCTCGCGATCGAGCTGCTGCTCACCACCCGCGCTCGGCGAGGCGGTGCGACACCGGGATGTCGTCGACGTTGATGCCGACCATCGCCTCACCGAGACCACGCGAAACCTTCGCGATCACGTCGGGGTCGTCGTAGAAAGTGGTGGCCTGCACGATCGCCGCGGCGCGCTGTTCGGGGTTGCCCGACTTGAAGATGCCGGATCCGACGAACACGCCCTCGGCGCCGAGTTGCATCATCATCGCGGCGTCGGCCGGGGTGGCGATACCGCCCGCGGTGAACAGGGTGACCGGCAGCTTGCCGGCCCGGGCCACCTCGACGACCAGGTCGTACGGGGCCTGCAGTTCCTTGGCCGCCACATACAGCTCGTCGGCGGGCAGCGAAGTCAGGCGGCGGATCTCATCGCGGATCTGGCGCATGTGGGTGGTGGCGTTGGACACGTCACCGGTGCCGGCCTCACCCTTGCTGCGGATCATCGCCGCACCCTCGGTGATCCGACGCAGCGCCTCACCGAGATTGGTCGCGCCACAGACGAACGGCACGGTGAACTGCCACTTGTCGATGTGGTTGGTGTAGTCGGCCGGGGTCAAGACCTCGGACTCGTCGATGTAGTCCACGCCGAGGCTCTGCAGCACCTGCGCCTCGACGAAGTGCCCGATCCGGGCCTTGGCCATCACCGGAATGCTGACCGCCGCGATGATGCCGTCGATCATGTCGGGATCGCTCATCCGCGAAACACCGCCCTGCGCGCGGATGTCGGCGGGGACTCGCTCAAGTGCCATCACGGCCACGGCGCCGGCGTCCTCGGCAATCTTCGCCTGCTCCGGGGTGACGACGTCCATGATCACGCCGCCCTTGAGCATCTCGGCCATTCCGCGTTTGACCCGGGCGGTTCCCTGACCGAGTTCGGGTGCGTTGCCGTTGTCGCTCACTTGTTCTCTCCTGATGTCACTGCTGGTGGTACCACTCTCACCGTCAAGTCTAGGTGAGGCGTCAGCCCGGGTTGGCGGGGGTGATGCGTTCGATGATCTCGAAGTACGTCGGCAACTCCGCGGTGCCGCCGAGTCGCAACCACCGAACCGGTCGCCGGGTGGCGAGGTTGCGGGTGTCGCGCACCGCATCGTTGTAGAACCTGCGCGCCATCATCACCCTTGTCTCGGCGTCGGCGAGCTCCACCACCAGCGCCGGGGGCCGGGATTCGGTGTCGGTGCGGGCCAGCACCGCCGACATCGCGTTCTCCGCCTCCTCCCGGTACTCCGGTGGCGCGTGTTCGGCGCGGTCGGCCGCCGCGGCCAGCTCGCGGCCGGACGCCCGGGTGCCGTCGACCGAGCTGTAGCTCATCCCCGCCGCGATCGCGCGGGCGACCACCGAGCGTCGCGCCAACGCCGCTTCCAGCGACTGCTTGGCCAGGTCGACGCGAACGTTCAACCGGTCGAGTCGGTTGGCCGTCTGATACGCCCATCCGGCGGCGATTGCCACCAGCAGCACGATCAGCACGATCACCATGAATGTCATGCCGGAAATGGTCACGATGCCACCCTCACCCCCACAGTTGTCACCCGATCCCGATGTGTTCGGAAATCTGCCATCTTTCAATACCGACGTCCGTTATGCCGACGTCGACGAGCCACCGCCCCGCCGTGGTTCGCCGTCTGAGGTCTGTACGACTCAGTCCGACACGAGAACCGGTCCCGCCCCGACGGTCACCGTCTCATACACCCTGAGAATCTGCTCGGCCACCCTCGACCAGTCGTAGCGGGCCGCGCGCACTCGTGCCGCACTGACCAGTTCAGCGCGCGCATCGTCGTCGGAGAGCAGGTCGACGATTCCCTCGGCCAACTCGTCGGGAGCCCCGGTGGTGAACAACCGTCCGGCCCGTCCGTCGTCGAGCACCCGCCGAAAGGCGTTGAGATCGCTGGCGATCACCGCCGCGCCGGCCGCCATCGCCTCCACCAGCACGATGCCGAAACTCTCGCCACCCAGATTGGGTGCGCAGTAGACGTCGGCCGCGGCCAGTGCCCGAGCCTTGGTGGCGTCGTCGACCTGTCCGAGAAAGATCAGGTGGTCCGCGCGCGCGCCCGCGCGCCGTCGTAGGGCTCGCTCATTACCCCCGCCGACGACCAGGATGCGGACGTCGGGCACCTGTTCGACGATGCGCGGTAGCGCCCGCATCAGAATGTCGATGCCCTTGCGCGGCTCGTCGTAGCGGCCGAGGAACAAGACGATCGGACCGGAGCCGGGCAGGTCGTCGAGCGGTCGCGCATCGGCGAAGCCCGCGACGTCGACTCCGTTGGGAATCTCCACCGCGTCGGAACCCAACGATTCCATCTGCCAGCGACGAGCCAGCTCGGACACCGCGATCTTGCCGGCGATCCGCTCGTGATACGGACGCAGAATGCTTTGAAACACAGTGAGCCACAATGACTTCGACGTCGCGGTGTGAAAGGTTGTGACGATCGGCCCGGAAGCGACCATCAGCGAGAGCATGGAGATGCTCGGCGAGTTGGGCTCGTGGACGTGCAAAACGTCGAAACTGTTGTCGGCGATCCACTTTCGCAACGTCAGGTACCCATGCGGGCTGAAGTTCACCCGCGACACAGACCCGTTGTACGGAATCGCCAGCGCCGGCCCGGCCGACACCACGTACTCGGGCAGCACCGTCGTGGGTGCTGCGGGCGCCAGCACGCTGACCCCGTGTCCCCGTGCGATGAACACCTCGGCGAGTTCCACCACGTGCGCCTGAACACCGCCGGGGACGTCAAACGAGTACGGGCACACCATGCCGATCTTCATGTACCGCCCTCTTCAGTTGCCCTATCGTCCTCGGATGCGGCGATCCTGGCCCGCTGGCGCTCGGTCCAGTCCGCTTGCCAGAGCGGCTGGAGCATGTGCCAGTCCTGCGGATGGGCGGCGATGTTGCGCGCGAACGTATCCGCCAGCAGCTGGGTGGTGGCATCGACGCCGGCCGAGACGTCGATCGGCCCCGAGATCGAGATCTCCGATCGCGGCGCCTCGTGGAACCAGTGATGTGCCACCATCAGCGTCGCGCCGGTCTCGATGGCCAGCCGCGCCGATCCGGCCGGCATGCGGGTGGGTTCACCGAAAAAGGTCACCGGCACACCGTGTTTGGCCAGGTCCCGTTCGCCGAGCAGACACACGATGCCGCCATCGCGGAGCCGTTCGGCGAGCTGACCGAACGGCGGGCGTTCACCGCCGGAAAGCGGAAAGATCTCGAATCCCAACGATTCCCGATACTCGACGAACCGTCGGAACAGCGACTCCGGTTTCAATCGCTCGGCCACAGTGGCGAAGCGGCCGTAGTTCTGCACCAGCCAGACGCCGGCCATGTCCCAGTTGCCGGTGTGGGGCAAGGCGAGCACGACGCCTTTGCCGCGGGCGATGGCGGCGTCGAGGTCGGCTCGTTCGGCGTCGGCGAGATGCGCGGTCGCTGCCGCCGACGCCAGGTCTTGGGTGGGCAGCCGGAAGGCCTCGCACCAATATCGGGCATAGGAGCGCATCGCGGCTTCGACGAGTTCGTCGGGCACCTCGTCGACGCTGGTGCCGATCACCCGGGACAGGTTGCGCCGCAGTTGCTCCGGGCCGCCGTTGCGGCGCCCGGCGAATCCGCCGATGGCGTCGAACGCCGACCGCGCTACCGATTCAGGAGCGTAGCGGGTGGCCGCCCAGCCCGCGCCATAGCCGAGATCAGACAAGCGAGCGGTGACCGCGTCGAGTCCGGGAAGACTTGACACCGGCGCTCAGCCTGCCCCGGGTGGCGTGCCGCCGGGGCCCGCATCGTCGGTACCCGCACCGTTGGTATCCGTGCCGTCGGTGTTCACGTCTTCGGTGTCCGGGGCGGGCGCCGACAGCGGGATCAGGTCGCGCGCACCAGGTGACTGCCGGATCGACCGCATCCGCTGGCCGACGGTGATGACGCTGCCCACAGCGAGCAACCACATCGCGACGTGGATGGCCCATGGCAGGCCCAAGCCGGTGAATCCCGCACCGACCAACACGATGATCAACCGGTCGGGTCGTTCGATCAGACCACCGTCACCGTAGAGACCGCTGGCCTCGGCCCGGGCCTTCGCGTACGAGATCACCTGCGAGGTGACCAGGCAGATCAACGTGGCCACGAACAAGAGCTCATGGGGTTCGGTGACGATCGACCACCAGGCAAGTCCGGCGAAGATCGCGCCGTCGGCGATTCGATCGCACGTCGCGTCGAGCACCGCGCCGAATCGGGTGCCGCCGCCACGGGCACGAGCCATGGCCCCGTCGAGCATGTCGAACATGACGAACAGCCAGATCACCATGGCACCTGCGAACAGGTAGCCCATCGGGAACAGGGTGAGTGCGGCGACGATGGTGGCGATCGTGCCGATCACGGTCACCACGTCGGGGGTGAGGCCGGTGCGCAGCAACGCCCGACCCATGGGAAGCGTGACCTTGGACACCGAGGCCCGGCCGCGAATGCTCAGCATGGCATCGCTCCCCGACTCTCGTCGCACACAACTCTCGGGCTCACGGTTGCAGATCGTCCCATGCCTGTGCCAGCAGTGTCCGCGTATCTCGCAGCAACTGCGGCATCACCTTGGTTTCGCCGACGACGGTGATGAAGTTCGCGTCCCCCACCCAACGCGGCACGATGTGCTGGTGGATGTGCTCGGACAACGACCCTCCGGCGGCATAGCCCAGATTCAGACCCACGTTGAAGGCATTCGGATTCGAGACGGCCTTGATGGTGCGAATCATCTTCTGCGTGAACGACATCAACTCGGCGGATTCCTCCGCGGTCAGCTCCTCCAGATCGGCGACCTGACGATACGGCACGATCATCGTGTGTCCGGGGTTGTACGGGTACAGGTTGAGCACCGCATACACCGCGTTCCCGCGGGCCACGATCAATCCGTCCTCGTCGCTCATCATCGGGATGTCCAGGAACGGATGGCCGGTGGAGTTCTGCGCCGGCGGCGGGTCAGCGGTGATGTAACTCATCCGGTGCGGACTCCACAGCCGCTGCAGGCGGTCGGGCACCCCGGTCCCACAGTCGCGGATCGCCCGATCCGGGTCGGGCACTCCGGGGTCGGGTACCTCGGGGTCAGGCATCGGGCGCCCCGGCCGCCGGCTCGGGGGCGATCAGATCCTTGGTGGGAGACTCGTTGCGTCGCGAACCCACCCATTCGACGATGGTGTCGATCGCCTGGGCGACCGGTACACCGTTGATCTGGGTGCCGTCGCGGAAGCGGAAGCTCACCGCGCCCGCTTCGACGTCGCGTTCACCCGCGAGGAGCATGAACGGGACCTTACCGGTCGTGTGGTTGCGGATCTTCTTCTGCATGCGGTCGTCGGAGTAATCGACCTCGGCTCGGATGCCGCGCGCCTTGAGTTCGGTGGTCACCGTGGCCAGGTGGTCGGCGAAGGCCTCGGCAACCGGGATGCCCACCACCTGGACGGGCGCCAGCCAGGCCGGGAACGCGCCCGCGTAGTGCTCGGTCAGCACGCCGAAGAAGCGCTCGATGGAGCCGAACTTCGCCGAGTGGATCATCACCGGCTGCTTCTTGGTGCCGTCGGAGGCGGTGTACTCGAGATCGAATCCCTGCGGCTGGTTGAAGTCGTATTGGATGGTCGACATCTGCCAGGTGCGCCCGATTGCGTCCTTGGCCTGGACGGATACCTTCGGACCGTAGAACGCGGCACCTCCGGGATCGGGAACGAGATCGAGTCCCGATTCCACGCAGACCTCTTCGAGAATCCGCGTGGCGACATCCCATTGTTCGTCGCTGCCGATGAACTTGTCCGACGCCGGGTCACGTGTGGACAACTCGAGGTAAAAGTCGTCGAGCCCGAAATCGCGAAGCAGCCCCAGGATGAAGCCGAGCAGGTGGCGGATCTCGTCCTTGGCCTGTTCGGGCATGACATAGCTGTGCGAATCGTCCTGTGCGAAGCCACGTACGCGGGTGAGTCCGTGTACCACACCCGAACGTTCGTAGCGGTAGACATGACCGAACTCGAACAGACGCAACGGCAATTCCCGATACGACCGACCACGCGACGCGTAGATCAAGTTGTGCATCGGGCAGTTCATCGCTTTGAGGTAATAGTCCTGTCCCGGCTTGGTGATCTCGCCGGCCTCGTTGCGTTCCTCGTCAACGTGCAGCGGCGGGAACATCGTGTCCGCGTAGTACGGCAGGTGGCCCGACATGTGAAACAGCTGTTCCTTCGAAATATGCGGGGTGCCGACATATTCGAAGCCGTTCTCGACGTGCTTCGCGCGGACGTAATCCTCCATCTCGCGCTTGATGATGCCGCCCTTGGGATGGAAAACCGGTAGGCCCGAACCCAATTCGTCGGGAAAGCTGAAGAGGTCGAGTTCGGCACCGAGTTTGCGGTGATCGCGACGCTCGGCCTCGGCCAGCAACTCCAGGTATTCGTCTTGTGCCTCAGGGGTTTCCCAGGCCGTGCCGTAAATGCGCTGCAGGTCGGCGTTGTCCTGGTTGCCGCGCCAGTAGGCAGCCGAGCTGCGGGTCAGCTTGAAAGCGGCGATGTACTTGGTGGTCGGCACGTGCGGGCCGCGGCACAGGTCGCACCAGATGAGTTCTCCGGTACGGGGATTGAGGTTGTCGTAGGCCGTCAGCTCTCCCCCGCCGACCTCCATCACCTCGGCGTCGTCGGCCGCGCCCTTGTCGTCGATGAGTTCGAGCTTGAACGGCTCCTTGGCCAACTCGAGCCGCGCCTCGTCCTTCGACGCGTAGACCCGCCGCGAGAATCGCTGGCCGGCCTTGATGATCTGCTTCATCTTCTTCTCGAGCGCCGCGAGGTCCTCGGGGGTGAAGGGTTCCTTGACGTCGAAGTCGTAGTAGAAGCCGTCCTTGATGGGCGGTCCGATGCCGAGCTTGGCGTCCGGGAACAGTTCCTGAACCGCCTGCGCGAGAACGTGGGCGGTCGAGTGGCGGATCACGCTGCGTCCGGCTTCGGTGTTCGCGGCGACGGGTTCGACGTCGGTGTCGAGCTCCGGCGTCCAGGACAGGTCACGAAGCTGGCCCGCGGCATCGCGGACGACGACGATCGCATCGGGACCCTTGTTCGGCAGGTCGTGCTCGCGCAGCGCGGTGCCCGCGGTGGTCCCGGCCGGCACCCGGATGGTGGCGGACGTGGTCACCTGCAGATTGTCGGGCACAACTCGCTCCTCAGCGGACGGGCGGGACACGACGTCCCGCAGTGGTGTGTTGCCGGGTCGATCGTATCGAGGTGCCCAAGTCGGTTTCGAGGTGCCCAAGCCCTTTGGGACCCGCCCGAGTTACGCGCTCGAGTCACAACAGCGGCGAGGCCAGCCATTCGTGGTGCAGACCCACCCAGCCGCCCACGGTCTGCAGCGCGCCGAGCACCCACAAGCTGCCGACCACCACCAGCGCGGTACCAAGACCGAACACGCCCTGCACCGACCAATGCTGCCGCTTGATCCACTCGAGCCAGGCGTCGTACTTGCCTCGGGCGAAGGTCAACAGGCGATGCGCCCAGTCGAACTCCGACGCCAGGATGCCCAGGCCCAGGAACACGATGAGCCAGCCGGGACCCGGGTACGGGATGGCGACGATCCCGCACGCCAAGACGATCGCGCCGATGACACCGACCACGATCCGATATATGCGATGCAATCGTGGGTTGCTGCGCACCACGTAGCGCTTCTTACGTCCCCACACCCGCAGTTGCGTTGCGACCGGCATGCGGTGGCCCCCTCGTTGTGGTTGTCAGCGTTGTCGAGCTTTCGGTGGTCAGAACCCGCTCGAGCCGACAACGACCCGCCGGCGGGAAATCGTTCCCTTTCGACATGCGATCAGCGTGACGACAATCGTGCCGAGCAGCACCAGCGGATAGCACCCGGCATAGAGCGTCGACGCGAGGTAGTCCCACCAGTGCGGGTCGGGCCAGCGCGGCATCATGAACAGACCCAACGCGATCGGATGATCGGCGCCCAGCCGCGGCCCGACGCCCCACCAGTGATACCACCAGGTGAACGACAGGGCCGCGATCGCGGCCGGCGCCGCCCACCACCACAATCGGTTTCGACAGCCAGACAGCGTCGACCGGTACGCGACGTCGAAGGCGACGAGCATCAGCGGAACGAACCAGACCCAGTGGTGGCCCCACGAAAACGGCGAGACCGTCGAGGCGGTCATGCCCGCGATGGTGACCGAGAGCAAGTGGCGCCCCGCGCGGTGTGCAAGCACCGCCGCCCACAGACCCAATCCGACGGCGATCAGCGCGATGGGCACCCACATCCAGGTCGGCGCCTCGAATACCGGCGGACCGTCGGGCACCCGGTGTGCGAACCGGCGGACGTCGAAGTAGGCCAGCATCTGTGACAGGAATCCGTTGATCGACTGATTCGCCGGTGAGTCGACCCGACCGATCCTCGACTCCCCGGCGATATCGCGCGTCCAGTACTCCCAGGCGTCACCCGGGATCACCACGAAACCGACGATGATCGTCACGCCGAAGGTCGCCAGCGCTACCAGCGCGGCGAATCGTCGCCGGATCGCCAGGAGATAGATGACGAAGAACAGCGGGGTCAGCTTCAGTCCGGCAGCCAGTCCGACGCCGACGCCGCGAAACCGCGAGTTCGGACGCAGCGATTCCAGCAGCACCAGGTCGACGACGACCAGAAACATCAACACGATGTTGATCTGCCCGAGCCACAAGGTGGTTCGGATGGGTTCCAGTGCCGTCGACGCGACGGTCAACAGCCCGGCGAAGACCCATGTGCGGGTGTCGAGCCGATAGCCGAGGCTGCGCAAGCCGATGACGATCACCGCCATCAGCGCGGCTAGGCCGACCATCCACCACACGACGTGCGCGAGGCTCGGACCCGTCAGAGCCAACGGGACCAGCACGATCGCCGAGAACGGCGGATAGGTGAACCCCAGACCTCGGTACAGCGACGTGCTGTAGAGCGGCCGGCCATCGAGCACGGTTTCGGCGCCCGCCCGGTACACCCTGAGGTCGGTGTAGTTGTTGAACAGTCCGTAGAACGGGTTGGCGATCGGGAACGCGGTGATGTGCCACGCGACAACGGCGCAAGCAACGAGTGCGGCACCGACGAGTACCGGGTAGCCGAGACGCAGACCGTGATTCGGTTCAGGGACGGCCGGGTCCACGCCTGGATGAACAATCGCGGATCCGGCCACGAATCGTAAGCTACCCCGATCGATTGACGATGGCGCATTGGCGCGCGAGCGATGGCACATCGTCTTCTAGATTGATGTCATGCCGATCCTCAATAAGGACATGACCCTGTGCATCTCGCTGGCGGGCCGCCCGTCGAACATCGGGACACGGTTCCACAATTTTCTCTACGACGAGCTGAACCTGAACTTCATCTATAAGGCGTTCACCACTGATGACATCGCGGCGGCGATCGGAGGTGTCCGCGCACTGGGCATCCGTGGGTGCTCGGTCTCGATGCCGTTCAAGGAGGCCGTGATCGAGTTGGTCGACGAGATGGAGGCCTCCGCGGCGGCGATCGAATCGGTGAACACCATCGTCAACGACGACGGGCGGCTGACCGCGTCGAACACCGACTACGAGGCGGTCGCGGAGTTGATCGACGGCAAGGGTCTGGATTCCGCGGGATCAGTGCTGGTCCGCGGTTCCGGCGGGATGGCCAAGGCCGTGGTCGCGGCATTCCGAGGCGCCGGGTTCGACAACCTGACCGTGCTGGCTCGCAATGAGTCGGCCGGACGTGCGCTGGCCGACAAGTACGGCTACCGCTGGGCCGGCACCGATCCCACGCCCGGCGCGAGCATCATCGTCAACGTCACACCCCTCGGCATGTCCGGCAAAGACGAAGGGGCACAGTCATTTTCCGACGCACACATCGCCGCAGCCGATACCGTCGTCGACGTGGTGGCGTTTCCCGCCGAGACACCGCTGATCCGTGCGGCCCGCGCTCAGGGGCGACCGGTGATCACCGGCGCCGAGGTGATCGCCTTGCAGGCCGCGCGCCAGTTCGAGCGCTACACGGGGGTGTCGATCGACGCCGACCAGGTCGCCCGGGCCTCGGAATTCTCACGGTCGGACTCGGCGTGAGCCGAGGGCGAGACCACAGGTCCGACTAGACCTCACCGATCACCGACCAGCTCTAGACCGGAACTTTCAGAGCGCTGGCGATGGTGGGCCACGAGCGATGCAGGTCTCGGTTCCAGTAACCCCAGGCGTGTACACCCGGGTGGTAGTAGTAGGTCGCGTGGACGCCGGCGCGTTCGGCCTTTGCCCGGAAACGATGGGTGCACTGCAGTGCGATGCCTTCGATGGCTCCGCCCGCGGGCGTCGAGATACCGGCGATGCCGAGCGCGGGATCGGGCAGCCCATTGCCGACCGAGACGAAGATCTTTTTGCCCCGCAGTGCCGACACCTGCTCCGACGGGTCGTGCGCGCTCCAGATCGGACTCTGCACCGGTCCCCACATGTTGTCGGGATTGCCGCCACGGCTGATGATCGTGCCGGCGGTGGCCTGCCGTAGCTCGGGGGTGCTCTGATCCAGGCATCCGCTGAAGGATGCGACGCCGGTGTAGAGCTCCGGGTGCCGAACCGCGATCGAGGTGGCGCCCAGCGCACCCATCGACAGTCCGCCGATCACGTTGTTGCCGTTGCCGTTGAAGCGTGCGTCGATCAGCGGAGGCAGCTCCTTGGCGAGAAACGACTCCCACTTGTTTCGTCCGAGGACGGGGTCCCTGGACAACCAGTCGGTGTAGTACGACGCGGTCCCGCCAATCGGCATGACCACGTTGACCTGCTTGTCGGCCATGAAGCGGACGACGTCACTGTGCTCGGTCCAACCACTTTCGGTGTAGTTGGTGTATTCGCCGCCGTCGATACCGTCGAGCAGGTACAACGTGGGGCGCGGTTGGGAATGATCGCGGGGCAGCAGAACGCTCACCGGGATCGACCGTCGCATGGCGACCGAATACACCTGCACCTTGGCGCGGGTCGGCGTCTGCATCACCACCGACGTGATGCGTGATCCATCGGGCGCGGCAACCGGTCCCGACGAATCGGCCGTTGACGCACCCGGTGTTGCCGAGGCCGATCCGGCGACGACTGAACCGGTCAGCACTGCCACCAGCAGGCTGACACCGAAGATCAAAGCGTTGGAACGCACACTTACCTCCCCCGAGGACGTTCAGGCTGTGCATGGTCCGCCCCCACCTCGACGACGGACTTGTCCTCACGCGGTACCGCACCGGCGCGAGTGGTCAGATTCAATCACAAATGACTTACTCCCGAGTAACTATTGCGCATCTTTGGCGAGAACATGCATGTCAACTGCACTGAATCGTCGTTGTTGGTCGAGTTCGTGAACCTCCGACGCCGCGTCATCGGCCTGACCGTCGGACTTTCGTCTCGAAATTATCCTTACTGATTCTCATCTAAATCGCGACACGGTCACTTATGCGACACCTCCGATTTCGGATCTATAGCGTGACAAACACAGGTTTTGAACTCTCCCTTCGGCAGAGTCGACCGACACTGTCTCAATAAATCAAGCCGTGTCGCCGCGACTGTTTCGCGACTTTTGCGATAGGTTGGTTGCCATGCCACCTTCCACCCCAGCGCCCGTGGGGCCGATGACACTCGGATACGCCCGCGGTGGGCCCGACGTCGCGCGACTCGATGCCCAGGTCGACGCGCTCATCCAATCCGGAATCGATGCCCGACGCGTCTATACCGACTCGACGTCGCAGAATCGCGCGGACGATTCGCGACCCGGCCTGACCGCCCTACTCGACTACGCGCGCATCGGTGACACCGTCGTGGTGGTCGGACTCGATCGGCTCGGGCGCACACCGTCGGAGATCCTGGCCACCACGCGAACCCTGACCGACCACGGTCTGGGTCTGCGAACCCTGCGTGAGCGTCTCGACACCGGCAATCCGACCGGAGCAACGATCGTCGGGGTGTTGTCGGCACTCTCCCCTACCGACGATCGCCGGCCGGCACGACGCGGACGCGATCGTCATCACGTCGGGTCGATCGGCCGGCCACGAGCATTGACCAATGACCAGATCGAGATGGCACAACGCCTGCGCGACAACGGGAATCCCGTTCCGTCGATCGCCGCGCGACTCGGCGTCAGCCGGGCAACCCTGTACCGAGCCTTTGCCGAACATCGAGGGGACCAATGAAGAAGACCGGCAAGAGCGTCGGGAAAGTGACCGCCCTTGCTCCGCCGGAATCGGCCATCGGGTACGACAGTTGCGTCGAACCGGACATCTTCCGTAAAGGCTTCGACGACGCCTCGGCGCGGCTGGCCGCGCTGCCGGCTTCGTGGGCATTGCACTACGCGACGACCACGCTCGCCGACGGGACCATCCCCGATATCGCCGACAGCTACGAACGTGGCTATCGCGCAGCGCTTTACGGTTATCGCCGACGGGCGCGGCGATGATCGGGTAACCCGCTCACACGAAGCGGCGCACCTCTGCGCTGGGCAGGTGCGCGTCCCACCCCGGATCGCCGGTGGTCGCGAAACTCACCCAGGCACGATGCATGTCGTCGGCGATGCGCTGATCGGGTTCTGGACCGATCAGTTGCGTCGCGGTGGCCAGGTGGTCGAACACGAACGGAATCTCCACCACGTGACCGGCGCGGATATCGGCCCGCGGGCTCTGGTAGCCGAACTCGTAGAGGTAGGTCGGGCTCTGGCTGCGTGCGGTGGCGATGGCGGTCGTCGGTACGGCGAAGGCCTGTGCGGTCAGTGCTTCACACAGTGCGTCCCCGGCGCCGACTCCCGCCGCGACTCGTTGCCGGATGAACTCCGGGCCGGCGGGATCGAGCCGAACCATCGCGGTCGCGATCTCCTCGGTGACCGACGCGACGCCGCCGTAGGCGACGAGGAAGAACCGGAACTCGTCGGCATTCCATCCCGCGAGAAGTGGGATGTCGGAACCAGCGCCGTCGGCGATCGCCAACTGGGGCACCGCGGTCAGCAGTTCCCCGTCGACAACCGGGAACTGCGACATGATGCCCAGTCCCGCCCGGACCACCGACGACCCCCATAACGCGGGGTCGGGTTGCACCATCATTTCCAGGCCGAGCTGCGCCTGCGCGGCGAGCAGGGCATCGGCAGGCACCTGAGCGAACGCGTCGGCGTGCGCGTCGACGCCGAGCAGTTGCGCCATCCGAGCGGTTGACTTGCGCGCATCGGCGGGATCCGCGGCGGCATTTCCGTTGCCGCTCTGCATGATCGCCCGCGTGAACAGTCCCGACGTCACCGGTGAGGCGATCAGCGAGGCGATACTCATCGCGCCTGCCGACTCACCGAAAACGGTCACGTTGTCGGGATCGCCGCCGAAGCCGGCGATGTTGTCACGCACCCAACGCAGCGCGGCGATCTGATCGAGCAGACCACGGTTCTCCGGTGCGCCGTCGATGG
Organism: Actinomycetes bacterium; assembly: GCA_023461275.1. Lineage (GTDB taxonomy): Bacteria > Actinomycetota > Actinomycetes > Mycobacteriales > Mycobacteriaceae > Gordonia. Next base: position 126,879 of record JAEYMI010000028.1, on the reverse strand, counting down.
ACGCGAATCCCGCTGTGCCGAGCCGATAATTGATGCCGACGCACACCACACCGTCACGAGCGAAGGTGTCACCGGCGTACATCACGATGCGATTGGATCCCCGGGTGAACGCTCCCCCGTGAATCCACACCATCACCGGCAGATTCGACGATCCCGGGTCCGGCGTCCACACGTTGAGGTTGAGATAGTCGTCGCCGTCGGCGATGACGTTGTCCAGTAGTGCCGCGATCGGGCCGGGATAGGGAGACTGCGGTGCAGTCGGGCCGTACTCGCTCGCGTCGCGAACGCCATCCCACGCTGCGGCAGGCGCCGGCGCGGCGAAGGCGGCAGGGCCCACAGGTGGTGCTGCATAAGGGATTCCGAGATATGACGCAATACCGTCCACCATGCGGCCGGACACCCGGCCGCTTGATGTGGTCACCACTGGAGCTTCGACGCGCGCGCTGGTCATAACGACAGACGCTACGCCAAGCGTCATGCGGTGATTCGGCAGGACGTGTCACGCCCGTTGCACATTGTCCGGGCACCGTCGCATAGACGAGTACCTCCGGAGATCAGGCCTTCGCGGCCTGTGCCTTCTCCGCGTCCTCGAGCTGCTTGAGCAGTGCGAACGACAGGAACGTCATGGGACCCTTGTCCTCGAACTCGTGGTTCACATTGCCGGCGATCCCACCCTCGAGCGAGAGCTTGCTGAGCAGGTCGAGCTTGAGTTGCGGGGCACCTTCGGAGAGGTCCAGATCAGCGAGATCGACCCACACGATGTTCGGGCGGGTGGTGGATTCATACACGAATCGCGAGTTGGTGAGGTCGCTGACAGTCTGCCAAATCGTCTGTGAGGCATCGGGTTTGCCGGGATCAGGGATGCGGAACGGCTGCGCGGCATTGCGGATCACGCTGAACATGCTCGCGATGGCCTCGAGTTGACTCGACGGTTTCGGCAGCCGGGTCGAGTAGTAGGCGGCACGCGCAAACCTGTGCTCGGCGTCGGTGTCGCCGGGCAGTGGCGCGTCGCCCCCGAGTCCCTCCCATTTCTTCAGCAGTTCGAGTTGCTGATCATAGGTCGGAGAATTGGTCATCACGTGGTATGAGCGGTCGTGGTAAACCTTCGCGTGACCGTCGACGTACTCGATGATCGCCGAGTCACCGGTCCTGTCATCGAGTGCGAGGTGGATGGTCGGAGGATTGCCCCCGGTGGGGTCCGGCATCTGAATGACCTGCACATCGTTGCTGTTGATCCAGTCCACCGCCTCGGCCACGGTGGCGAAATTGTCCAGAAAATACTGCAACCATGCAGCCTGGCTCAGCGCGGGGCGCGAATCGTCGTAGGTGCCGTAGGTGGATTCAGCCAGCCACAGGATGTGACCGGCGAGCCCGGCCTCGTTGAGGCCGTCCACCGAGATGATGTCGAACGCCGTAGCGATGACACTGCCGTATTTGGATGTCCACGTCAGCTTTCCCTCGACCCCATCATCGCGAGAAATACCTCGTGGCTGCGCCCACAGATTGGTCATCAGGTCTTTGTGAAAATCCATGTTGCGTCCAACGAGAACCGCGCCCGCGGCATCCGGCCAAATCACTCGCGTGCACATTGTGCGACCACCACTTTCATTACGAGGGGAGAATCTTCGCCCACATCGAAATGTCGGCTGTTCTTCCGACGCTAGGTGGTCTGCGCGGCCGTCTGTGTCCGATTAGCTCGGTATTGGCACTGATCGACAGTTGATCTGTCCCGATTGTTGCGGCGCCGGGACCTTGGTCCTGATAGGGCATCACAGTCGCGGATTCGACTCGCACGCCGACGATCTCTGACGCTATTCGCACGTCGATTTACGAGATTGCGATGAACGAGATCGGAAAGTGTGGTCCCGGCTGGGATCGAACCAGCCGAACCGGCGATTGTCGTACCCGCCGCGACCTCGGCGGATACCTCCAGAAAACCGACTCTACTAGGTGTTATGTGTCGATCCGACCGTGAGGTTTTGATAGGGTTTGTGAGAACCACTATTGCACGGCTATTGCACGAATCGAGAGCGGGCGACCATGGCACGGAGCACCAAACAGAAGCAACGCGGCGCACCGCGCACCCGAATCGCGTTCGGACGGTTGCGGCAACTCCCCTCGGGTCGCTGGCAAGCGAGCTACCAGCACGCCGGGACCATCCACAAGGCGGCGGCGACCTTCCCCACCGAGGCCAGCGCGGCGGCGTGGCTCCAGGCTGAACAGGATCTCATCGACCTAGACCGCCGCCGCCCCGGTGAATGGACCGCACCGGCTGACCGGGCGGCGAAAGCGGCGCGCACCGCGACCACGGTCGGCCAGTACGCCGAGGGGTGGCACCGCGACAAGCCGATGAGTCGGCGCACCCGCGAGAGCTACCGGTATCTGATCGACTCGCGGCTGACCGGTTCCGAGCTGGCCGACATGCCGGTCACGGCGGTCACGCTGGCCGACGTGCGCGAATGGTTCGGCCAGCTCGACGCGAGCAAACCGACCGCCCGCGCCCGCGCCTACGAGATGCTGTCGTCGATGTTCTCGGCGGCGGTCGCCGAGGGACTACTACCCGTCACCCCGTGCAAGGTGCCGGGCGCGACCAAGGTTCGCCGCGCCCGATCGGTGGTGCACATCGAGTCGCCCGAGGTCGAGACCCTGGCGGGCAAGATGCCCGACGATCTCGCGGCGGCGGTGCTGATCGCCGCATGGTGTGGTCTGCGCTTCGGTGAGGTCGTCGCGCTCGACCGTGGCGACGTGGCGGCGGACGGCTCGACGGTCAGCGTGTCCAAGGGCATGACTCGCCGGGGCGGCGTGACCGAGATCGCCGCTCCGAAGTCTGAGACGTCGAACCGCCTGGTTGCGGTGCCGCCGCATATCCGCGCCGCCCTGGTCGAGCACCTACGCGACCACACGGGGCCGGGTGATAGCGCTCCCCTGTTCACCGACGCCGACGGCGAACGGATCACCGAGGGCAAGTTCCGCCCGCACTGGCACCGGGCGCGCGCCGCTGCTGGCCGTCCGGCGCTGCGCTTCCACGATCTGCGCCACCACGCGGGCATGGTCGCCGCTCACGCGGGCGCGACGATCTCTGAGAGCATGGCCCGCCTCGGGCACAGCTCGCCGAAGATGGCGCTTCACTACGCCGAGCGGGCGGCGAACCGAGATGCCCTACTCGCCGACCGTATCGCCGCGATGGCCAGCGGCGGCAACGTCTGACCTCACACCGCACCCAACGTCGAGACCCCGTCAGCCCACACCGGGCGGCGGGGTCTCGACGTTTCCGAGGGGCACCCGAGAACACCGACATCACTAGGTGTTGTTGTGCCACAACGTGTTTCACTAGCACCCTGCACAGCTCACGTGTAGTCTCATTCTCAGTTGCACGGTCTCATCGAGTCCCAGACCTTGCCCACATGTCTCCCGCGCCCGCCCCGCCACGCACCGGGACATCGCTACGCGAGAGAGACGGCCATGGCCAACAAGACCACAACCAGCACGGTTACCCCCGAATACGAATCGCTCCAGGACGCCGCCGCGCGTACCGGATTCAGCATCTTCACTCTGCGCGAGAAGATCGCCGCTGGTGAGCTGCCCGCCTACCGGATGACCAACCGTCCCAAGGCGCGCTTGCGGGTCCGCCGCGCCGAGGTCGACGCGCTGTTCACCCCGGTCATCCCCGCCGAGGTCTACGCGCACCGCGCCTAGATCCGTCGTGCCGATCGTCTCGCGGTTCCGTCGGTCGGTTTCGCCCGTAGCCCCGCCCGACGGTTCCGCCGGTCGATCGGCACGACAAGCCAAGTAGCGCAACGCAATTCGTTCTAGCCGCAGATATGGCGCGACCCGGTCCCCCGAGAACGGGACCGGGCCGCAAGAAAGGTCGAGATGACCATCACCGCCCCCGAGTCTACCTCGGCGACGCGCCCGCTCAACGGGGTCGACGTGGAACACAACCCGTTCGACGGACCCGAGCGACAAGCGAAGACGGAGCGTGAGCGGGTCGAGCGTGCCCGCGTCCAACGATGGGCCGTCGAGCGGTTCAACGTCGAGGACGTCGCCGCGCTCTCGGCATCGTGGGCGCGCACGGTCGCCGCCGACGTCCGTCGCTTCAACGCTGCGCGCAACCCGACAAAGACACCGCCGACGCTGGTGGTGAGCGGTGACAAGTTGGTGAGCGAGGGCGCGACCGACGCCGACCTCGGCAAGCTGCACCCGCTGACCGAGGATGAACGCTGGTCGCTGAGCGTCCAGGCAGCGGCGGCGCTGGCCGACGTGCGTAACCAGGTCACCGAGCGCGCCCGAGCGCTCGCCGCCGAGCGTGCCGCCGCCGACGTCGAGATCGTCGGGCGCGTGAACCTCGCCGAGCACGTTCCGAACCTTGTGCAGTGGACCGTTGGCGAGATGCTGTCGCGCACCGGCGTTCTCGGTCTGTTCGGCGAGCGTAAGGCGGGCAAGACCCATACCGTCGAGGCGCTGGTCCGCGCGGCGGTCGACGGTCTGCCGTTCCTCGGTCGATACCCGGTCACGCTGCCCGAGAGCGGCGATGTCGTGCTGTTCGACACCGAGATGCCGACCGATGACCTGTGGCGGAACTACCGCGCCGCCGGGGTCGAGAACCTGGCACGGCTCGACCTGCGCCCGTTGCGCGGTCAGGAACGAGCGCTCGACGTCCGAAGTGAGACCATCCGCGCCGGGTACGCCGCCACCATCGCGCCCGGCTCGCTGCTGGTTCTCGATTGCCTCTACACCCTGTTCGGCGCACTCGGGATCTCCGAATCGTCCGATGAGGTGGTCGAGGTGCTGGCCGGTTTGCGCGCGCTGGCCACCGAGTGCGACGCGGTCGGCCTGGTCCTGGTCCACCACCTCGGCAAGGACACGACCAAGGGAGCGCGCGGGCACAGCTCGATTGAGGGTTTCCCCGACGCCATCGCTCGAATCGAGCTGGCCGGGCCACTCGCCGCCGACACCCCGCGCGTGTTCTCCGCCTACGGGCGCGGCGTCGACATCCCCGCCGCCGTGCTGGAGCACGACGCCGACGGGCGGCTGACGATCGGCGTTGACCCCACGACCGACCGCAGATCCGGGCGGGCGGCGGCGCGTGACCGCACCGACGACGACCGGGTCTCGGCACTGGTCCGCGACTACGCCGGATTGTCCGGGCGCGGTCTGTTCGACATCGCTCCCGAGATCCGAGGCGAGATCTCGCGCAACCGGATCAACGCCGCTCTGCTGCGCCTGAAAGCCCGAAACGAGATCGTCAACACCGGCACCGACGCCGCTCCCGAGTGGCATCCCGCCGCCGCCAACGGCGACCCGTTCGACGTACCGAAGGCGGCGACCGATGACGTCTGATCGCCGCCCCGAATCGGTGGGTGGCTCAGGAAAAAACCGGGCCACTCATCGCCGCAGGTCACACGGTGTTTCTCTGCCCTCGGCAGACCATAGTCGGTGTTCTAGTGGCCCGGTGGCCCAGAGTGGCCCGATTCTGAATCGGGCCACTGTATCCCCAGGTCAGGCACTGTTTCTCACAGAAGTGATCCAGTGTGGCCCGGTTTCGGCGCGGGGTGTGGCTCAGGTGGCCCCGCTCCCTATAGGAGCGGGCCACCGGGCCACCCCGGACGCCACCCGGAACACCGGGCCAGCAGCGGCGGGCGGTGAGCGGCGATGAGATGACCGAAGCGGCACCTATTCGAGCCTCGGCGAAGCGGTGCCAGACGAGACCCCCGACACCCGTCACCAACGCGCCGCTACACACAGCGGCGACCCCATCACCACCGAGGAGACCCCGAGATGCCCACCACCAACCGAGACACGATCGGAGCGGCGATCATGGCGGCGCTGGCCGACCTGGCACCCGACGGCGAGCTGATCCGGTTCCGCGACGTCGAACGTCGGCTACCGAGCGGCGCGACCTACTGGAGCACCACCGAAGCACTCACCGAGCTATGGGAGCGCGGCGACGTCGAGTGCATGAAGATCAACGGCTCGCCGCACGTCCGGCTACCCGACGATCTCGACCGAGCTGCCGAGGCGGCGCGACGTCGGGCCGGTCGCCCGCGTCGTCTGCTCACCCTCGGGGCGGCGTGATGACCGGGCACGCCGACGTCTATGCCGACCTCGGGCGCGAGACCGCTACCGCGTTCATCGCCGGTCGACTCGACGCCGACGGTCTCGCCGAGGTCGCCCGGTACGTGCTCGACCTCCAGCCCGCACGCGCTCTGGCCCGTGTCCGATCCGGCCCGTCCGTCACTCACACCGAAGGGAACCACCATGCCGAAACCCGATAAGCCCACCACCAACGAACGCGCCCGCGCTGGCGAAGCTCTCCAGCTACGCCGGTCTGGTCTGGCCTACCGCGAGATCTCGACCCGCCTCGGCTACCGAGATGAGAGCGGCGCACGTAAAGCCGTCTCCCGTCTACTCGACCGCACCGAGGCCGAGGGCGTCGCCGAGCTGAGAGCGGTCGAGGGTGACCGGCTCGACGCGCTCCAGGCGGCGCACTGGAGCGCCGCGCTCGCTGGAGACGTCGACTCGACCAAGGTCATCCTCGGCGTCATCGACCGCCGAATGAAGCTGTTCGGTTTGGCCGCGCCGGTCGCCGTCGATGTCGGGCTGAGCGGCGTCGAGGGGATGACCGATGTCGAGTTCGCCGAGCAGACCGCCGCTCTGTTCGCCCGTCTGGAGATCTCGACCGCCGTTCGCGCCGAGCTGCGGGCCAGTGGTGGTGAGACGGGTCCCCGTCTGACAGCGGCGTCGATCGCTGACGGGCAAGCACCGGCACCCGAGGGTGATCGGCCCGCCGTCCCGTTCCACGCCGCGAGACGGGCACACAGCGCCGAAACCGGCGATGGCGGCTGGAGCAACATCCGATGAGACCCGTTGCGGCACAGCACAACACCGACACTAGAAACCATTGTGAGGTACCGATGACCGATCACCCCGACCGCTGGCGACCCGAGGCACGCGACCACCTACGCGCGCTCGACCTGGCCGACGCGGTCGCCGACGCCGACCAGTCCGCGACCGATGAGGCCATCGCCGCCGCCATCACCGACGGCGGTGCCGACGGTCTGGCCCGATTGATCCGGGCGTACGTGGCAACCGTCAAACCGCCCCGTAAGGCGCTGGTTGCCATGCTGCGCACCCGAACCGAGCGCGTCGAGTTCGACGCGATCACCGAGGAGATGGACCGATGAACCGCACCACCAAACACACCCGGCCCGAACCGGTCGACCAAGCGGCGCAACGCGGGCGGCGACGTAAGCGCATGACCGTGGTCTACGGCGGCACGTTCGACCTGACCGCCGAGATCCGCGAGATCACGGCACCGCTGGCCGAACGGGTCGCCGGTCAGCCGCAACCGCTGGCGTTCGCGCTCGACGTCGAGCACCTGGCCGACGCGGTCAACGGGGCGGTGCGCACGTTCGCCGCGCTGCTGGCCGACCGTGACGCACGGCGGCGCTGCCGACACGTGCCGGTCGGCAACCGAGGTCAAGCCATCCGCGCGCTGGTCTCGCTCGCCGACGTGCCCGCCGACGTCGAGATCGCACAGCGGGCGCACGTTCGGCGTCCGGGGCCGCACCGAGTACCGGCACGTTCCCGAGGGTGCGCTATCGACGCTGCACTATGCCGGGCCATATGCCGAGGCACGGTTCCGGGCCGGTCGAGTGCCGACGATGCCCGAGGTCCGGGCGGTGCTGGCCGGTCTCGGTAGCGGCGACCACGCTGCACCACTGGCCAGCGGCGGACCGTTGCCCCGAGGCGTCGAACGGCACATCGAGAACACCTGGCCCGCCGTGGTGAAGCTCGCACAGTTCATCCACCGCCACGGCGAAGCACGTCACGCCGACGTGTGCGCCGCGCTGAGAATCCCCGAGACCGGCAACGCGCATCATCTGTCGGTGATCCGTTCCGGCACCTGGCCCGCGCGGGTCACGCTGCCGAGCACCCCGACGGCATAGCCTGTTCATCGTGGGACGTTCCCACGGCGTGCGACGTGCGCGCCTCGGTCTGATCGGTTCACCGCCCGCTCACCCGAAACCAGCACCGCCGCCCCACTTCGAGGCCAATCGAAACGGGGCGGCGGTGCTGTCTGTTCTGGAGGTGCCGAGAGCGGCGAAATGACGGCGATTCCGGGTCACTATTGCACGGGTATTGCACGCCGACCACCAATATCGCCCTGACCTGGTGGTCCCGGCTGGGATCGAACCAGCGACCTCCCCGGTGTGAACGGGACGCTCTTCCACTGAGCCACGGGACCGCGCTCGGCGCTGGGCGCCGGTGCACGAGGAGGAAGATTACACGCCGACGTCGGTGATACCCAAATCCCCTCGCCTGCGTGTCGACGGGCAACGACCTCTGGCGTGCCACACGTATCGACTCTGTTAACCACGCTCCTGACCAGGCGATTTGGCAGGGCCAGCATCGTCGGATAATGTTCTCCATCGCGTCGTGAGCAACAAAAAAGGTCCACAAGATCTGCTCACGAGCACGCGGATGTAGCGCAGCTGGTAGCGCATCACCTTGCCAAGGTGAGGGTCGCGGGTTCGAATCCCGTCATCCGCTCGGCGCGAGTCGACTCGCATCTGGTGGTGTGGCCGAGTGGTGAGGCAACGGCCTGCAAAGCCGTGCACACGGGTTCGATTCCCGTCGCCACCTCAAGACCTAATTTCATAGTCGTGAGTCCATGTCACCGTGACTGGAACGTCACAGTCCCGCGCGATTAGCTCAGCGGGAGAGCGCTTCCCTGACACGGAAGAGGTCACTGGTTCAATCCCAGTATCGCGCACCACAAAAGCCCGCTGATCCTGGTGGGCTTTTTGCAGGTCCAACCGGACCCGCACAGCCGAAGAAGACACAACTCCAGGACACACCATGACCATGGATCGCGACGCCTTGCAGTTCACCCTCGAGTGGGTAACCTCCAATAATCTGCGGATCAGCGGCGCTGAGGTCATCACCGATCTGCTGCCGATCGCACGTCACATCGACGACTCGGTCGTCCGTGAGATCGAGTTGTGGGAAGCAGTCGCGAAGATCGAGTCACGCCGCCTCGTCGGCGTCTGATCGACTCCCCGACGCCCTTCTCGGTGACCGACGCTCGTTCCGTGACCGGACCCGTCGGCCCCACCATCGTCAACGTTGTTTTCGATGTGGGCCTCGCGTCGGCAATCGCCGACGTCGCAGCCGCGACCTTCCCGCTCGCCTGCCCGCCCCACTCCGCGCCTGACGACATCGCCGGATTCATTCGTGACAATCTGTCCCCCAACGATTTCGAGCGCTACATAGCGAGCCCGCACAGCGACGTGATCGTCGCCAGGGCGGGCCAGAACGGTCCCCTGGTGGGTTACAGCCTCGTGCACCACACGGAGCCCTCAGATGCCGATGTAGCGGCGGTCATCACGGCACGACCGGTGTCGGAGCTGTCCAAGATGTACGTACTCCCCGACCATCACTCTCAGGGTCGCGAAGACCCACCCGCGCACCGTCTCATGCGTGCGGCGATCGTCGCGGCAACGGCCCGTGGCAGTGTCTTGATCTGGCTCGGCGTGAACCAGGAAAACGTTCGGGCACAACGCTTTTACGCCAAGATGGGCTTCTCAAGGGCGGGCACCAAGACGTTCAGCCTCAACGGCAGCGTCGAACACGACTTCATCTTCAGCCGGGCGCTCTAGAGCACCTCGGGCCCAGAGCCGACAAGCGCTGTGCCCACAGCGGTCAGACCGCGGACTCGGCGAACCTCGACAGCGCCAGCAGGCGCGAAGTGGCACGGAGGTACTTCTTGCGGTAGCCGCCGTTGAGCATCTCGTCGGTGAAGATCTCGTCGAGCTTTCCACCCGACACGGTCACCGGGATGTTGGCGTCGTAGAGACGGTCCGCCAGAACCACCAAACGCAATGCGACAGACTGATTGTCGGCCGGGTGCACGTTCTCGATGCACACCAGCGATACCCCATCGATCAGGTCCTTGTACTTCGACGGGTGCAGTGTGCTCAAGTGCTCGCACAGTGCGTCGAAGTCGTCGAGTGTGGCGCCTTCGGTCGATTCGGCGATCGCGACGAGTTCGTCTGTGGAGCGTGGCTCGGGCGCCGGCGGCAGGTCGCGGTGGCGATAGTCGGGGCCGTCGACGCGGATGGTCTCGAACACCGACGAGAGCTTGCGGATCTCACGCAGGAAGTCCTGTGCGGCGAAGCGGCCCTCGCCGAGCTGTCCGGGCAGCGTGTTCGATGTCGCCGCGATCGACACCCCGTGCCCGGTCAGTTCGGTCAACAATCGCGACACCAGCATCGTGTCGCCCGGATCGTCGAGTTCGAACTCGTCGATGCACAGCACCGTGTGGTTCGACAGCCGCTCAACGGCGTTCACGAAGCCAAGCGCTCCGACGAGGTGCGTGACCTCGACGAATGTCGCGAAAGCCTTGGGGCCGGGCATCGAGTGGAAGATCGATGCCAACAGGTGGGTCTTTCCGACACCGAACCCGCCGTCGAGGTAGAGCCCGATGCCCTGGCTGGGTTGCTTGCGCGAGAACAGACCGCGTTTGCCCGAACGGACCTTCTTGGCGCGTTCGACGAAATCACGCGCCTTGGTGACCGCCTGCGACTGCGACGGCTCGTTGGGGTCGGGAATGTAGGAATCAAAGCTGACATGGTCGAACGTCGACGGCGGCACCATCTCGTCGATCAGCGATTCGGGTGCGACGGTGGGGTTACGGTCGCAGAGTCTGGCCACCATATGGGGAGCCTAGCCACACACGGCATGCTGGAGTGATGTACCACCTGCAGAAAGCGACTCAGGTCACACCCGCGGACGACGCGGCGACGCTGCGCTGGCTCGTCGAACACTATGCCTATCCCGATCCGGCGCATCCCGAAGCGGCCGAGAAAAGTGCCCCCTACGTGCGCGCCAACATGGTGAGTTCCATCGACGGTGCGGCCTCGATCGACGGAAAGTCCGGTGGCCTCGGCGGTGACGGCGACAAGACGGTTTTCCGGGTCCTGCGGGCCCTGTGCGACGTGGTCCTGGTGAGCGCCCGCACCGCCGTCGACGAGGGCTATCGGCAGCCGGGCTCCGACGCTGTGCTCGGCGATGATCGCGCCGCACGCGGTCAGGCGCCTGCACCGGCGTTGGCCTTGCTCTCCAACTCGCTGTCGATCCCGACCGACTATCCCCCGCTGGCGTCGCCGGACACCATCGTCCTGACGTGCGCATCCGCTCCGGCCGACCGCCGGACGGCGTTGCGCGACGCCGGTGCCACAATCATCGATTGCGGCACCGATTCCACCGACCTGCCCACCGCGATCAGGACCTGCGCGCAACGCGGATGGTCCCGCATCCTCGCCGAGGGCGGCCCCTCGATCCTCGGCGAATGCATCGACGCCGACCTCATCGACGAACTGTGCGTCACCACCAGCCCCAACCTCGTCGCCGGCGACGCCGGACGGCTGGCACATTACGACGCGGCACCTCGCCTACACGCGATGCGACCGACACAGATCCTCACCGACGACGACGGATTCGTCTTCACCCGATGGGTGCGCGCGTAGTGGTGCCCCGACGCCCCAGCCGCCACCTGAGCCACTGACGATGACTACGCTCGCGGTCATGCGATCCGCGTTCGGCCGACGACTGGCCCACCGCTTCGTCGTGCCGGTTGCCCTCGCGTCGACCCTCGTCGTCGGCGCTTGTGCCGTCGGCCCGGATCCGGGACCCGACGTGGTCACCGGCGGCGGTGGCGGCGGGAACGCACCGGCCGAATCGTCGACCTCGGCGCAGCTGCCGGCGCTATCGGCACCGAAGGCCGACCTGACCTGGCGGGACTGCGGAACGACTACCGCCGACCGCTACCAACTGGCCGCACCTTCGGATGTGAGTATCGAGTGCGCCACCCTCGACTCGCCGGTCAATCCCGACCGCCCCGACGGCGACACGCTGTCGGTGTCGGTGACCCGCGCCAGAGTGTCCGACACCCCACGCGACGCCGCGCCACTGGTACTGACCTCAGGCACGGACCTGCCGTCGTCGAGGACGCTGATGCTGCTCGCCGCCGGGCCAGGGCGTTCTCTGCTGCAGCAACATCCGGTGGTGGCGATCGACCGGCGCGGGATTCCCGAAAGCAGCCCACTGGACTGTCTGACGCGGGCCGAACGCATCTCGATCGCCTCCAACGGACTCACCTCGACCCCGCTCGATTCGGCCGCACGTATCAACCGCCTCGCCCAGTCTGCGTCCAGCGGCGCCGACGGCTGCACCGAAACCCTGTCGCCCAACCAACTCGCCTTCGGTGTCCCCGAGGCGGCCTTCGACATCGAGACCCTGCGGCAAAAGTGGAATGTCGACCGGCTGGCGTTGCTGGGCGTCGGTGAGGGCTCCGACGTCGTGCTCACCTACGCCGCCAACTTCGGCGGGCGCGCCGGACGCATCGTGCTGGACACGCCGACACCGTTCGGCGCCAACGCCCGCGACCGCGCGGGGACAGCGGCCAACGGCGTCCAGGCCGCGCTGACCACCTTCGCACAACGATGCTCGACATTGCCCAATTGCGCGTTGGGCTCCAACGGAATCGCCACGATCAACCGCGTCCTCGACAAGGGCCGCACAGGTGACCTGCCGGGCCTGACCGACACGCAAGCACTCTCTGCGATCACCACCGCTGTCGCCACCACCACCGACGCGCCGAACGGGCTCACGCCGATCGCGTCGGCAATCGCCGCCGCCGACCGCGGCGACACCACCGCCCTGCGACGGCTCGCTACGACCGCCGCAGACCTGCGCACCACCGACGGGCAACTGGTCGCACGATGCAACGACACGACCGGCCCGGTCGGTCAGAACGAGATACCCGGACTCATCGACGCCTGGACCAAGCAATATCCGACGACCGGAGCCGACGCAGCGCTGACTCTGATGCGCTGCAACGGTTGGTCGGCCGGCACCGCGGTGAATCCGCCGACCTCGTTCCCGGCCAATCCCCTGGTGCTCAACGGCTCCGGTGACACCATCAACGGCGGTGCCGGCGCCGCCGGGCTGACACCACTGTTCGTGCGAGCAGGCGCCGACCCGACAACCGTGACCTGGGACGGACTCGGGTACTCCGTCGTGGCCCACACCACCTGTGCTGCCGACGTCGTCGGCCAGTACCTGCAGAACGCACCCCTATCAGGGCCGAGTCAGCGCGGGTGCCCGGCATGACCGGCTCTCAGGGTCCCCGCCGGAGTGGGCTTTGGGGTCCGCGAGACCTCTCGTAGTACGGTTCGCGGGTGGCGATTCACGACAAATACCTGTACCCGCAGGTGAGCGCGCAGCGGATCATCCCGAAGGTGCTGTGGCCCATCAGCATCATGATGATGTTCCATCGCACGGTGATCCTCGCGATCAACGGCGAACGTACCGACGATTTCAAGCCCGTCTACGACGCCGCGCTGCGCTTCTTCAGCCGCCTGCCGGTGTACGCCGAGAACCTGCAGACCGTCAGCCCGCACTACCTGTACCCACCGTCGGGCACCTTGCTGATGGCTCCGATCGCGGTGATCCCGCCCGTCGGGTCCCGGTGGCTGTTCATCGGCGTCAGTGTCGCAGCGCTTGTTGTCAGCGCCTACCTGCTGACCCGTTTGTTCGGTTTCGCTGCCTCGTCGTGGGTGTTCCCGACGCTGCTGTTCTTCTTCTTCAGCACCGAAACCGTCGCCCACACATTGATCTTCACCAACTTCAACGCCTTCGTGTTGCTCGGCATGCTGGCGTTCCTGATGCTGATGCTCAAACGCCACGACCTGTGGGCCGGAGTTCCGCTGGGGCTGACCCTCGCGGTCAAGCCGGTTCTACTGCCACTGCTGCTGCTGCCGCTGCTCAATCGTCAATGGCGCGTGCTGATCACCGCGATCGGGGTGCCGGTGATCCTCAACATCATCGCCTGGCCACTGATCGTGGATTCGAAGTCGTTCCTGACGCGCACCCTGCCGTATCTGATGGAATCGCGTGACTACTACAACAGTTCGATCTCCGGCAACGGTGCGTACTTCGGGGTGGCCGATTGGCTGGTGATCCTGTTGCGCGTGGCCTTCGTCGCGATGGCCGTGTTCTCGCTGTGGTTCCTGTACCGCTATTACCGTCAGACCAACGAACTGCTCTGGGCGACAACATCGTCCGGTGTTCTGCTGGGCACCACGTTCCTGGTCGGTTCGCTGGGTCAGGGCTACTACTCGATGCTGCTGTTCCCACTGCTGATGACGGTGGTGTTGCCCGGCTCGACGGTGCGTAACTGGCCCGCGTGGCTGGGTGTCTACGGCTGCATGGCCTTCGACTCGTTCTACTCCGAACGCTGGACGTCGTTCGGCTGGATGCTGGAGTACAACAAGGTCACCTGGGGTTGGTCGCTGCTGATGATCGCGGTGTTCTGCTCACTGCTGTTCCGCTATCTCGACATCCGTGTGGTTGATCGTTCGACACCCGGCGCCCAAACAGCCGCCTCGCCCGTCGAACCGACACCTGTCACACCGACACCCGGCGTCGACGGTGGCGAAGAGCGTTCTGCCGTCGCTACCGTGGAGCGATGACCGACGACACATCCGCAGTCGACACCTCGGCGCGCGAACGCAGCGACGACGACTGGAAGCAACGCCTGAGTCCCGCAGAGTTTCGGGTACTGCGCAAAGCAGGAACCGAGGCCCCGTTCACCGGCGAGTACACCGACACCAAGACCGTCGGCGTCTATCGCTGCCGCGCATGCAATGCCGAACTGTTCCGCAGTGCCGAAAAGTTCGACTCACACTGCGGTTGGCCGTCGTTCTTCTCGCCCCTGGCCGGCGAGGCGATCATCGAACGCGTCGACACCTCCATGGGCATGAAACGCACAGAAGTGTTGTGCGCCAACTGCGGTAGCCACCTCGGTCACGTCTTCGAGGGTGAGGGCTACGACACCCCGACCGATCTGCGGTACTGCATCAACTCGATCAGCCTGCGGCTCGAGCCGGAAGGCTCCTGACGAATTGATGTATGAGGTGCCGGCCGGGATCTCGTTAGCCCAAGGCTCGAGGATTACGGCAGCGAGTCGATGAGGTCGGTGACCTCGACGCGCGGGCCGGTGAAGAACGGGGTCTCCTCGCGGACGTGGCGCCGGGCTTCGGTGGCGCGGAGGTCGCGCATCAGGTCGACGATGCGGTGCAGTTCGGGCGCTTCGAAAGCCAACAGCCACTCGTAGTCGCCGAGGGCGAACGAGGCGACGGTGTTGGCCCGCACGTCTTTGTATCCGCGTGCGGCTTTGCCGTGTTCGGCCAGGATGTGGCGGCGTTCCTCGTCGGGCAGCAGGTACCAGTCGTAGGACCGCACGAACGGGTAGACGCAGATGTAGTTGCCCGGTTCCTCGCCGGCCAGGAACGCCGGGATGTGGCTCTTGTTGAACTCGGCCGGACGATGTAGTGCCACGTTGCTCCAGACCGGCGTCGACGCCCGTCCGAGGTGGGTTTCCCGGCGGAACCGCGAATACGCGGCCTGCACCTGTTCGACGTGCTCGGCATGCCACCAGATCATGAAATCGGCGTCGGCCCGCAGCCCGGCGACGTCATACACGCCGCGCACCACGACGCCGGAATCCTCCAGCGTCTTGAAGAAGTCGGTGGCGTCGGCCTTGACCTGGTCACGATCATCGGGAAGCTCCCCCGACTTCACCGCGAACACTGAAAACATCAGGTAGCGGATGGTCGCATTGAGCTCCGCGTAATCCAAGCGAGTCATGGTTCCCATGGTGCCACCGCAGCGCGTACCGCCCGCAACCAGGTCTTTGTGCCCACAACGAGAAGATCAGCGCAGTTGGGGACCAACCGATTAACGCAGTTGGGGGGCCAATCGCCGGACGGCCGCGTCGGCCACGCCGATACAGGCCGGAACACCGACCCCGGCGTAGGCGTTTCCGGCGAGAACGATGCCGGGCGGCATCCGATCGGCGAGGGTCGACATGACCGCCAGGTGGCCCGGGGCGTACCGCGGCAGCTCCCAGCGCTGGATGAACGATCCGATCACCTGACCCGAGAGCGGCGGAACTCCGGCGGTGACGCAGACGTGGTCGAGGTCGGCCAGCGCCCATGTGAGGAGGTCGGCGTCGATGCCCGGCTGCGTGCACTCGTCCGGCACCGGTTGCCCGTAACGCCCGAACGACGCCCGCACCGAGCGTGGTGCACCCGCCTCGCCGAGGTGCGCCCACTTGTGCGAGCTGAACGTGAAAGCCTTGGCGCGCAGGTCTTCTCCGCTGGCCACCAACACACCGGAATGCTCCGGCAGCGGGGTGTCGGGGGCCAGCGTGAGCGAGACCACGGCCGATCCGGCCCGCTCGACCGAACGCAGCGTTGCCGCCGCATCCGGCGCGGCAGATCGCAAGGCGTGCCCGGCCAGCCATGCCGGGACGGCCAGCACCACTGCGTCGTAGGGAGTCTCACTGCCGGCGGGCGACCTGCCACACAGCGGTACCCAGCCCTCAGCGGCGTTGCCCGCGAAGTCGGTGACCGCACTGCACACGTGCACGTTCGGCGACGCGGCGTCAAGCAGGGCGTCGACCAGCACCCGATATCCGCCGACCAGCGTGCCGAACACCGGAGAGGTATCGGCCGGTCCCGACCCACCAGGTCGGCCGGTCAACTCCGCGACCGCCGCCGACAGGCTCGGCGACCCGACATCCAGCTTGGCTGCCAACGCCGGAAGTGCCTCGCGCACACCGATATCAGCCGACAGACACGAATAGACCCCGCCGAGCATCGGATCGACGCTGCGCGACACCACCGATTCACCGAAACGGTCGGCGACGAGCTCGCCCACTGACACATCGGTCCCCGGAACCCACGCCAAGCCCCGATCCGGCTCTTCGGCGATGCGTTTGCAGTCCGCGTCGTCGACCAATCCGGCAACAGCACCGGGCCCGGCCGGTATCCCCATCAGCGCCGGGCGCGGCAGCGGGTGCAGTCGGCCCCCGGAGTACACCGCGGGACGGCGCGGTGTCGGCGAGACGAGCCGGTCGGTCAGACCGAGCTCGGTCACCAGCGCCATCGCCTCCGGCCGACGAACAATGAACGCCTCGGCGCCCACGTCGACCGAAATGCCGCCCACGTCGACCGTTTTCAGGAGTCCGCCGAGCGTTTCGCCGGCTTCGAGGAGATCGATCTGGGCGTCGGGGCCGAGTTCACTGCGCAGCCGGTACGCGGCCACCAGTCCCGATACTCCCCCGCCGACGACGGCGACCCGAACCGCGCGTGCCATGACCCACCTGATTTCTACTACAGGCTGTGAACCAGCTCGACGACCCGCGTGATGACGTCGGGGTCGGTGTTGGGCAACACTCCATGCCCGAGGTTGAACACGTGCCCACGGGCGCCCTGTGCCACGGCGCGCTCACCCTCGGCCACGATTCGCCGAACATGTTGCGCGACAACGTCATCTCCGGCGAACAACACCGTGGGGTCCAGATTGCCCTGAACGGCGAACCCCGGTCCGACGCGACGTAATGCCTCGTCGAGCGGGACCCGCCAGTCGACGCCGATCACATCGGCACCGGCATGCGCCATGTCATGCAGCAGTTCCCCGGTGCCGACGCCGAAGTGGATACGCGGAACCCCGTACTCGGCGACCTCGGCGAAGACCCTGGCGCTGTGCGCCGCGACAAACGCCCGGTAATCGACCGCCGACAGTGCCCCGGCCCACGAATCGAAAAGTTGCACCGCGTCGACGCCGGCATCGAGTTGGACCCGAAGGAAGGCGATCGTGATGTCGGTGAGCCGGCCCATCAATGCATGCCAGGTGACCGGGTCGCCGTACATCATGGCTTTGGTCCGCTCGTAATTGCGGCTCGGGCCACCTTCGATGAGATAGGACGCGAGGGTGAACGGGGCGCCCGCGAAACCGATGAGTGCGGTGTCGTCGGACAACTCGTCGAGGATCAGCCGAACGGCACGGGCGATCGCGCCCACCGATTCTGGTTCCAGACGCGGAAGCGCGTCGACGTCGGCGCGGGTGCGGATGGGATGCGCGATCACCGGTCCGGTACCCGCAACGATGTCCAGGTCGATCCCGGCTGCCTTCAGCGGTACGACGATGTCGGAAAACAGGATCGCCGCGTCGACGTCATGTCGACGGACCGGCTGCAGCGTGATCTCGCACACCAATGCCGGATCGAAGCAGGACTCCAGCATTCCGTGATCGGCACGGATCGCGCGATACTCGGGCAGCGATCGCCCCGCCTGCCGCATGAACCACACCGGCCGCCGCGCCGGGGCATTCCCCGTCGCCGCGTCCACCAGCGGCAATCGGGTTCGGCTCGCCCGGCTTCGCGTTGTCTGCGCCATCACCGCCCACTTTCTGATGCTCTCGACCACTCTGCCACGGGCGCCGCAGCGGTCCACGCCCGGCCCGACGCCGATATGCCCGGATCGACCCCGGCGCGCCTACCCTATGACCACGGTCACGAGTCTTACCGTCGGACCGTGACCTCTTCTGGAGCTCCGACGGAGCCTGCTGACTTCCGCGACGCGGTCGAGTCGCTGCACGGTGCCCGGATCCGGCCCGAGATCGAGGTCGGACCGATCCGACCGCCGCAGCGGCTGGCCCCTTACAGCTACGCCGTGGGCTGCGAAGTCCGCCAGCCCGGCGATGATGACGCCGACATCCCCGTCGACTCACCCGGCAGCGCTTTCGGCCGACTCATCCTGCTCTACGACCCCGATGGCCAGGAGGCATGGAATGGGACCATGCGGCTCGTGGCCTACATCCAGGCCGAGGTCGAGGCGGCACTGGCGATGGACCCCCTTCTGCCCGAGGTGACCTGGAGTTGGCTCAGCGACGCACTCGGCGTCCCGGAAGGTGAAACAGCCAGCGATGCAACAACATCCCCTGCGCGCGGCCTCGCGGTGAGCGCGTTGGGAGGTACGGTGACGTCGACGACGTCGGTGCGCTATGGCGACATCGCCGGCCCACCGCGTGCGCATCAGCTCGAGCTGAGGGCCTCGTGGACCGCGCAAAGCGCCACCCTGCATCCCCATTTGGAGGCATTCTGCGAGGTTCTCGCGTCGGCGGCCGGGCTTCCGCCGACGGGGATCACCGAGCTCGGTTCGGCGTGACCGACCAGCCGGGCAGCAACGCCGGCCGGTCGGCCGATTCCGCGGATAACGTCGACGACGCACCGGCCGAGCATGTGCCAACTCCCCTGCTGGCACCGGCCGATGGTGTCCCGCCGGTGATTTCGACGGCGGCAGAGTTCGCCGACGCCGCGGATCGCATCGTCGCAGGGACCGGCCCGATCGCCGTGGATACCGAACGTGCGTCCGGGTACCGGTACTCGCAGCGCGCGTATCTGATCCAGATCAAACGCGCAGGCTCCGGCATCATGCTGGTGGATCCGACGAACGAGCCCGACGCGCTGGACCCGCTGATCGATGCTCTGGACGGGCCCGAATGGATTCTGCACGCCGCCGACCAAGATCTGCCGTGTCTGCGTGAGGCCGGATTCCGTTGCACCACACTGTTCGACACTGAACTGGCCGGCCGGTTACTCGGTCTGCCCAAGGTGAATCTGGCCACCGAGGTGGCACATTTCCTCGATCTGGGGTTGGCGAAGGGCCACGGCGCCGCGGATTGGTCGCGACGACCGCTACCCGACGATTGGCTCAACTACGCCGCGCTCGACGTCGAGGTGCTGATCGAACTGCGCGATGCGGTGGCAGCCGAACTGGTGGCCGCCGGCAAGGACGAGTGGGCACGGCAGGAGTTCGCACACGTGCTGTCGCGTCCGCCGTCACCGGTCCGCACCGACAGGTGGCGCAAAACGTCGAACATCCATACCGTGCGTAAACCCCGCGCGCTGGCGGCCGTCCGTGAACTATGGACTGCCCGTGAGGAATTGGCGCAGCGCCGGGATGTTGCACCGGGACGATTGCTCCCCGACTCAGCAATCGTCACCGCGGCGACCGCCGACCCGCACACCGCGGCGGACCTGGCCAAACTCCCGGTCTTCGGCGGACCGCGGCAACGCAAGCAGGCATCGAGATGGTTGGCGGCGCTGCAGCGTGCCAGGGAATTGGCCGACGACGAATTACCCACCAGGACAACGAGTTCCGGAGGACTGCCGCCGATCAACAGGTGGGACAATCGGAATCCGGCGGCCGCGGCTCGTGCTGCCGCGGTGCGTCCGGCCGTCAAACAGATCGCCGACGATCACAACCTTCCCGTCGAGAACCTGCTGGCACCCGATGTCGTGCGGCAGATATGTTGGGACGGAGTCGAACCCGCGACCGCCGACGCCGTCGACGCACGCCTCGAGGCCGAGGGCGCCCGACCCTGGCAGCGCGAACTCACCGCCGCGGCCATCGCCGAAGCCATCAACGCCGATTTAACAGACGCCGACTCACCGAGCGACGTCAATCCATCGGGACCGCAGGACGACTGACCGAGACATGTTGACCTCGCTGATGCCCTTCGTCGACGCCGCCGCGGCGCGTCTCGCCGGAGAATCCCGCGAGTTCTACGCAGGCCGACCCACCGGCCATGGACCTCGTGACCACGATGAATTGCTCTATGCGCGAACACTTGTCATGGAGCAGTCATCGGACCCGGCGGCGCTGCGCCGGACGGCCAACGCGCTGGGCATCGCGGTACCCGTCCGGGTCATCCTGCCCACCGATGCCACGCCTGTCGGGGTCTACCTACATTGTCACGGCGGCGGCTTCTACCTGGGTTCACCGGCAACCGCCGACGCACAAAACCGTCGGATCGCCGACGCCCTGAGTGTCGCGGTGGTCTGCCCGGACTATCGGCTTGCACCGGAGAATCCTTGGCCCGCAGCACCGGACGATTGCGAAGCGGTGGCCGTGTGGGTCCGCGACCGTGGACGTCAGGAGTTCGGCACCAATCGGCTGGTGCTCGGTGGAACCTCGGCCGGCGCCACGCTCGCGATGACCACTCTGCTGCGACTGCGCGACAGCGACCGAGCAGACCATGTCGTGGCGACCACACTCCGGTACGGCACCTACGACCTCAGTGGCACCACACCCGCCGGACGTCGCATTGCCGACGAGTTCTTCATCGAGGCATATCTCGGCCATGTCGACGATCGAACAGATCCCGACATCTCCCCGGTCTTCGCCGATCTGAGCGGCCTGCCGCCGACGATGCTCACCATCGGGTCCGAAGACATTCTGCTGGAAGACAACCTGACCATGGCCGCGCGTCTGTGTGTCGCCGGCAACGACGTCGTCGTGCGCGTCTACCCGGAATCACCACACGGGTTCACCGGCCACCCGACGTCGATGGCGGCACTGGCATGCCGCGACATCGTGGCCTGGATGGCCAGACAGTATTGCACCGTCTCCCCCGATTACTCCGCCTCCCATGGGGGCCGCTCAACGTAATCGAGGATTGCGGTCAGTCCTCGACCGGACTCTGGACCTGATCGAGCTCGGGTGCCGCCTGCATTCCCGACACGGTCGCCGTGATCGACCGCGCGAGCTCCTGCGCGGTGAGCCCGAGTTCGTCGAGGATCTGCCCGCGCGAAGCGTGCGCGATGAATCGCTGCGGGATGCCCCGGAACTGAACGGGCACATGAACTTCGGCCTCGGACAGGGCCGCACCCACCGCGGATCCGACGCCGCCGCTGACGCCGGCGTCCTCCAGCGTGACCACCAGTCGGTGACGCCGCGCCAGATCGACGATCGACGCCGGAACCGGCAACACCCAGCGCGGATCGACGACCGTGGCCTCGATGCCTTGGGAGCGCAGTCGTTGCGCGGCTTCCACGGCGAGACCGCAGAACGCTCCCACCGCGACGATCAGCACGTCACCGGTGGCCTCCCCGAGGCCCGGGGCGTCGCGGTGCAGCACGTCGACACCGTCGTCGAGCCTCTCGACGGCTCGAATATCCTCGGGCACAGCACCTTTGGAGAACCGCAGGGCGGTGGGTCCGTCGTCGACGGAGAGCGCCTCGTCGAACTCTTCACGTAGCCGCACCACGTCTCGGGGCGCAGCCACCCGCAAGCCGGGCACCATCGCCATCAGCGACAGATCCCACATGCCGTGATGGCTCGGTCCGTCCGGTCCGGTGATGCCGGATCGGTCGAGGATGAGGGTCACCGGCAGCTTCAGCAGCGCCACATCCATCAGCAATTGGTCGAAGGCGCGGTTGAGGAAGGTCGAGTAGATGGCGACCACCGGGTGCAATCCACCCAGCGCCAGGCCGGCCGCCGACGTCATGGCGTGTTGCTCGGCGATGCCGACGTCGAACATGCGATCCGGGAACTTCTCCCCGAACGGCGTCAGGCCGGTAGGCCCGGGCATCGCCGCGGTGATCGCGACGACGTCGGGTCGTACCGAGCCGGCCTCGACGAGTGCGGCCGAGAACACCGAGGTCCAGTCCTGCGGGGACACCGATTTGGCTCGCCCGGTCACCGGGTCGATCACGCCGGTGGCGTGCATCTGGTCAGCTTCGTGATTCTCCGCGTGCGCGTAACCCATGCCCTTGCGCGTGACGGTGTGGACGATGACCGGACCACCGAAGTCGCGGGCCTGGGTGAACGCGGCCTCCAGTGCCGCGACGTCGTGGCCGTCGACCGGGCCCACGTACTTCAGACCGAGGTCGGTGAACATCGCCTGCGGCGCGAGAAGGTCTTTGAGGCCGCTCTTCATCCCGTGCAGCATCGCGTAGGCGGGTTGACCGACCACCGGAAGCTGCTGGACGACGCGACGCCCTTCGTCGAGGATGCGCTCGTATCCGGGCTGCAGGCGCAGACCCGACAGGTGCCGGGCGAACCCGCCGATCGTCGGTGCGTAGGAACGGCCGTTGTCGTTGACCACGATCACCATCGGCCGGTTGCCGTCGGCGATGTTGTTCATCGCCTCCCAGCACATGCCGCCGGTCAAGGCGCCGTCACCGACCACGGCGACCACGGTGCGTTCGCCCTGCCCGGTCAGTTCGAATGACTTCGCCAGTCCGTCGGCGTAGGACAGTGCGGCTGATGCGTGCGACGATTCGACCCAGTCGTGTTCGCTTTCCGAACGTTCCTGGTAGCCGGTCAGGCCACCGGCCTGGCGTAGCTGATCGAAGCCGTCCATGCGTCCGGTGACGATCTTGTGGACGTAGCACTGGTGGCCGGTGTCGAAGATGATCGGATCGGTCGGGGAATCGAAGACGCGATGCAGGGCGAGGGTCAGTTCCACCACACCGAGATTCGGGCCTAGGTGGCCGCCGGTCGCCGAGACCTTCTCGATCAGGAATGCACGGATTTCGCGGGCGAGTCCCGGCACCTCTTCAGGTGACAACGCCCGCAGGTCGGCGGGCGATCCGATCGTCTCGAGCACACCCATCAAGTCCTCCATCACCGTGATTGGTCGCGATCGTCGGGGCTGCCGACATCGCCGTCGACCTCGTCGTGCGAGGACGGTGCTTTCGCGGCCCCGACGCGACGAGTCGTGTGTCAGAACAGTCTACGGACATCGCCGTACCCCGATCGCCTGCGGCGACCACGAGCCGGACGCGACAGTTCAGCTCGGCGCCCGCCCGGGTACCAGGCAGGCGATGGCCTCGACGTGATGGGTCTGCGGAAATGCGTCGAAACCCTGCAATGCGACCACTCGATAGTCACCGCGGGCGAAGAGGGCAAGATCACGCGCGAATCGTCCTGCGTCGCATCCCACGAGGACGACCGCGGCCGGATGGGCGTCGACGATGGCCGACACCACACGCTCACCCGCCCCGGTGCGTGGCGGGTCGGCGACCACCACATCCGACGTCGGCAGGTCGGCCAGGGACGCGGCCACCTCACCGTGGTGCAGCACAATCCGGCCGTCGTCGGCGAATGTGTCGGCCGCGGCCTGCAGGGCACCGGCATCGGAGTCGACGACGTGTACCGCGGCCGCAGATGTCGAACTGTCCAGCAATGCGGCGGCGAACACCCCCGCACCGCCGTAGAGGTCCCAGGCAACCGGATTCGTCGGCACCTCGACGTCGGCGAGCATTGCGCTGATCGCCGCGGAATAGGTCGACGGCGCGGCGCGGTGCGCCTGCCAGAACCCGGTGACCGGGATGCGCCAGATTCGCTCGCCCACCGCATGCGCGGCGTACTGATCACCCTCGAGGACCCGGGTGGCGCGGTGCTGCTCACGTGCTCGACGGTCCTTCTGCGCGGCCCGACGCCGATCGCGCCCGCCCCGGTTGGTTCCACGCTGATTGGTTCCACGCTGATTGGTTCCGGACCGCCGGGCAGCCGGCGCCACTTCGACGACGTGGCGCGCGCCGGTCATGTCGGTGACCACGGCGAGATCGGATCCCGGTGTGGCGGCGAGATCGTCGAGCCCGGCGAGCATCGACGGCGCCGGCTGAATGCACTGATATCCGGCGATGACCTCCGAACCGTGAAATGCCCGGACCCCGGCGCGGCCGTCGGCATCAACACCGAGCCGGGTGCGGATCCGCCAGCCGGTCGGGTCGTCGTCCAGAGCGGTCACCAGGTCCGCCGAACTCACCGCGTCGATGCCCTCGGTGGTCAGTCCCCCGATCCGGGTCAGCACGTCGGTCAGCACCTGGGCTTTGAGGTCTCGCATGTGTGCGACGTCGACGAATGACAGGTCGCAACAGCCGCCGCCGTGGGCCGCGGCCGCACACGCCACCGGCGTCCGGAATGGTGACGCGTCAAGAACTTCGACCATCTCGGCCCGCAAGTACCCCACATGCCGGTCGTCGGTGATCCGGGCTCGGACGCGTTCACCGGGGATCGCGCCGCGGACGAACACCACCCGTCCCTCGTGGTGGGCGACGACCTCACCACCATTGGCGGGACGAACCGCCGTCACCTCGATGACGTCGTCACGACCGTCGTCGTTCATCGGTTGCCGCGTGCTCACCGTTTGTCGAGCTCGGTGCCGAGTGCCCGCCGCGTGTCCCCGGGAGCGGCGTAGGCCAGGTCGCGGTTCTTGAGTCGATCCGACGAATTGAGCTGCCACGGAACCGAAGTCACCATCACACCTGGTTCGAACAGCAGCCGCGTCTTGAGGCGCAACGCGGACTGGTTGTGCAGGATCTGCTCCCACCAGTGCCCCACCACGTACTCCGGGATGAAGATCGTGATGACGTCACGCGGCGACTCCCGGCGCACCCGACGCACGTAGTCGATGACCGGCCGGGTGATCTCACGGTAGGGCGACGCGATGACCTTGAGCGGAACGTCGATATCGCTGGCCTCCCACTGCGACACCAACTTACGGGTGTCGCGGTCGTCGACATTGACGGTGATGGCCTCGAGGGTGTCCGGGCGCGTCGCCCTGGCGTAGAGCACGGCACGTTTGGTGGCCAGGTGCAGCGTGGACACCAGCACGATGGAGTGGGTGCGGCTGGGCAGCACCGCGTCGTCGTCGTCCTCATCGCGCTCGAGTTCGCGCGCGACGGTGGCGTAGTGGTGGTGGATCAGCTTCATCAGAGCGAAGATCGCCACCATCGCGATGATGGCGATCCACGCGCCGGCGGTGAACTTGGTGATCAGCACCACGATCAGGACCGTCGCGGTCATCACCAGACCGATCGAGTTGATCACTCGCGACTGCATCATCCGGCGTCGGGCCCGCGGATCACTCTCGGTGCGCAGCAGCCGGGTCCAGTGCCGCACCATGCCCGTCTGGCTCAGCGTGAACGAAACGAACACCCCGACGATGTAGAGCTGGATCAGGGCGGTCACCTGGGCGCCGAAGGCGATCACAAAGATCACCGCGGCGAATGCGAGGAACAGGATGCCGTTGCTGAACGCGAGTCGGTCGCCGCGGGTGTGCAACTGCCTGGGCAGATAGCGATCCTGGGCCAGGACCGACGCCAACACCGGGAAACCGTTGAACGCCGTATTCGCGGCGAGCATCAAGATCAGCGCGGTGACCGTCGCGATGAAGTAGAAGCCAGGCGTGAAACCGTCGAAAATCGCATGTGCCAATTGCGCGATCATCGACTTCTGCTGGTACCCGGGCGGCGCCCCGATCAGGTCGGCCGCCGGGTCCATCACATACTTGGCCCCGATCTGCTGGGCCATCATCACGATGCCCAGCAGCAGCGTGATCGAGAAGATCCCCAACAGCAGCAAGGTGGTCGCGGCGTTGCGCGACTTCGGTTTCTGGAAGGCGGGCACGCCGTTGCTGATGGCCTCCACACCGGTCAGCGCCGCACATCCCGAGGAGAACGCGCGGGCGATCAGGAAGACGAAAGCGATGCCCACCAGGTGGGAGTTCTCGGCCCGGATCTCGAATCCCGCGGTCTCGGCCTGCACATCCTCGCCGAGGATGAAGATCTCGATGGCACCCCAGATCAACATCGCCATCACGCCGAAGATGAACGCGTACGTCGGAAATGCCAGCACCGCGCCGGATTCCTTGATGCCGCGCAGATTGACCGACGCCAGCAAGGCGATCGCGGCCACGCAGAACAGCACCTTGTGTTCTTCGACGAACGGGATCGCCGACCCGATGTTCTCCGCGGCCGAGGATATCGAGACCGCCACCGTCAGTACGTAATCCACCAGCAGTGCGCTACCGACCGTCAGGCCGGCATTCGGACCGAGATTGACCGTGGCCACCTCGTAATCACCGCCGCCGGATGGATAGGCGTGCACGTTCTGCCGATAGCTCGCGACGACCACCACCATGACGACGGCGACCGCCAACCCGATCCACGGGGTGTAGGTGAGCCCGGCCAGCCCGGCGACCGAGAGGACCAGAAAGATCTCCTGCGGCGCGTAGGCGACCGACGACATCGCGTCCGAGGCGAACACCGGTAGGGCGATGCGCTTGGGCAGCAGCGTATGGCCCAACTTGTCGCTGCGAAACGGACGACCCAGGATCAGCCGTTTGGTCGCAACGGACACCTTTGACACGGTGGACACCAGGCAACCCTAGAGCGTGTGATAACCGAAGGCCACCGTGCCCCACCCATTCCATCGGGTATGCGAGTAGGTTCATCCGCGGCGGCTCAGAGCAGCGTGCTCGGGCCGACGACGACGATGCCGGGAAGGAACGACGTGCAGGTTGTCATCATGGGGTGCGGCCGGGTGGGATCCTCACTCGCCGTGGCGATGGAACGCCGTGGCCACGACGTAGCGATCATCGATCGTGACGCGACCGCGTTCACCCGACTGCGGTCGGACTTCGCCGGCCGGACCATTGTCGGGATGGGATTCGACAAAGACGTACTCGCCGAGGCCGGTATCACCACCGCGGACGCGTTCGCCGCCGTCTCATCCGGCGACAACTCGAACATCATCGCCGCCCGGGTCGCGCGGGAAAGCTTCGGAATCCAGCGGGTGGTCGCCCGCATTTACGACGCCAGGCGCGCGGAAGTCTATGAGCGACTGGGTATCCCGACGGTGGCCACGGTTCCGTGGACGACCGAGCGATTCGTGTCCGCACTCGGCGAGACCTCCACGACCACCGAATGGCGCGACCCGTCGGGTTCGCTGGCGATCGCGCAGCTGCAGATCGACGAATCGTGGATCGGCGTGACCGTCGGCAAGTTCCAGGAACAGACCGGCGCCAGAGTGGCCTTTCTCAACCGGATGGGTAAGCCGATCCTGCCCGACGTGAAAACGGTTCTGCAGCAGGATGATCTGGTATTCGGAGCGGTACTGATCGACAACCTGACCAACGCCCGGACGCGGGCGGCCTCGCCGTTCGAGGCCGACTGAACCGCTGGCTCCCGATCACCAGCCCGACCCGACCCCGACGCAGCAGCGCACCACCGAGGACAGGACATCTGAGAGATGAAGGTCGCCATTGCAGGCGCAGGCGCGGTAGGACGTTCCATCGCGCGAGAACTGATCACCAACTCCCACGAGGTGACGCTCTTCGAACGCACCGTGACCCATATCGACGCCGACGCCATTCCGGAGGCCACCTGGATCCTCGCCGACGCGTGCGAGCTCGCCAACCTCGAGCAGGCACAACTACACACCTTCGACGTGATGGTCGCGGCGACCGGCGACGACAAGGCCAACCTGGTGATCAGTCTGCTGGCCAAGACCGAGTTCGCGGTGAATCGGGTGGTGGCACGCGTCAACGACCCGCGCAATGAATGGCTGTTCGGCGAGGACTGGGGTGTCGACGTCGCGGTGTCCACTCCCCGCATCCTGGCCTCATTGGTCGAGGAGGCCGTGTCGGTCGGAGATCTGGTGCGGCTGATGACATTCCGTCAAGGACAGGCGAACCTCGTCGAGCTGACGCTGCCGCCCAACACGCCGCTGGCCGGTAAGCCGGTGCGCAAACTGGACCTCCCGCGCGACGCCGCGCTGGTGACGATCCTGCGCGGTGGCCGGGTGATCGTCCCGCAGCGTGACGATCCCCTCGAGGGCGGCGACGAGCTGATCTTCATCGCGCCCGCAGAAGCCGAACCCGCATTGCACCAGGCGATGAACCTCTCCTGACACGCCGCCCCGCGATGCCGACCCGGGAGGTCAGCGTTCGGTCGCGTCCCCCGGACCGTCGACAATCACGGTCTCGTCGACATCCTCCGAGCGCTGCGCACGCCGCACCAGGAGCACTGTGGCGAGCACGGCCAACGCCGTCAGCGGCCAGCCCATGGCGATCCGGGTGACGGCCAACCAGCCGGTCTCATTGTGGTCGTACAGCTGGGATTGGGTGAGGTAGCGTGCGCCGAAGACCAACGCCCAGAAGGCGGTCGCGAGGTCGTAAGCGATCAGCGTCCGACGATGCCGCCGCCACCCCATCCCGTCACCGCTGATCAGGTTCCACACCACACCGACGATCGGCCAGCGGATCACGATCGATGCCACGAACACCACCGCGTACACCAGCGTGGTCCAGATACCGAACAAGAAGTAGCCCTTGGCGTCCCCGGTCCGCTGGGCGATGAACACACAGATCGCCACGCCGAGTACCCCGGACACCGCGGGCGTGATCGGCTCGCGGCGGATGACCCGCACCACGAAGATCGCGACCGCGACCGCGAGAGCGGCGATCATCGCCGCACGCAGTCCCCAGAGCGCGTTGACCGGGACGAACACCACGATCGGGATCGTCGAGTAGATCAGGCCGGAGACCCCGCCCATCTGGTCGAGGATCGACGCGGGCGCTTCTGCGCCTTCCGAAACCTCCTCGGCCCCTTCGGAAGCAGGCCCGGTGCCCTCGGTGTCAGTCGTCCGTGCCATGCAGGTCGTAGTAGGGGTTGTAGATCACCTTTGCGCCACCGGCCTCGGCGACGCGGCCGCGCACGGTCAGCTTGCGTCCCGGTTCGATGCCGGGAATTCGGTTGCGACCCAGCCATTTCAGAATGACGGTGTCGGTGCCGTCGAAGAACTCGGCCTTGACGCCCGCCTTCGCGGCCTTGGAGCAGGTCTCGACGGCGCGGAGTTCGCCGTGCATCGTGACCTCGTCACCGCGGCAGCACTCGGCGGCGCTGTGCGCACCGGCCGCCCGCGACTCCTCGGCAATCTGCTCCGCGTCGGCGTCACCGAGGTCTTCGGTGAGTCGGCGGGTCAGGCGCTTGAGATAACCGGCTGTGGCCATCACACCCTCCTGGGTGAATCACAAACGGGGCGTGGACTGTGGCCCTGCTTTCCATCGCCAGGGTAGACCCCGTCACCTATGTCCTTCAACGTCGGAGCATCATCGTGGCATGCCCGGAATCGACGACCTGGACAAGGGGGACCGAGCGGCCCTGATCGTGATGCCGGGCACCGGTTCCGACGCCGACTACCTGCGACGATCCTTCGGCCCTGCGGCGGTTCGCCTCGGCCTGGATCTCGTCGCACTGCAGCCGTCCGACGATCTCGTCGCCGCCCACCTGCGCGCCCTCGACGACCATGCCGATCAGTACGGCCGGTTCATCGTGGGTGGGGTCTCCATCGGCGCGGCGATCGCGCTGGAATGGGCGCTGGAGACGAGGCATCCCGGCTGTCGGGGAGTCTGGGCTGCCCTGCCGGCGTGGAGCGGTGCGGCCGACGACGCACCAGCTGCGTGGAGCGCCCGCGCCGGCGCCGACGCGCTCGACACAGACGGCCTCGAGTCGACGATCGCGGCGATGGCGGCATCGAGTCCACCATGGCTGGCCGACGAACTGTCCAGGTCATGGCGCGCACTGCATCCCGGGCTCAGCGCCCAGCTCCGGTGCGCGGGCGCCTACCGGGCACCGACGCCTCAGGAGATCAGCCTACTGTCGGTGCCGCTGGCGGTGGTCGCCGCCGTCGACGATCCGATCCATCCCCTCGAGGTCGCCCGGCAGTGGTGTGCAGCGGCGCCGAGATCGGGATGCCGGGAATTCACCCTCCCGGAATGGGGTTCCCGACCGACACTGCTGGGCGACGCGTGCGCCGAGATCTGGACGGCGCTGCGGTCACCCGACGACGATCAGCGCCGTCGAATCTGACGTAGCCGTTGCATAGCCGAACCCGACGAGCGTGGCGGCTCGGGAAGTTCTGCCTCTTCCGGCTCCGGCTCCGGTTCGTCGACCGCCTCCGGCGTCAGTCCGGCGCGGGCGAGTTGGTCTCGGGCACCCCCGGGCACCGCGCGGCCGTCGCCGGAATCGGCTTCGAGTGAGGGATCTTCGAGCGGAACCGTCGGTTCGGCGTCGGCGGCCTCGGGCATCGAGACGCCGGCCTGCTCCATCATCTGCTGCTGTGCGGCCGCCACTTGCTCGGCCAACACCGGCGGAAGCGTCACCGGCAGGGCTTCGCGCGGCGGCACCGCGGCGGTGCCGCGCCGGATCACCGACTCCGCGAGTACGGCGCGGGCCAGCTGGGCCAATTCGACCGCCGACTCGGTGGGACCACTGGCGATGCACTTCACCATCCACCGCGGTCCGTCGCCACCGATGAAGCGATGAGTGGCACCAGGGATCTCCCCGACCACCTCACGCCCCCAGTGGCCGTCCTCGATGCGCACCGAAGCGCCGAGCTCACGCAGTGAATCCGCGAGTTCGCCGACGACCTCGCGCCACAGGCCCGGCGACTTGGGCGCCGCGAATGCCGCGACGCCGATCCGACCATGCGGCGTCAGCAGGTAGACGGCCTCGGGCTGGTGATCGGCGGTCATCTCGACCGTTACCTGACCGCCTTCGACCACGGGGACGAGTACCGAGCCGAGGTCGAGGTGCGAGTTCTCCAACTCCTCGATCTCGGTGTCGAGCGACTCGATGTCGTAGGGACCCTTCGCGGATCCGATCTGATGGGTCTGGGTTTTCTCGTCTGCTGGCATCTCTT
This sequence comes from Actinomycetes bacterium, assembly GCA_023461275.1. Lineage (GTDB taxonomy): Bacteria > Actinomycetota > Actinomycetes > Mycobacteriales > Mycobacteriaceae > Gordonia. The sequence goes on along the minus strand of JAEYMI010000028.1, from coordinate 95,689 downwards.
GGACTCCTTGCCTGTCGCGTCAGAGCGTCGCGGGGTGGGTCACCCGGGTATTCCCGGATCACGTGCATCACCGTCACCGGTGAGCATTGCATGTCCCCCACTGGAGCCGTATCCGCCTGCGCCACGGGCGGTTTCGTCGAGTTCATCGACTTCGACGAAGGTCGGCAGTTCAACGCGCTGAACGATCAGCTGAGCGATGCGATCACCGCGGGCGATGCTGATCGGCGTCTGCGCATCCAAGTTGATCAGGCAGACCTTGATCTCGCCCCGGTATCCCGCATCGATGGTGCCGGGTGTGTTGACGATCGACAATCCGGCGCGGGCGGCGAGCCCGCTGCGCGGATGGATCAGGCCGACGGTGCCGACCGGAAGTGCCACTGCGATGCCGGTCGGAACCAGCTGTCGGCTGCCCGGCTGCAGTTCCAGGTCGATGGTCGAGCACAGGTCGACGCCCGCATCGCCGGCATGCGCTCGGCTCGGCAGTGGAATGCCGGGGTCGAGGCGACGTACCGGAACCGATGCGACGGGAGTGTCCACGGCGGGGAGATCTGGGGCCACGCACGCAGACTACGCTGGTCCAGGTGACCGATTCAGTATCCCCCGACCAACAGCGCACGGATCTTTTCTCCGAGCGGCTACGCGTCCCACTGTGGTGGTGGGCGGCGGGCGCAGTCGTCGCCGCCGTGATGGGCTATGAAATCCAGCTGTCCGCACACCGGGCGTCGTGGAGTTTTGTGGGCTACATCGCGGTCGCAGCACTGATCGCGTGGATGTTGTGGTCGATGGGTCGGGTGCAGGTGCGGGTGGACTCCGACAACCGGTTGCACGCCGGCAAAGCGATCCTGCCCCGATCGGTGATCGCGCGCGGGGCGACGGTGCCCGCGACGGCCAAGAGTGCCGCGCTGGGCCGCCAGCTCGACCCCGCGGCATTTCTCGTGCACAAGGCATGGGTGAAGACCATGGTGCTGCTCGTGCTCGACGACCCCGACGATCCGACGCCGTACTGGCTGGTGTCGACTCGACGCCCGACCGAACTCCTTGCCGCACTCGGTGTGTCCGATGCAGCGGTGGAGATCGGCCTGACCGACTGAGCGAGTCAGCCGAACTCGAGCGTGATCAGAATCTGATCAGGCGCAGTCAACGCAGATCATCGACGAGCCGTTCTCGCGCGCCAGCCGACTGCGGTGGTAGACGAGAAAGCAGCTGCTACAAGTGAATTCGTCTGCCTGCTTGGGGATGACGCGCACTGACAGCTCCTCGCCGGAGAGATCGGCGCCCGGCAGTTCGAACGACTCGGCGGTATCACCTTCGTCGACGTCGACCGCGGAGGATTGTGCCTCGCTGCGCCGTGCCTTGAGCTCCTCGAGTGAATCCTCGCTGATGTCTTCAGTTTCTGTCCGTCGTGGCGCGTCGTAATCAGTAGCCATTGTGTGCCTTTACCTGTAGAGATTGCGATGGCGTTCCGGGTGATGCCCGCTTGTGGCCGACATCGAGTGGGTGCGCTGCCCTCCGGAGATGTTCCGGCGGCGTCACTACAACGTTGTGACCGGTACGATTCGTTGCCCACGATCCCGAAGACTTGTATGACTTCGCTCACATCTTCTTTACAAATGCTTGCACAGCTTTCCGGAGCGGGCGCCCGAAGCTTAGACCACCAGCGCGGTCGGGTCAACGACAACATTGTGCAATCCATTCCCGTGGCGTTCGACGTCATCGCCACCGCCCGGACCCGCCTGCGTCACAGCGGCGCCCGAACCCTTTAGAGTTGGCGTGACCAGGCCGCATCGCATCGCAAGGAGCACGTCACCGGTGGTATCGCAGATCACGACGGGTTACCCGACAGATGAGAACGGCCACCTTTACCGTCGGCGGCGTCACCGGCCGGCCATCATCGCCGTGGTGGTGCTCGCCGTGCTCTCCCTGATGGTGTGGGTGGTGGCCCTCGCCGGCGGCGAGGACGAGGGTGTGCCGACTGATTGCAACCAGCCCTCCCCCGCGACCTCGGCTGCATCCGCGGCTCCCGCCGCCGGACCGGCCACCCCGTCGGCGGCGGCGCCCACGTTGTCGGCGGTGAGCCGCGACGACATGCTGAGCGTGGCACCTGCGGCGTTGTCGACCTTCCAGGTGCGAGTGCTCAACGCCTCCTCACAACGCGGAGCCGCACGATCGGTGTCGGACGACCTCACCGCGCAGGGCTTCAATCCGACCCCCGACGCCCCGTACGCCGACGACGCGGTCTACCCGAACAAAGACCTCAACTGCGTCGCCCAGATCCGCTTCGGTCCGGCCGGCAAGGGCGGCGCAGCGGCGGTGTGGCTCGCGCTGCCGTGTGCTCAACTCGTCAACGACGGTCGGCGCGGAACCGGGGTCGACGTCGCACTCGGCCAGTTCTACGAGGGCCGGGAGCAGTCGCAGGACGCGCAGGCCGCACTCGAGGCGCTCCGGTCGGCCGACCCCAAGAATCCCAAAACCGGCGTCGACCCGACGTTGGTGAAAGCCGTGCACTCCACCTCCTGCTGAGCAGGGGGGCCGTGCGGACGGTCAGTTCGCGGTCAGTGGCGTGGTCGCGCCGATCCGGTCGAGGGTGCCGAGAAACTCCTCGGCGATACCCGGTGCCGCCGCCACGGTGAGATGCCCGTCGGCAGAACGCGATTCCGGCGGCGGGAGCACGACGACCGCGCCGGCCTCGGCGGCGATCAACCCGCCCGCTGCCCAGTCCCACGGGCTCAGCCCGTGTTCGAAGTGGGCATCGACGGCACCGCTGGCGACCATGCAGAGATCGAGGGCGGCCGCTCCCACTCGCCGCAGGTCGCGCACGCGTGGCAACAGTTCGGCCACGATCGCTCCCTGCGCCCGACGGCGCTGCGCGGCGTAGCCGAATCCGGTGGCGACAAGCGCCATGTCCAGGCTCTCGACGGGCGTGGCCTTGAGCAGCTGGGGTCCACTGCCGTCGTCGGAGCATGCCCCGTCGCCGAGCGCGGCCGAATAGGTGATCCTCCGCGCGACGTCGATGACCGCACCGGCCACACTGCGCCCGTTCACCTGGGCCGCGACCGATACCGCGTATGCCGGTATGCCGTAGAGGAAGTTGACCGTGCCGTCGATCGGATCGACCACCCAACGCACCCCGGCCGGTACCGAGGTGGTTCCGCCGTCCTCCTCGCCGAGTACGTCGTCGTCGGGCCGGGCTCGATGCAGCAACTCTCGGATCAACTGTTCGGTCTCGGTGTCGGCGACAGTCACCGGGTCGGTCGGCGTCGATTTCGCGGACACCGCCGTCGGATCGGTTGCCGAACCGCGGCCCGGCTCGTGACCGATGGATCGGCCGAAGAGTTCGATGCGGCGGGTCCGGACATGTTCGGCCGCCGTTTCGGCGACCGAGACCGCCACGGTTCGGAGTTCACGGACATCGATGGTGTCGTCGGAAATGGCCACGAACCCCATTCAACACAAGTGCGCGGGATCTGCAGACCAGCAGTACTCACCACGCGGTCGGCACGGGTTACCCGCGACGCCGAGCAGGGCGCCGCAGGGATCGATAGCCTACTAGTGCGTACCCGTGCCAGGTTTGCCCGCTGAGAGGAAACGACCATGTCCGAGATCGACAGTCCGGTCACGTCAACACATCTCGGGTTCGGAGTCGATGTCGGTGGTTCCGGCATCAAGGGAGGCATCGTCGACCTGGAGACCGGCCAGCTCGTCGGTGACCGGTTCAAAGTCCTCACACCGCAGCCCGCCACCCCGGAACTCGTGGCCGGCGGAGTCGCCGAAGTGGTCGCGCACTTCGACTGGAAGGGTCCGGTCGGCATCACCCTGCCGTGCGTGATCACCGACGGGATCGCCCGCACCGCGGCCAACGTCGACAAGGCGTGGATCGGTACCGATGTCTACGAACTGTTCAGCAAGCACCTCGGCGGCGTGATGGTGTCGGTTCTCAACGATGCCGACGCGGCCGGCATGGCCGAAGATCGCTACGGTGCGGGAAAGGACGTCGACGGTGTGGTCATGTTGCTCACCTTCGGAACCGGTATCGGGTCGGCGATCCTCATCAACGGCACCCTGGTGCCCAACACCGAACTCGGTCACATGACCGTCGACGGCAAGGAAGCCGAACACCAGGCGTCGTCGCGGGTCAAGGAGGACAAGGGCTGGTCCTATGAGAAGTGGACCGAGAAGGTATCCGGTGTTCTCAAGGCCTACGAGGCACTGTTCTGGCCGAAACTCTTCATCGCCGGTGGCGGTATCAGCCGCAAGGCCGAGAAGTGGATTCCACTTCTCTCCAACAAGACACCGGTGGTCGCGGCGACCCTGGCGAACACCGCCGGGATCGTCGGCGCGGCGATGGCCGTTGATGCCGGCCTGAAAACCTAGCCGGCCATCGGCTCGCTTCACCGTCGATCACCGTAGCGACGCCGATCTGCCTGACTTGTACCCCCGCGGAACCGCCAGCACCCGCCGTGACCAGGTCATTGTCACATCCGGCGAGACGATGTCGTTACAATGGTCGACACCGGTCACTTCGCACCGAGAAAGCCAAGCCCGAACACCACGGTGGCGCGCGCCGTCGTGACGGTCGTTTCATTCAAGTGATGATCGTTTCAGTGAGTTTCGAAAGGTTGTACGTGGCAGCCACCCAAACCCGCCAGGGGGACGCGGACGTCGTCGAGACCGACGCGACGAGCCCCACGGATTCCACTTCGGCCCCGAAGGCGCCGGCCAAGAAACCCGCGAAGAAGGCGGCCAAGAAAGCCGCTCCGCGTAAGGCGCCCGCCAAGAAGGCAACCAAACGCGCGGCGAAGAAGGCTGCGCCGGCCGCCGACGGACCGGTCAAGGAAACCGACGCCGAAGAATCCGAGTTGGAGTCGATCGACGACATCGACGGCCCGGACGTGGACCTTGAGGACATCGCCGACGAAGACATCACTGTCGATGACGATGATGATGACGCAGACGACGCCACCGACGAGGCCGATGATTCCGACGACGGCGACGGCGAGCCGGCAGATGACGCCGAGGATCCGACCGTCGGTTCGTCGAAGAAGCCCGCGGTTGAGGCAGTGGCCGAGGAAGCCAAGCCCGAGGAAAAAGAGAAGACCGCCGGCGACTTCGTCTGGGACGAAGAGGAATCCGAGGCACTGCGACAGGCCCGCAAGGACGCCGAGCTCACCGCTTCGGCCGACTCCGTGCGCGCCTACCTCAAGCAGATCGGCAAGGTCGCGCTGCTCAACGCCGAGGAAGAAGTCGACCTCGCGAAGAAGATCGAAGCCGGTCTCTACGCGACCGAACTGCTGCGGCGCACTGTGGAATCCGGCGAGAAGCTGACCATGGCGCAGAAGCGGGACCTCAACGAGATCGCCCGCATCGGCAACCGCGCCAAGAATCATCTGCTCGAGGCCAACCTTCGCCTGGTGGTGTCGTTGGCCAAGCGCTACACCGGTCGCGGCATGGCCTTCCTCGATCTCATCCAGGAGGGCAACCTCGGTCTGATCCGTGCGGTCGAGAAGTTCGACTACACGAAGGGCTATAAGTTCTCGACCTACGCGACGTGGTGGATCCGTCAGGCCATCACCCGCGCGATGGCCGACCAGGCCCGCACCATCCGCATCCCGGTGCACATGGTCGAGGTGATCAACAAGCTGGGCCGGATCCAGCGCGAGCTGTTGCAGGATCTCGGTCGCGAGCCGACTCCCGAAGAGCTGGCCAAGGAAATGGACATCACGCCGGAGAAGGTGCTGGAGATCCAGCAGTACGCGCGTGAGCCGATCTCCCTGGATCAGACCATCGGTGACGAGGGCGACAGTCAACTCGGCGATTTCATCGAGGACTCCGAGGCCGTTGTCGCGGTCGACGCGGTCAGCTTCACCCTTCTGCAGGATCAGCTGCAGTCGGTGCTGGAGACGCTGTCCGAGCGCGAAGCCGGCGTGGTGCGGCTCCGTTTCGGCCTGACCGATGGTCAGCCGCGCACCCTCGACGAGATCGGTCAGGTCTACGGAGTGACGCGCGAACGCATCCGCCAGATCGAGTCGAAGACGATGTCCAAGCTGCGTCACCCGTCACGGTCGCAGGTCCTGCGCGACTACCTGGACTGATCCAGCCACGGTGCTGGATCTGCTCGATCAGGTCAGCTGAGGAAACGTCCCGTTCGCATCCGGCCGGTACGGCCGTATGTCGACGACGGCGGCGGTCGGCAGCGAGCCGTAGAGATGCGGGAAGGTCATCGACGACGGATCGGTGGGCACGCCCGGCTCCCATCGCACCGGCGCATCGAGTTGCGCCTGGTCGATGACGAGTAGCAGCAGATCCTCTCGTCCGGCGTAGAGACGGTTCGCCGGAAGGTGTACCTGCTCGGCGCTGGAGAGGTGGATGAACCCGACCTCATCGAGTGAGGGTGCGCGGTAGCGCTCAGACTTGCTCTCGGACAACGATTTCCACGTAGCGGCGTCGATCAGATGCAGAAGTTCGACGCTGTGTAGAGGTTCCGGTGTGCTGGCCATCGTCGGTAATTCACCCCAAGAATGTCCGAATTGTCAAGGTTTTCACCGACGCAGGGCCGGACCCCGGCGAAATTCGATGCCGCCTTTGTCCGCTTCCTAGCATGGTCGGATGCGAACAATCGTCCTCATCGCCCTCGTCGGCTTTGCCGCCCAACTGGTCGACGGCAGCCTCGGGATGGCCTACGGCGTCACCACCACGACACTGCTGCTGGCCATCGGCACCAATCCTGCCGCAGCGTCGGCCACCGTGCACCTCGCCGAGATCGGCACCACCCTCGTCTCGGGTGTCTCGCACTGGAAGTTCGGCAACGTCGACTGGAAGGTGGTGCGCCGCATCGCCATTCCCGGCGCCATCGGAGCTTTCCTGGGTGCGACGGTGCTGTCCTCGCTATCCACCGAGGCCGCCGCACCGATCATGGCGATCATCTTGTTGGCACTCGGTTTGTACATCCTCCTGCGCTTCACCTTCCAGGGCATTCCCCGCCACAACCTCGGCAAACCACTGCGCAAGCGTTTTCTGTCACCGCTGGGGTTCGTCGCCGGTTTCGTCGACGCCACCGGTGGCGGCGGCTGGGGACCGGTCGGCACGCCGGCGATCCTCGCCAGCGGACGTCTGGAGCCACGCAAGGTGATCGGCTCGATCGACACAAGCGAGTTCATCATCGCGATCGCCGCGAGCCTCGGCTTCATCGTCAGCCTGGGTTCACAGGGCATCAACTTCGCGTGGGTCGGCGCCATCCTCGTCGGCGGCGTGCTCGCCGCGCCGATCGCCGCGTGGCTGGTGCGTCACATCCCGCCGCGTCTGCTCGGTTCGTCGGTCGGTGGACTGATCGTTCTCACCAACACCCGCAGCCTGTTCCGCAGCGATCTCTTGGATGTCCCGCCCGCGGTCCAAACCGTGACGTACGGCATCATCGTCGCAGGCTGGGCGGCCGCGTTCGCCTACTCGTTGCGCGAGTACCTCAAGGACCGGGAGAACGAGTCCGCCGATGCGATCACCCGCAGCGCCGAGATCAACATCGAGAAGAGCGCCGCCGAAGCCGGCGCGCCGGCGTGATCATCACGAGCTGATCGACAGAGGCACAACAGGTTGTCGGTGTGGCCTGGGTCGCACCGATAACCGTGATCAGGTCCGCCATTGTTGCCGGACGAAAGAACCGTGTTACGGGTGAGTGACGACACACCCGGGAGACCTGCGGAACAATACGAAAGCCCGAAACGTCTGACACAGTGAGGGTGACGCATCGACCTGATGCGCCGGCTCACGAAGGGAAGGCGTCCGATACGATTCGGTCAGCCAACCGGGACGGAGGAACCATGCCAGACATCGCCACCACGCCCCCGATCTCCATGCCGCTCACTGCCGCCGACCGTTGTGATCGCTGCAGTGCCGCTGCCAAGGTACGTGCCGTCCTGCCCAAGGGCGGCGAACTTCTCTTCTGCCGGCACCACTTCAACGAACATGAGGCCAGGCTCGTCGAGCTGAGCGCCATCGTCACCGAGGACGCAGGCGAACTCGTCTGACGTCCAACAACCACACATCGGTAAAGGCCCGGCCGGTTTCCGGCCGGGCCTTACTGTATCCATGCGATGGCTGTATCCATGCGATGGCTGTATCCATGCCGTGGCTGTATTTGTGGCGTGCAGTGTTGCGGGTCTTGTATCCAGCGCGCGGTCAGCGCCACTCACGTAGCGCCTTGATCCGCTCACGAAGCTGATCGGCCGAGGCCATCGCAGTGGGCGGGCCACCGAGTCGGCTACGCAGTTCGTTGTGCACCATCCCGTGCGGCTTCCCGGTGCGGTGGTGGTGCATCGCGACCAGGCTGTTCAGTTCGCGACGCAGCGAATGCAGGTTCTCGCCGGTGGAGCGAGGCGCTGCCGGTGCAGTCGGGGCAGCCCCGGTAGCCGAATCCGACGAGACGGCCTCCGACCGCCGCGTCACCTGATCCTCCTGCCGCTTGCGCAGCAATGCGCGCACCTGATCGGCGTCGAGCAGTCCGGGCAGACCCAGGTAGTCCGACTCCTCGTCACTGCCGGCGAAGGTGGCGGTGCCGAACGACGCACCGTCGAAAATGACCTGGTCGAGTTCTGCATCAGCGTGCAGCGACTCGAAGGACTTCTCCTTCTCGCCGGGCTCATCCTTCTGTTTGTTCGCGTCGTTGAGCAGGGCGTCGTCGAGACCGTCGGACTCCCGATGCGGCTTGCCGAGGACGTGGTCGCGTTCGGCTTCCATCTGGCTGGCGAGGTTGAGCAGCACCGGCACCGAGGGCAAGAACACGCTCGCCGTCTCCCCGGGGCGTCGCGAGCGCACGAATCGACCGATCGCCTGCGCGAAGTACAGCGGGGTCGATGCGCTGGTCGCGTACACACCGACGGCCAGACGTGGCACGTCGACACCTTCGGACACCATGCGCACCGCGACCATCCACTCGTCGTTCGACGCGGCGAAGGTCTCGATACGCGAGGACGACTTCGGATCGTCGGAGAGCACCAAGGTGGGCTTCCGGCCGGTGATGGCGGTGAGCAGTTCGGCATAGTCGCGGGCCTGCGTCTGGTCGGAGGCGATCACCAGTCCCCCGGCATCGGGAACACCGCCGGCGCGTAATTGCCCCAGTCGGGTGTGTGCGGCGGTGAACACCGCCGGAATCCAGTCGCCGTGCGCGTCGAGGGCCGTCCGCCATGCGCGGGCGGTCTGTTCGGCCGAGAGCGGCTCGCCGAGCCGGGCGGTGAACTCCTCACCGGCGCTGGTGCGCCAGCTCGCCTGACCGGAGTAGGCGAGGAACACCACGGGGCGCACGACGCCGTCGGCCAGCGCGTTGGAGTAGCCGTAGGTGTGGTCGGCCTTGGACCGCATCACCCCTCCGCCCTCGGGTTCGTAGGTGACGAACGGGATCGGCGAGTCGTCGGAGCGGAACGGGGTACCGGTCAGTGCCAGGCGGCGGGTGGCGTCGGAGAACGCCTCCCGGATGGCGTCACCCCACGATTTCGCGTCACCGCCGTGGTGGATCTCGTCGAGGATGACCAGGGTCCGCCGGTTCTCGGTGCGGACGCGATGCCGGGCCGGGTGTGCGGCCACCTGCGCGTAGGTGACCACCACTCCGTCGAAATCCGAGCTGGTCTGGCCGGCGGAGTTGCGGAACCTCGAATCCAGTGCGATGCCCGCGCGTGCGGCCGCCGCACTCCACTGGTGTTTGAGGTGTTCGGTGGGTGCCACCACGGTGATCTGGTCGACGGTGCGGTCGTTGAGCAGTTCACGCGCCACGCGCAGTCCGAAGGTGGTCTTGCCGGCACCGGGCGTTGCGACGGCCAGGAAGTCCCGTGGCTTGCGGGTCAGATAGGTCGTCAGGGCGCGACGCTGCCAGGCGCGTAGTTGCGGTCCCGACGTCGGGGTCGCAACGGGGCTAATCGCGGTGGTGCTGTTCTCCGGTGAGGTCACGTCATTGGGGGCTGGACTCGACGACATCGACGGGCGTACTCCTGACATCGACTTCAAGCGCACTCTCGCAGTACAAGAGGCAGAATTTGCTCCGGACAGATCCCCGGTGTGGTCTGCGGACGACCACCGATCGAGGCGGGTCCGACGCGGCAATGCTACCGGCCGACGCAGTGGCGGGTCAGGGCGACTCACCGGGCGGGCCGGTCACACATTCACTCGATCCATGATGGATGCTTGAGATATCGCAACGTCTCATCGCAATCCGGTACCTCTGACCGGCGACCTCGGGTCGTCGGTGGATACGACGCGCGGTTCGGCGGGGGCAGGTATCGAGCGGATACCGGTGCTGGCGGGGATTCCCCGGTTGGTGTGGCAGACCATCGTGAAGGCATGGGACGACGGCATCGTCGGTTGGTCGGCGCAGGCCGCGTTCTGGCAGGCCCTCTCGCTTCCGCCCCTGTTGCTGGGTTTGCTGGGCAGCGTGGGTTACATCGGCGGATGGTTCGGACCCGACACCGTGGAACTCATCTCCGAGCGGATCATCGCGTTCGCGACTCGGACCTTCTCCGAGAATGTGGTCAACGATCTGATCCGCCCCACCGTGGACAACGTGCTCGGCCGCGGGCGGATCGGGCTGATCTCGCTGGGCTTCATCCTGTCGCTGTGGGCGGGGTCGTCGGCGGTGTCCTGTTTTGTGGCGTCGATCGCTCACGCCCATGACCAGCACGACGTTCGGAACCCGGTGTGGCAGAGAATCTTTGCGCTGATTCTCTACGTCTGCTTCCTGATCGTGGCGGTCCTGCTCCTCCCCCTGGTGGCCGTCGGACCGAACTATCTGCGCGCCATCGTGCCCGATTCCTGGGACCCGGCGGTGACCACGGTCATCAACGTCGGCTACTTCCCGTTCGTCGCACTGCTGATGATTTTTGTCCTGACCACGCTCTATCACCTGGCACTGCCCAACCCGCTGCCGTGGCACCGGCTGATCGGCGGAGCGGTCCTGGCCGGTGTGGTGTTCTGGATCGCCGGCTATCTGCTGCGCATCTATCTGGCGGCCATCACCAGATCCGGTTACACCTACGGCGCACTGGCCACCCCGATCGCATTCCTGTTGTTCGCATTCTTTCTGGGTTTCGCGATCGTGCTCGGCGCCGAATTCAATGCCGCGCTGCAACAGCTGTGGCCGGCCAAGCCCTCACCCACGACTCAGATGCGCGGGTGGGTGTCGTCACAGACCGCCGACATCACCGATCAGATCAAATCGCTGCCCGATCGTCTGGGCAGCGGCCCCATCCGTCGGCATCGCCCACCTGATTAGTCCCTGCTGACCGGTCCTTGCTGATCAGTCCTTGCGCATCTTCTCGTAGATCTTCTTGCACTTCGGGCAGACCGGCGAGCCGGGCTTGGCCGATCGGGTCACCGGGAAGGTCTCGCCGCACAGGGCGACGACGTGATTGCCCATCACCGCGCTCTCGGCGATCTTGTTCTTCTTGACGTAGTGGAAGAACTTGGGGCGGTCGTCATCACCGCGGTCGGTGCTGTCGGTATCCGGGCGTTCGTCGACGTCGGTCTTCTCGTCGAGATCGGGGCGTTCGATGGTCTGAGTTCCCATGACTCCATTGTGCGTCACCGACCACGCCTGCACCCCATCCACTCCGAATACACCGCAGAACACCGGTGAACACACAGCGGAACCGAGTCCACGGTCACACCCCCGAATTCATGGGCAATCTCATATCGGGATCCCCCTGTGCAATCACCCCCGCCAAGTGGAAAGGTGGAGTCCATGGGAACCGAAGGACGCGCAAGCCACAACGAGGCTGCCGATACCTTCCTGATCACCGATGCGCATGATTCGCTCGAAGATCAGCACCGGGCCCGCGTGCGCAAGTATCTGACCTTGATGGCCTTCCGAGTACCCGCCCTGTTGATCGCGGGGCTGGTCTACAGCGAAACCGGCTCGGGGTTGCTCGCCCTGGCCATTGTGGCGGCGTCGATTCCAATTCCGTGGATCGCGGTTCTCATCGCCAACGATCGACCTCCCCGCAAGCGCGGCGAGGTCCCCCAGTACATGTACGGCGCCGACCACAACGTGGCCGGCCCCGCTCCGCTGCCCACTCATCCTCGCGACCTCGGGCACCGGATCGTCGACGCGCCGAACGACGAACCATACGAAGCACCCTGAGCCAATCCGCGTCGGGTTCCACCCCCGTCGTGCTCTCAGCAACTTCTCAGCGCGCACCTGGTGAACATGCTGGTCAGCTGCATTTCCTTCATCCCTGGCGATCGCCGAGGCGGGAACTATCTGAGCCGCTGTTCCGTTGAACCCGATGTACGCACCAAATTCAGGAGGCCGAATGTCACGCTCGACAGTTGCACGCCCAACCACGACCACTGGATTCGACGATGACCCTGCCGCCAAAGGCGTCCGCCCGGCAATGACCGAGCAGGATCTCGACGCCCAGTCCCCCGCCGCCGATCTGGTGCGCGTGTATCTGAACGGAATCGGCCGCACCGCCCTGCTCAATGCCGAGCAGGAAGTCGAATTGGCCAAGCAGATCGAGGCCGGCCTGTACGCCAAGCACATCCTGGCCACCAAGAAGCGGCTCTCGGCCACCAAGAAGCGCGACCTGGACATCATCGTGCGTGAAGGTGAAGCCGCGCGCTCGCATCTGCTCGAGGCCAACCTGCGACTGGTCGTGTCGCTGGCCAAGCGCTACACCGGTCGCGGCATGCCGCTGCTCGACCTGATCCAGGAGGGCAACCTCGGACTGATCCGCGCGATGGAGAAGTTCGACTACGCCAAGGGTTTCAAGTTCTCCACGTATGCGACGTGGTGGATTCGCCAGGCGATCACCCGCGGAATGGCCGACCAGTCCCGCACCATCCGCCTCCCTGTCCACCTCGTCGAGCAGGTCAACAAGTTGGCCCGCATCAAGCGGGAGCTTCATCAGCAGCTCGGCCGGGAAGCCACCGACGACGAACTGGCCAATGAGTCGGGCATTCCGGCCGAGAAGATCGCCGATCTGCTCGACCACTCGCGCGACCCGGTGAGCCTGGACATGCCGGTCGGCAACGACGAAGAGGCCCCGCTGGGTGACTTCATCGAGGACGCCGAGGCCACCTCGGCCGAGAACGCGGTCATCGCCGGGCTGTTGCACTCCGATGTGCGTTCGGTGCTGGCCACTCTCGACGAGCGCGAGCAGCAGGTGATCCGCATGCGGTACGGCCTCGACGACGGGCAGCCGCGCACGCTCGACCAGATCGGCCGGATGTTCGGTCTGTCACGTGAGCGGGTGCGTCAGATCGAGCGTGAGGTCATGACCAAGCTGCGCCAGGGTGACCGCGCAGAGCGTCTGCGCGCCTACGCCAGCTGACCTCTCGTCCCCAGACCACGCGCTGGACGTCGCCACTCCCCTTCGGTGATGTCCAGCGCGTTTTCCTTTCGGTTGGGCTTGCGGCCCAGCCCTGGCACTTCTGGTTCGGCGCTAGCCGAGTCGACGCGGCCCGCTGTCGGCCCGGGTGGAAACCACCGGGCCCACCCGTATCTCGGCGTTGAGGATCGAAGCCCCTTCCGGAGAGGCGAGGATCGGATCGCACACCACTTCGCGAACCTCGGGAATGTCCTCGGCCAGCGTCGAAATCCGCAGCAGCAGATCGATGAGCGCATCGGTGTCGGCGGGCGCTTCACCCCGATAGCCGCTGAGCAGTGGCGCCGAGCGGGGCTCGGTGATGAGATCGGCGGCATCGACCGCCGACAACGGCAGCGCGCGGTAGCCGTAGTCGCCGAGAAGCTCGAACGGGCGGCCGGACAAGCCGAATGAGATCAGCGGCCCGAACGACGGATCGTCACGTACCCGGATGGTCGCGCCAACTCCCTTGGGTGCCATCTTCTGCACGTGCAGGACGCTGTCGCCGGTCAGTTCGGTGAGCTCCGCGAAAGCGGTCACCACCGCCGTGGCATCCGGCAGATCCAACCGGGCACCCTCCCGGTCGAGGCGGCCCCGCCACTGCGACGACGACGCCTTGACCGCCACCGGGAATCCGAGTTCGCGTGCCGCCGCCGACGCCTGATGCATCGTGGTGACCTCCCGGAACGGGACCACCGACAGTCCGTACCAGGCCAGCAGTTCAGCTGATTCCACCTGACCGAGCAACCGCCCTTCAGGGTCGATGGGGTCGCCGAGAGCCTCTCGAACAAAGGCGCGTGCCGCCTCCGGGTCGGCGTTGTCCGGACGGTGAATCTCGGCTTCTGGCTGCATCCGCCAGCTCGAGTACTGCCAGGCCCTGGCCAATGCCGTGGCGGCCCGCTCCGGCGATGAATACGACGGGATCGACCCGCGCTCGGGAAGTCCGGACGAGCCACGCGCGGTCAGCCCCACCGGAATCCCGTCGACGGCAAGGAAAGTGGTGACCACCGGCTTGACCGGGCACGCCCGATCACCGACCCCGGGATCGTCTGCATCGGAATCGGTTGGCCGCGACCCGCGCGCTGAGGCCGACGCCATCAGCGCACGCGCGTACCCGCCGGTGTCAACCGCCACCGGCGGCACGAAGACCACGATCAACGCGTCGACAGCGGGATCGGTCATGGCCTCATCGACGGCGTCAGCCAACGCCCGTTCGTCGCCGGCCGGTCCGATGTCCACCGAACCGACCACCTCGAGTCCACCCGTGCGGGCGGTGTCGGCCGCCAGGCTCCCCAGTACCGACGAGTTGCCGATGATCCGGACCCGCGGCCCCTGCGGCAACCGCTGAAACGCCAGAACCGTTGCGCAGTCGAATAATTCGGGAATGGTATCGACCTGAATCACGCCCGCCTGCTGCAAGACCATCTGAGCGATCCGGTCGTCGAGGGCGGCTGCGGCGCTGCGTGCCGCTCGTACCTGGGTCATCGCCCCCTGACCGGACTTGACCGCCACGATCGGCTTGGACCGCGATACCCGGCGCGCGATTCGGGAGAACTTCCGCGGGTTGCCGAAGCTCTCCAGGTAGAGCAGCACCACGTCGGTGTCGGTATCGGAATCCCAGTACTGCAGGAGGTCGTTGCCGGACACGTCTGCGCGGTTTCCGGCCGAGACGAACGTCGACAATCCGATCTGCCTGCGGGCCGCGGTGTCGAGAATCGCGATCCCCAAGGCGCCCGACTGACAGAAGAACCCCACCCGCCCGGCCGCCGGAATACGCGGCGCCAGTGTCGCATTCAGCGAAATCCGCGGATCGTTATTCGCCACGCCGAGCGCATTCGGGCCGACCAGCCGCATACCGTGTTCACGGATCTGCTCGACGAGCCGGCGCTCACTGGCCAAGCCCTCCTCACCGGCCTCTCCGAAACCCGCGGAGACGATGACCAACGCCTTGACGCCTTTGACCAGACAGTCATCGAGCACGTCCCCGACCGCGGCCGCGGGTACCGCGACCACCGCAAGATCAACCGGGTCGGGGATGTCACGAACCGACGGATACGCACGGATACCGCGGACCGACGGCGGACGGGGACGACTGCGGCGGGTCGCGGGTCCGGCGGCCGCCGGACCATGATGGCCCGCGCGATGGGCGGGCGTCGACGCCTCATCGGCCGGCGGATTGAGCTCGGGTCCGTTGACGGGGAACACCGGCCCGGTGAAACCGGCGGAGAGAATATTGGCCAGCAAGGCGTTGCCGACCTTCTTCGGGTCCGTCGAGGCACCGATCACCGCCACCGACGACGGTCGCAGCAGGTTCGCGACGCTGCGCGCCTCCGAGGCCCGCTCGCGCGCATTGCGTACCGACAGCATCGCTTCGGTCGGATCGATGAGGAACTCGACATGCACGGTGCTGCCGTCGAAACTGCGCGAGAGCTGATAGCCCGCATCGCGGAAGACCGCCACCATGTTCGGGTTCTCGCTGAGAACCTCGGCCTCGAATCGGGTGAAACCGTTCTCCGCGGCCGCCCCGGCGAGGTGTTCGAGCAGGATCGGACCGAGCCCGCGTCCCTGGTGCTCGTCGGCCACCACGAACGCGACCTCGGCCGACTCCGGCTTGCCGTCGAATCCGAGTCCCTCATAGAGGCCGACGGCGATGATGTCGCCACCCAGGACCGCCACCAGCGCCACGCGTTGCTGATAGTCGACGGTGGTCATGCGCGCGACCTCGCGGGGCGGCAGGGTCGGCGTGGGACCGAAGTACCGCATGTAGCGGGTCCGCTCGGAGAGCCCGGAGTGGAACCGCACGATCCGTTCGGCGTCGTCGGGCAGGATCGGTCGCAGGTGTACGACCCCGCCGTCGGAGGCCAGGACGTCGGCGATCCAGTGGCGCGGGTAGTCCCACGGCTCCCGCGGTTCGGGTTTGTCGACCGGCGGTCCGGCCGCCTCGGACACGTGGGAGTCGGACGGGGCGGTGATCTCCGAGTCAGTCACGAGGGTCCTCCGGATCCAATCCGTGTAGGGGGTACACCGCGCGCCGGGTGGCGAGGATGGCCCGGTCGGTATGCCGCTGGGCGATGTCGGTGATACCCGGTGGCGGTTGCTGTCCGGTGTCTCCGTCCCACGCGACGTAGTCGACGTCGCCGTCGTCACCCATCACCCCGACCGGCGGCTGGGAGTAGTCCGAATGCACCTGCTGGGCGATCTGTTCTGCTGTGGCGCACCAGGATTCGCCGATCTCGGTGGTGACGTCCACGTCGCGGTCGAGCGCGACCGCCATCATGTGGGTCCAGCTGCGCGGCACCACGTTGACCACGCCATAGCCGCCACCACCCACCGCGATCCACCGACCTTCGCAGTGCTTGTCGGCCAACGCGCGCATCGCCTGCATCGCCGCACGCTGCCCGTCGACGGTCAGCGACAGGTCGGTCAGCGGATCGGCCCGATGACTGTCGGCGCCGCACTGGCTGATCAGGATCTGCGGTCGGAACTGTTCGATGAGGGACGGCACGACGGCATGAAATGCTCTGAGCCACAATCGGTCTGATGTGTCCGGCATCAGCGCGACGTTCACCGTCGTGCCGTGTGCCGACTCATCACCGACCTCGGTGGGCCAGCCGGTACCCGGCCACAGCGTAGCCGGATGCTGGTGCAGCGAGACGGTCATCACCCGGGGGTCGGCCTCGAACTGGGCCTGCACCCCATCACCGTGATGAGCGTCGATGTCGATGTAGGCGATGCGGTCGAAACCGTTGTCCAACAACCATCGGATGGCGATCGCGCAGTCGTTGTAGATGCAGAAACCCGCGGCGCGGGCCCGCATCGCATGATGCATTCCGCCGCCGATGTTGACCGCGCGACGCACCGATCCGGACCCGACCGCCTGCGCGGCGGCCAAGGTGCCGCCGACCAGTAACCTGGCCGCCTCGTGCATGCCGTCGAACACCGGATTGTCCGAATCACCGAGCCCGAAGAGCCGTTCCAGGAGCGGGCCCGACAACGACGCCGTGCCCGAACCGACCGCACGAACCGCGTCGATGTAGTCCTGCGAATGCACGACGGTCAGTGCGGAGTCGTCGATCTCACGAGGCGGCACCGTGGAAATCCCGTCCAGAACCCCCAGGCTCTGCGCGAGTGTCATGGTCAGCGCCAGCCGTACCGGATTCATCGGATGGGTGTGTGCCCAGCGATAACTGAGGAAATCCTCGCTCCAGATGACCGCGGCATCGGGGTCGGTTGTACTCACATTCCCAGGCTAGTGCGTTGCGGGTTCACCTGTGCCCGATCACGCCGCGCATCACCACGGAAAGTCCGCGCTGGGATCCAACGACATTGGTCGGGTTGGCTTTCGGTGCCGATGCAGCAGGTCAGGGTATCCTTGGAGCGGACGAAGGGATATCGGAGACGTGAACGATCTGGTTGATACCACCGAGATGTACCTGCGGACGATCTATGACCTCGAAGAGGAGGGCATCGTTCCCCTGCGGGCGCGGATCGCGGAGCGCCTGGAACAGAGCGGACCCACCGTCTCGCAGACGGTGGCCCGGATGGAACGCGACGGACTGCTTCGAGTCGCCGGCGACCGTCATCTTGAGCTCACCGACAAGGGCCGTGAACTCGCCGTCGCCGTCATGCGCAAGCATCGCCTGGCCGAGCGCCTACTCGTCGATGTCATCGGCCTTCCGTGGGATGAGGTGCACGAAGAGGCCTGCCGCTGGGAGCACGTGATGAGCGAGAACGTCGAGCGCCGACTGCTCGCCGTCCTCGACAACCCCACCACCTCGCCCTACGGCAACCCGATTCCCGGTCTGGAACTGCTCGGGGTCGATGAGGTACCCGTCGGGGATCCGGCGACCCGACTCTCCGATCTGCCGCAAGGCGATTCGGTTGCCGTCATCGTGCGGCGATTGTCCGAACACGCGCAGTCCGACACCGAACTGATCAGCGCGCTGCGCGACGCCGGAGTCGTCCCGAACGCGCGTGTCACCGTGAACTGCTCACCGCGGGCCGTGGTCCTGATCTCTCCCGGCCACGACGGGCTCGAGCTGTCGCCGGAGATGGCGCACTCGGTCTTCGTCGAGAAGGTCTGACCGTCACCATCACGCCGCCGGGTCGACGGTTCGTCCCGGGAGGCTGACCCCGAGTCGCTCGGCGATGTCGAAAGAGCGGTCGACGATGTCGACCATCTCGGTGGGCCGCATGCCGTTTCGGAGCGCCTGGTCGAGAAGCCTGGCCAGGTTCCAGTCCGGATCCGCCTGCAGGGCGCAGTCCAACGCGACGCCGGCGTAGGCACCCTCGCCCGCGACATAGTGCAGATGACCGAGCAGAGTGGCAGCACTGGCCCGACCC
This sequence comes from Actinomycetes bacterium, assembly GCA_023461275.1. Lineage (GTDB taxonomy): Bacteria > Actinomycetota > Actinomycetes > Mycobacteriales > Mycobacteriaceae > Gordonia. The sequence continues at coordinate 77,006 of JAEYMI010000028.1, read as the reverse complement.
CGACCACGCAGGCGTCGGGTGAGTTCTCGCCACAGACGCTCGGCATCGGCGCGGTACTCACCGACCGACAACCCCATGGCGGCATCCCGGACCTCCAGATCCAGGATCGCCGACTCCAGCACAGCGACGGTCCGGCAGTCCCATTCACCATTCTGACCGAGAACATGGGCGACAAGCGTTCTCAACAAGGCCGCTGTGCTCACGGAGAACGTTGGCACGCCCGAGTGGACACCGGCGCACACCGCCGAGTCGCAGTGCGCCGAGGGTACGAGCATGTCCGCCATCTCCGATCGGCGATGAAGCACCAGACGTCCGCTACGGACCGCTTTGGCGACCGCTGTGGGTGAGGAGTGTGGGTCGCCCAGGACTCCGGATGCCTCCCCCTGCTCGACGACCGGTATTCCGGATCGTCGTGTCAATGATGAGGGCCGGAGATGCCGAATCCTTCGCCACGGCGCACCCTCGGCGTACTCAGAGACGGCGAATGCGTCTGTCACGCCGCCGGATTCGGCCAGCGCAGCGTCGGCACAGGCCACCATGTCGCGTCGCCGATGATCGTCGTCGGGGTCCCTTTCGTCAACGATCACCATCACGATCGCCGCCACACCGTAGCGGGCGCACACCGATCCGAGCTGTTCGAAGATCACCTGCATGCAGGGGTGCGGCGAACCGTCGTCATCGAATACGAGGTCGTGGCGCATGGTGGCGGCAACCGTGTGATCGTCCTCGAACGCGACGAGGACGAACGAACGTTCGGGGATGAAGCCGAGCATGCCGGGTAACGCGGTCAGCAGCGAACCGGGCGGAAGGAGAGCACCGGGCTGCCGGAACTCCGAAAAGCCGTGGCGTGGTCTGCGATGAGATGTCATGCCGCTCATGCTCACCGATGCGGGGGCCGGAAAATCCCCGTCGACGCGGGTTGTGGATGGATGCGGGGTTTATCCACACAACCGGGTCGGTCAGCCGAAGGCCGCTCGCACTGCTTTCGTGAAGAGCTCATCGAGATCGTTACGCACGGCCGCCGACATGGGAGTGTCGGTGTGCCAACGATATTCGACGTACACGCGGGTGCCATCGCGTTGCGCGAGTCGCGTCACCGTGCGGGTGGTCGTCGAGTTCGGCATGGGTATCGTCACCGATCCCGCCGAGATCCCGCCGGTGACCCCGGTTCGCGTGACCGATGCCCCGGACGCGCCATATCCCACGGCGGGCGCCGGGTCGACGACCACTGTCCATTGGGTGGATGCGGTGGGCGACGCCCCCGAGACGTAGCTCTTACAGCGTGCCGCCTGGTCGACGAGAGCCGACAACGGCTCGTCGGCGTGCACCACCGCGGTGGAGAACGTGGCGGCCGACGAGGCCGGGTCGGGTCCCACCCACACCACCGCGTCCTGCACGGCCTTCGGAGTGCACCCGGGCGGTTGCACGGTGCCGCGCAGCGGGCGGCCGGTGATATCGGCCACCGCCCCCGCGACAGCCGGTGTCGGCACCTTCGAGGCGCCGGCCGGGAAATCTGCCGCGGTGACCGATTTCGACGTGAGGTCTTCGGGCGCGGATGCCTGCCCGTCCACGGTGCACGACACCACCGCAACTGCCACCGCGCAGGTCACGATAGCCGCGCGCAGCCCTCCTGGGCGTCGCGACGGACGCAAACGCCGTGATCGGCGACCCCGTAGTGAAACCACCCGCCCACTGTGCCATCCCGATCGGCCGACGCCGGGGAGGAACACACCCGTGGTCGGGGAATCGGAACCGGCTCGGGGCGGTTGATGACGGTAACCGTTCACTCTCAGCCGTTGACTACCATTGATCACTACATACGAGGAGGCGATCGACCATGGACGAGCGGTCCGACGACAACAGTTCGTTATACGAGCTGGAGTTTCCCGCGCCCCGGGTCGCCAGCGACGAGGGCACCGGCCCCGTGCTGATCCATGCCCTCGAGGGCTTCGCGGACGCCGGACACGCGGTCGCACTGGCCGCCGAGCATCTGCGTGACAGCCTGGAATCCGAATTGGTCGCAACATTCTCGGCCGACGAACTGATCGACTACCGGTCCCGACGGCCGACCATCAGTTTCTCCGGTGAGGAGTTCACCGATGTTCAGATGCCGTCCCTGACGATGCATGCGGTGCGCGACACCGCCGGGCGCCCGTTCCTGCTGCTCGCCGGTGCCGAACCGGATCTGCGGTGGGAACAGTTCGTGGAGGCGGTCCGCCGACTGTCCGAGCATTTCGGCGTCACCGATGTCATCGGACTCAACGCGATCCCGATGGCGGTGCCGCACACCCGGCCCCCGTCGATCACCGCGCACGGCAACAACGCCGAAGCCCTGGGGAATCTCCCGCGCTGGGGCTCGGAGATGAAACTTCCGGCCAGCGCGTCGATGCTGCTCGAGTTGCGGATGAGTCAGCACGATTACCGCGCGGCGGGGTTGTCTGTCCATGTCCCACACTATCTTTCGCAATCCAACTACCCCGCGGCGTCGGCGCGGCTGCTGGCTGCGGTCAGCGAGGTCACCGGATTGCAACTGCCGGTGACGGCGTTGGACGCTGCTGCCGAAAAGGTGCGACAGCAGATCGACACCGAAGTCGAGGGAAACACCGAGATCGAGAACGTTGTCTCGGCTCTGGAGAGCCAGTACGACTCGTTCACCGAAGCCCAGCAGCAACGGGCCTCGCTGCTCGCGGCCGAGGAATCCCTGCCCAGCGGCGATGAACTCGGTGCCGAACTCGAGCGTTTCCTGGCCGAGCAGACACAGTCGGACGACTCCGGCGATGGGGACGCCGACTCCGGGGACGACGGTCGGCCATCGGCGAGTTGACCATCGGCGAGTTGTCTGGGGCCCGCGCGGCACTTTCTCCGGTCGACGATGACGACCTGGCCTTCGAGACCTTCACCTCACGGTGGGCCGACTCCGGGATAGAGCTCTATCCGCACCAAGAGGAGTCGCTGCTGGAACTCATCGCCGGCAGCAATGTCATCCTCGCCACCCCGACCGGGTCGGGAAAGTCACTCGTGGCCGGCGGCGCGCTGTACTTCGCGTGGTGTCGCGGACAACGCGCCTACTACACCGCACCCATCAAAGCCCTGGTGAGCGAGAAGTTCTTCGACCTGTGCGCATTGTTCGGCGCCGAGAATGTCGGGTTGCTCACCGGCGACGCCGCGGTCAACGCCGACGCGCCGATCGTGTGTGCCACCGCCGAGATCGTCGCGAATCTGGCCTTGCGCGACGGTCCCGACAGTGACATCGGTGTGCTGGTGGCCGACGAGTTCCACTACTACGGCGAATCCGATCGCGGATGGGCCTGGCAGGTCCCGATCATCGAGCTCCCCCACACCCAGTTCCTGCTGATGTCGGCGACGCTGGGCGACGTGTCGTTCTTCGTCGACGATCTGACCCGACGAACCGGTCGACCGACCACGGCGATCACCGGCACACACCGTCCGGTCCCGCTGGATTACAGCTACGCGATGACTCCGATTCACGAGACGATCGAAGACCTCATCGACCGCGGCCGTGCGCCGGTCTACGTCGTGCACTTCACTCAGGCCTCCGCGGTCGAACGTGCCCAGTCGCTGCTCTCGGCCAAGATCTGCGACAAAACCGAGCGCGCCGCGATCGCCGAGGCGATCGGCGATTTCCGGTTCTCCACCGGGTTCGGCTCAACCCTGTCCAAGTTGCTGCGCGCGGGAATCGGTGTGCATCACGCGGGCATGCTGCCGCGCTATCGACGCTTGGTCGAACGTCTCGCACAACTCGGGCTGTTGAAGGTGATCGCCGGAACCGACACTCTCGGCGTCGGGATCAACGTGCCGATCAGGACCGTTCTGTTCGCCGGCCTGAGCAAATACGACGGACAACGCGTACGCCGGCTTCGTGCCCGTGAGTTCCATCAGATCGCCGGGCGCGCCGGGCGCGCGGGCTTCGACACCGTCGGATATGTCGTCGCGCAAGCGCCCGAGCACGACGTCGAGAATGCGCGGCTGGTCGCCAAGGCGGGCGACGACCCGAAGAAGATGCGCAAGATCGTGCGCAAGAAACCACCGGAGGGTTTCGTGTCGTGGGGCGATCAGACATTCACCACGCTGATCGATGCGCCCGACGAGCCGCTGCGCTCCCACTTCCGGATGACCACGTCGATGCTCATGGAGGTGCTGGCTCGCGACGGTGATTGCTTTGCCGCTCTTCGCCATCTGCTCGAGGAAAATCACGAGCCGCGCAAGCGTCAACTGCATTACATCCAGCACACCATCGAGCTCTATCGCGGACTGCGTGACGCCGGAATCGTGGTGGCACTCCCGGCCCCGCGCAACGGCAAGAACGTCGCACTGTCGGTGGACATGCCCAAGAACTTCGCGCTCACCAACCCCTTGTCGGCATTCGCGCTGGCCGCCTTCGAAATCCTGGACCCAGACTCGTCGACCTACGCGCTCGACGTGATCTCGGTGCTGGAATCGACGCTGGAAGACCCGCGTCCGGTCCTCATGGCCCAACGCAAGGTCGCCCGCGACGCGGCCATGGCCGAGATGAAGGCCGACGGGATGGAGTACGAGGAGCGAATGGAGCGTCTTTCCGAGATCACTTGGCCGCGACCACTTCTCGACGAGATCGAGTTCGCCTACGGCGTCTATCGCAACGGTCATCCGTGGGTGGCGTCGTATCCGCCTCAGCCGAAATCAGTGCTCCGCGAGGTTCTCGAGCGCGCGATGACGTTCACCGAGTTGATCTCCGCCTACGGCCTGGCGCGCAGCGAAGGCGTGGTGTTGCGGTATCTCACCGACTGCTATCGCGTGTTGCGACAGGGAGTGCCCCAGTCGGTCATGTCCGACGAACTCACCGAAATCACCGTCAAACTCGGAGACATGGTGCGCGAGGTCGATTCCAGCCTGCTTGATGAATGGGAAGAACTCGCCGAACTTCGTTGATTCGGAAACCAATAGTTGACTACTCGTTAGCAGCACCAATAGTTGATACATAATTGAATAATCAAATACTCATTGCGGGGCTACCGGGCGATACCGCCGTAGATCAATTTAGCCCATCTGGCATTTGAATTCCCAACATACGGTGCACAACATTTCTGATTGTGCGACGCTCTTTGGCAGCACCGAAGTGCTGTTACGGCGACGGGCGAGTTGTCTTTGCAGAAACATCCACAAAGACTCGCCCTGCGGGGGTGGCTGTGGCGATACAACTCAACCACTTTGTCGAAGGAATCCCCCATGACGACCAGTAAGAAGCACGACGACCGGACCGGGATCCCACCGGTCACCAATGGCCTGAATATCGTCGACCGGGTCGTCGATCGCGATTACACCGTGGAACGACTCGTCGAACGGCCGGTCGAGAAGATCGTGGACAAACAGGTGACCGTCCCGCGAACGATCGAGCGTCTCGTCGTCGACACCGTCGACAACATCGTCGACAAGCCCGCAACAGTCAGCCGGCTGGTCGAGCGGCCGGTGGTGACCGTCACCGACGACGTCGTCGACAAGCCCGTCACGATCAAACGCACCGTCGAGAAGCCGGTTGTCTCCATCGTCGACACCATCACCGACAAACCGATCGAAGTCCAGCGCCTGGTCGAGAAGCTCGTGGTCAGCGTCGTCGACAAGGTCACCGAGCGACCCGTCCAGGTCCAGCGTCTCGTCGAGAAGCTGCTGGTGGACATCCAGGACAAGGTGGTCGACAAGCCCGTCACCGTGCAGCGTCTGGTGGAGAAGCCGGTCGTGAAGGTCGTCGACAAGGTGGTGGAGGTCCCCGTCGAGCGAATCGTCGAAAAGGTTGTCGAAAAGCCGGTCGAACGCATCATCGAGAAGATCGTCGAGAAACCGGTCGAGAAGATCGTCGAGAAGATCATCGAGGTCCCGGTCGAAAAGATCGTCTACAAGACCGTCGAAAAGCCCGTCGAACGCGTCGTCGAGGTGATGGTGGAGAAACCGATCGTCAAGATCGTCGAGAAGCCGAGAGAAGTGGTCGTCGAGCGCATCGTCGAAAAGCCGGTCGAAAAGGTCGTCGAGCGCGTCGTCGAACGAGTCGTGGAAAAGCCCCACATCGTCGAGAAAGTCATCGAGAAGCCCGTTGACCGCGTCGTCGAACGCACCGTGGAAAAGCCCCACATCGTCGAGAAAGTCATCGAGAAGCCGGTCGACCGCGTCGTCGAACGGACGGTGGAAAAGCCCCACGTGGTGGAAAAGGTCGTCGAGAAGCCGGTCGACCGCGTCGTGGAAAAGGTCGTCGAGAAGCCCCACGTCGTGGAGAAGATCATCGACAAGCCCGTCGACCGCGTCGTGGAAAAGGTCGTCGAGCGTCCGAAGGTGATCGAGAAAGTCGTCGAAAAGCCGGTCAACCGCGAGCTGGAGAAGATCGTCGAACGGCCGATCATCACCGAGAAGACCGTCGAGCGCGAGGTCAAACACTTCTTCGAGCGCGTGGTGGAGAAGCCCAAGGAGATCGCCGTCGAGAAGATCGTCGAGCGGCCGGTCTACAAGGAAGTCGAGAAGATCGTCGAGAAGCCGGTGGAGAAGATCATCGAGGTGGTCGTCGAGAAGCCGGTGTATGTGCGCAAGTTCGTGGAGAAGCCGGTCGAGCGCGTGGTCGAGGAGCACAGCTCCACGGTCACCGAGAGCCACGGACTCGTGGGCAAGGCGACCGAGGTCGAGGCCCGCTTCGTGGGTCGGACCGGCGATGTTCGTGAGGCGGCGTGGATCGAGCGACCCACCGGCGAGCATCCCGCCGATGAGATCGTCGGTGATCAGTCGGTGGAGCTGACCGCACGTCCGGTTGTGCCGCTGCAGAACCGCCACACCAGCAACGACATCGTCGGCAAGGCAGTGGAGGTCGACCGGCTCGAGGTCGACGACGTCGAGGTCAAGGAAGTACCGATCGACGGCAAGGACGGGCGTCGGGCACGCCACAGCTGGCGCGACCGGTTCCAGTGAGCACCCACCACCGACCACGAGGAGGTACTCGAAGATGAGATTCTTCAGCGATCGGAGTGGGCGGGCGGGCGCCGAGCGCACGCGCCTACCGCTCCGACGAACGTACACATCGCTTGTCGTTTCGGCAGTCGGGTTGATGGCGCTGGTGGGCATGACGTTGGTTGCTGCCGAGGCCGGTGCCGCACCAAGCCAACAGAGTGTTGACGCGATCAATCAGCACTACGTTCAGTGGGGCGGAGCAACATCCGACCTCGGCAATCCGACGTCGGAAGTTCAAGAGGTCCCCGGTGGCGCCAAGCGCGACTACTCCGGTGGTGCCATCTTTTACTCCCCGCAGACCGGCGCTCGTGTGATGTACGGCGAGATCTTGGCGAAGTACATCTCGCTCGGCGGTCCGCCGGCCATCGGCTTCCCGACCATCGACGAGCGCAATACCGCGACGGGCCAAGGAAAGTTCAGTGAGTTCGCCAAGCCAGGCGGGGCGGCCATCTACTGGTCGCAGCCGACCGGCACGCATCTGGTTGAAGGAAAGGTGCTCCAGGCCTGGCGGGCAAGCGGATCGACGAAGGGACCGTTCGGATTCCCGACAACGGATTCCACCACGGCCAACGGTGTGACCACGTCCGGTTTCGCCGGACCCACCGGCACGCAGATCAGTTGGTCGGACACGGCGGGGTTGGCGACCGTACCGGCCGCGCTGGCAGCGAACATTCCGGGCTTCACCGCACCGAGTGTCGCGCAGAGTGCACCTACTCCCTCGGTGGCCAACCCGAATGTCGAGGTGTCCGACACGACCGCATCGAGTTCCGGCAACTCCGGTTCACGCTGGTGGCCGTGGCTGTTGCTCGCGCTTCTTGGTGTACTCGCAGCGGGGCTGCTGAGTTGGTTGCGTAGCCGTCGTAATCGCATGGTGAGCGCGCCGGCTCGATCTGTTCCGCTAACCCCGGTGCGCCTGCAGGCCGACGTGCCCGCGCCGCGACCGGCACCGCCGACGCCACCGGCGGCGAATGCGGCGGGTCTGTCGGCCGTGCCGAACGGCCGTGGACCCAACGGCCATGCACCCACCAACGGCCATACACCCGCCAATGGCCACGTGAAGGGGCGGGTGAACGGCACGATTGCCACCGAGGGGCACGTGCCGCCACGACGGCCGACGCCACCGCCACCGCCACCGCGGCCGGTCGACACCCCTCGCCGGGTGCCGCCCACCACCCCGACCGCGCCGAGGATGGATCGCACCACGACCCGGGACATCCCGACCCACGATGTCCCAGCGGCGACGCCACCGACACCGGCGCTCTTCGAGAGCAAGGCGCTCTTCGAGGAAAAGGTGCCGCCGACACCGACAGTGGTCGAGAAGAAGTCGCCACCCAGACCTACAGTCGTTGAGAAAAAGGCGCCGCCCTCACCGACGCTGCTCGAAAAGGATGTGGCACCGAAGGTGATTCACGAGATCCCGGCCGACGCCGAGACCGTGATCCGGGAAGTGCGCGCCGACGACGCTTCGTCGAGTATGGCCGTGCACTACCAGGATCAGGGACCCGCGACCGGCGGTATCGAGATCACCTACCTCAACAACGCAGTAGGTCGAGATCAGCGCAGTGTCACCGATAAGACCGAGGACGCCGTGCGGCGACACGACATCTGAACCCTCGGTTGATCATTCCGCCCACCGGTACCCCGGCCGGTGGGCGGAACCTTAGCTGCAGGTCCTAGCGGCCGACGACCTGGACCACCCCGGTGTCGTCGACGAGCCGGGCGATGATCGAGGCCAACCGGCTGTAGGCGTCAGCGCGCCCTGACGACTCGCGAAAGACCAGGCCGATGCGACGTCCCGGGCGCGGCAGGGCGAAGGATGCGGTGGCTAGTTCACCGCCCGCGGTTTCGGCGGCGACCGCGGTCCGCGGGATGAGGGTGACACCCAGGCCACCCTCGACACACTGCACGGCCGTCGCCAGCGATGCTGCCCTGGTGTGCCCCACGTCGGCGCGGATTCCCGCCAGCCGGCAGACCTCCAACGCCTGATCGCGCAGGCAGTGCCCTTCATCGAGCAGTAGCAACGGCAGATCGGCCAACGCGCTCGGGTCCACGCGTTTGCGCCCGGCCAGGGCATGCCCGGCCGGCAGCGCAAGGACGAAGTCCTCGTCGTACATCGCGATCTCCGACAAGCCACGAGCCGCCACCGGCAGTGCCAGACACGCCGCGTCGAGTGATCCCTCCCGCAGCGCAGCGTTCAGCCGAGCGGTCTGATCCTCCACGACGCGCAGGTTCAGGTCGGGTAGTTCCGAGCGCAGACCACGCAAGACGGTGGGCAGGATGTAGGGCGCCACCGTCGGAATCAGTCCGAGCCGCAGCGTGCCCGACAACGGGTCGTCGGAGCCGGCGGCCGCGGCCAAGAACTCGTCGACAGCGTCGGTCACCGCGATCGCTTTGGGCAGTAACGCCTCCCCCTCCGCAGTCAAGAAGACACGCCGAGTAGTGCGGTCGATGAGCCGAATGCCGAGCCCCGCCTCGAGTACCGCGAGAGCCTGCGAAAGCGACGGTTGACTGATTCCGAGATCTGTTGCCGCAGAACCGAAGTGCCGTCGATGAGCCAGCGCCACCAGTGCCCGCAGACCAGTGATCGACGGCTGATAAGTTTGATCGGACATGCCTATGAGTCTAGTGCTACTAATCACGTTTCACTTTTGCCGGGTCTGCGGCACCATGGATGTGAGCAATCCTGCGCTCGCCTCCTCGGCGAGCATCTGACCGCTTCACACAACCGCCTCACAACAAAGGAGTTACGACATGGCTCTTCTGACCATCGGCGACCAGTTCCCGGCATACAACCTGACCGCGGTCATCGGGGGCGACCTCAGCAAGGTCGACGCCCAGCAGCCCGACGACTACTTCACCCAGGTCTCCAGCGACGACCACCCCGGCAAGTGGCGGATCGTCTTTTTCTGGCCCAAGGACTTCACCTTCGTCTGCCCCACCGAGATCGCCGCGTTCGGCAAGCTCAACGACGAGTTCGCCGACCGTGACGCGCAAGTTCTCGGCGCCTCGGTGGACAACGAGTTCGTCCACTTCCAGTGGCGTGCCCAGCACGAGGACCTGAAGACCCTTCCGTTCCCGATCCTCAGCGATCTCAAGCGTGAACTGGCAACGGCTGCAGGCGTTCTCAACGCCGACGGAGTCGCCGATCGCGCCACCTTCATCGTCGACCCGAACAACGAGATCCAGTTCGTGTCGGTGACCGCCGGCTCGGTGGGCCGCAACGTCGACGAGGTACTGCGTGTCCTGGACGCGCTGCAGTCCGACGAGCTGTGCGCCTGCAACTGGAAGAAGGGCGACCCGACGATCAACGCCGGTGAGCTCCTGACCGCGAGCGTCTGAGAGGTCAGGAGCATGAGCATCGACAATCTCAAAGAGGCCCTTCCCGAGTACGCGAAGGATCTGAAGCTCAACCTAGGGTCGCTGGCACGCTCAACCGAGCTGACCGAGCAGCAGCTGTGGGGAGCCTTCCTCGCTTCTGCCGCAGCCACCCGAAATGCCAAGGTACTCACCGAGATCGCCGAGGAGGCCGGAGACATCCTGTCTGCCGAGGCGTACAACGCAGCGCTGGGCGCCGCGTCGATCATGGGCATGAACAACGTGTCCTACCGCGCCAAGAGCTTCCTCGGCGAGGACTACGCCCAGGTGCGCATGGGACTGCGGATGAACATCATCGGCAATCCCGGCGTCGACAAGGTCGACTTCGAGTTGTGGAGCCTGGCGGTCTCGACCATCAACGGCTGTCATGACTGCACCGCGGCGCACGCCGACGTAGTGCGCAAGGGCGGCCTCACCAAGGAGCAGGTGTGGGAGGCCGTCAAGGTCGCCGCCACGCTGTCCGGTGTGGCGCAGGCCATCTCGACCACCGAGGTGCTGGCAAACGCCTGATCTCGCCATCGTCGAAGGGCCCGGTCTCCGCGCGAGGCCGGGCCCTTCTCGGCGTCCGGGTCAAGCAGGTTCGATGTGTCGCGACGGGATCGGACTCGAGTAGACGACGCTGGTCGTGATGGACCCGAGCGTCGCCAGCCGCCCGGTGATGCGTTCCAGATCGGCCATCGATCTGGCCAACACCTTGAGGATGAAACAGTCGTCGCCGGTGACGTGATGGGCTTCGACGATCTCCGGTGTGCTCGACGTCAGATCGTCGAACGGTCGGTAGTTTCCCGACCGGTACGCCAGCCGGACGAACGCGGTGATGGTGTAGCCCAGCACCGCCGGATCCACCACGGCCGTATAGCCGGTGATGACGCCGTTGTCGTGAAGTCGTCGGAGGCGCTCGGCGGTGGCGCTCGCCGACAGATTGATGGCACGGGCGAGCTCGGCGACCGTCATCCGGCCATCCCGCTGAAGCTCGGCGATGATCAGGCGATCCGTCGTATCGGGTACCCACCGTTCGATTCCCGGCATACATCGGAATCTACCGTGGTTTCGATGGGTCCACGCCATCGACTACCGTGGATCGGCTATTCAGATCGCGGCCGAATCTCGTTTCGATGGAGTCGTGACCCCATCACTGACCGCCGCCGAATTCTTCGCGGCCGCACTGGAGTACCAGACCGACCCCGCCGACCTCGCCGACGATCGCGCATCGGGGCGGGCTCCGGTGGTGATCGACGTTCGATCCGAGATCTCCTGGCGTCAAGGCCGAATACCCGGAGCCGCCCACATTCCGCACAGCGAGCTCGCCGATCGCCTCGCGGCTCTGGTGCCCGACCGCGACGAACCGATCGTCGTGTACTGCTGGGGCCCGGGCTGCAACGCGGCGACCCGTGGCGCTTTGATCGCGGCATCCTTGGGTTACGCCCGCGTGCGTGAGTTGATCGGCGGGTTCGAGTATTGGGCGCGTGAAGGCTTCGCGGTCGAGAGCGACGCCGGACGCTCGCGCCGAGCGCCCGATCCGCTCACCGCTCCGACGGAAGGGTGACGGATGCGAGGACCGCGTCGAGTTCGGCGAGCTTGAGCGCACTCGACGCCCCGGTCGGCTGATAGACCACCACGCACTGACCCCGTGCACCGGCGACTTCGAGAGTGTCCCAACGGACTTCGACGATCCCAACACTCGGGAGCTGCATCCGCTTGACGCCGTTGGTCTTGATCTGGACGTCGTTGCGCGCCCAGATCTCGGCGAATTGCGGGCTGTGCAAGGACAATTCGCCGACGAGATCCCGCAGTCGCGGATGATCGATGTCGCTCCCGGTGAGTGACCGCAGATTGGCCACCGACTCGGCGGCGATGTCGTCGAAATCAAGGTAGATCGACCTGGCCCTCGGATCACGAAAGAGCCTGCGCAGCATGTTGTCCCCGACCGTCAACCCGATGGCGCTGTGTATGGCCAGGCCGGCGTCGTTGATCGCGAGCAGATCCATGAAGCGATTCATCACGATCGCCGGTTGCTGCCACTGGGACATCAGCACACGAATCGGTTCGACGACGTTGTCGTCGACGAAATCAACGTCAATGCGCACATCGGCAAGCGCGGCAAGATGATCGCGGGCGGCGTCGTCGAGTCCGAGAACGTCGGCCAGCGAAGCGACCACCGCGGCCGACGGATTGCGATCTCTCCCGCGCTCGAGGCGAATCAAATACTCGACGCTGATACCCGCGAGACTCGCGAGCTCCTCACGACGCAGACCAGGAGTGCGCCGCGGCCCGACCGTGCGCAACCCGAGTGTCGCCGGATCGACACGTTCGCGTCGTGCCCGGAGAAAGTCACCCAGTGCGCTCATGCTGCCGAGTCTAGGTGCCACAGCGCGCGTAGCCAGGTAGTGCGAGGACCCCTCATATCGCGGTCTGGTGCACCACACCGTCGCGCCCGACGCTGGAGCACATGACACACACCGACATCACCGTCTCTGCCCCGTTGACCGGCCGCATCGCCATCGTGACCGGCGCCGGCACCGGAATCGGCGCGGCCACCGCCCGCGCCCTCGCCGCGCGCGGCGCCCGGGTCGCGCTGCTCGGTCGGCGGCTCGACAAGATCACATCGGTAGCCGACGAGATCGACGGCGTGGCCATCGCCACCGACGTCTCCGACACCGAATCGGTCAACAAGGCGTTCGACGACGTACGCACACATCTCGGCTCGCCCGACATCGTCGTCGCCAACGCCGGCGCGATGCTCGCTGCCCCGTTCCACGACGCCGACCGGGACGAGTGGCGCCGCATGGTCGACGTCAACGTCATGGGTGTACTCGACACCGCCCGCGCCGGTCTCGGCGATCTGCTGGCCGCCGCCGACGAGGGGCGGCCGGCTGATCTGGTGCTGATCAGCTCCATCGGAGCGCACATCGTGCTGCCGACGTATGCCGTCTACAACGCCACCAAGGCGGCTGTCACCCATCTGACGCACACCTTGCGTGCCGAATTGGGCCCTCGCGGCGTCCGCGTGCGTGCCATTGAACCCGGCATGACCGAATCCGACCTCGGACACGACATGGCCTATCCCGGTTCGAAGGAGGCTCTCGCATCCTTCGCGGTCGACAATCCACCGATCCCAGCGACCGCGATCGCCGAGGCACTCGCGTGGTCGGTCTCCCAACCGGCGGACGTCAACGTGGCGTCGATGGTGGTGCTGCCGACCACGCAGGGGTGAGGCCGCCGGCATCAGTTTTGGAGAAGCAGTTCAGTTCCGGAGAAGTCCGGTCAACGTCTCCAGCGGAGCGTTTCCCCACTGCTCGAGATCGCTTCTGGATCCCCCATCCAGGGCATCCGCCCAGGTGGCAGCGCGGTTGACCACCTGGGTGACCGCCGTCGCGGCCGCCAGCGATCGCGCATCGCGCCGGTCGATCAGATCGGACCAGACGTCGAGGTAGGCGTCACGTAACCGATCCCACGGAGCGTCATCGCGGATGGCGATCATCCTCCGCGGGACTTGGAGGACCTCGAACGCCGCGGCCCACTGCGCATCGCCGAAGTCGAAGATGGTCTTGTCGGCGAACACATTTCCCGGATGGAGGTCACCGTGCTGCAACGAGGGCGGCACCGGTGAATCTGCAAGCAAGTCGGCGGCTTCGAGCACACGTGACCGGGATGCCAACAGAGCCGACCGAGTCGCGTTGTCCAGATGCGACCGATGCGCGGTCGGCAGCACCGCAAGTCGGTCGACCAGGCTGTCGAAACGGTCGACGACGGTCTCCGGGCGGCAGTCGGGCAGCCCGGTCGCCACGATCGTATCGGCGTGAGAAGCCAACTCCCGCTGCATATGCGCAGTCGATACCAGCAAATCGGTCCAGACGTCGGCGGCCGGGTCACCGTCGGCCACAGTGGGTCCGTGATCGTCGGTCAACATCCACCCACGGGTGACATCGACCGCAGCCGGTGCGTGGACGGCATCGGGAACCAACTCCGCCAACCGCTGATGCAGACCGGCCTCGAAAGACATTGCGGCACAATTGCTCTTGAACCACATCCGGCCGCGATCGGTGGGCACGATCAGCTGGATCGACCACGGCCTGAGGCGGTGCCGGTCGATCGGTGCGGTCTGGCGCCGACCCAGATCGGCGACCCTGTCACCGATCCACGCCTCGACGTCGTGCTGCCACCGCCGCGTCGTCACCGCTTCGATAAAGGGCTCGGCCATGTGCCAACCCGGAAGTGTATGGAACCAGCCGGCACTGTGTCAGCTCAGGGCCGCGCCGATACGCGACGCCAGGTCGGCGACCTCGTCGGTGGTCATCACGAACGACGGCGAGATCTGCAGTGCGCCTTGGCCTGCCGCGCGGCCGCTGACCCCGTGGGCACGCAGCTTGCCGACCGAGGGCACCGCCTGCGCTGGATCGGCGAGCTGCACCGCGGTGACCGCGCCGAGTCCGGTACGCACCTCGGAGACCGCGTCGAGGTCGGCCAGCGGAGCGAAATGCGTTGCCAGGTCACCCTCGAGGCGCGCCGCCTCGTCGAGCAGGTTCTCCCGCTCGATGATGTCGAGGTTGGCCATCGCCGCGGCGGCCGCTCCGGCGTGACCGCCGTAGGTGTAGCCGTGCCGCCACCACACGCCACCGGCGAAGAACGGCTCGGCGATGTGCGGCGCGATGAACACCGCACCCATCGGGACATAGCCGGAGGTGAGGCCCTTGGCGGTCGTCATCATGTCCGGCGCGAGGTCAAAGCGGCTCGACGCGAACCACTCGCCGCCGCCGATGCGGCCGAATCCGGTGACCACCTCGTCGACAACGAAGAGAATGTCGTGGTCGCGGCAGATCTCGCGCACCTCGGACAGATAGCCCTCCGGCGGCAGGTAGATACCGCCGGCACCGATGATCGGCTCGCAGAAGAACGCTGCGATGCGGTCAGCGCCGAGACGCTCGATCAATCCGAGCAGGCTCTTGGCGTTGTCCCACTCGACGGTGTCGGCGTCGGGCATGAATTCGCCATAGCCCTCACGGTTGAGCGGGATGCCGGCCAGCGCGGTGCCCGCGACATGCATGCCGTGGTAGGCCTTGGTGCGCCCGACAATGATCGTCTTGCCGGGTTTGCCCTGCTCATGCCAGTAGCGTCGGGCGAGCTTCGCCGCGGTGTCGATGGAGTCGCTACCGCCGGAGGTGAAGAAGATCTTGCTTCCCGCGACGGGCGCGATCGCCGCGAGCCGGTCGGCCAGTGCGTCGGTGACGTCGGCGGTGATGTCACCGAAACCCGAGTAGTGGGCCAACGTCGAGAGCTGGTCGGCGACCGCCGTCGCGATCTCGGTGCGGCCGTGTCCGACGTTGGTGAACCACAAACCCGCCGTCGCGTCGAGGTACTCGTTGCCGTGCTGATCCCAGATTCGGGCTCCCTTGCCGCGGGTGACGACGAAGGAACCATTGGTCGTCACCGAACCCATATCGGCGAAGCCGTGCCACAGTGAGCCAGTCATGGTCTCCATGATGCCGGGACGGGTTTCGACGCCGCCCAGCCGGGGCCCATATCCTGGACAGATCATGTCCGTCCCCACCACCAGTGAACGCCGGCTCGCGCTCGATGCCCTCGACGACCTCACGTTCGCCGACGCCCATCGCATTCGCCGCCAGATCGACAAACTGGGGCGTGGCTCGTCGGATGGGCGCTCGTCGGACCGGCGCTCGTCGGACCGGGGCTCGTCGAATAGGGGCTCGTCTGGCCGCAACTCCTCGAAGGACTCCGACTGGGCGTCGGTGCTGGGGCAGATCGAGTCGGCACGCGCGCGCGTCGAACGCCGTCTGGCATCGGTACCGACGATCAGCTATCCCGCGGAGCTGCCGGTCTCGGCCGCCCGCGATGAGATCGCGGATGCCATCGCCGCCCACCAGGTGGTGGTGATCGCCGGCGAGACCGGCTCGGGCAAGACCACCCAGATCCCCAAGATCTGCCTCGAACTCGGCCGCGGCATCCGCGGCGCCATCGGGCACACCCAGCCGCGACGCATTGCGGCCAGCTCGGTGGCGCGCCGCATTGCCGACGAGACCGGCACCGAGATCGGCGACGCCATCGGGTTCTCGGTGCGCTTCACCGACAAGGCCGGCGCCGACACCTTGGTCAAGGTGATGACCGACGGCATCCTGCTGCGCGAGATGACCTCCGATCCGCTGCTGCGCCGCTACGACACACTGATCATCGACGAGGCGCACGAACGCAGCCTCAACATCGACTTCATTCTCGGCTACCTCAAACGCATCCTGCCCAAGCGGCCGGACCTCAAGGTGATCATCACCTCGGCGACCATCGAACCCGACCGATTCGCAAAGCATTTCACCGACGCCACCCATACTGTGCCGGTACTCGAGGTGTCCGGGCGTACCTTCCCGGTCGAGATCCGTTACCGACCGCTCTCGGCCGACGACGATCCCGATGCCGACTCCGACGACAACGATCACGCCGATCTCGATCAGATCGCGGGTATCGACCGCGCGATCGACGAGTTGTGGTCGCATGAGCGCGGCGACATCCTCGTCTTCTTACCCACCGAACGTGACATCCGTGACACCGCGGACGCGCTGACCCGACGCGCGTCACAGGGCGCCGAGATCGTCCCACTGTTCGCGCGGTTGTCGATCGCCGATCAGCAGAAGGTGTTCAGCCCGTCGAACGGGCGTCGAATCGTGTTGGCCACCAACGTCGCCGAGACCTCGCTCACCGTGCCGGGCATCCGCTACGTGATCGATTCCGGCACTGCGCGCATCTCGCGGTACTCCACCCGCACCAAGGTCAATCGCCTCCCGATCGAAAAGGTCTCGCAGGCCAGCGCGCGCCAACGCGCCGGCCGATGCGGGCGTGTGGCGCCCGGTATCTGCATCCGGCTCTACAGCGAACGCGACTTCGACTCCCGCGACGGTTTCACCGACCCGGAGATCCTGCGCACCAACCTCGCCGCGGTCATCCTGCAGATGCTCTCGCTGCGCCTCGGCGACGTCGCCGACTTCCCCTTCGTACAGCCGCCGGATGAACGAGCCATCCGCGACGGAATGGCCG
Source organism: Actinomycetes bacterium (assembly GCA_023461275.1). Taxonomy (GTDB): domain Bacteria; phylum Actinomycetota; class Actinomycetes; order Mycobacteriales; family Mycobacteriaceae; genus Gordonia. The sequence continues at coordinate 59,606 of JAEYMI010000028.1, read as the reverse complement.
TCCTCACCGAACTCGGTGCCATCGAACAGAAACCCGATCACGACCCGCGGCTGACGAACGTCGGCCGCACCATGGCACGGTTGCCGGTCGATCCGCGGATCGGCCGGATGCTCACCGCCGCGCACGAACTCGGCTGCCTCGACCATGTGCTGGTGATCGCCGCCGCGTTGTCGATCCCCGACGTCCGCGAGCGCCCGGCCGAACGGCGTGGCGCCGCCGACGAGGCACACCGACGATTCGACGTCGACAAGTCCGAGTTCGTCGCCTACCTCGAGATGTGGCGGTACCTCGACGAGCAGCGATCGACATTGTCGAACAACAAGTTCCGACGGTTGTGCGAGAGTGAGTTCATCCACTACCTACGCGTGCGGGAATGGTGGGAACTGCACCGGCAGCTGCGTTCGGTGGTCGGCGACCTCGACTGGTCGACCCGCCCCACCGAGCGCGACGCCGACGCGATTCACCGATCGATCCTGTCCGGGTTGCTGGGCAACATCGCCGCCCGACGCACCGACTCGCGTGAATACACCGGCGCCCGCAACACCACCCTGCTGATCTTCCCCGGCTCCGCGCTGGCCAAGAAACCGCCCGCCTTCATCATGGCAGCCGAAATCTTGGAGACCTCCCGACTTTTCGCGCACACCGTGGCGTCGATCGATCCGCTCTGGGTCGAGAATCTCGCCGGGAAACTCGCCAAGCGCACCTACAGCGAGCCGCACTGGTCGGCCAAGCAGGGTGCGGCGATGGCCTACGAGCGCGTCACCCTCTATGGCGTTGTGCTCGTTGCGCAACGCCGAGTGCACTTCGGGTCGATCGACGCTCCCACGTCACGCGCGCTGTTCATCCGGCACGCGTTGGTCGAGGGCGACTGGCACACCAATCACCGCTTCTTCCAACGCAATCGCGACCTCCTCGACGCCGCGGAGGAAGTGGAGCATCGGGCGCGACGGCGCGACATCGTGATCACCGAGGACCAGCTCTTCGACTTCTACGATCAGCGCGTCGGCGCCGACGTGGTCTCGGCCCGACATTTCGACACCTGGTGGAAGCAGGCCCGGCGCGCCACACCTGAGCTACTGGATCTGCGCCCGGAGGACGTGGCAGCCGATACCACGCTGTCGGACAACGACTTTCCCGGGGTGTGGCAGCAGGGCGAAACGCGGCTGGAGTTGCGCTACCGGTTTGAACCCGGCGCACCCGACGACGGGGTCACTGTCGTCATTCCCGAACCGCTGCTCGCGCATGTGCGTCCCGCGGGCTTCGACTGGTCGGTGCCTGGACTGCGTTCTGAGCTGGCGACCGAACTGGTCAAGTCGCTACCGAAGACCCAACGCAAATCGATGGCACCGGCTCAACGATTCGCCGATCTCGCGCTGAGCCGATTGACGCCCCGCGCGGAGCCATTGGTCCGCGGCCTGGCCCGCGAACTGTCGACGGTGACCGGCATGACGATCTCCCCCGACGATTTCGATCCGTCCCGGGTACCGGCGCACCTGCTGATGAACTTCGCGGTCACCACCACCGACGGCAGCATCGTGGCGTCGGGAAAATCCTTGCCGGAGTTGCGTTCCCGCGTCGACCCCGCACCGCAGGCGCCACGATCGGTGGCCACAGATTGGACCGCCGACACCATCGGCATCCTCGCCGACGAGGTCACCACCACTGTCGCGGGGCAACCGATCAACCACTATCCCGCTGTCGAACCCGTGCACGCGCCCGCCGGGCAACTACGCGGCATCGCGACGGTGGCCGCGGTGAGCCGCGAGCAACGGGCCACGCTGATCAACCATGCGGTGGTGGCGCTACTGGAACTGCACATCGCTCCCCTGACGAAGAAGGCAGCTGCCGGACTGGACCCGGCCCGACGACTTGCACTGAGCCAGAACCCCTACCGGGACTCCGATGCCCTGTTCGCCGATTGCACCCGGCGCGCGATTCGTGATCTCACCGCCGGAGATCGACGACTCGGCGACGTACGTGAGCCCCAGCAGTTCCGGGCACTCCTCGACGAGATCGGACCACGGGCACGAGCATTGGCGCCGGACATCTTCCGGCTCGCCGTCGACGCGTTGACCTGGGTGGCCCCGGTGCGGCGAGCCATCGACGATCACGTGGGCACGGTGGCCGCCGACGACGTTGCCGAACAACTCGATCATCTGGTGTTCGACGGATTCGTGCTGGCCACGCCCGCCGAACATCTCGCCGACCTCGCCCGCTATCTGGAGGGCGCGGTGCTGCGACTTGAGCAGTTGCCGGCGTCGGCCGCACGGGATACCCAGGGACTCGAGGTCATCGACCGTGTGACCCAACGATGGAATCAGCGCCTCGAACAACTTCCTCGCGGTCGACGGGATGCGTTTAATGAGCACGCGCAGTGGTTGGTCGAGGAACTTCGCGTCGGGCTCTTCGCCCAGCGACTCGGCACCCGCGGTTCGGTGTCGGAAAAACGCGTGCTACGAGCTCTGGACGGCTTCGTCTGACGATGCGACGTCGGGCGCCGGAGCGTGCACCCCGTTGTGCTCATGCGTGAGATTGCCCTGGAGATCGTCGATCTCACGTTGGAAATCCTCCAACGAATCGAACGCGCGATAGACCGAGGCGAATCGGAGATAGGCCACTTCGTCGAGCTTACGAAGCGGGCCGAGAATCGCCAGACCGACCTCATTGCTCGGGATCTCGGCTGATCCCGATGCGCGGACGGCGTCCTCCACTTGCTGCGCGAGTTGCGCCAGCGCGTCGTCGGCGACGTCACGTCCCTGGCAGGCACGACGAACACCGCGCATCACCTTCTCGCGGCTGAACGGTTCGGTGACTCCGTTGCGCTTGACCACCGACAGCACAGCACTCTCCACGGTGGAGAAGCGACGACCGCAATCGGTGCACGCACGCCGGCGGCGGATGGCCTGACCTTCATCGGCGACGCGCGAATCAACGACCTTGGTGTCGTCATGCTTGCAAAAGGGGCAGCGCATGCAATCCTCACGCACGTTTCGGGACACACCGGTGCACGTGAAGAACGCACCGTGCCGGTTCCCGGCTGGACCCTCTGCCATCGAGGATACCGCCCGAGCGCTCAACGGTATTCGGGCGTCAGCAACGGCTGCCCAACCCGAAGGCCCGATGACTGCAGGTCATTGAGTTCGAGAATCTTGTCGATCACCGTCTGACTCGGCATGTCCGGCGCGACGCGGGCCGCGATGGCAGACAGCGATTCGCCCTGCCGCACATGGACGACCTCGGTGGCAACCGGCTGGGGCGTGACCGAATCGGCATAGCTCTGGCCGAGTACTGCGAAGATCCACACGCCCAACGCCATCGCGACTCCCACCAGGACCGCGACCGCACCCGTGCGCCGGGCACGGATCCGGCCGGCCGACACCGGCTGCGCGCACCGGGTGGACGCCACGCGACGGGGCACGTCACCGGAGGTGACCGGACGCCGGCCGCGGGGGCGGACTGCCGCGCCCACAGACGCGGGGTGCGTCGGACGCCGGCGCGGACCGTTGATACCCGGCGCCACACGCGTCGACGGATGGCCCGACTCCACTTCCCGCGGGGTCGGTGCATGACGGGTCGTGCGCTCGCTGCCTTTACGCTCGGTGCCTTTACGCTCGGTGCCTTTACGCTCCAGGGTCGAGGTGCTCATCTCGTCTCCTTCTCGTCGTCACGTGTGGGTGTCGATCCATTCCGTTCGACCACGTGTTCGATGAACTGATGTTCGATTTGTATCACGCGACACCGACAAAAGTCGCGCAACACGTCGAACACATGTTTGAAGTCACGGTCGTCCTCGGCTATCGTCGTCGACGATGGATACCGATTACCTGGCACTTTTCGCTGATCACGCTTCAGAACCCACCAGATCGGCGATCGACGAAAGGACTCACTCATGAGCGACACCTCAGGTCGCCAGGGGACCAACGGCACCAGTAGTTCGTCGTCACAGCAGGACGAGGCCGTCCTTGATCCGGCTGCCATCGAGGCCTCTCTCACCCCTCGTCAGCAACGGGTCCTCGACGTCATCCGCAGCTCGGTCCGCGAACGTGGTTATCCGCCCAGCATCCGCGAGATCGGCGACGCCGTCGGGCTGACATCAACGTCCTCGGTGGCCCATCAGCTGCGTGCACTGGAACGCAAGGGCTTGCTCAAACGCGACCGCAATCGTCCGCGCGCGGTGAACATCCAGGACGGCGAGCCGACGCTGCCACCGTCGGGCGGTGGGTCGGCCGCGCAGCCCGACGACGGATCACAGCTTCCGACTCCCACCTTCGTCCCCGTCCTCGGACGAATCGCGGCGGGTGGACCGATTCTGGCCGAGGAGGCCGTCGAAGACGTCTTCCCACTCCCCCGCGAACTCGTGGGCGAGGGATCACTGTTCCTGCTGAAGGTGGTGGGCGAGTCGATGGTCGACGCCGCCATCTGCGACGGTGACTGGGTGGTGGTCCGTCAGCAGAACGTGGCCGACAACGGCGACATCGTCGCGGCCATGATCGACGGTGAAGCCACCGTCAAGACGTTCAAGCGCACGTCCGGGCATGTCTGGCTGATGCCCCACAACGAACTCTTCGAGCCGATTCCCGGTGACGAAGCCCAGATCCTGGGCAAGGTCGTCACCGTCATGCGTCGGATCTGACCTCGCAGATCGCCCATCCGTGCGCGGCGACGAATCCGTCGCCGCCGCGGGTGTGGTCGTCGGCCTCGATGAGCGTCGACGTGTCGAGTCCGATGGCCTGTTCACCGAGGTTGATGGTGACCTCGAGTCGATGACCGTCGGTGTTCGCCGGTGGGACGATCGCCAGTGTCACGTGGTCGTTGGCGAGCGTGACCGGTTCGGTTCTGGCCCGGTGTAGCCACGGGTGGCGGCGACGAAATCCGATGAGGCACTGGTGAAGTCGATACATGCGTTCGTCCCCGGCGTCGAGCAGATCCGGTGATGCGGGAAACTCCGGCCGGATGGCGTCGTCTCCCCCTTCCCGGTCCTCCTTCAGTCCGGTGAAGCCGTATTCGTCGCCGGCGTACACGGTGGGCGTCCCGCCGAGTACTGCGAGGAGCACGACGGCGTGATCGCGGTGGCGTGCGTCGGTGATGCGGGTGGCGATCCGGGTGACGTCGTGGTTGCCGATGAAGGTGGCCGGCACGAAGGTGTCGAGCATGGCGTTGTGCCGCGTCAGCGCCCACGCCAGTTCGTGCATATTGCGGTCGTTGATACTCGACCAGATCGCCTTCCACAGCTCGTACTGGGTGACGGTATCGGCAGTGCTCGCGTCGACGAAGGCCGCGTAATCACCGTGCAGCACTTCGGCTTCAAACCACACGTCGGGGTGGGTCCGACGAACCTGCGGCAGCACCGCCGCCCAGAACCGGGGTGGCACCGCGTAGGCGGCGTCGAGTCGCCACGCGTCGGCTCCGCGGTCGAGCCAGTGCCGCATCACGTCCACGACGAGTTCGGCGACTGCGGAGTGGTCGTGATCAAGGGTCAGCAGGATGTCGTGTCCCTCGAAGGGAACGAATCGACGATTGTCTCCATCACCGACGCTGCGCAGCAGACGGCCCGCGTCGCTGGCGGGGCCGCCGGCCAGGGCCGCCTCGGCGATCGGGTGGCGTCGGCCGACGTGGTTGAAGACACCATCGAGTTGCACACGCAGGCCCCGCGCATGTGCCGCGCCGACGAGACGGTCGAAGTCGTCGTCGGTGCCCAATCGCGGGTCGATCCGGCGGTGATCGACGGTGTCGTAGCCGTGGGTCTCGGAGGCGAAGATCGGGCCCAAAGCGATTCCGGAGCAACCGAGTTCGATGGCATGATCCAGCCACGGCACGATGCGGAGCAGACCGGGCTCCTCGTCACCGGCGCCCTCGTTACCTGCCCCGACGTCAGGTGCGCTGCCCGCCGGATAGGCACCGGAGAAGCCGAGCGGATAGACCTGCCACCAGATCGCGTGGTGCACCCAGCCCGGTTCGGTCACCTCCGGCCGAGCACCGCGGTGGCTGCCTCGCGCGCGGCCGCCGGATCGGCTGTCGCCAGGGCGGCATCGGCCGCCGCACGGCACTGATCGACGCTGACCTGCGCCAGCTTCGCGCCCACGGCGGGCGCAGCAGCGGGCGCGCTCGACAGCGATGTGACACCGAGACCGACCAGAACGCAGGCCAACAACGGATCGGCGGCCGCCTCACCGCAGACACCCACCGGCTTGGAGGTCGCCCGGCCGGCCGCGGCCACCGTGGCGATCAGGTGCAGCACAGCCGGCTGCCACGGATCGGTGAGCCCGGCAAGTTCGGCTGACATCCGATCGGCTGCCATCGTGTACTGGGTCAGGTCGTTGGTACCGATGGAGACGAAGTCGACCTCGGCGAGAATCGCCGGGGCGAGGATGGCCGCCGCGGGGATCTCGATCATCACGCCCGCGACCAATCCCCGCGATCGCACCTGCTCGGCAAACGCCGCCGCCTCACGTGCGGAAGCGATCATCGGTGCCATGACCCACGGCGCCGACTCGCTGCCTTCCGCAGCCCGGGCGATCGCGTCCAGCTGATCGCTGCGAATCTCGGGATGTTCCAACGCGATTCGGTCGCCTCGAACGCCAAGAGCAGGATTGGCCTCATTGCCCTGGGTGACGAACTTCAGCGGCTTGTCCGATCCGGCGTCGAGGGTTCGGATCACCACCTTGCGACCGGCGAAAGCGTCGATGACCTCGCGGTAGAGCGCGGCCTGTTCCTCAATCGACGGTGCATCGGGACGATCAAGGAAGGCCAACTCGGTACGGAACAGCCCGACGCCCTCCACCGGGTACTCCGCAGCGGCACGTGCCGACACGCCGTCGGCGACGTTGGCGAGGATGCCGATCGTCGCGCCGTCGGAGGTCTGGCCGGGTCCGCGCCAGGCATTGACCAACTCAGCCTCTCGAGCGCTCGCCGCGACCTTCTCCGTCGCCTCGGTTTCGTCGGGACGCTCGGTGATGGTTCCCGCCGTCCCGTCGACGAGAACCGGTACCCCCGCGCCGATCTCGGCCAGATCCGATACCGCGACCACGCAGGGTATGCCGAGTTGGCGGGCGATGATCGCGGTGTGACTGGTCGGACCGCCGAGTCTGGTGACCAGGGCGATGATCCGCTGCGGGTCGAGGCCTGCGGTGTCTGCCGGAGCCAGATCGTCGGCCAACAGCACCGACGGTGTATCGGGTTCGGGCACACCGGGTTCGGGTGCCCCGAGGAGTTCGGCGACGACCCGATCACGAACATCGTTGAGGTCGGTGACCCGCTCGGCCATCAGACCACCGAGTTTGGTGAACATGGCGGCGAACTGTTCGGTGGCGGCAACCGCCGCACCAGCCGCCGGAGTGCCGGCGTTGATCAGTTTGCTCGCCGCGCCGACCCACCCACGGTCCTCGGCCAGCGCCGCGGTCGCGGTCAGCACCTCGGCGGCCGCGCCGGAATTGTGCGAGGCGCGCTCACGCAACCGGCCCGCGACAGCGGCCGCGGCATCGGTGAACCGCTTGAGTTCCACCTCACGGTCCGCCTCGGCCACTTGCTCGTGGTCCGACGGGTCATAGGCGGGACGCTCCCCCGGCCACAGCGCGGGCCCGTAGGCGACTCCGGCCACCACAGGCGTTCCGGCGAGGATCGACTTCTGCTCCACGAGCATCCCTTTCTGTTCGGCTCACGACTCTATCGGCGGCCGACGTCGCAGCCACGCATTCACTGTGCGCACGTATGTCCATTGTGACCGCTGACCGATACGGCCAACTTCTGTGATCAAAATTACAAGAAACCCTTGACTTGTCAACACAAACAAGCGTAAACACAGATATATCAACATCCAAACCCCACATATTCAGACAGTTTGGGGCTGAGATCCCAACACAACGACGAGGAGCCGAGGTCACTGTGTACGCCGAGGAACGCCAGCAAGCGATCGCTGATCGGGTGCGCGCCGACGGTCGGGCTGCGGTAGCCGACCTGGCCGTGGAGTTCGACGTCACCAGCGAAACCGTCCGGCGAGACCTCGCGGTGCTCGAACGCGCCGGCCATGTCCAGCGCGTTCATGGCGGCGCGGTGCGCGCCGGTGCGATCGCGGTGATCGGCGAGCAGGGCATCGACGTTCGCGAAACCTCGAACACCGAGCAGAAGGCCGCGATCGGACGCGCCGCGGTCCGCTTTCTCCCCCCTTCCGGCGGATCGGTCTTCTTCGACGCCGGGACCACCACCTATCAAGCCGCCCTGAACCTGCCCACCGACCGGAGACTGACCTTGATCACCAACAGCATCCCCATCGCCGGGGTACTCGCCGGCTACGACGACGCCGATCTCCACGTGCTCGGCGGCCGTGTGCGCGGGCTCACCCAGGCCACCGTCGGCGCCGACACGGTCGCCGCACTCGACGGCCTGCGGGTGACGACCGCGTTCGTCGGCGCCAACGGCATCAGCGAGCACCACGGTCTGTCGACGCCTGATCCGGACGAGGCCGCCATCAAACGGGCCATGGTGCGATCCGCCGATCGTGTTGTGGTGCTGGCTGATTCATCGAAGATGGGCCGCGAGGACCTCGCCGGATTCGCCGGTCTCGATGATGTGGACGTCATCATCACCGATGCCGGGATCGACCCACGGACCTCGGCGGTGTTCTCGGCGCGCGGTATCGAGATGGTGATCGCATGATCGTCACCGTCACCGCCAACCCGAGTCTCGACCGAACCCTGGAGTTGTCCGGCCCGCTGCAGCGCGGTGAGGTCCAGCGCGCAGTCAGCGTGCGAGCCGAACCGGGCGGCAAGGGTGTCAACGTGTCCCGCGCCGTGGCGCGGGCCGGCATGGCGACCCGCGCGATCCTCCCCGCGGACGCCGGCGACCCGTTGCTCACCGCCCTCGACGAGGTGGGACTGGACTATCTGGCCATCCCGGTGGGTGGCGAAGTGCGCAGCAACGTGACCGTTGCCGAGGCAGACGGAACCACCACCAAGATCAATGCTCCCGGGCAGGTCGTCGGACCGGTCACCGCGCAGGCTCTGGCGAACGCGATCCTCGACCATGCCGCGGGCGCCTCGTGGCTCGCGCTCTGCGGTTCGTTACCGCCCGGCCTGCCCGACGACTGGTACCGAACACTGATCGACGGGCTGTCGGCGCAGGGATGCCGGGTCGCGGTGGACACCTCCGGTGCACCGCTTGAGGCAGTGGTGCACGGGCACGTCGACCTGCTCAAACCCAATGATGAGGAACTCGCGGAGGTCACCGGCGCCGACGCCGCGCAGCTGTCGCGGGCGATCGCCGCACGCGACTACGCACCGGTCGTCGACGCCGCCCAGGTTCTCATCGACCGAACCGGTGCTGCGGTCCTCGCCACGCTGGGTGCGGCCGGCGCACTGTTGATCACCGCAAATGGTTCCTGGCACGCCACCCCACCCCCGATCGTGCCGCGCAGCACCGTCGGTGCGGGCGACTCGTCGCTGGCCGGATATCTGATCGCCGAAACCCGTGGTCTCGACGAACGTGACCGCTTGCGCACCGCGGTCGCTTACGGGTCCGCCGCCACCGCGCTGGCCGGGACACAGCCACCCGCACCGGATGGCCTCGATCTCGACAGCGTCGTACTCACCGACCTGGCCGGAGCCGCCCCGGTGAGCTGACCACAACTCACCGCGAGCACAGCACCACACGAACTTCGAAATCAGCAACAGCACAACCGAGAAGAAGGAATCATGTCCCAGAACATCATCACACCGGCGACGGTGAGCCTCGATGTCGACGCCGGCGATGACGCCGCCGCCGTCATCGGTCACCTGGCCGACCTGCTGGCCGCGGCCGGCCGGACCACCGACGCCACCGACCTGGTCCGCGGCGCGATGGAACGAGAAGCCAAGTCCGCCACCGGACTTCCCGGCGGCATCGCCATTCCGCACTGCCGCGCCGACTCGGTCACCGAGGCCAGCCTCGGTGTGGCCCGACTGTCGAAGAAGGTCGATTTCGGCGCTCCCGACGGGCCGGCCGACCTGGTGTTCCTCATCGCGGCACCGACCGGCGGCGCGAGCGAGCACATGAAGCTGCTGAGTTCGCTGGCCCGTGCCCTGGTGCGCCCGGAGTTCGTCGCGTCGCTGCGTGCCGCGAAGAGCGACACCGAGATCGTCGAACTCGTTGACGGCGCGATCAACCCGAAGCCCGCCGACAGCGCTGCGGCCGCCACGTCGACCACCGCATCGGCCGCGACCACCTCGTCGACCGCGGCAGCGGCCGGCGGGACCGCGACGGCTGTCCTCGACACCCCGGCCAAGCGGTCGATCGTCGCGATCACCGCCTGTCCCACCGGGATCGCGCATACCTACATGGCCGCCGATGCACTCAAGTACGCCGCCGAACGGGCCGACGTCGAGTTCCACGTGGAGACCCAGGGTTCCTCGGCAACAACGCCTTTCGACTCCGACGTGATCCGCAATGCCGACGCGGTCATCTTCGCCACCGACGTGGGCGTGAAGGGCAAGGAGCGCTTCCACGGCAAACCGGTCATCGCCTCCGGCGTGAAGCGTGCCATCAATGAACCCGACAAGATGATCGCCGAAGCCGTTGCAGCAGCCGACAATCCGTCGGCCGCCCGGGTCAGCGCCGGTGACGGCGCCGACGCCAACGCGTCAGCGGACTCGAGCAATCTGAGCTTCGGCAAGCAGGTCCAGCAGGCGCTGATGACCGGCGTCAGCTACATGATCCCCTTCGTCGCGGCCGGCGGCCTGCTCATCGCGCTCGCCTTCCTGCCGTTCCTGGGTGGCTACGAGATCGCCAACAAGACCCTCGATGCGGGCAAGACCCTCAACGACGGCCAGTACATCGCCCTGAACAACAGCCTCTGGGATCTGCCCGCAGGAGGTCTGGGCCAGTACATCGGTGCGGTCCTGTTCGCGATCGGCGGCCTGGCGATGAGCATGCTCGTTCCGGTGCTGGCCGGGTACATCTCCTTCGCCATCGCCGACCGACCGGGCATCGCACCCGGATTCGTCGCCGGCCTGGTGTCGGTTGCCGTCGGCGCCAGCTTCATCGGTGGCCTGGTGGGCGGTCTGATCGCCGGCGTCGTGTGCCTGTGGATCTCGCGACTGTCGCTGCCGCAATGGGCACGTGGCCTGATGCCGGTGGTGATCATCCCGCTGCTCGGCAGCCTGATCGTCGGCGTATTGCTCTACATGCTGCTCGGTAAGCCGTTGGCCTGGGTCACCACCGAGATGACCAACGGACTCAACAGCATGTCCGGTGGTTCCAAGATCGCACTCGGCATCGTCCTCGGCCTGATGATGTGCTTCGACCTCGGCGGCCCGGTCAACAAGGCCGCCTACCTGTTCGCCACCGCAGGCCTGGCCATTGCCGGTACCGCACAGCTGGAGATCATGGCGGCCGTGATGTGCGCCGGTATGGTTCCGCCGCTGGCCCTGGCACTGGCCACCGTCTTGCGTCCGGGTCTGTTCACCGAACCCGAGCGGGAGAACGGCAAAGCGGCCTGGCTGCTGGGCGCATCGTTCATCTCCGAGGGCGCCATCCCGTTCGCGGCGACCGACCCGTTCCGGGTGATCCCCTCGATGATGGCCGGCGGTGCACTGTCGGGCGCACTGGTGATGGCTTTCGGTGTGACGCAGCGGGCCCCGCACGGCGGCATCTTCGTCTTCTTCACCATGAACCACTGGCTGCTGTTCCTGGTGGCGTTGGCCGCCGGCACGGTCCTCAGCGCGGTTCTGGTGATCGCTGCGAAGCAGTTCCGGACCACCAAGGTGGCGACCATCGAAGCTCCTGCGCTCGAGTCCATCCCCGCCTGAACCCGTTTCCCGTCTGAGCTGTTGTCCGGGAACCCGCGTATGGGTGATTTCGGTAGGAATCACCCATACGTGGCCTAGGATTGCGGCCATAGGCGACCACCCTGAAGGAGTTCTCAGATGCCCAGCACCACAGTCACTGTCGGTTCTGCCGTCGGTCTGCACGCACGGCCGGCCACGATCATCGCCGAGGCGGCTGCCGACGCGGGCACACCAGTGACCCTCGCGGTCGTCGGGGGCGAACCCGTCGACGCCGGGTCGGCGCTGATGATCATGACCCTCGGTGCCGAGAAGGGCACCGAGGTGGTGGTCACCGCGGAGGATCAGGCCACCCTCGACGCGATCGCCGGCCTCGTCGCGAAGGACCTCGACGCCGAGTAGCAAACGCACCACAGCAACAACAGCAATCGACCGTGCCCCCATTCGAGGGCACGGTCGATTGCTGTTGCACCCGCGCTGATCGAGTAGGTACGCCAGCGAAGCGAGGCACCGTATCGAGATCCGCCGCAACGCATTTCGGCGCCGGCACACCTACCCGACCGGCGAAGAACCTAGGTGACTACGAGGTCCACGAGCTCGCCGGCGAACGCCTTGGGCACCCGGACCCGCATCCTCGTGCCGTCGGCACCGTGCTGCTCCGAGCACACCTCACCCTCGGCATGGATGCGCGAGACCAGATCGCCACGCGTGTAAGGCACCTCGATGGTCAGCTCGACGTCGCCGCGTCCGATGAATTCCCGGATGCGGTCGAATAATTCGGGCAGACCTTCGCCGGTGTGCGCCGACACGAAAACCGCGTCGGCGCCGACCGCGGCACGCAGTTCGGTCAGTCGGGTGTCGTCGACGGCGTCGATCTTGTTGATCACCAACAGTTCCGGCGGCGCTGAGACGCCCTCGTCGGCGACGACCTCGTTGATCACCCGACGTACCGCGGAGATCTGTTCGAGCGGGAACTCGTCGGCACCGTCGACCACATGGAGCAGCAGATCGGCGTCGACGACTTCTTCCAGCGTCGAGCGGAACGCCTCCACCAGCTGGGTGGGCAGATGCCGTACGAAGCCGACGGTATCGGTGAAGACCACCTCGCGGCCGTCGTCGAGGGCCGCCCGCCGGGTCGTCGGGTCCAGGGTCGCGAACAGCGCATCCTGAACCAGCACACCGGAACCCGTCATCGCGTTGACGAGGCTCGATTTGCCGGCGTTGGTGTAACCGGCGACAGTCAACTGCGGCACCGCGCTGCGGTTGCGGGCCAGGCGTCGGGTGGTGCGCGACTTCTTCATCTCGCGGATCTCGCGACGCAGCTTCGACATCCGCTCACGGATGCGCCGACGGTCGGTCTCGATCTTGGTCTCACCGGGACCACGCAGGCCCACACCGCCGTTGCTGCCGGCACGACCACCGGCCTGCCGCGACATCGATTCACCCCAACCACGCAGCCGCGGCAGCATGTATTCCATCTGCGCCAGCGAGACCTGCGCCTTGCCCTCCCGGGAGGTGGCGTGCTGGGCGAAGATGTCGAGGATCAGCGCGGTGCGGTCGATCACCTTCACCTTGATTACCCGCTCCAGCGCGGTCAGCTGCGCGGGAGTCAGTTCACCGTCGCAGATGACGGTGTCGGCGCCGGTGGCCAGAACCACTTCGCGCAGTTCCTCGGCCTTGCCCGAGCCGATGTAGGTGGCCGAATCGGGTTTGCTGCGACGCTGGATGAGCGCGTCGAGTACCTGCGAGCCCGCAGTCTCGGCCAGGGCGGCGAGTTCGACCATGCTGGCCCGCGCCTGCGCGGCGGTGCCCTCGGTCCAAACACCGACCAGCACCACGAGTTCGAGGCGCAGCTGGCGATACTCGACCTCGGTGACGTCGGTGAGTTCGGTGGACAGGCCGGCGACACGCTGCAGGGCGGCGCGGTCGGAGAGTTGGAGTTCACCGATCGTCGGCGAGAGCGTGGTGACGCCCCTACGGGCGAGGCCCTCGTCGTCCGTGGAATTCGGGTCGTCGGTGGGATTCGGTTCGTGGATGGGGGTCTCGTCGTAGTCGGCGAGATCGGTCATCAGGTCATGTTCAGTCATACGTCTTCCATGGTGGCACGACGACGGCCCCAGGTCATCTGGTTTTCGGGAGCAACCTGCCGTAACAACGCCTAGCGACCGGTCCACCCGGGCCGGAACCGGCCGTCGGCGACGAGCATCGACGGACCACGCAGCGTGGTGGCGCCGTCGGCGATACCGACAGTGACCTGCCCACCGGGCACGGTGATCGCCAACGTCCCGGCCGACTCACCCCGGCCATGCACGATCGCCGCGCCGGCGGCCACCAAACCTGTTCCACAGCTTCGTGTTTCGCCGACGCCGCGCTCAAAGACCCGCATCGCGGCGTGCAGCACCCCATCGGCTCCGGAGGCGGCCGGGGTCAGGATCTCGACGTTCGCCCCACGCGGAAAGACAGCCGAGTCCAGGTGCACGCCTGCCCCGAAATCCACCGCAGCGAGTGATTCGGCGTCCAGACCGTCGACGACACATGCCAGGTGCGGATTGCCGACGTCGACCGCGATTCCGTCGAGTCGTCGTTCCCCGATCGCCACCGTCGACGGCCCGTCGATGCGGGCCGGGCCCATCTCAACGGTCACGTCGGCGGTCACATCGTCGAAGGAATGCACCGTCACCGGCCGCCCACCCGCGCGGGACCCGACGGTGAAGTGGTCGGTGTCGGCCAGGCCCGAGGCACGAAGATAGTGCGCGAACACGCGGACGCCGTTGCCACACATCTCGGCGATCGAGCCGTCGGCATTGCGGTAGTCCATGAAGAAGTCGTCGGGCGCGACGCCGGCGGGCAGAGCGGGCAGCACACCGCGTTCGACCAGCGCAGCCGAGCGGGCCACCCGGAGCAGTCCGTCGGCTCCGACTCCGCGACGGCGATCGCAGATCGCGGCGACCACGTCGTCGGCGAGGTCGAGCTCGGCGGCCGGGTCGGCGAGGATGACGAAGTCGTTCTGGGTGCCATGCCCCTTGACGAAGTGCCAGTCCAGCGCCGAGGACGATCGAGAACTCATTGCTCCAGGATACGCAGCGCCGAATCGAGCAGATCGGGCTCGGCGGCGTCGAGCCAGGCGATGCGGTGATCGCGCCGGAACCATGATCGTTGTCGACGGACGTAGCGTCGGGTGCCGATCATCGTCAGCTCCTCGGCGTGGTCGAGGTCGTACTCGCCGTCGAGCGCGGCGAGCACCTGTGCGTAGCCGATCGCCCGGGAAGCCGTCAGCCCGTCACGCAGTCCCTTCTCACACAATGCGACGACCTCGTCGACCAGACCGAGTTCGAACATCTGCCGGGTGCGCGCGACGATCCGGTCGTCGAGTTCGGTGGTGTCCCGGTCGAGGGCGATGATCCTGGTTCCCCAGCGCGGCTCACCGATGGTCGGGGCCGACGCCGCAAACGGTTGCCCGGTCAACTCCACCACTTCCAGCGCGCGGACGATACGACGTCCATCGGTATCCAGGATCGACGCCGCCGCAGCCGAATCCACGTGCGCGAGACGGTCGTGCAGGGCCAGCGTCCCAATCTCCTCCAGCAGCGACTCGTACTTCGCACGGACCTGCGGGTCGGTGGCCGGAAAGTTCCAATCATCAAGCAGCCCTTGGATGTACATCATCGATCCGCCGACCAGCACCGGTGCACTTCCGGCCGCGAGGAGGGATTCGACGTCGTCGCGGGCGGCCTGCTGATATCGGGCGACGGTCGCGACGTCGGTGACATCGAGGACGTCGATCTGGTGGTGGGTGATCCCGCGACGGTCCTCGACGGGCAGTTTCGCGGTTCCGATGTCCATGCCGCGGTACTGCTGCATCGCATCCATGTTGACGATCTCGCCGTCGAGCCGCTGCGCCAGATCCAACGCCAGATCGGACTTGCCGCTCGCGGTGGGACCGACGATCGCCACCGGTCGTACCGGATTCCCGGTCATCCTGTTGTCCGGGTCGTGGGTGTCGAGGTGGTGGGTGTCGAGGTGCTGGGCGTCCAGGTGGCGACGGTGTAGCCGACACCGAATGGCGCCGCCGCGTAGGTCACCGCGGCCGCGAACTGGCGATCGCGACACAACTCGGCAGTCACCTGCCATGCCGGGCGCCCGCCGACGCCTTCGGCGGCGCACTCCTGCACCGACAGCGACGCCAGCGCGTCGACGTCTGCCGAAGCGATGGCCGCGTCGATGCGACGTTGCAGTTCGACCGCCGATTCCCGCAGTCCTCCCCCGGGCGCCTTCGCCGACAACGAGATCGACCCGTCGGCCACCACGAGAACGCCGACCCGGAGCTCAGATTGCTCAACCGAATCAGCCAGCCGACCACCGACATCCCGGCACCGGTCTGGGGACGCATCGGGGTTCACCACGCACGGCTGAATGCGTTCGATGCCGGACTGCCCACGAAACCACGCCGCGATGAGCATCGACAGCGGCAACCCGGCTTGGCCCGGAGTCCGGCCTGGATCCCCGGATGCGTTGGCGTCCAGGGTGACCGGTACGTCGACGCCGAATCGTCGGAATGAATCGCCGACCACGCGATCCCCGCTCGTCGCCGCAGATGTGTCGCCCGCGCCGATCGCCACCCAGGCGTCGGTGTCGGCCGCCGCCGCACGCACGGCCGCCAGCGCGGCAGCACGGACGGGTTCGGCATCGCTGGCGTCCCGACCCGCCAACTCGGACACCAGTAGCGGTGCGCTCGGCACGAACACCACGGTCTGAAGCACAACCCGACGCTAGCCGACGACATCGCACACCATCGACACCGCCAACGCCCCACGAGAGCAATATCGGCGCCGCGATAGTGCCGATGTCGTGGCCACGATCGCTGCCAATGTCGACGCACCGCAGACACATCACCGCGTGACCTGCTTGAATGTCTTCAGGCGACGGGTGACGTCCATGGATCCCGCCTGCCCACCAAGCAACCGGCAGCCGTGACGCGCGGCATCACACCAGCGGGAGGCCCCTGCCATGTCCGATTCGACCACTCCGACTGGCGATTCGACGCCGACCCCACCGACTCCCGCGCCGACGACGCCCTCACCTGCGCCGACGCCACCATCACCGGCGATGCTCGCCAAGCCCGGACCCCGCCCCGGCCCGCGCCCGGGCGCACCTCGTCCGGCCGCGCCGCCCACGCCATCACCCGCGGGCCCCCCGTCGGGCGATCCGCACAAGTTCGGCCGGATCGACGAGAACGGCGTGGTGTGGCTCAAGAGCTCTGCCGGTGAACGCGAGATCGGCTCGTGGCAGGCCGGCACCCCCGACGACGGACTCGCGCACTTCGCCCGTCGGTACGACGATCTGGCCACCGAGGTCGAGATCCTCGAGGAACGACTCGCTGCCCGTACCGGCGATCCGCGTAAGTCGCAGGCTGCGGCCAAGCAACTGCTCGACTCTCTCCCGACGGCCTCGGTGATCGGCGATGTCGACGCCCTCGAAGCCCGCCTGACCGCGATCGTCGGCGCCGCCGATGACGTCGCCGACTCGTTGCGCGCGGAGAAGGAGCAGGCCCGCGCCGCGGCGATCGCACGAAAAGAGGAGCTCGCCGCCGAGGCCGAGGAGATCGGCGCCGAATCCACCCAGTGGAAGGCCTCCGGCGACCGGCTACGGACCATCCTCGACGAGTGGAAGACCATCAAGGGCGTCGACCGGAAGACCGACGATCTGCTCTGGAAGCGGTATGCCAAGGCACGCGACGCCTTCAATCGGCGCCGCGGCACCCACTTCGCCGAGCTCGATCGGGAACGGGCCGGCGCCAAGTCCAAGAAAGAGGACCTGATCACGCAGGCCGAGGAACTCTCGTCGTCCACCGATTGGGGTGTGACGTCGGGGAAGTTCCGGGAACTTCTCGTCGAATGGAAGGCCGCCGGACGCGCCCCCCGCGACACCGACGACGCTCTGTGGAACCGGTTCAAAGCCGCCCAGGACGTCTTCTTCGCCGCCCGCAACGCAGCGACGTCCGAACGCGATAGCGAGTTCGCGGCGAATGCCGCCGCCAAGATCGAACTGCTCGACTCCGCCGAGGCCTCGATCAATCCGAAATCCGACCTCGACGGTGCCCGTAAGGCGTTCCGCGCTTTCCGGGACAAGTGGGAGGAGATCGGCAAGGTGCCGCGCGAGCAGATGCAGTCACTCGAGGGCCGAGCGCGGGCGTTGGAGAAGCGGATTCGCGACGCCGAGGATGCTCAATGGCAACGCACCGACCCCGAAGCCCTGGCGCGCGCTGCCCAATTCGCTGATCGCGCACAACAGTTGGAGGATCAGGCGACCAAGGCCGAGGCACGCGGCAAGGCCAAGGACGCGGCCAAGTTGCGCGAGCAGGCGACCCAGTGGCGTGAATGGGCCGATGCCGCGGCCAACGCCATCGCCGACCGGTAGCCGATCACCGCTCGACGACCGGCCCGACGTCAGGATGTACTGTCGGGGCCGTCCGGTTTGCGCTGCAGCGAGCGCGCGAGTTCGTCGCGGAGGGCGGCCTCCTTGCGACGCTCCTCTTCCAATGCCAGGTGATACGTCGAGCGCGCCCAGACCACTCGGGCCCAGTGGAACGTGAGCACCAGGACCGCGATCCATCCCAGGATCAGGCCGATGCCGACTCCCGATGGCGGTGCCACGCCTCCGACGCCCGGCGTATTGCGGGTCCACCACGCCAGCAACCCGGCCACGCAGGCGATTGCATTGCCGCACAGGGCAATCCACGCGACGACCCACCGTCGGGTCAGCAGCGCGAGGACCGAGAAGCCGATGCCGAACACTGCGACGAGGTAGACGAACACCTTCGACGTGATGGCCACCCGCTCGGTATCGGCCGCGTGCGAGAAGGTGAGCACGTCGATCCCGCTCGCCGATCCGGTGTGGGGCAACACCAACGAAAGCATCGCGACCAGTACGCCGACCGCCACGACGACGGCTCGTGCGCCGGGATCGATCTCGCCGGCGACTTTGCGTTCGGCCTTGCGCAAGTCCGCTTCGTAGGCGGCGAAATCGGCTGCGTCACGGGCAGATCCGGGACCCAGAGCAGATCTGGGTTCGCCGGCCGGGCCCGTGTCACCGGGGTCTGGTTGTTCGGCGGTCATGAGCACCCTCCTGCACAGCCGACCTCGGTCTCCTCGACCGGCCGGGCACCGATGGTCGGCATCCCCAGTCCCACGCCGACCGGCGCGGTGGTGGGCATCCGTTGCTGTTCGTGGGCATCGCCGGCGCGGGTCCGTCGATGCGAGGACGCCGAACCGTCGGCGATCAGATGATGCGGGGCCGCATCGGTGATGACAGTGGTGACGATGTCACCGGGACGAACCGCACCGTCGAGTGCGCCGGGCATGAAATGGACCAGGCGACCATCGCGTGAACGGCCGGTCATGCGGGCCGATCGCGCGCTCTTGCGCCCGTCGTCGGCGACGACGAGGAGTTCCACACCGGTGCCGACAAGCGCTTTGTTCTCGCTGAGGCAGATCCGTTCCTGCAACTCGATGAGTCGCTGGTAGCGCTCCGAGACCACCTCGGGCGCAACCTGATCGGGCATGGTCGCGGCCGGGGTACCGGGACGGGGCGAGTACTGGAAGGTGAATGCGCTGGCGAACCGCGCCTGCTCGACGACCTCGAGTGTCTCGGCGAAGTCTTCTTCGGTCTCCCCGGGGAATCCGACGATGATGTCGGTGGTGATCGCCGCATGCGGCATCACGTCGCGAACCTTGTCGAGGATGCCCAGGAATTTGGTTCGGCGATAGCTGCGACGCATCGCGCGCAGCACCCGATCAGACCCGGACTGCAGCGGCATGTGCAACTGCGGGCAGACATTGGCGGTGGTGGCCATCGCGTCGATCACGTCGTCGGTGAACTCCGCCGGATGCGGCGAGGTGAAACGGACCCGTTCCAGCCCGTCGATCTCGCCGCAGGCACGCAGCAGATCCGCGAAGGCGCCACGATCGCGACCCAATTCCGGGTCGGCGAAGGACATGCCGTAGGCGTTGACGTTCTGGCCGAGCAACGTCACCTCGAGCACACCCTGCTCGACGAGGGCAGACACCTCGGCCAGCACGTCACCGGGCCGACGATCGACTTCTTTGCCGCGCAACGACGGCACGATGCAGAACGTGCAGGTGTTGTTACAGCCCACCGAGACCGATACCCAGCCGGAGTAGGCGGAGTCGCGCTTGGCGGGCAACGTCGACGGGAACCGGTCCAGCGCGTCGAGAATCTCCACCTCGGCGCGTTCGTTGTGTCGAGCGCGGTCCAGCAGTGCGGGCAGCGAACCGATGTTGTGGGTGCCGAACACCACATCCACCCACGGCGCCTTGCGCAGCACGGTGTCCTTGTCCTTCTGCGCCAGGCATCCGCCGACGGCGATCTGCATCCCGGGACGTTGCGCCTTCACCGGCGCCAGGTGCGACAGGTTGCCGTACAGCTTGTTGTCCGCGTTCTCCCGGATGGCGCAGGTGTTGAACACCACCAGGTCCGGCTCGTCGTCGTCGGTGGCGCGGACGTATCCCGCCTCCTCCAGCAGACCCGCGATCCGCTCGGAATCGTGCACGTTCATCTGGCATCCGTAGGTGCGGACCTGATAGCGCGGCGACGATCCCGTCCCGGAGATCTCGTGCTCGACCAACTCCATACTCACTTCTCCCAGGGTACGGGGCCGATGCAAATCGCCGATGTCCGCATGTACCGCGTGGTGACCCACCGAAAGCGACACCGGATCGATGCGTACATCGCGACGAATGGGCGGTTTGCGAGATAGTGTCAACTGCCATGACCGGATCGCAACCGATGATCGCCATAAATGGCGTTCAGAAGCACTTCGGTGCTCTGCATGTTCTCAAGGACATCAATCTCGAGGTGCCGGCCGGCCAGGTGGTCGTCGTCCTCGGACCGTCGGGGTCGGGCAAGTCCACCCTGTGCCGCACCATCAACCGACTCGAGCCCATCGACAGCGGCGAGATACTCATCGAAGGTCAGCTCCTGCCTGCCGAGGGCAAGGACCTCGCGGGCCTGCGGGCCGACGTCGGGATGGTATTCCAGTCATTCAATCTCTTCGCACACAAGACGATTCTGCAAAATGTGACGCTCGCACCGATCAAGGTGCGCAAGCAGAACAAGGCAGAAGCCGAGAAGCGCGCCCTGGAACTGCTTGAGCGCGTCGGCATCGCCAGCCAGAAGGACAAGTATCCCGCGCAGCTGTCCGGCGGACAGCAGCAGCGCGTCGCGATCGCCCGCTCGCTGGCGATGAGCCCGAAGGTCATGCTGTTCGACGAGCCGACCTCGGCGCTGGACCCCGAGATGGTCAACGAGGTCCTCGACGTCATGGTCTCGCTCGCCAAGGAGGGCATGACGATGATCGTCGTCACCCACGAGATGGGCTTTGCACGCCGCGCGGCCGATCGTGTCATCTTCATGGCCGACGGGGCGGTCGTCGAGGACTCCGACCCCGACAGCTTCTTCGACAATCCCCAATCCGACCGCGCCCGTGACTTTCTCGGCAAGATCCTGGGCCACTGAGATGCGTCGAGAACCGCATACCAGCAGACCCCGCCGACATTCGGGTCGCCGGCGCACCGGCGGGCTCCTCGCGCCGGTTGTCGCGGTACTGGCCGCGCTGCTCCTGGCGACGACGCTGTCGGCCTGTGGGAGCACCGAACCGCGCAATCTCGTCGACTCGATCCGCAACGGAAAAGTCATCCTGGGCACCAAGTTCGACCAGCCCGGGCTGGGGATTCGCAATCCGAACAAGACGGTGACCGGCTTCGATCCCTCGGTCTCGACGTTCGTCGTCAATCACATCGCCGACGAGCTCAAGGTGCCGCATCCGGAGATCACCTGGCGCGAAACGCCATCCGCGCAGCGCGAGACCCTGATCAACAACGGCGAGGTCGACATGATCGCGGCGACCTACTCCATCACCGCCGCCCGGGCGAAGAAGGTCGACTTCGCCGGGCCGTACCTGATCAACTACCAGGGACTGCTGGTCCGCGAGGACGACGACTCGATCACCTCGCTCACCGACCTCAGCAAAGGCAAGAAACTGTGCTCGGTGACCGGCTCCACGCCGGCCCAGAACGTCAAGGCGCAGCTGCCGAATGTTCAGCTGCAGGAATATGATTCGTACTCCTCCTGCGTCGAGGCGCTGCGCCGCGGGAAGGTCGACGCGATGACCACCGACGAGGTCATCCTCGCCGGCTACGCCAACTTCTTCCCGGGCGAGTTCAAGCTGGTCAGCATGACCTATCCCAAGGACGCCTGCGTCAAGGACGCCTTGAAGAAGGCGGGCGCGCCGTTCTCCACCGAGTACTACGGCATCGGTATGCCGAAGAACTATCCGGAGTCGGTGGTGCAGGTCAACAACGCGCTCAAGGCGATGTTGGTACCCGGCCAGAATGGCCAATCCCCCTGGGAGACAGCACTACGCGACGCCATCGGCAACCAGATGGTCGATTCGATGATCGCGCGTGCCGACGCGCCGGACTCCACCTACAAGTTCACGCCCAACCCGGGAGACCTCGGCTTCCTCGACTCGAAGTCGACGCCGTGCCCGCCCGGACTGAGCTGACATGCTCGTCGACGACATGACCCGACCGAGACGAAAGAGCTGCTAGATGAGCGAACTCTGGGCAAGTATGGGCCCGCAGTTGTGGCCGGCGTTTTGGGTGACCATCAAACTCACCTTCTTCTCGGCGATCGGGTCCCTGATCTGGGGCACGATGCTGGCCGGCATGCGGGTGTCGCCGGTGCCGGTGATGCGCGGCTTCGCCACCACCTACGTCAACATCGTCCGCAACACACCGCTGACCCTGATCATCATCTTCTGCTCGGTCGGTCTCTATCAGAACCTCGGACTGGCCCTGGCGCCCGACAACGAGAACTTCATCGAGAACAACAACTTCTGGCTCGCCGTTCTCGGTTTCATCCTCTACACCTCGACCTTCGTGTGCGAGACATTGCGGTCCGGCTTCAACACGGTGCCACTCGGTCAGGCCGAGGCCGCCCGCTCACTCGGACTCACCTTCACCCAGGTGTTCGGCATCATCGTTCTCCCCCAGGCCATCCGGACCGTCATCGGCCCGATGGGCAGTGTGCTGATCGCGTTGACCAAGAACACCACCATCGCCTCGGTCATCGGCGTCGCCGAGGCGTCGCTGCTGATGAAGGAGGAGATCGAGACGTTCTCCGATCAGATCGTCGCGGTGTTCGTGATCATCGCCGTCGGATTCATGATCATCACCCTCGCCGAGGGATTCCTCTTCGGCTACCTCGCGAAACGACTGGCGGTGAAGCGATGAGTACCAGCGCAACAGTCCTTTACGACGCACCCGGCCCGAAGGCGAAGGTACGCAACAACATCATCGCGGTGGTGTTCATCGCCGTCATCGTCGCCGCACTCGCCTACGTGATCGTGATCCTGGCCGGTAACGACCAGCTCACCGCCGAGAAGTGGAATCCCTTCGTCAAAGGCACCACGTGGACCACCTACATCCTTCCCGGACTGTGGGGCACGTTGAAGGCCGCGATTCTCTCGATCATCCTGGCCTTGATTCTCGGGGCGGTGCTGGGCATCGGCCGACTTTCCGACCACGCGTGGGTGCGTGGCGTGTCGGCATTGTTCGTCGAGGTGTTTCGCGCGATCCCGGTGCTGATCCTGATGATCTTCGCCTACTACCTGTTCGCTGATTACGCGATCTTTCCGTCGTCACAGTTGGCGTTCGCCGCAGTGGTCACCGGTCTGACGTTGTACAACGGCTCGGTGATCGCCGAGATCCTGCGTTCGGGTATCAACTCATTGCCGAAGGGACAGACCGAGGCGGCGATGGCCTTGGGCCTGCGCAAGTCTCAGATGATGCGCATCATCCTGCTCCCCCAGGCGGTGACCGCGATGCTGCCGGCACTCATCTCGCAGATGGTCATCGCATTGAAGGACAGCGCGCTGGGTTATGCGATCGGTTACGTCGAGGTGGTGCGGTCGGGCATCCAGTCGGCCTCCTACTACGGCAACTACCTGCCCGCCCTCATCGTGGTGGCCATCGTGATGATCGTCATCAACTTCGGATTGTCCTCGTTCGCCACCTATCTCGAACGCCGTCTGCGCAGTGGTCGACGCAAGACCGAGGCCGCCGATCCGGGAGACGCCGATATCGCGGCCAGCGAGAACATGCCCCAATTCAAGTAGCGCAGTTCAAGTAGCGCAGGTCACGTGATGCCTCAGATTGCGGCGGCGAGCGCTTCGTTGACCACGTCGATGGCCATCGATTGCGGGTAACCGCGGCGCAGGAGCATCCCGACGGATCGTCGGAACAGCTTGTCCCGCATGGCCGGATCGTCGGCGAGGCGATCGAGCGCTGACGGAGTGAGCTTGCGGTCGACGAGGGTGCGTGCGATGACGCGTTCGTCGTCGGCGTCCACGTCCTCCAGTGCGTCGGCGATGATCTCCGGGGCGATTCCCTTGTGCTGCAACTCATGCCGCAGCGCTATGCGCCCCTTGCCCGAGTGGGCACTGCGGGAACGCACCCACTCCTTCGCGAAGTCGGCGTCGTCGAGCAGCTGATGGCGGTCCAGCCGCGACATGACATCGTCGACGGTGCCTTCGTCGAATCCGCGCCGCGCCAACCGGTCCCGCATCTCGTGCCGGCTCCGCGCCCGGACCCCGAGTAGCCGCAGCGCAACGTCCCACGCGGTGGGACCGTCACGCTCGCTCGACCGCTCCTCGGGGTCCGGCACGGAAGATGTGGGGTGGATCAGAACTCCACCGGTGCCGGGGCGATGTCGTCGGCGTCGACCGTTGCGCCGATACCGAGCTTCTCCTTGATCTTCTTCTCGATCTCGTCGCGGACATCGGTGTTCTCCAGCAAGAACTTCCGGGCGTTCTCCTTGCCCTGACCAAGCTGGTCACCCTCATAGGTGAACCACGATCCGGACTTGCGGATGAAGCCCTCGTTGACACCCATGTCGATCAGCGAGCCCTCCTTGGAGATGCCCTGCCCGTAGAGGATGTCGAACTCGGCCTGCTTGAACGGCGGTGCGACCTTGTTCTTGACGACCTTGACGCGGGTCCGGTTGCCGACCGCGTCGGTGCCGTCCTTGAGCGTCTCGATCCGACGGACGTCGAGCCGGACCGAGGCGTAGAACTTGAGCGCCTTGCCTCCCGTGGTGGTCTCCGGCGAGCCGAACATCACGCCGATCTTCTCGCGCAGCTGGTTGATGAAGATGGCGGTGGTCTTGGAGTTGTTCATCGCACCGGTCATCTTGCGCAGCGCCTGGCTCATCAGACGGGCCTGCAGGCCGACGTGGCTGTCGCCCATCTCGCCCTCGATTTCGGCGCGCGGCACCAGCGCGGCCACCGAGTCGATGACCAGGATGTCCAGCGCACCCGAGCGGATCAGCATGTCGGCGATCTCCAGCGCCTGCTCACCGGTGTCCGGCTGCGAGACCAGCAGGGCGTCGGTGTCGACACCGAGTTTGGCGGCGTAATCGGGATCGAGTGCGTGCTCGGCGTCGATGAAGGCGGCGATGCCGCCCTGCGCCTGCGCGTTCGCCACGGCGTGCAGGGCGACGGTGGTCTTACCCGACGACTCCGGGCCGTAGATCTCCACGACGCGGCCGCGCGGAAGTCCGCCGATGCCGAGCGCGACGTCGAGTGCGATCGATCCGGTCGGGATCACCTCGATCGGCTGGCGGGTCTCCTCGCCGAGCCGCATCACCGATCCCTTGCCGAAGTTCTTGTCGATCTGCGCGAGAGCGAGATCGAGGGCCTTTTCCCGGTCCTGGGGCGCTGCTGCCATGGGGTCTCTCCTCGGGGTTGCGCCGGAACTCCGGCGGGTCTTGGCTGCCATGTACCGAACGCTATCGGCCGGGTATGACAGGTTTTGTCCGACAGGCCTGTCGGTGTGTCCGACGGGTTTGTCTAGTGGTTGTGACGCATGGACGGTGCCCTGCGGTTCCCTACGTCCTCAGAGTGAACGAACAGGTGTTCGATGGCAAGTGCGACACGCGGGTCGGCGCGTCGAGGCGTACGCCGAATTCAGCACCCGTCACCAGAGCTCGCGCGGGACGTCGAAATCGCGACAGAGGGCCACCCAGACGTCGCGCGGATCCACACCGTCCTCGATCGCCTGAGCGCCGGTGCGCCCGCCGAGTTCGATCAGCACATGATCGACGAGCAGCGCATTCGCCGAGGCACCGAACTGGGCCTCCATCAACTCGGAAAACTCTGTCAGACGCACAGTCGCCCAGCCTACGGGCTCGCCGGAGACCGTGACACGGTGTGCAGGACGTGCTCGACGATCGCGACCGGATCAGTCAATTCCGTCGCCGATGCCGCGGCCCGCCCGGCCGCCGCCCGGTATGTCGGATCGCTCAGCACCCGGCGCATCGCCTCGGATATGGCGTCGACGGTGACCGGCCGTACCACCACACCGGCGCCCTGACGGGTCACCCGGTTGGCCAGCTCCCACTGATCGCCACCGCCCGGGACGGTCACCACCGGCACGCCGGCCAGCAGGGACTTCGCGAGCATGCCGTGGCCACCGCCGCAGACAACCGCCGACGCATCGGCGAGGACCTCGTCCTGACGGGCCAGACCGAAGACCGCACGAGGCAACTCCGGGTCGGCGGTCCGGGTCGGGTGATGGGGTGGATCGAGAGCCGAGACCACAACGCGCACAGCGGTTCCCAGATTGCGCACAGTCAACGACGCTATGGCCGTGGCGGTCAGGTCGACGCCGGTGACCGCGGTGGACGGTGCGATCACCACCAGCGGCTCGTCGCCGGGCGGGCGGTCGAACACCGCGTCGGTCGGTTCCCACAGCAGCGGGCCGATCAGGTGGGTGTCGGCGGGCCAGTCCGGGCGCCACACCTCCAGGGCAGGCAGCGTCGCGATGAACCTTGCATCCGGACACGATCCCGGACCCGCCAGACCGATCGATGTACGTGCCACGGTTCGTTGCCGTTGCCCCTGCCGGACCGACCGCGCGCTCGCCGTCCGCATCACGGTGTCCCGCAGCCGACCACCCGGACCGGTGCCGGGCGCCAGCCCCGCACCGATCGGCGGCAATCCTCGCGACTGCGCGTACAGGGGATGCGGAGAGAGCTCGATCCATGGGATACCGCACATCTCCGCGGCCCATCCGCCCGCCACGGTGATCACGTCGCAGATCACGAGATCGATTCCGCACGTGGATAATTCGGGGGCCAACAAGATGGCCATCCGTGCGGCCCGGGCACTGAGACGCTCACCGGCATCGGTGTCGATGCCATCGGGGGCGTCCAGACCCGGAAGTTCGATCAATTCGATCCCGGCCCGACGCGATGCCTCGAGCCATCGGAGGCCGGTGAAGACCACCGTCGCGAAACCGGCGGCAGTCAGCCGTTCGGCCAGCGCGAACGCCGGAAACGCGTGTCCCGCATCAGGTCCGGCGACAATGCCGATCCGACGCGGTGACGACGTCGATGTCAGCTGCCAGCCTGCGGGGGCTCGGTGGCCGGCTGCTGGATCTGCGGTGCGGGCTGGGCAGCAGACGTACCCGGGGCGAGGGAATCCCCGGACATGCTCGCGCGGATCTGCTCGAGACGCGCGTGTCCAGCCATCTGAACGCCGGCCTGTTCCACCTCTTGCATGCGGCCCTGCACGGAGTTCTTGGCCAGCTCCGCCGAACCGAGCGCATTGGCGTAGCGCTTCTCGATCTTGTCGCGCACCTGGTCGAGGCTCGGGGTGTTGCCCGGCACCGATAGTTCGCTCATCTGATTGAGCGACGCGCTCACCTGCTCCTGCATCTTGGCCTGCTCGAGCTGGCTGAGCAGCTTGGAGCGCTCGGCCAGCTTCTGCTGGAGCATCATCGCGTTGCGTTCGACCGCCTGCTTGGCCTGTTCGGCCGCCTGCAGCGACTGATCGTGCAGGGATTTGAGGTCCTCGACGCTCTGCTCGGCGGTCACCAGCTGGGCCGCGAACGCCTCGGCAGCATTGGTGTAGTCCTGCGACTTCTTGGCGTCGCCGGCGGCGTTGGCCTGGTCGGCGAGCGTCAGCGCCTGCCGCGTGTTGGCCTGCAGCTTCTCGATCTCCTCGAGCTGACGGTTCAGCTTCATCTCCAGCTGACGCTGGTTGCCGATCACCGATGCGGCCTGCTGGGACAGCGCCTGATGCTGCCGCTGGGCGTCCTCGATGGCCTGCTGGATCTGGATCTTGGGATCGGCGTTCTCATCGATCTTCGCGTTACCCAGCGCCATCAGGTAGCGCCACATCTTCACGAACGGGTTCGCCATGGTCGCGTCAACTCCATCTACAGGTGGATTCGGGTGTCGTCCACCAATCTAGCGTCTGCCCGCATCAGCGGAGTCGGGTTGGGTGCTCAAAGCACTGACCGGTGAACGCAAATGACTGGTGGACGACAGTGATTTGGTGAAACTCAGGGGGCTATGGGTGGGCGGATCGCCCGCGAGTCAGGCGGCCGCGAGTGCGGTCGCCGAGCTGGGCGCGGCCGGTGCGGCGATGACCACCTTCGTCGCGGTGATCGTGGAATCGACATCGGGCACGGATTCCGTTGGGACACCCTCGCCCTCGACGGCCGGCCGGAGCGCATGACCGACGTCGAGCAGCAGGTCGGCGATCTCCACATCGAGTGCGTCGCAGATGGCGGCGAGCAGTTCGCTCGACGCCTCCTTCTGGCCACGTTCGATCTCCGAGAGGTACCCGAGGCTCACTCGAGCGTCGGTGGACACCTCACGCAGCGTTCGTCCCTGGTCGGTGCGCACATGACGCAGACGCTCCCCGAGCGCTTCGCGCAATAGCACTGCCATCGCCTGCCTCCTCCACTCTGACGAACACTCGAACGTCGACGCCCATTCACATCATGGTGTCAACGACCGTGACGACCTCAGGGTTCCGTGGTCGGTGCCGCGTTCGTGTCGACGACAGTAGTCGAACTTCTCGCCGCCCGCCGCATCACCAGCGCCTGCCACACGTAGTCCAGTCCGGTCACCACGGTTGCCGCCACCGCCAGCATCATCACGATCACCGCCAGGACATGCCATACGCCGCTCAGCGGAAGCAGATAGAGGCCGATGGCAATCACCTGGAGCAGCGTTTTCAGCTTGCCGCCGCGGCTGGCCGGAATCACGCCGTGGCGCAGCACCCAGAATCGCAGTGCGGTGACACCGAGCTCGCGCACCAGGATCACCGCGGTCACCCACCAGGCGAGATCACCCAGAATCGACAGGCCCACCAATGCGGCACCGATGAGTGCCTTGTCAGCGATCGGATCGGCCAGCTTGCCGAAATCGGTGACCAGACCGCGGTTGCGCGCAAGACGTCCGTCGTAGCGATCGGTGACGGCAGCTGCGGCGAAGACCGCTGTGGCGATGATCCGCCACACGGTGTCGTGTCCACCGGCGACGAAGAGCACCACCACGAAGACCGGCACCAGCACGATGCGGAATACCGTGAGTGCGTTCGCGATATTCACCACCGGCACCGGGTCGACAGGGTCGGCGATGGGATCCACTCGCCGCTCCGTACTGCGCCACTCCACAGCGAAAATCGTATCGGTCGAACCGCGACAGACCCATTCGGCCCCGTCGTGAGTCGCCACTGCCCTGCTGCGAACCGACGCGCGGGCCGTTGACCGTCGCCGATGAGTCCCACACATCCGACGACTCCCACTCGACGACTAATGTGTCTTTCCATGTCCATCGCCGAGGCCGATACCCCGATCATCCGGCGGGCGCGAACCTCGGATGTGCCCCGGATCAAGGAACTGATCGACCAGTATGCGGGCCGGATTCTCCTGGAGAAGAACCTGGTCACCTTGTACGAGGCGGTGCAGGAGTTCTGGGTGGCCGAGGTCGGCGGGGTCGTCGTGGGATGCGGTGCGCTGCACGTACTCTGGGCCGATCTCGGCGAGGTCCGCACAGTCGCCGTCGACAAGTCCTACGGCGGTCAGGGCATCGGCCACCGCATCGTCGCGCGATTGATGGACATGGCGCGCGAACTGCAACTGTCGCGAGTGTTCGTCCTGACCTTCCAGACCCATTTCTTCGCCAAGCACGGATTCCGTGAGATCGAGGGCACACCGGTGACCCGTGAGGTGTTCGAGGAGATGTGCCGGTCCTACGACACCGGCGTCGCGGAGTTCCTTGATCTGAGCTACGTCAAGCCCAATACGCTGGGCAACACGCGCATGCTGGCGCACCTGTAATCACGTCCCCACCGCGCAATCGACCACCGCGCAACCGACCAATGAGGAGCCACCGTGGCCATCTTCGCAGTCCACTACACCTACGCCCCGGCCAAGGCCACGGTCCGGGACGAGCACCGCGCCGTGCACCGAACCTGGCTCGGTGAGGAGTTCACGGCCGGCAACCTCCTCGCGTCGGGGCCCTATCCCGACGGATCGGGCGCGCTGCTGCTCATCAAGGCCACCGACATCGACGCCGCCGAGGCATTCCTGATGAACGATCCGTTCAACGCTCATCAGGCCATCGACGGCGTCCGGGTCGTCGAGTGGACGCAGGTGTACGGACCGTTCGAGGACTGAGGCCCACCAGCGGGCCTACCAGCGAGACCTACCCAACGGTTCAGCTGGACTCGATCTCGGGTTTCTTCGATCTCAGCAGGCTGGCCACCGTCGTGATCACCAAGGTGGCCACGATCACGCTCAACGAGAGCACGGTGGAGATCTCCGGCACCGCGACGTGCTCGCCACCGTTGATGAACGGCAGGGTGTTCTCGTGCAGAGCGTGCAGCACGAGCTTCACACCGATGAACGCCAGGATGAACGAAAGTCCGTAGGACAGATAGACCAGGCGGTCGAGTAGGCCGCCGAGCAGGAAGTACAACTGCCGTAGGCCCATCAAGGCGAAGGCGTTGGCGGTGAACACCAGGTACGGCTCCTGGGTCAGGCCGTAGATCGCCGGAATCGAGTCCAGGGCGAACAGCACGTCGGTGAACCCGATGACAACGAGCACCATCAGCATCGGGGTGGCCAGGCGCTTGCCGTTGACGCGGGTGAACAGTTTGTCGCCGTCGTACTCATCATGGGTCCGCAGGTACTTCTTGACGAATCGCTCGAGTCGCGACTCGCGTTCTTCCTCGTGTTCGACCGGATCGTCGCTCTCCCGGATGAGTTTGATCGCGGTGAAGATCAGGAAGGCGCCGAAGAGGTAGAACACCCAGCTGTAGGCATTGATCGCGGCGGCGCCGACGGCGATGAATGCGCCACGCATCACCAGCGCCATCACGATGCCCAGGAGCAGCACCTTCTGCTGGTACTCGCGTGGCACCGCGAACTTGCTCATGATGATGACGAACACGAACAGGTTGTCCACCGAGAGCGCCTTCTCGGTGACGTAGCCGGCGAAGTATTCACCGCCGTAGGTGCCACCCCACTGCCACCAGACGAAGAACCCGAAGATGATCGCGATCGTGACGTACACCGCCGACCACGCACCGGACTCTTTGAGCGACGGGGCGTGCGGGACGCGAACGTGGGCGAAGAAGTCGAAGACGAAGAGCGCGGCGATCACCAAACAGGTGAGGAGCCATACGGTCGGTGAAACATGCATCAGTGATCAGATCCCTCCAGCAAGCAGCACGATGTTGCGATGCCAGAGGTCTCTCCCGCCGACGTGGACGCCGACCGATGCGCCCGGGTTCGCGGTGGGCAGGCGATCGGCGCCGTCCCGAACCGCGCGCCGTACTGACGAACGCGCCGTGAGTGGGGATACTCCCCTCTTCGATCGTCGTCGAGTCTACAGGGTCATTCCGTTTCGCCCGATTCGCCGCCACCGTTGATGGAGGCGATGACCCCGGCCAGATCCTCCGGCTTCACCAGTACCTCACGGGCTTTGGAGCCCTCACTGGGTCCGACGACACCGCGTGTCTCCATCAGGTCCATCAGTCGTCCGGCCTTGGCGAAGCCGACGCGCAGTTTGCGCTGCAGCATCGACGTCGAGCCGAACTGACTCGACACCACCAACTCGATGGCCTGCAGGAGGTCGTCGAGGTCACCACCGATGTCGGCGTCGATGTCCTTCTTGTCGCCGGCCTTGGCGGCGGTGACTCCCTCGGTGTACTCGGGTTCGCTCTGTTCGCGGGTGAAGTCGACGACGGCTGCGATCTCCTCGTCGGAGATGTAGGCACCCTGCATGCGGATCGGCCGGTTGGCGCCCATCGGCAGGAACAGTCCGTCGCCCATACCGATCAACTTCTCGGCACCGGGCTGATCGAGGATGACGCGCGAGTCGGTCAACGACGACGTCGCGAACGCCAACCGCGACGGCACGTTGGTCTTGATCAGACCGGTCACCACGTCCACCGACGGCCGCTGGGTGGCCAGCACCAGGTGGATACCCGCGGCGCGGGCCTTCTGGGTGATCCGGACGATCGCGTCCTCGACGTCGCGTGGCGCGGTCATCATCAGGTCGGCGAGCTCGTCGACGATGGCGAGGATGTAGGGATACGGCTTGTAGACACGTTCACTGCCCAGCGGTGTGGTGATCTCACCGGAGCGGACCTTGGAGTTGAAGTCGTCGATGTGGCGCACCCGGGAGGCCTTCATGTCCTGGTAGCGCTGCTCCATCTCCTCCACCAGCCACGCCAATGCCGCCGCGGCCTTCTTCGGCTGCGTGATGATCGGCGTGATGAGGTGCGGAATCCCTTCGTAGGGAGTCAGTTCCACCATCTTGGGGTCGATGAGGATCATCCGCACGTCTTCGGGGGTGGCGCGGGTCAGCAGCGACACCAGCATCGAGTTGACGAAGCTGGACTTACCCGAGCCGGTGGAGCCGGCGACCAACAGGTGCGGCATCTTCGCAAGGTTCGCGCTGACGAAGTCACCTTCGATGTCCTTACCCAGACCGATCACGAGCGGATGCGAATCCTTGCGCGTCTTGGGCGATTTGAGGACGTCGGCCAACCGCACCATCTCACGATCGGAGTTGGGCACCTCGATGCCCACCGCGGACTTGCCGGGGATGGGCGCCAGAAGCCGGACGTTGTCGGTGGCCACGGCGTAGGCGATGTTGCGCTGCAACGCGGTGATCTTCTCGACCTTCACACCAGGTCCGAGTTCCACCTCGTAGCGGGTGACCGTCGGCCCGCGGGTGTACCCGGTGACCGCGGCGTCGATCTTGAATTGCTCGAGCACGCCGGTGACGCGTTCGATCATCTCGTCGTTGCTTCGACTGCCCTTCTTGGGCGGGTCGCCGTCGAGAAGCAGTGAGGCGGGCGGCAACTGGTAGTCGCCCATATCCGTGCGGTCGACGAGTCCGCCGTCGGCCGCGGCCGGTGGCGCGGGCTGCGCCGCTTCCGGCTCACGGTCGGGAATCGACGGCCGCGCAGCACGTTTCGGAGCGGCCGGCTTCTCGATGCGCTCGGTGACCTCGTCGACGATGGGCGCCGTGGCCGCGGTGAGCAGGTCCTCGTCGGGCTCGTCGACGACGGCGGGGCGGCGACCGCGACGGCGCGGCGGTGTCACCTCGTCGGGCGGATAGTTCTCATACGGGTCCGTGGAGTAGCCCGAGTTCGAATAAGCCGATGCAGGCCGACCCGACCAGCCGTCAGCGACGAGATCGGCGGCACCATCGTGTTCGTCCCACGGCTCCGCCAGATCGTCGTCTTGAAGATCGTCGTAGTCGTCATCCCAGGGGGTCTCGCCGCCCGGGACACCACGCCCGACGCCGAGTCCGAGGTAGCCCGACACGGCGTCGACCACTTCGCGTACCGTTTTGCCACTAAGGATCAGTGCACCGAAAGCCATGCACAACAACAGGATCGGTACCGAGATCCACGCCGTCACACCGTTGGTGAGCGGCGTGCCGATGGCGAAGCCGAGGAAGCCACCGGCCCGTGACCTGCCCGGTAGATCGGCGGGCGCGCCGCCGACGAGGTGAATCAGGCCGAGCGCGGGCAGCACCAGCAACATACCGGCGCCGATGTAGCGGGCCCGACGCTCGACGTTGGGAGGACGGCGCATCAGGATCACCGCCAACGCGATCAACGCGAGCGGCAACACCACGGCGGCCGCACCGATGATCGCCCGGATCAGCGCGTCGATGAACGCACCGACCGGTCCGGCGGCACCAAACCAGACGCTGGCGCCGGCGAGCAGCGCGAGCCCCAGAATCGCCAGCGCCGAACCATCCCGACGGTGGGTGTGGCCTTCGGGTGTGCCGCCGACGCGCAGTGCGCCACGGGTTTGTCGGTCGTCGTCGACCTCGGCGATGTCCGGGTCGTACGTGCCGGGCTCGTCATCGAATCGTTCGGGTCCCAGGTCGGGTGCGGAGCCGTGGTCACCGGCCACCGACCGGCCGGGCTTTGCGCCCCCGGCGCGCGCCATGCCACCCACGCCACGGGCGAGCAACGACCACCCCGCGCCCAGCCCGCGGCCGACGGCGACGGCACCAGAGGCCGGAAGTGACCGCTCGCGGTGGATGTCGCGGGACTGCGCAGGCACAGGGTTGCGTTTCGCCGGGGTACGTTTCGACGTCGAGGCACTCGTGCCACCGCCCTTGCGCGCTGTGGACCCACTCCGCGCTGGTGCGGAGGCACGTGAGCCGGTGGCACTGCGAGAGCGAGTCGTCGTTCGCGACGCGGAGGTTGCACGCGTAGACCCCTTACGCGTGCCCGCAGTTGCTTTCGAAGCCATGGGAGACAGCCTAGTGGCCACACACCCCGTGAGTCACACAGGCAACACTGTTAACGCGACTACGTGTCGGATTCGTAACAAAACGGTCGTCAGAACCCTCGTTTGGCCGCAGTGAGCGCGGCGATGGCGTCGTCGGAGCCGGTAAAGGTGACATCAAGCGGCGTGCGACCGAACGCGAACATGACCAGTTCCCCAGGGGTGCCGGCGACCGTCACCGGTTCGCCCTTGCCTGCAGTGACCAGTGTCTGGCCGTCGGTGGTCTGAAGCGTCGTCGTCGCCGGTGAATGCTTGAGGTTCATCGGTCCCACCATCTTGAGCGACGAGATCAGTGCCTCCTCGACCTCGGGGCTCGGCTTTCGCGGTGTCCACGGGGCATCGGGATCGGCACCGCCGCGCAAGACGTCCTCGTGGTGGACGAAGTACTCCGCGAGGTTGGCCCACCGGTCGATCAGCTTGAACGGCGAGTAGATCGGTGGACCAGACGCGATGTCGGCGAGCAGGTCATCCCATGGCCGCTGCGCGGCAGCATTCTGAACCTTCTCGGTGTGCCCGGCCAACGCGGGGATCATAATGCCCGGGCTCGCATCCGGTCGCCGTTCGCGCACCACCAGGTGTGCAGCCAGATCGCGCGTGGTCCATCCGTCGCAGAGCGTGGGTGCGTCAGGACCCTTCTCGCGAAAAGTGGCGACCAGGGCGGCTCGTTCGATCTGGGCAGGGTTCACCCGATCCAGCGTAGCCACTCCTCTCCCGCAGGGTCAGTCTCCGACGGCCAGCACCGTCGGCACGATCATCGGCCGGCGACGGTAGGTGTCGGCCACCCAACGGCCGACAGCACGCCTGATGGTCTGAGCGATGCGATGGGTATCGGATACGCCCTCGTTCGCCAGAGCGTCGAGCGCCTGATCGACGATGTCGGCGGCGGCCTTGAGCGCGTCGGGGTCGTCGGAGAATCCGCGTCCGGACACCTCGGGACGACTCACCGTGCGTCCGGTGGTGGCATCGACGGCGACCGTGATCGCGATGAAGCCGCCCTCACCGAGGATGAGCCGCTCCGAGAGGGTCGACTCCCCGACGTCGCCGACCGAGAGTCCGTCGACGTAGACGTGGCCGACCGGAACTCGTCCGGCGATCTGCGCGCGCCCGTCGATCAGGTCGACGACCACGCCGTCCTCGGCGAGCATCACCCGATCCTCGGGCACACCGGTGGCCACCGCGAGCGCCGCATTGGCCCGCAGGTGCCGCCATTCGCCGTGGACCGGCATCACATTCGACGGGCGGACCGCGTTGTAGAGGTAGAGCAGTTCGCCGGCCGAGGCGTGACCCGACACGTGCACCTTGGCGCTCTGCTGGGTGATGACGGTGGCACCGCGTTTGGCCAGACCGTTGACCACGGCGAACACCGAGTTCTCGTTGCCAGGGATCAACGACGAGGCGAGCACCACGAGGTCGTCGGCGCGGATGTTGATCTGGCGGTGTTCACCTCGCGCCATCCGCGACAGCGCCGAGAGCGGTTCGCCCTGTGAGCCGGTGGAGATCAGCACCACGCGGTGATCGGGCAGGGTGGCCGCGGTATCGAGGTCGACGACAACGCCGTCGGGTACCCGCAGATAGCCGAGATCCTGGGCGATCTGCATGTTGCGCACCATCGACCGGCCGACGAAGGTGACACGACGATTGTGGGTGTAGGCGACGTCGATGATCTGCTGGATGCGATGCACGTGGCTGGCGAACGACGCGACGATGACGCGCTGCTTCGCTTTTCCGATCACCTGGTCCAGGACACCGCCGATCTCGCGTTCCGGCGTCACGAAGCCAGGCACCTCGGCGTTGGTGGAATCGACGAGGAACAGGTCCACACCCTCGTCGCCGAGCCTGCTGAAGCCGGCGAGGTCGGTGAGCCGTCCGTCGAGCGGGAGCTGATCGAGCTTGATGTCACCGGTGTGCAATGCCAGACCGGCCGGGGTACGGATCGCGACGGCGATCGCATCGGGAATGGAGTGGTTGACCGCGAAGTACTCGCACTCGAATGGACCGTGCGTGGTCCGCTCCCCCTCGGTGACGCGAACCAGGTTGGGGCGCAGCCGATGTTCACGGCACTTCGCCTCGACGAGGGCGAGGGTGAAGGTGGACCCGACGACCGGGATGTCGCTGCGCAGCCGCAGCAGGAACGGCACCGCGCCGATGTGATCCTCGTGGCCGTGCGTGAGGATCACCGCGTCGACGTCGTCGATCCGGTCCTCGATCGAGGAGAAGTCGGGCAGGATCAGGTCGACGCCGGGTTGGGCGTCCTCGGGGAACAGCACACCGCAGTCGACGATGAGCAGACGTCCGTCGTACTCGAAGACGGTCATGTTGCGGCCGATCTCACCGATGCCGCCGAGTGCGACGATCCGCAGCGCTCCCTTGGGCAGACGACGCGGGGTGCCCAGTCGATCAGTCGCCGGATCCGACGGAATCGACTGCGCGTCGTCGCGTCGCTCGTGGCGACCGCGGTTGGACTTCGAGCCGGACTGCTTGGAACCGGACTGTTTCGGTCCGGATTGGTCCGGTCCGGACTGGTTTGAGGAGGATTTCGGAGGCACGGATTCTTTCTGCGATGCCGGAGGCGTCTCGGGTGCCGGAGGCGTGGGCGGTCCGGCCTGTCGGGTGGCGCTGCGTCGTCGTCGGGGCTGGGTCATGGTTACCGCAGTCCCGCCGCCGAGAGGTCGGCGCTCAACTGATCGAGTTGTGCGGCGTCGGCGGGCACCTGGGGCAGGCGCGGGTCGCCGACGTCGAATCCGAGCAGACGCAACGACGCCTTGACCATGGTGACGCCGCCGAGCCTACCCATCGCGTTGACCAGTGGCAGCATCGTCTGATTGATCTCGCGCGCAGCGGTCAGATCGCCCTTGTCCATCGCGATCAGCATGTCGCGCAGGCGATCCGGCACGAGGTGACCGATCACGCTGACGAATCCACTGGCTCCGACGGCCAGCCACGCGAGGTTCAATGCGTCCTCGCCGGACAGGTACTCCAGGTCGGTGGCCGCGAGAATCCCTGCGGCAGAGTGCAGATCACCCTTGGCGTCCTTGACACCCTTGATCCGCGGATGTTCGGCGAGCGCGAGCATGGTCTCGTTGGCGATGGGCACCACCGAACGCGGCGGGATGTCGTAGAGCAACACCGGAAGCGATGTCGCGTCGGCCACCGCCCGGAAGTGGGCCAGCAGACCCGCCTGGGGTGGCTTGGAGTAGTACGGCGTGACGACGAGCAGACCGTGCGCGCCGATCTTCTCGGCCTCGATGGAGAAGCGGACACTCTCGGCGGTGTCGTAGCTGCCGGCGCCCTGGACGATGCGCGCGCGGTCCCCGACGGCGTCGAGCACGACGCGCAGCAGGTCGAGCTTCTCGGGGACGGTCGTGGTCGGTGATTCCCCGGTGGTGCCCGAGACGACCAATCCGTCGCATCCGTTGGAGACCAGCCGGTCGGCCAGCTGCGCCGCCTTGTCGAGGTCCAGACGACCGTCGGAGGTGAAAGGGGTCACCATCGCCACCGACACGGTGCCGAACGGGTGCGATGCCAACTGCTCCTGGCCTGCGTTCATGATGGTCAAGGCTACCTTCTTCGACGGCGCCCGCCCGCATGGGTCGAGCGTCGCGTTCGACGTGTTGTAGGGGTGGGATCCGGCCGTTCAGAAGAGATCGAGTGCGTCATCCCTCGAAGACAAAGGGCGAGGTCGCGACCTCGGTTCCGTCGGCGAGGCTACCGATCTCGAAGTCGCCGAACACCGTTGGCGCCACATCCATCAGCTGACGCAGGCATTCCACCGCGAGCTGGCGGATCTCGACGTCGGCGTGTTCGGTGGCCCGCATCCCGACGAAGTGTCGCCAAGCCCGGTAGTTGCCGGTGACCACGATCCTGGTCTCGGTGGCGTTGGGCAGCACCGAACGCGCGGCCTGGCGCGCCTGTTTACGACGCAGGATCGCGTTGGGGACGTCGGCGAACTTGGCCTCGAGCGCGTCGAGCAGTTCGCTGTAGGCCTTGCGGCTGGCATCGGTGGCCTGGACGAACAGCGCCTCGAGGTCGGCGTCACCGCGGATGGCCGGAGGTGCCACGACATTCGAGTCGTGCTCGGGGACGAACCGCTGGGAGAGCTGCGAATACGAGAAGTGCCGGTGGCGGATCAATTCGTGGGTGCACGACCGGGAGATGCCGGTGATGTAGAACGTCACCGACGCGTGTTCGAGCAACGACAGATGCCCGACCTCGAGGATGTGACGCAGATAGCCGGCGTTGGTCGCGGTGCGCGGATTCGGCTTGTCCCAGCTCTCGTAGCAGGCGCGTCCGGAGAATTCGACGAGCGCCTCACCGCCGTCGGCGTCGGTGGACCAGTCGACGTCAGGCGGCGCGGTGAACTGCGTCGCAGCCACCAGCTGCACTTTCAACGGCACCAACTCCGACACCACTGCTCCTCACGTCGCCACCGATTGTCCACCGGCGGGCGTCCAGCCTAGATGCCGACCCGTCGGTACGCCGAACTCACCGGGTGCGTCGCGGCACGCAGGGAGACTGTCGGTGAACATCGGGCGAACTTCGCATCGGGGCTGTCGCGATACTTCGATGCCGTTCGCATCCGCCGTCGCCGATGTCGCATGATGATCGGCGATGCGCTCTCAATGCTCGGCTCCTGACCCGGGTGATGGCGCACCGCTCTCGGGGACGCGGCGTCGTACCTTCCTCAAGACCGGTGCCGCGGTCACCGCTTCGGCTCTGCCCCTGATCGCCACCGGCCGCGCGTCGGCCGCCCCCGCATCGGCGGTGTTCGCACACGGGGTTGCGTCCGGCGATCCGCTGCCCGGCGGGGTGATCTTGTGGACGCGGGTCACCCCAACCCCGGAGTCGACGCCTGGTTCGGGTGTCGGCCCGGCCACCGAGGTCATCTGGGAGATCAGCCGGGACGGGTCCTTCGCCTCGCCGGCCGCGTCGGGCCGGGTGACCACGTCCGCGGCGACCGACCACACCGTGAAGGTCGACGTCGACGGATTGGCCGCCGACACCACTTATTCGTATCGCTTCCGCGTGACCTCCGGTCCGGCCGTCGGTGCGGTCTCGCCGACCGGGCGCACCCGTACCGCTCCGGCATCGGGGGCCGATGTCGGAGAGGTCCGGCTCGGCGTGGTGTCGTGTGCCAACTGGGAGGCCGGCTACTTCGCCTCGTATCGCCATCTGCTGGCTCATCGCGATCTACGGGCAATAGTCCACCTCGGGGACTATTTCTACGAATACGAAACGGGCGGTTACACCGGCAAGACCGGACCGGTCCGTCGCAACCAACCACGCAACGAGACGATCACGTTGCGCGACTACCGAATTCGACTCGCGAGCTACAAGACCGACCCGGACCTCGCCGAACTGCACCGCACGGTGCCGTGGATCTGCACCTGGGACGACCACGAATCAGCGAACGACGCATGGTCGGGCGGCGCGGAGAACCATTCCGCCCGGGAGGGATCGTGGCGGGCGCGCAAGGCCGCCTCGGAACAGGCCTACTACGAGTGGATGCCGGTGCGCCCGCAGGCCGACGCATCGGGCCGGCACCTGTATCGCCGGTTGCGTTTCGGCACGCTCGCCGAACTGTCGATGTTGGACCTGCGGACCTACCGCGACCAGCAGGTCTCCGCGACCTCACGACGCGTCGACGACCCTCGCCGCAGCATCACCGGCGCGGCGCAGATGCGCTGGCTCACCGCGGGTTTGGCGTCGTCGGAGACTCGGTGGCAGATCGTCGGCAACCCGGTGATGATCAGCCCCGTGCTTCTGCCGCCACTGGACCGGACCAACAGCGCGGCGATCACCGAGATGCTCGGACTACCGTCCGAGGGCTTGCCGTACAACGCCGACCAGTGGGACGGATACTCCGCCGACCGTCGACGGCTACTCGAGTCGATTCGCGACAACCGAACCGACAACGTGGTGTTCATCACCGGAGACATCCATTCGTCATGGGCCTGCGATGTCCCAGCCGACGCGTCCCGCTACCCCGGCACGTCGGTGGCCACCGAACTCGTGGTGCCGTCGGTGACGTCGTCGAACATCGACGACATCATCGGGGTCCCCGAACACACTGCGGGCCCGGCCATCTCCTCGGCGATCCTCGCCGCCAACCGCCACATCCGATGGAACGACCTCGACGGCCACGGCTACGGCGTCCTCACCGTGACTTCGGCTGCGGCTCAGATGGATTGGTGGTTCCTGGTGGACAAGACCGATCCGCGCTCGCGTCGTTACCACGCCCGATCATTCAGGGTCCGGTCGGGTTCACCACGCGTGCAACCCGTTTCGACGCCAATCGACTGATCGAACATCTCGTTAGGAAAGGCATCCGACATGAACACCGCGCGTCCGACCCGCCGTCGTCTCACCTGCACGCTCACCGCACTGGCACTGCTGACCACGCCCGCGCTGATCGCGGCGCCGGGTGCAGCGATCGCCTCCCCGCAAACGCCACGGGTAGCACCCGCGCCGGCACTTCCGGCGCCCGCCGCGGTGCCGCTGGCAGGTACCGACAACACCCGCGACTTCTCCGCCTACCGCACCGCCGACGGCCACTCGATCAAGAAGCTGGTCATCCGCAGCGACAACCTCTCCAAGGTGACGCCGGCCGACGTGGGAGCCCTGAAGCGTCGCGGAGTGACCGAAATCATAGACTTCCGAACGCAACTCGAACGAGCCGCCCAGCCGGACCGACCGATTCCGGGTGCCACTGTGCGCATTTACGACGTCCTGGGTGGCACCCCGGTGACCAATCTGGCGGATCTGCCCAGCGCCTATCGCGCATTTGTGACCGATCCAGGGGCACGGCAATCGTTCCGGCGCACGCTGCTCGACATCGGAGCGACAGCGTCGCGTGGGGACACCCTGCTCTTCCATTGCACCGCGGGCAAGGATCGCACCGGGTGGGCGTCAGCGGTGCTGCTGAGCATCCTGGGCGTGGATCGGGGAACAGTGGAACGAGACTTCCTGGCCAGCAACACTTTCCGTCACACCACGGCGAGCGATCCGATCAATGGCGTCAACATTGCGTGGCTGCGATCATCCTTCGCCACCGCAGACCGCGTCTATGGCAGCTTCGACGGCTACCTACGCCAGGGACTCGGCCTCACCGAAACCGACATCTCGGCGCTGCGGACATCGCTCCTGGAGCCATAACGTCACACGTGTTCACCCAACGTGTCGAGTCACACACGTTGTGGCCATACTCGCGAGTACTGCTTCGGTGTACAGTTGTGCACACTTGGTCAGTGACGATCAGACCTGACAAACACATCAAGCGCCACACAACATCCACCAAGGGGACGCCATGCTCATCGCCGGCCTACTCGCGATCGCGGTTCTCGCCGCCGCCAACGCATTCGGTTCCGATCTCGACTTCTACCGACGTTCGGTTCTCCACGAGCACTTCTCGCGGTAGATACCTCAGATCCCCAGGATCAAGCTCAGCCGGCTATAGGTGTCCTCATAGCCGGTGACATGAATGGATTCGATGCCGAGCTCGGCGACCGGACGGTCATTGCCGCCCTCGTCGAGCCGATCACCGAAGAACAGGATGTCGGAGACCTTCAGATCCAAGATCTCCATCAGTTTGCTTGCGCCGTAGGCCTTGTCGATGCCCTTGCGGGTGATGTCGACAGACGTCGATCCACCTGATCGCACTTCGAGCTCGGGGAGCCGCTCGGCGGCGTAGGAGCGCAAGGACTCCTTCTTCGTACCCGTGGGATCCCACGCGGATTTGGCGTCGACCGGGGCCGATTGGCCCAATGCACTGAAGGTGACCTGGCTGCCACGATCCTCCAGGATCGGGCCCCAGGTCTGTTCGCTCCACAGCCCGAGTTCGCGTGCGCCGGTTTCGAGTACCTCGAAGGCCTGGTCTTTCTGGTCTTGCGTCAGGTTCTCGGCGTACACGGTCTGCCATTCATCGCCGGTCCATGTGACGTACTGCGTGCCGTTGGTGGGCATCAGGTGCAGATTGCCGATGTCGTCGAACTTCCCGAGCCGCTCGACGACCTGCATCTTGAACTGCTGGTAGTTGCCGCCGGAGATGATGCATCCCAGCGACTGGCTCAGCAAGGTGCGGAACACGCCGGCCATCTCGTCGGACATGGGACTCTTCGACGGTGCCAGGGTGTCGTCGAGGTCGAACATGAGCAGTTTGTACTCATGACCCTGGTAGGAAACCGTCATCGTTGCCAAACCTCCAGAATTGCGGCGATATCCAATGTCGGTCACCAAGCATGTCATCCCGGTCCGGCGCTCGCCGTGCGACACCCCAATCAGGTCTCATCGGTGTCGATCTCGGCCGCAAGAACCCGAACAAGCCGGA
Source organism: Actinomycetes bacterium (assembly GCA_023461275.1). Classification (GTDB taxonomy): domain Bacteria; phylum Actinomycetota; class Actinomycetes; order Mycobacteriales; family Mycobacteriaceae; genus Gordonia. Next base: position 16,833 of record JAEYMI010000028.1, on the reverse strand, counting down.
CAGCCTCGGCACGGTCCACACGGGCCAGCACATTGGCTCCGATGATCGCCCCCGTGATCGACGTGGCCCGCGCGGCAATCACCGCTTCGGATGCCTCGGGCTTGGAAGCCCGCACGCCGGCAGTCACCGCCGCCGACAGTTCCGCTCGATACGCGGCGATGACCTCTCGGACGGCCGGGTCGATTCCCAGGCTGGTCGACGCGGTCCCCACCAGTAGGCAACCGGCCGGCAGTTTTGCATCGTCCAGTGCTTCGATGGCGTCGGCGAGACCACCTAGGTAGCGGGCCAACGCACCGGCGTCGACCGCGGCACCCGTCAGCGGCGCCAGCCGGGGACGCACCACGTCGTCGAGATAGCTGCGCACCGCGGCGTCGAACAGACCACGCATGCTTCCGAAGGCGTGGTAGATGCTCGATCGCGACAGGCCGGTGGCCTTCTCCATATCCGATACCGAAACCGAATCGAATCCGTCCTTCCAGAACAGGTTTCGAGCAGCCGACACCACCTCGGCGGTCTCGTAGGACTGCGTTCTACCCACCTCGATCCCCCTTCGGAGCTTCTGGACGGTTGCTTCGCACGCCACACTACCCCTATTGTGGAACGGTCAGTACACAAAAGGTCGGAGTTGCCCATGCTGGTCATATCCGCGGTGCTCGCGCTGATCGCGGCCGCACTGCACGTCTACATCTTTGTGCTCGAAGCATTCTGGTGGACGACTCCCCGCGGCCGAGCGGTGTTCGGCACGAACGCCGACCAGGCCGCCCAAACCCGCGACCTCGCCTTCAATCAGGGGTTCTACAACCTGTTCCTGGCCGTGATGTCCGGCGTCGGAGCAGTACTCCTGTTGATCGGGCACATCACCGTCGGAGCGACGCTGGTGGTCGCGGGATGCGGATCGATGGTCCTCGCCGGTCTCGTGCTCGTCGGCTACGACCGCACCAAAGCGCGACCCGCGATCGTCCAATTGTCCACTCCGCTGCTCGCACTCATCGCGCTCGCGGCACACGGACTCTAGTCCCGCGGCCGTCGGCTCTGCGGCAGCGGTCTTCGCGGCCATCACGCCACTCGAGAGGAATATCCATGTCCGTCACCAGTACCCAGATCCAGCTCGTGCGCCGTCCGCAGGGCTGGCCCACCTCCGACGACTTCCGCACCGCGCGAGTCGATTACGACGATCCCGCGCCCGGCCAGGTCCGCGTCGCCAATGAGTTCATCTCCGTCGACCCCTACATGCGTGGCCGGATGATCGACACCCGCAGCTACATTCCGCCATTCGCCCTGGACGAGACGATGACCGGCGGTGCGGTGGGCCGTGTTGTCGAGAGCACCGTCGACAAGCTTCCGGTCGGCTCGCTGGTGTCGCACCAGTACGGATGGCGCGACATCGTGCAGGAGGACGCATCGGGATTTCGCGTGCTTCCCGAGCCGCCCGACGGCACGCCGTCGTCGGTCTACCTCGGCATCCTCGGCATGACCGGACTGACCGCATACGTCGGGTTGCTGACCATCGCCCAGCTCAAAGCCGGTGACACCGTGTTCATCTCGGGCGCAGCGGGTGCCGTCGGCACGGCCGCGGGTCAGATCGCGAAGCTCAACGGCGCGTCTCGGGTGATCGGTTCGGCGGGCTCGGCCGAGAAGGTCGCGTTGCTGACCGATCGCTACGGCTACGACGCCGCGTTCAACTACAAGGACGGCCCGGTCCGGAAGCAGCTGCGCGAGGCCGCCCCCGACGGCATCGACGTCTACTTCGACAATGTGGGCGGCGATCATCTCGAGGCCGCGCTCGATTCGTTCAACGACGGCGGGCGAGCGGCCCTGTGCGGTGCGATTGCCCAATACAACAGCACCGAACCCACCCCGGGGCCGCGGAACATGGCCAACATCATCACCCGCAGCCTCACGTTGACCGGCTTCACCGTGGGCAACCACTTCGATCAAGCGCCCGCTTTCACCCAACAGATGAGTCAGTGGCTCAGCGACGGTCGGGTGACCTTCGATGAAACCGTCGTCGACGGCATCGACCACGCGGTCGACGCTTTCCTCGGGCTGATGCGCGGTGAGAACACCGGCAAGATGGTGGTCCGCACGTCCTGAGCGATCAGCGGATGGCGGCACGCAGATGCTTGCTCAGATCACCGCGGGCCGCCACCGCCACGGCGTCACATCCCAGCCATACCGCCATCCCGCTCAGATCGGCGGCCAGCGATTCGGCCACCTCCGCCGGGTCGTGCGGATGTTCGGTGTAGGACGAGAGAACCTGTAGCACACCGGCTTTGCGGTCCGCTTTGAGGTCGACGCGGGCAACGATCTGATCGCCCATCAGATACGGCAGCACGTAATAACCGTGCACGCGTTTGTGGGCCGGCACGTAGATCTCGATGCGGTAGTGGAAGTCGAAGAGTCGCTCGGCGCGCGGCCGGAAGAAGATCAGCGGGTCGAACGGCGACAGGATGGCGGTGCGATGCACCCGTCGCGGGACGGCGGCGTCGGCGTGCAGGTATGCGGGATCACGCCAGCCGTCGACGCCGACCTCGCGCAGTACCCCGGCGTCGATGAGGTCGGTAACCGCCGGACGGACCATCGCCGCCTTGAGGCGGTAGTAGTCGGCCAGGTCGGCAACGGTGGCCACACCGAGCGCCGAGGACGCCCGTGCGACGAGTTCGCGGTGGGCGTCGACAGTGTCCACCGTCCTCGACGCGATGTCGGGGCCGACGACGTTCTCGGTGAGTTCGTAGAGCCTGCCGAAGTTCTGGTTGCGAATCGCCGAGAGCCGACCGGACGCGAACAGCGCTTCGCAGAGATGCTTGACCTCGCCGCGGTGCCACCACCCGCCCGGCATCGACGGGGCCCGCTCAATGCCGAGCTCCGCCTCGATCTCGGCAGGTGAGCTCGGTCCGCGGGCGGTGATGGTGGCGATCACGTCGTCGGCGAGTGACCGGTTGTTGCGCAGCGTTTCGCGCGTGTGGCGATAGCGGCCGTCAGCGAATTCGGCCATCCGCCAACCGAATAGCGGCCAATCCTCGATCGGGATCAGCGCCGCCTCGTGCGCCCAGTACTCGGCCAGCCACGCGTCTCCGCGTCGTCGGGGCCGCCACGCGGCGCGGTCGAGAATCTGCTGGTCGTAGGGGCCGAATCGACTGAACATCGGCATGTAGTGAGCACGGGCGGCGATGTTGACCGAGTCCATCTGGATCAGCCGAGTTCGACCCACCACCCGTTTGAGGTGGGCGGCGGTTCGTTCGCCGCTACCCTGTGGCAGCGTGAATCCTTGGGCCGCCAAGGCAATTCGGCGCGCTTGAGCGGCCGAGAGATCCGTTCGGGGCATCGAGTTCGTCAGCGAGCCACGCCGTGCCGGCGATAGTCGACGAAGCGGTAACGCGTGCCGTTGTGCGATGTCTGCCACTGTTGTTCGGCGTCGGTCTCCCACCGATACTGGTCGATCTCCGGCGCGAATGCGTCCGCCGACTCAACCAGCACGTCGATCTCGGTGATCCGCAGGTGAGTGGCCAAATCCATTGCAGCTGAGTATATTTCGCCGCCACCCATGACGGTCACGATGTCGTCGGGACGATCCAGCGCGGCCTCCAGCGACGACACCACTTCGGCGCCGTCGGGGATGAAGGTGCTTGAACGCGTCACGACGACGTTGTGCCGATTGGGTAGCGGACGGAACCGCTGCGGCAGAGACTCCCAGGTCTTGCGCCCCATGACGACGACCGTGGTGCCGGTGACCTCGCGAAAGTGCGCCATATCCTCGGGCACGTGCCACGGGATCTCGCCGCCGCGGCCAATGGCACCCGCCCGGTCCTGCGCCCAGACCAGTTGAATCGTGGTTGGCATGGTCGTTCTCAGACCGCCACCGGCGCCTTGATCGGCGGATGACTCTGGTAGTCGACCACGGTGATGTCGTCGAACTCGTAGTCGAACAGCGAATCACGTTTCCGCAACTCAAGTTTCGGGTACGGAAGTGCTTCACGGGACAGCTGGAGGGTGACCTGCTCGACGTGGTTGTCATAGATGTGGCAATCACCGCCGGTCCAGATGAACTCGCCCACCTCGAGGCCGGCCTGCTGGGCCATCATGTGGGTCAGCAACGCGTAGGAAGCGATGTTGAACGGCACACCGAGGAACAGGTCGGCGCTGCGCTGGTAGAGCTGGCACGACAGCTTGCCGTCGGCGACGTAGAACTGGAAAAACGCGTGACATGGCGGCAACGCCATCTGCGGGATCTCCCCCACGTTCCACGCCGAGACGATGTTGCGCCGGGAATCGGGATTGGTGCGGAGCAGCTCGAGTGCCGCCGAGATCTGGTCGATGTGCTCGCCCGACGGTGTCGGCCAGCTGCGCCACTGCACCCCGTAGACAGGTCCGAGCTCGCCGTCAGCGTCGGCCCATTCGTCCCAGATGGTGACGCCGCGCTCTTGGAGCCAGCGAACGTTGGAGTCGCCCCGGAGAAACCACAGGAGCTCGTAGACGATCGACTTGAGGTGCACCTTCTTGGTGGTGATCAGCGGGAAGCCCTCGGCCAGGTCGTAGCGGAGCTGGTGACCGAAAAGGCTGCGCGTACCGGTGCCCGTACGGTCGGCTTTGGGGGTGCCGGTCTCAAGGACCAGGCGCAGCAGGTCCTCGTACGGGGTCGCGACGTGGGTTTCGGTGCGGGTGATGGCCGTGCTCACAGCGGTCAGTCTACGTGCGCGGCACGAAACGTTGCCTCAACCGCCGCGGTCAGGTCACGATCCTGCGGGCGCAGCGACAGCACTTCACGTCCCACGGCGGCACCGTCGGCCACCGGAGCCGCGAACACCATCTGACCGCCATCCCGACCGCCTGCGCCCGGGGTCGCGCTGATCAGGCCCGGCTCACCGATCACCGTCGGTACGGGCGCCGAACACCCGGCCGCCGACGCGATGGCTCTCGCCTTGGCGAAGGCATCGCCGACCGCGAGCGCGTACACCTCGGCGATGCGTGATCGCTCCTCGTCGTCGGTGAGGTCCCAGTGCAGGTAGCCGACGTCGACATTTTCGGTTCCCATCAGATCGGTGATCAGCTCTTCGAGCCCGTCCCCGAATTCGACGAATCGCGCCTCGACGGCCACGGTCGAGGAGTACACCACGTACTCCTCGTACCGAGGCTGGTAGTCGCGGTCACGACGATGGTCTCCCCGCTCGATCTCGCGTGAGCGGGTCCACTGGTGGCTGTACACGCGATCAACCGACCACTGGTCCACGATTCCTGCGTCTGCGAGCACGGCAAGCCGCGTCGACAGGCTGTTGGCCAGCGCAGTCGCCGATGTGGCGGCATCACCGGCGGACTCCTCGGACTCGCAATTGATCCGGGGATGGATGGTGCATATCTGCGCGGGCACGGACACACTGCCACGGCCCCGCACCGCGATCGTCATATCGGTCATAGCGGAAGTATGGTCGCGCCGTCGGACAAGAATGACCGATTCTCCTGACATGATGAATGCATGCCGCATTCCACGATCGAGGTTCGCCGCGAGTACTCGGAGTCCGAGGAGATCGCGATCATCGATGCCGTGCACGACGCTCTGGTCGATGCCTTCCGAATCCCGGTCAAGGACAAGCACATTCGACTCTTGGCCCACCTGCCGCACCGCTTCGCGGCTCCCCCGGGTCTCGATCAGCCAGAGTTCGCGACGATGGTGACGATCGACTGTTTCGCCGGACGATCGGTCGACGCCAAACGCCGCCTGTATGCGGGCATCGTCGATCGCCTCGCCGACCTCGGTATCCCACGCGATCACGTCTCCGTTCTGGTCCGGGACGCTCCGGTAGAAAACTGGGGAATCCGCGGTGGACAGGCCGCGTGCGACGTCGAACTCGGGTTCGCGGTCGAGGTGTAGGGGGGGATGCCACGCAGATGCACCCCCGCACGCTGACCGACCTGGTCGAGATCCCCGCCACGTCATTCTCGATGGGGTCGGATCGGTTCTACCCCGAAGAACGGCCCGCGCACAGGCGGCAGGTCGACGCATTCGCCATCGAGATCCATCCCGTTACGAACGCCCGCTTCGCGGAATTCGTCGACGACACCGGCTACGTCACCGTGGCCGAGCGTGACATCGATCCGGCAGATTTCCCCGGTGCCGATCCCGACGACCTCGTGCCGGGTGCGCTGGTCTTCTCACCCACCGATCACCCGGTGAATCTGCAGGACTGGCGCCAGTGGTGGCGCTGGCAGCCCGGCGCGTCGTGGCGTCATCCGCTGGGCCCGGGTTCGACCGTCGACGACCTCGACGACCACCCGGTCGTGCAGATCGCCTACGCCGACGCGGACGCCTACGCCCGGTGGGCGGGGCGGCGACTACCGACGGAGGCCGAATGGGAGTGCGCCGCACGCGGGGGCCGCGACGGAGTGGAGTACGCGTGGGGCGACGAACTCCACCCCGACGGCACGGTGCTCGCCAACACCTGGATCGGTGAGTTCCCCTATCGCAACCAGGGTTGGGGCGGCACCAGTCCGGTGGGCACCTACCCGGCCAATCCGTTCGGGCTGATCGACATGATCGGCAATGTCTGGGAGCGCACCTCCGACGTGTTCGCGCCACGGCACGTGCCACCGGACCTCGCGACAATCAGCGCCGACGGCCGACCGGATCTGCTCGCGCCGTCGACGTCACCACAGGTCATGCGGGTCACCAAAGGCGGCTCACATTTGTGCTCACCGCAGTACTGCCGGCGGTATCGGCCGGCGGCCCGATCAGCACAGTCCGACGATTCGGCCACCTCACACCTCGGCTTCCGCTGCGTCGGTTGATGATTCGCCGGTTGACGATCGGTCGCCGCCACTCACTCCTGCATCAGCTGTGCGGCGATGGTCGCGCCAAGCTCCCAACACGCCTCGACGTCGTCCTTGGTCGGCTTTCCCGATACCACGACGTCTGCTGCGGCTCGGACCCAACCCAGACCTGTCGTGATCGACTCCACCGCTCGTTGCGCACCCTCGGTACCTTCGTTGCCGTGTAGGTATGCCCCAAAGGGACGGCCCGGCGTCGAATCGAGAATCTGGTAGTAGGAGCAGTCGAAGGCGTGCTTGAGAGCGCCCGAGATATAGCCCAGGTTGGCCGGAGTACCGAGCAGGTAGCCGTCGGCGGCCAGAAAGTCGCTCGCAGACACCGACAGTGCTGCTCGCCGAACGACCTCGACGCCCTCGATCTCCGGGTCCGTGGCACCCGACACCACCGCCTCGAACATCTCCTGGCAATGCGGCGACGGCGTGTGGTGAACGATCAGCAGCGTGGTCATGCCTCGCGCCCATGATATTGCGCCACAGCACGTTTCATCATCGCGCGGGCACGGCCCCGGTCGCCGGCATAGTCGTAGGCGCGGGCGATTCGATACGTGTTATGCCAGTCGGTGGGATCGGCCTCCCACTCCTGTTTGACCTGGGCGAACAAGGCGTCGGCGGCGTCGCGTTCAATGCGTCCCGACGCGCGGCGCGGCAGCGCCGAGACGTCGAGCTCGCGACCCTCGGCAGCCATCTCCCGCGCGAGCTTCTGGTGCTCGATCCCCGCGCGCAACGTCGCGTAGATGAGCCACGCACCGATGAACGGCAGGATGAGAACGCCTATCCCCAAACCGATTCCGGCGACGGTACCGGTGGCCATCAGATCGAACGCACGCCACCCGAGCAACACGAAGTAGACGCACATCGCCGCGACAAGGAAGGCGATCATCCAGACGATCGGGCGGGCGTCGCGCTTGGTGGGGTCGCGCTCAGTATTACGGGCCATATGCTCGGCGCGCTCAGATCCCCAGGAACGGTTCGAGTCCGACGGTCAGACCCGGCCGGCTGCCGATCTCGCGAACGCCCAGCAGCACGCCGGGCACAAACGAGGTCCGGTCCATCGAGTCGTGCCGGATGGTCAGCGTCTCCCCCTGCGTACCGAGCAGCACCTCCTGGTGCGCGACGAGTCCGGCCAGGCGCACCGAATGCACGCGCACCCCGTCGACCTCGGCACCGCGGGCACCGTCGAGTTCGCTGGTAGTCGCATCGGGACTCGGTGCGGTACCGGCCTGCTCACGCGCTTCGGCGATGAGCGCCGCGGTCCGGAAAGCGGTACCCGACGGCGCATCGGCCTTCTGCGGGTGATGCAGCTCGATGACCTCGACCGAGTCGTAGTACGGCGCGGCGATCTGCGCGAACTTCATGCTGAGCACGGCACCGATGGCGAAGTTCGGTGCGATGAGGACACCCACCCCGGGCTTGTCGGCAAGCCAGCCGCGGACGGTGTCGAGCCGCTCGTCGGTGAAGCCGGTGGTGCCGACGACAGCGTGAATCCCGTTGTCGACGAGGAACTTCAGATTGTCCATCACCACATCGGGGTGGGTGAAGTCGACGACGACCTGGGTACCGGACTCGACGAACGACTCCGGTGCGTCACCTTTGTCGACGCCGACGGTGTAGGTGAGGTCGTCGGCCGCCTCGACGCCGGCGACGATCGCCTGACCGACCTTGCCGGAACTACCGAACACACCTACGTTGATCCCGGCCATGCGCGCCCTCTCGTGAACTTCGCTCTGTCTACACACCCGAAGTGCCTGTCAAACCACCCGAACGTATCTGTGACGCCAGTCTAGGAGCCCGACGCATCGCGACCGAGCCGACCCGGCGCCACACTGTGATCATGCATCGATCCCTGCGCGTAGCTGCCGCACAGCCGCTGGTCTCCGACGACCTCGCCGCGACGGTTGCCGCACACGCCGGCATCGTCGAGGCGGCCCACGCCGATTTGATCGTGTTTCCGGAGCTGTCGTTGACCGGCTACCACCTCGACGCCCCGGCGATTGCACTGGACGACTCCGCCCTGCTTCCGCTGATCGGCGCGTGCTCGGCAGCCGGGTCGGTCGCGCTGGTCGGCGCGCCGGTCGCCGCCGGTGGAGTTCGCTCGATCGCGATGCTCGCCTTCGACACCAACGGAGTACGGGTCGCGTATCGCAAACGGCATCTGGGTGGCGAGGAATCCGCCCACTTCACGGCGATCCCGGGACCGAGCACCACTGAGGTCCGCGGGTGGCGTGTCGGCCTCGCGATCTGCAAGGACACCGGCGTCGCCGCGCATACCGAGTCGCTGGCCGCGACCGGAATTGATCTGTATGCATGCGGGGTGGTCCATCATGCCGACGAAATCGACGAACAGGAGCGGCGGGCCGCAACGATCTCGGCAACATGCGCCGCGCCGGTTCTGATGGCGAGCTTCGCCGGACCGACCGGCCACGGCTACACCCGGACAGCGGGCCATTCAGCGATCTGGTCATCGACGTCGACGCTCATCGCACGTGCCAGCGGTGAGCCGGACGATTTCGTGGTCACCGTGCTGCCCGGTTCCGACCACTGACCCCGACAGTCAGGACAGAATCAGCAAACCCTTGGCGATGAAGTAGGCCGCCACCACCACCAACGTCACGATGGTGATCGGCGAGATGTTGTCCTCGAGCCACTTACGAAGTGACATCAGCGCCGGATCGAGCCGACTGCCACCGATCACCGTCACGAGAATCGGGACCAGGATCGCGGCACTGGCGACCACGACATAGATGGCAGCGACGACATAAGCCGCGAGGCCACTCTGGCCGTCGGCCGCGATACGAGCTCCCGCTCCAAGACTCAACGGCACGTTCTTGACTACCAGCACTCCTTGCGCCAGCCCGAGAACCAGAACGGCCGCGCCGGGCATACCGGATACGCGAGCGAAGATCTTGGCTTCCTTGGCCGGCTCACCGGGTGCCGGTCGGCCGCGGAACGAAATCACCGCCATCACCAGAAACAGGATGCCCAGAATGAGACTGAAGATCTTGACGCCGTCGACGGTGATCTCGGGATCGGCTTCTTCCACCACATCGGTGATCGCAATGGCGACAGCGGTAATCGCGAACAACGACAGCATCCAGCCCACCGCAAACAGCGTCGCTCGCAGCCGGCCACCATCCGACAGAAGCAGAACGATCACGGTGATGATCGCCAACGGACAGATGGCGACGACGACCGCGATCGGCAACACGTCGGCGATCGCGGTGATCACGGATGCACTCCCTCACATTCGCCCATTACGTCAACACATCATGACATCGACGCGTCGGGCCTGCGCACAGGTCAGTAGATCGGCGCGCCACCGCGTCGATGCTCGAACACCAGTGACGTAGTGGTCCCGGCCACCTCGTGCCGCGCGTTGAGCGATTCCACGAACAGTCGCAGCGCCTCGGTGTCGGCCGCGGCGACGTGCAGCAGGTAATCGTCGGCGCCCGCGAGAAAGAAGACGTCAATCACCTCGTCGGCCTGAGCGATCTCCCCCACGAATTGCCGGATCTGCCCGCGCGCATCGGCCTGCAGGCTCACGGCCACCATGGCGCGCAACGGTCGTCCGACCGCAGCCGGATCGACGTCGGCGAAGAACCCGCGCACGACGCCGAGGTCGGTCAGGCGACGCAATCGGCCGTGGCAGGTCGATGCGGCGATGCCGGCACGCTGCGCGAGTTCGCTGTTGGGCATGCGAGCGTCGGCCTGCAGCAGACGCAGCAGGGTTCGATCGGTGTCGTCGAGGGCGAATTGGGTGGGCGCTACCCGATGAGGCGGCTGAACATTCTTCGGCGCAGACGGCATGACGCTCCTGATGGTCGTCGATTATTCGGATCAGTACACCTTATACAGAATCTTGGTCGCATTTGTTGTGCCGAAACCGACGTTCCTTCACGCTTGAAGACAAGCAACGCCGCCCACCACACCATACTTTTCACCAGGAGAATCATCATGCGCGTCGGCATCCCGACCGAGATCAAGAACAACGAGTACCGCGTCGCCATCACCCCGGCCGGTGTCACCGAGCTGCACAATCGCGGTCACGAGGTGATCATTCAGGCCGGTGCCGGCGATGGTTCGTCCTTCTCCGACGCCGACTTCAAGGAGGCCGGCGCGCAGATACTCGGCACCGCCGCGGAGGTCTGGGAGCAGGCCGACATGATCCTCAAGGTCAAAGAGCCGATCGCCACCGAGTACGCACTGATGCGCGAGGGCCAGACGCTGTTCACCTATCTGCATCTCGCCGCCGGTCGGGATTGCACGCAGGCACTCCTGGATTCGAAGACCACCTCGATCGCCTACGAGACCGTCCGCGCCGCCGACGGATCGCTGCCACTGCTCGCTCCGATGAGCGAGGTCGCCGGACGTCTGGCACCGCAAGTCGGCGCCTACCACCTGATGAAGTCTGAAGGCGGCCGTGGCGTACTGATGGGCGGGGTCCCCGGTACCGAACCCGCAGACGTCGTTGTCATCGGCGGCGGTGTCAGCGGCGTCAACGCTGCGACCATCGCGATGGGCATGGGCGCGCAGGTGACCGTCTTCGATCTCGATATCGCCAAGCTCCGCGCCATCGACGCCCGCTTCGGCGGTCGTGTGCACACCCGCTACAGCACGGCCCTCGACCTGGCAGATGCCATCAAGAAGGCCGACCTGGTGATCGGTGCGGTGCTCGTGCCCGGCGCCAAAGCACCCGTGCTGGTACCCAACAGCCTTGTCGCACAGATGAAGCCGGGTGCAGTGCTGGTGGATATCGCGATCGATCAGGGTGGCTGCTTCGAGGATTCACGGCCCACCACCCACGATGACCCGACGTTCACCGTGCACGACACCGTCTTCTACTGCGTCGCGAACATGCCCGGCACCGTGGCCCGCACGTCGACGATGGCGCTTACCGGCGCCACCCTGCCGTTCGTGCTGCAACTCGCCGACAAGGGCTGGCGTGATGCATTGGCCTCGAATCCGGCGCTCGCCTCCGGTCTGAGCACGCATGCGGGCGAGCTGTATACCGCCGAGGTCGGCGAGGCACTCGACCTACCGGTCGCCGTGAACCCGTTCGCCACCAACTGAATCGGTCACAGGGCCTGAAGGCCATTGGAGCCGACGACGACGCCGAGCACAACGAGGACAGCACCGACGATCACCGCGTTGTGTTCGGTCACAAAGGCATCTACCCGGGCGAGCGCCGGTTCCGCGCGCTCGCCCGCCACCGAGGCCACGACGATCGGGATCGCCACGAGGAGACTGCCGACCACGATGAACACTGCCACCGCGGCGACCTGAATGCCTACCTGTGCGGTTGCCTCCGCGATGGCGCTCGCTGCGGCGATGGCGATCAGCAGGTTCTTGGGGTTGACCGCCGCCAATCCCGCACCGAGCACGAAAGCCTGTGCGGTGTCGATGGTCTCGGCCTTCTGAAGCCATCCGGGAAGCTCCGTGTCGCCTTGCCCGTTGTCTCGCCAGGCGCGCAGAAGTTTGTTGATGCCGAGCCAGACAAGAAGGACACCGCCGACCAGCTTGACCGTCCCCATCACGGGTCCCGATTCTCCGGCGAACGAGAATCCGTCGGCGAGCCCGATGACGACGGCACACACTGCGGCGAGCCCGATCACCCATCAGGCCAGAAAACACCAACCGACCACAGCGGTCCGCTTGATGGCCAGCGTCATGCTCACCATTACCAGCGGCGACGACGCCATCAGCAGCGCGACCGCGATCGGAAGAACCTCGAGAACCGCGCTCACCCAGCAAACCTCTTCTCAGCAAACCTCACTGTGCTCTCGCCGAGAGGTTCGGCCCGCGCCAGGAACCGACGTTCGGTGACCTGTCCGTGCCCGTCGCCTCCGACGCGCAGCACCGTACTCGCCCGGGTACCGTAGTCGCCGGCCCGAATTCCGTCACGACCAACCGGCATCGCCGACGCCGGAATGTCGATGAAGATCGGCGACAGCGCCCGTTCGAACGCCTCAGGTACCCCGGTGGCCGGCAGTGCATCATCGGACGCTCGACGACGGTCGGCGAGCAGATCGAAGTAGGGTTCCGGGTCGGCATCCGGGCGATCGGACGACAGCACCGTCGTGAGTCGGGCGGTCCCGTCGATCACCTTCGGCCATCGACTGTCCAACTCCGCGTTGGAGATTCCGTGAACGCCCGGCTCCACCCGGCGGGCGATCGGCTCGGGCCACGTGGTGGCCCACCACAGTTCGTCGGCGTCGGCGACCAGAAGGTTGACCGGCTCATAATGTGCGGCGTCGGATACCAGCGCTATCGCATAGTCTTTCGGGGTCGAGTCGCCGACGAGGTAGTCGACCGGCAGCCGACCCCGCGATCGCTTACTCGCGCGACTCGGGTCGTTGCCGTCGACCAGACCCGTCCGGACGTTGGTGACCGCCGCCACGCGGTACGGATCATCGGCGGACACGCCCATCCAGGTACCACCGGCGAGTTCGTCACGGCCGGCGATGATCGGCAGGTCGGGCCAGCGATGCAGCGCAAGGGTTGCCCGGGAACGGATTTCGTCACGGTTCGCGGCGATCACCAAGGGAAGGTCGGGGCGCGTCTGCCACGCAAAGAGGATCAGGCACACGGTGTACTCACTGCTCGTTGATGACTTCGGTGACCGGCGCGTAGTGACTCATGTTGACCATCCGTCGCTGGATTCCACCGATCTCGCGTACCGCCTGCGCCAGCAGGCTCCGATCCAGCGGCGAGAGCCGCTTCATCGTCACCACATCGGTCGTCGGCTCGCCACGATCGTATTGGGCCACCTGATAGGTCAGCCGAATGCGTTGCAGCACTTCAAAAACCTCGATGAGGGTGGTCGCATGGTCGGCGGGCAGCATTTGGCTGCCGGCCGCCGACGACAACCGGGTGCGGGTGTCGAGTGCACCGGACTCCACTGACAGCGCTGCCCACCGAGCGATGTTGACCAGCGGCGAGAGTGCATGTTGCTTGATGTCGAAGGTTCCACCGCGACCGGCGAGCACATCGCGCATCGACCGCAACCGGGCCTTCTTCGACAGCGATTCCGACAGAAGCAGACTCATGGTTCGCGGATGCGACCGCAGATCGCCGAACACCTCGGCCACCGCAGACAGACCTCGGTCGCCCCAGATGGGACGTTCGTCGAGCAGCAGCGAGGTGAAGATCATCCCCTTGTTCTCCAAGGGCTTCGCCAGCCATTCCTGCGCAGCGGCCCGCCACTGCGCGTGCGTCCTGGCGAACAGCGGCATCGACGCGATGGCACCATTGCTGTCGATGGCCATTCCGGCGCCCCGCAGGATTTCGTCGACTTCCGCGAACGCCACCCGGTAGGCGACGATCTGCTCCGCAGTCACTGAATCATCAAAGGACACAGCAGAATCCACGTCCGAGGACAACACCGGTTCACGTCGGGCGTTGCTGCCCAACGACAACCAGGTCAGGGCACCGGCATCCAGTTCCTGGTGGGCCTGCAAGGTCAGTTCCAGCGCCCGGCGCACCACCGCGTCGTTGACCAGCGAGAAGACGGCGGTGATCTCGTGGGCCGGTTGCTCGCGTCGCAGCAGGTCGGCGACCAGGTCGGGGATCCGACGAGCCCTGGTCTGCAGATCGGCGATGGTCTGACTCTGCGAGATCTGTGATCGCAGAAAAATGCTGGGGCCGGTGGGCGCGGCGATGAAATCGGCCGGAGCGACGACGCCGCGGACAGCACCGGTGGCGTCGACGACCGGCAGGGTCTCGAGATCGTGTTCCAGAATGAGAGCCAGTGCATCGGCTGCCGGGGTTCCGTGCGGCACGGTCAGCGCCGACCCGTCGATCACCTCGGCCACCGGAGTGTCCGACGACCGGCCTGTCGCGACCACCTTGGCCCGGATGTCTCCGTCACTGAGCACGCCGTAGCCGCCACGACCAGGACGCGGGAACACCACGTAGTCGTGGCCGCGTTCGGTCATCAGTTCTGCCGCCTGCCGGACCGTCATCTCCGGCGACCCGACAACGGGTGTCGAACGGATGAGTGCATCGACAGTGCCCACGGCCGGAACGCTGCCGCTGCGGCGACGCGGCACGGTGAGTTTGGTTGCGAGATACGCGGCTCCGCCGACGCCGGAGAACAACCACCGGCCCGAGTCGCCAGGGATGCGGCACACCCGAACGGGTTCGGCCGCCACCGCCAACGGACCGCTGCGGGTACCGGTCAGCAACGACGAGTAGCCGAACATCTCCCCCGGCGCGAGCCGTTCGTCGGGATCGCCGCTGTGGTCACGCTCATTCCACAGATCGACCTGCCCGCTCAGCACGACGAACATCGCGTCGGCCGACTGCGCGAAGCCGTCGAAAATGACTGCGCCAGAACTGTATTCCTCGACCGTACTACGGCCGAGCAGCCTCTCGAGTTCCTCGGCCGTCAGCCCGTCGAACGGCGGCCTGGTGCGCAGAACCGCACCTAGGCCCGCGTCGTTCTCCGTCACGTCTTCAGAAGCTATCAGGCGTCCGCGGTGACCGCTTCTGCCGGCGCCGCATCAACGGACCAAACCAACTACCCCGACGTCCCGCTGAAGAACAGCGACAACGCCCGGCCGGGATCCAGCGCGCTGCCCACGTTGGCCACCACGAGGATCACCATGCCCGTGGCGAGGACGGCGAAACCCATCGCCACCACAGCGCGCGACCGGCGAACACACGCGCCGGATCGCCTGGCCACCGCGTAGGTCCGAAAAGCACTCGCGCACAACGCCAGCGCGATACATGCAAGCACCCCGGATCCGACGGCCACCACCCAGTGGTAGTTGGCGAAGTCGTTGGTCAACCCAGTCAGTGCCGGCCTCGGCATCGCCGAGGCCAGCTCCTGCACAACCTGTAGTTCCGTACGCTCCAGAGGACTGTCCACAGTAGCCGAAGGCAGCAACGACACCACTGACGACAACGGCGCGATCGCGCCCTGCACGTTCGCCATCACCACCAGAGCCGCGGCACCGGCCAGCAGCGTCGCTGCCACACCCGCACAGCCCAGCACCCCACGTCGTCGGGCATCGGGACCCGCGTATGTGCGCCACAGCCGTAACGCAAGTACCGAGAGAACAACCGTCAGCAACGCCGCAATCACAGCCTTTGCCACGTGGTATCGCTGCCAGTAGTCGACGAGCACCTGCAGACCATTCGGCAACGAGGCCGCACCCGCCTGCCAGTACGCGACAAATCCATCGCTTACCGCATCAGGTGACAGCGCACCACGGAACGGCCCGTCCATCTGACCACCACCCGACACCTGCGCGGGTCCGTACAGAAACGCGACCATCAACAGCAACGCGGCAGCCGCGAACGTCCACGACACACGCGAATATCTGGTCATCTCCACTCCTCTCCTGCCTGGCCCACCGCTGGATGCCCACCGGACGCCACCGTCTTTATCGCCTCGAGTGCTCCCCCGGACGCATTGAAGCCCCCGGAATCACTCCGAGGGCTTCAATGTGATTGTGCGTCAGGGCGATTGCGCGTCAGGCGCTCACCCCGTCAGGCGTGATCAGGCGTCCGCGGTGGCCGCTTCGGCCGGCGCCGCAGCAGTGGCGTCGTCGTCGACGGGCACCAGGCTGATCTTGCCGCGGTCGTCGATGTCGGTGATCTCCACGCGCAGCTTGGAGCCGACGTTGACCACGTCTTCAACCTTGTTGATGCGCTTGCCCTTACCGAGCTTGGAGATGTGCACCAGACCGTCGCGACCCGGCAGCAGCGAGACGAACGCACCGAAGGCGGTGGTCTTGACCACGGTGCCGAGGAAACGCTCGCCGATCTTCGGCAGCTGCGGGTTGGCGATGGCGTTGATCTTGTCGATCGCGGCCTGTGCCGACAGTCCGTCGGCGGCACCGACGAACACGGTGCCGTCGTCCTCGATGGAGATGTTGGCGCCGGTGTCCTCGGTGATGCCGTTGATCGTCTTGCCCTTGGGGCCGATCAGCTCGCCGATCTTGTCCATCGGGATCTTGATGGTGGTGATCCGCGGCGCGTACGGGCTCATCTCGTCGGGCTCGTCGATGGCCT
>JAEYMI010000027.1 GCA_023461275.1 Actinomycetes bacterium | reverse complement strand
CTCCCCACCCGCCTGCCCATCCCGACCCGCCAGCCGGCGCCGCGATGCCTCACGAGCCGCCTCCACCTCGTCGAGAATCTCCTGCCGGCGCTCGAGAATGTCTTTCCACGTGTAGTACAGCGGCGTCCAGTCCATAGCCACCACCGCATTGCGTCGACGACGGTTGCGGTAGAAGCGACTCGGCTTGCGGTCGTGGTCGTACCCGTCGAATTCGACGGCAATCCGTTCCTCGACAAACGCGAAGTCGAAGATGTAGCCACCCAACGGATAGTCGGCGACCCATCCGGTGACGCCGCCCTCGGTGAACACCGCCGCGAGTCCGCGCTCCCCGACCGACCGCATACCCGGCCGCACGGTCTCCACCAACGTCTCCAGCGCGCCCACCCGAACCGTGCCCTTCCGACGCTCGAGCACCTGGTCGAGCTGTCGTACATTGATGCGCCGACGGACCAGCGCACTGTCGAGGATCTCCACGCCCACGGCGTCGGCTGCCTCCAGAACGCTGAGCGGTATGCCGGTGACCTGCAGACCTCGTCGCTCGATGACGTCGCGGTCGGCGAGGTTACGGAACACCACCCGCACGCCGGGGATCGTCCGTCTGCGGGTGCCGCGCGGTACCGACACCACAATCGTCGACGGCGCATCGTCGGCGAGCCCGTGCCAGTACGCCGCGGCGTGACCCGACAACACGGCGCGACCACCGTTGGCCAGCACCGCGACCCGAATCCGCACCTCGGCTGTCTCAGGATGGTCGCCGAGGCGGTAAACCCCGTTGACGATGCGCACACAGTCTCCGGCGGCGAGATGGCGTCGGAGACTGTGGCGGCTGACGTCACACTCGGCCGCCTGCGACACGGCGAACACGCCGTCGTACTGCCGGGCGAACTCACGAAGAGACTTGAAGCTCATACACTTTCGACGCCGACACGGGCCCGTCGGTTCCGCCGAATTCGTCGCTGGGCGAGCGGGGCATCGAGGCCCGACGCCCCATCACCGCGTCGCGTGGCCTCGATACGCCCTCGCCCAGGGGCTCGGAGCTACTCGACCAGCACGTGAGAGCTACACAGCCGCTTGCCGGCCCGCCCAATCCACGATCGCAGCGATCCGCGGCTCGAGTTCGACGTACACGCGCTCGAAGTCCTCACGCGGCTTACCCATCGGGTCGACGATGTCGAGCGCCGGGTCGTTGGGGTCGAGACGGTTGCGGGAGGCGACGATCTCGTCGAGCGTCGCGTCGGGCGCAGCAGCCACCAGTTCAGCGAATTCGACGACGGTGAACACCCGCTTCCACCGCACCGGCACCAACTGCTGGCACGCCGCGCGATGCTCGCGGGTCAGGCACAGCACCACGTCGGACTCCTGCACAAACGGCGGCCGAATGTAGCGGGCACCGAAATCCGAAGCGTCGTAACCATGTTCGGTGAGCACGTCGACGGCGTGGCGGTGCATGGCGTCGCCGTTCATGGCGCCGACCCCGGCCGACGTCGACTCGATCGGCACCCCCGCCGACGCCGACATACCCGCGCACATCCGCTCGGCCATCGGCGACCGACAGATGTTCCCCGTGCACACGAACAGCATCTTCATGTCCGCCACCCTATCGGTTGCGCCCGACCCCGCCGAGCGCTGCCGTCAGCGTGACCATCACCTCGGACAGCGCAAGCCATCACCTCCGAAAGCGAAAGCCTGCACCTCCGGAAAGCGCAAGCCTGCACCTCCGACGGCCACAGCCCGGGCAGCAGTGACACAGACTCGGTAGGAGAGCGTCGTCGCGTCGATCATCGGTTCGGCGTAGCTCTCCCACCGAGGCTGTGTCACCGAAATCCGGTGCTACCCGACGCTGTGTCACCGAAATCCGGTGCTACCCGACAATCCGCTCCGTCCGCAGCCGCCACACCACCAGCGACACCGTGACCGCGATGATCGCCAACGACGTCCCCGCGGTATAGACGTACGGATGCTGCGCGGCCCAGTTCGGCGGGCCCGGGTTGAGCGCGGTCAGCAGCGTCGGGTTGCCGAAACTCTCGCGCAACGCCTGCGACAGCGTGGTCACCGGATTCCACGCCGCCACCGGCCGCAGCACCGACGGCAGGCTCTGCGCCGGCACCAGCGCCGACGAGATGAACGTCATCGGGAACGTCACGACAGCGATCAGGCTTTGCGCCACTTCCCCGGTCGGCGACACCATCCCGACGAAGCAGCCCATCCACGCGATCGCCTGCCCGAACAGCAGCAGCAACAGGATGCCGCCGAGCGCGGGAAAGAATCCGGTGGTGATCCGCCAGCCCACCAGCAGCCCGATCGACGCCATCACCGCCACCGACAACAGGTTGACGCCGACGTCGAACAGGGTGCGCCCGGCGATCGGCGCGATCCGCGACATCGGCAGCACCGCGAACCGCGTCATGATGCCCGAGCGGCCGTCCTCGGCGATGCTCGCCGCACTGAACCCACCGTTGAACGCCACGCCGAGCGCCATGATGCCGGCGATCAGGAACTCGCGATACTTGTCGCCGCCCAACGCATTTCCGAACACGAACGCGAACAGCAACACAAACATCAGCGGCTGACCGATGTACACCAACAGCAGCAGCGGGGTGCGCGTCGCGAGGCGCCGGTACCGCAGCGCGACGATCGCGATGTCACGCAACGACGACCCGATCGACGACGGCCTCGACGTCACAGTCGACCCCGGCACAGCGATTCCGCCCGACGTCGCGACTTCCTTTGCGGTCACAGCTCTCCCGCCGTCACAACTCTGCCGCCGTCACAGCTCGCCCGACGTCAACCTCAGGAACACGTCGTCGAGGGTCGGTGCGTGGATATGCGCGTCGACGACGTCGATTCCGGCGCGGGCGAGGAAACCGATCGCCGACGTCATGCTCGTCGTCGCGACCTCACCGGCCGGCACCGGAATGGCGATCCCGGCAGCGTTGACACCGGTAGAGCTGACACCGTCTGAGCTGACACCGCCCGCGTGATCCTCGCGCACCCGCTCAAATCCGGCCGCTGTCAACACTTTTACCGCGTCGTCGACGTCGGAGCCCTGGTCGAGGGTGAGCACCACCTGCGTCGAATCGAGGGTGTCCTTCAGTTCGCCAGGTGTGCCACGTCCGACGACGCGCCCGCCGGCCAGCAGGGTGATCTGGTCGGCGAGTTGGTCGGCTTCTTCCAGATACTGCGTGGTGAGCAGCACGGTGGTGCCGTCGGAGACCAAGTCGCGCAACATGTCCCACAGTTCGATGCGGCTGGCTGGGTCGAGGCCGGTGGTCGGTTCGTCGAGGATCAGCACCGACGGCGACGCCATCAACGCGGCCGCGACGTCGAGTCGGCGTCGCATACCGCCGGAGTACGCGCCGACCCGCTTCTTGCCGACGTCCCCGAGCCGGAACTGATCGAGCAGGGTCGCAGCACGTTTGGAGCACCGCCAACCCAGGCCGGACAGCCGCCCGATCATCACCAGGTTCTCCATGCCGGTCAGCGAATGGTCGACGGTGGCGAACTGCCCGACGACCCCGATCCGGCGTCGAACCTCCTGCGGCTCTTCGGCAACGTCGACGCCGTCGACGAGCACCGTGCCCGACGTCGGCTTCATCAGCGTCGAAACCACATGCACGAGAGTCGATTTGCCGGCGCCATTGGGCCCGAGTAGGCCGTGAACGCTACCGGCGGGCACTTCGAGGTCGACGCCGTCGAGGGCGACGGTGGTGTCGTAGATCTTGCGCAGTCCGCTGATCGAGATGGCGGATTGGGGAGGCCCATTGGAAACCCCACCGGGAATCTCGTTGGGGCTCACGAGCATTCGGGGACGTCGACCTTGACGGTCGGCTGGTCGACGAGCGGCTGCACGGGCACCTTCGCGGGGCCGGTCGCCGACGTCGGCTCGGTGAGGTGATAGGTGATCGTCGCCGTCTTGCCTGGCGGGATGAACACCGTGGTACGGGAACTCGGGTGATCGAGTTCGCTGGTTGTGATCACCGAGCGCTCATCGCCGTTCACTTCGATCTTCGTCACCTTCGACCCGGTGGTCGACAGCAGCTGCACGTTGGCGAAGTTGGTTCCCCTGGGCGTCGTGAGGAACGATTTCACCCCCATGTTGCCGATCACGTAGTCGGGCAACGACAGGTCGTCGAGGGTGTTGGTCAGCTTCACCGTGACGGTGCTGTCGCGCGACGGGCCGTCGCAGCTTCCGGCGGTGTAGGTGATCTCGCGTTTGAGGTAGTAGTCGATCTTGTTGCCGGCCTGGTTGCGCACCAGCACGTAGGCGAACGGACCCTTGTACGAGTCGATGGTGTGCGCGAGATTGGTTGTCTCCAAGACCTTTTGCTCCTCAGGGTGGGAGCTGTAGATCATGATCCGGTTCTCCGACACACCCCGGCCGAGCGCGTTGAGGATGCCGCTGGCGCTGGCGTTGCTGCTGCTGAGCTTGTCGAAGACGGCTGCGGCGATGGTCTGCAGGTACTCTTTGCGCGCCGTGTTGTCGTTGGCGAAACGCACATACGACGACGACAGCGTGATCGGTACGACGTTGTCGGCGGTAATGGTTTCGCCGTCGGGCAGTTTCACCGGGCCGGTCACCTTGAGGATGTAGCTCAGCGCGATCGGGTCGATGGCCAGTGCGCCGTCGAGTTTCTGCCCAGATTGGTTCTGCCACATCGACATCAGGATCTGCGCGGCGTACGGGAAGTGGGCGCTGAGGTTCGCGTTGGGGACGAAGGTCGTCGGGCGCAGCAGGCTGTAGCTGTTGTTGAACTCGTCGCCGAGGTTCACCGACGCCGGCGCGGTGAGTTCGGTGTTGGGTGCGAGTTTGACCTTCTCGAAGCCGCCCTTGTCGGCCTCGATGATGCCGAAGCCGCCGATCACGCCGCCGGTTCCGCGCGCCTCGGTGGGTGTCTGGAAGGCCAGCAGGTACGAGCGCGGACCTTGGCCGCCGAGCATCGTCGGCACGAGTTTCGCGGCGACGTCGGTGCCCTGGGCGAAGCGGGTGGTCTCGCCGACCTGCTCGGCGAGTTGCTGCTGCGCGTCGGAGACCGACGACAACCACGAGCCCGGGATCTGCGACACCTGCTGGTCGATCTGCTGGGCGTCAGTGGCGATGGTGTTCAGCTGCGGCTGCGCGGCGGAGAGCTTGGCGAGGTTGATGGTGTTGTTGGGGCCGCGCAGGGTGGCGGGGCTGATGGTCTCGGTGAGGTCGGCGCTGGGGACCAGGACCTTCGACGTGAGGTCGCTGACCGCGGTCGTCATCTGCTGGGTGCTCTTGAGCGGCGATCCGAGCCACGGGATCGCCGCCGCGACGCTCCACACCGGATTCGACGTCGCGTCGTGCGCCGACTGCGCCGCGGTGTTGGCGGCCGCCGCCTCCGACTTGGCCTTCTCGACGTCGCCGCCGATCATGGCGTCCTTGGCCGCGGTGCCGGCGGTGCGTGCGGTCTCGATGTCGCTCTTGGCGCTGCTGGCCAGGTATCCGAGGTATCCAACGGCGAGTGCCAGAAGCACGACGACCCCGCCGATGCCGGCAACCCACGGAAGCCATCGACGACGTTTCGCGCCGCTCCCGTCACTCCCGCCGCTGCCCGGCTTATCGCCGGACGCGTCATTGGAACCGGTGTCGGGCGTCTCGTCGGGCGTCGACGGGCTGTCGGTCACTGCGCTCCTTTGCTGTGCCGCGCGCCGGTGTTCCAGCGTGTGCGGGACGATCGTGCGGGCCGATCATGCGGTTGTGCTGATCGTGCGTTGGTCGAGCGTGCGTTAATCCAGCGTGTGAGTGTTCAGCGTGCGGTTGTTCACTCAACCCCCTGAATGTATCGAATCCAGCACGGGGGCGGGTGGTGACGGTGTCCGATTCGGGGCACTGCTCAGTCCGGCGGCCGCAGCCATCCGAATGTGGTTCGCCGACACGCTTTGGTGCCGCACGCCTGGCCATCGTCTCGCTTACGAGCGATGTCGTCACCCGCGAACGATCCTTCATTCGCTGGTCACACGATCGCGAGCAGACTTGTTCTGCCCAGCCTGCTCATTAACACGGGATTCCGGTGACACAGCCTCGGTAGGAGAGGAACACCGGACCGATAGTTGACGCGGTGACGCGCTCTCACCGAGGCTGGGTCACTGCTGCTCGTCGCTGATGAGTGGGCCTCGATACGCGTCGGGCTCGCTGCGCTCGCGCGTCGCTACTCGGCCAGTGTGGGTGCTGATCGAGTGGTACCGAGCGCAGCGCATCGATTGCTGATCGAGTGATACCTCCCGCAGCGCATCATCGCTGATCGAGGTGGTGCCGAGCGCAGCGATCTCATCGCAGTTCGCGTGGCATCGAGCGCACGACCTGCTGCTGATCGAGTGGTACCGAGCGAAGCGAGGCACGGTATCGAGATCCAGGTCCCGGGGGTTCCCCGGGTGGCCGCAGCGTCGTCCGCGGGCGTGATCGCCGGGCGCCGGGGTGCGGCCACGCCGGGGTTATCCCCCGCGCGCCTGTCTGTATTCAATTCTCAAAGATCGCGGACGGGCGGTGGTGTCTGCCGTCCGTCAGGTGAGTTTGTGTGGGCGGGCCCGGTGGCGGACCTGCCGGGCTTGGTCGGTGGCGCCCGGGATCGTGTTTGCGGGGTCAGCCGGCCGACGTGGCGGCGCGCGGTGATCATGCGGCGACGTCGTCGAGGCGCATGGTTCGGCGGTGGTAGGACCGCAATGGTTGTCGTGTCGGGTCGACGCTGGCGGGTGGGATGAGCCAGGGGTGGCGGTCGTGGCCCATCACGATGTCCCAGCCGTCGTTGTGGACTGCGGCGTGGCATGACGAGCAGAGCAGGCATCCGTTATCCAACGACGTTTTCCCACCGTCCATCCACTGTTTGATGTGGTGACCTTCAGTACGCGAGGCGTGCGCCCCGCATTTGATGCACCCACCATCGCGCAGGACTAATGCTTTACGCAGTTTCCCGGTGAACAATCGACGCTCATCAGACACCGTCACCGGAACAACCTCGCCGTCGACGGTGAATTCGGTGACCACCGAATCACACGACAACAATTTCGCGGTCCGCTCGGTCACCGACCCGAGAAACGCGAATCGCGCATTTTCCGGCGCATCCACCGGGTACATCAGTGACACATGTGTGTTCGGCGCCCCAATCAGCGTGGTGTCCGCCCGGGCGAGCGCGTCGAGTGCCGCTTCCAACCCGTCGGCCCGGATTTGTCCTGGGGTGCGGGCATCACGACTGCCATCGGGTTCGGGGCGGGGTTGGGCGAACGCGGTGATCGTGGTGAGCAGTTTCTCCGCGATCACCACATCCAGATCACCCCGCACCGTCGAACGACCATCGGGTTCACGGGTGATGGTGAACGCATTGATCCGACGGTCCTCTGAGGCCGGCACCCGCGGCACCACACCCTCACCAGCCTCGCCGTCCTCACCCTCACCTTCTGCGGCCTCACCCGCAGCGTCAGCGTCGGTGACGAGCCCATTGCCGGTGGCACGCGCGAACTCCGAGATCTCCGCGGGTGTGGCACCCGAGACTGCTTGCGCGAGAAGCGCGGTCATCGTCGCATCACGAACGTCGTCGTCGAGAGGTTCCCCGACTCGGGTTTCGATGTGGCGGAAGCCTTTGACGACCGCGTCCGCGTGCTCGCTCGAGATGCCACCCAGTTCGGTGTGCCCACCGATCATCGGCAGAGTCGCCACACCCTGCCCGACCCGCACCCAGCGGGATGCCACCGCCGGCGCCGCCCCACACCCGATCAGCATTTCCACCGGACGCTGACCGCGTTTCTTCGCGATCCCACGACGCTCAACCGCAGCAGCGAGCACCGAGGCGTGATGGTCGACGAGATTGCGGATCGTCGACAACTCGCACAGTGCAGAAACGATCTCAGCGTCGCCAAGATCGTCGAACCGAACGTCGATCAGTGCGGTGGTGATATCCCCCAGAGTCATGCATCCAGGCTATATCGAACACGCATTCGAAGCAATATCTACCAGCATATTTGTGGACAATTCGCGCTAGCACAGGACACTGACAAAGAATGGTCCCACAGAATCGACAGCGCCCATTCTGTGGATCATTCCTACGCACTACAAGTATTCGACCATTCACCAGACAACACCGGTCACACGAACCCCACGTTATCCACAGGACCTTGCGTCGGCGCCACGTCCCGCCCGCCTCGACGACAACGCCGAACCGGCATCGAACGAACCCCGAGGTATGCGCGAATTCTCGGTACCTCGATCACTTCGGCGATCACACGGCGGAGGAGGGTAACCGCCATGACTGAGGTGCGCTCGCACACCACGAACGCGTGATTGCGTCAGCGGATCACGTTCAGGACTTCCTCCCGGCATGGCTTAGGAGGGCGCCCAGCTGTGGGCGTTTGTGCAGGTAGAATGATGGCAGCGATCGATCGACGCGGCCGGAAAAGAATTTTTCAGGAACATTCAGTCATCCGCCTGGTTCGGTCACTTAAGAGGAAACGACACCCGAAGGGCTGAGGGTGTCATTCCTCGCACGTCCGGAGACATAGCCATGGATCAAGCGCCCCGGCCCGCCCAGGGCACACCTGGTGATGGCGCGCACTTAGAACCGGACGAGACCGCAAACGTTGAGGACTGGTTGACCGACGCGGAGTTCGATCAAAAGACCGCAGAGCTCGCCGAGAGGCTCGGAGGGGACGAGGAGTTGCTCCTAAAACTCCAACTCAGTTCATTCGCGGACCACGATTGGAAGCCTGTCGCAGAAGAACTCGCCCGCTACGGATACGCGGTCATCGTGAGCTGGTTACACAACCGATCGATCTACGCGAAGGTCAGGCAACGAACTAGATTTGGTCTACCGACCCTCGACAACTGGCCAACCCACGAGCACACCGTCAACGACATTGCGACAGACACCGTGATCGAAGCGCTCGACTACTTCAAGAACAAGGTGCTCATGGCGGGCAAGTGGGACCCTGCCAAAGGAGCGAGCCTCCGGACTTATTTTATCGGGCAGTGCCTGTACAAATTCGCCAACTGTTACCGCAAGCATTATGACGCGGAGGTTCTCCATCGCCAGAAGGAGTTCGTCGCCGATGACGAAACACTCGCTATGTTTACCACCTCGATCCGCGGTATCGAAGAGACCGTCGTCACCAGCTCGGAAGTTCGTGATGCGTTGGCTTCGGTAAGCACCACCCACGCCAAGATCGCCCTAGTGCTCTCGTCGCAGGGGTACAGCCACCAAGAAATCGCCGACCTCGTAGGGATCGTCGGCGGCGCCAAAGCCGTTGGGAACATGATCGCCTACCAAAAGAAGAAGCTAGGAAGGAAGCCGTCATGAACACGTCGCCGTACAGCATCCATCAACTGATCGAAAGATCTTCTCTTGGAACGCAATCCGCTCGGGCGGCACGACGGTCCGTACCACTCGAACAAGGCCGTTCTATGGTGGAACGTGCTGCCGCAAAATCATCGAATGACGCAAAGAGGGCTAGGAATCGCAGCTGACTTGAACTGACCACAAGAATTCTGAGAATACTTTCAGGAGTTTGTCCACGCGCAGCACTTAGTAGTAGTTGTCCGACTCAAACCCGAGTCGGTCGACCAAAGGAACAAAAATGACAAAAGGACACGCGCGCAGCGCAATCACCGGCCGATATGTCACGCAGGGAACTGCGGCGCGAAATCCCCGTACGACCGTTACCGAGCACGGGGGCAATCGCAGTGCCGGAACCCATCATCGCAGCGCAATTACGGGACGGTACGTCACTTCCGCGACCGCCCGTCGGCATCCGAACACGACAGTCACCGAAAAAAGATAGAAGGCAACAGAAGTGTACTGGCGCTGGATCTAGGGGAAGCAATCCAGCCACAGCCATCGCACTCACCCGGCATGCTGACTGTCCAGTGCCGCCCATGAGAGGTGAGACTTGTTGCCATCAACCGTTAATGCAGCCGCATTGACATCAAGCAGAAGAGGAAACTGAAATGCCATCTGTCCCAACTCTCACTTGCCCGTATTGCCGATACACCTTCGTAGGAGTACGGGTGGCCCGGCACGGTCTGATGAAGTGCGGCAACTGCGGCAAGACGATTCGAGTTTGACCATTGTAATCACGGAAGGAACTTCACCTGTTGGTTCAACGCCGCCCTCTCGGTTGTTGCAGTTGACCGAGAGGGCGGGCTACCAAACGGCCCCAGAGGCCACCAGGTGGTCAGTTCCATCCGCCAGCCGCCCCACTTCCTACGGATTCGACGACGCCCCCGGCCCACCCGCTGCGCTCCCGTCGGCCCCACCGCCACCCGACCCAGCCGACGAACCCTCCGACCCAGCAGCACCACCGACCGCCCCACTCCCCGAACCACCATCAGACCCACTCACCGCACCAGAACCGGAACCGGCCTCTGCACCCGTGACCTGCGGCTTTTGCGACGTCGTCCCGGCTGGGGCAGTCGGCACCGACGGCGAGTCCGGCACCGACGACAGCGGCGCCGATGGCTCTGATCCCGATGGCGCAGGCACCGCCGGCGCAGACGCCCCCGGCACCGACCCCGGTCCCACCGACCCCGACGCAACCGACGCCCCCGAACTCGCCTCCGCACTCCCCGCCGCAGCACTCTCCGCTGCAGCACCGGCAGTCCCCGAAGGCACAGTCGCAGACTCAGCCACATCTCCAGAAGCCACCGACACCACGGACGACGCCGCGACCCCAGCCGCACCACCCAGCGCCGACACCCCCACCGACGACACCCCCGCCACAGACAACCCCGGCACCGACACCCCAGACACCGACACTCCAGACACCGAAACCCCTTGCCCACCAGTCCGATACTTCGCCAACCCGGATTCGACGAACGCCACGTACGACGGCAGATCCTCAGTCCAGTGCACCACCGAGTGCGCGCCGTCGGAGATGGCAACCTGCACCGGCAGACCCCGCAGCACGGCCATCACCCTGATCAACCGCGCCGACAACGCCGACAACATCTCGAGCGCAATACTGCCGACCACATTGCGGATGCCGCCGGCACTCCAGAGCTCGCGGAACTCATCCCACGACCGCAGTCGCCCGTTGCCGGCCACCAGCAGGATCGTCTGGTCGTTGGCCTTGCTGAGCCGGATGTTCTTCGAGACATCGTTGACTGCCCAATCATTATCCCGCGCAAAGGGATTGCCCCACATGGCGGTGGACGCATTGGAGACACCGGCCACCTCTCGCAGCACCTCCGGGATCAGGAACCAGCCAAGCGGATTGTCGGTGTGGTAGTAGCCGGAGATCGCGAGCACAACTTTGAAGAGGTCGGGATGCTTGAGCGCGAGATTCACTGCCTGCCCACCGGATTCCGACAGTCCGACGATCGCGTTGTTCGTCGGGTCGACGTCGAAGTTGGTCTGCAGATAGCCGGGCAGTTCGTCGGCGATGAAGTCCTCCCACCGCGGCGTGTAGAGACCTCCGGTGAGATTCGTGAGCGGATTTCCCTTGGCATCCAACGGGATTCCGCGCCAGTTCGTCGAATAGGCATCGACGCCGCCGAGCACAACCACCAGGTTGTAGCTGCTGCCGAACGCCTCACCAAGCGTGGTGCCGGACGTCACCGGGCCGCCGAGAAGGTAGACGCCCTGTTCGTCGCCGCCGGCCTCCTGGTCGGAGGGGCGCACCTTGATGATCACCTGAGATTTCATCGACGGCGATGCCACAAGACATGTCTGAATGTTCTGTGCCCGTTCAGTTTCCGACGAGAAGATGCAGTTCGACCGCAGGGTGCCCGGATCAACCGCATTCGCCGCACCAACCCCGTCGACGACCCCGCCAAGCAGCCCGACGCCCGTCAGCGTGATGACCGCGGCGGTCAGGTGACGTTGTCGTCGACAACGCCGCTCGCGCCGGGACGGCTGTAGCTGCTCTGCGGTCATGGGTGCTCCTCAGATCAGACGGATCGGGTGGTTACGCCACGAAAGTGAACGCAACGCTGCACTCGCGCTCCATCGTCACACGCCCAACCAGCGAATTGAGCCAAACGACCAAGCCCCCATCGGATTCACCTACTCGAATGACACCGCGCGACGCCAAGCGCACCGAGAGTGACTCTCGGCGTCCGGCCAAACAGAAACCCCCCATATCGCCAGAAACACTGCGCACGCGGAGTGTTTCTCGCGAGATCGGGGGTTTCTATGCGGTGGCCCGGTGGCCTCGATACGGTCCGCTCGCTGCGCGACCGGGCCTACTCGACCAGCATGAAATGCCAGCACCGAACGCTGGTCGAGTGCCGCGAGCCCCTGGGCGAGCGATATACCGAGGCCAGCACAAACAGCCGGGCGAGCGGTAGATCGAGGCCATCTACTCCACGAGCGGCGCAACCCCAGCCAGCCGGGCGAACCGGTCCTCCGGTCCGCCGGGCACCGGCCGGTCCGACGAGAGGCGCAGCCGGCCGTAGTCGATGACCCCACCGGCGAGCAGCATGTCGAGCGCGATCCGGAACCGCTCGATGAGCATCCAGCCGTCCTCGGAACGCACCAGCGGGTCGGCGCACCCGAACACCAGCTGCGTCTCGGTGGCCGAACGTGCCGCTGTCACATGCAATTCCAGCTCACTGAGCGCGGCACTGGGCTCGTCGTCGGTGACCAGCGGGTACAGATCGTCGACGACGTCGTAGGTGAAACCGACCTGCACGGGCAGGTGTCCGGGGATCAACTTGGTGAAGTCGATGCGCATGCCGATCTCTTCGACGGGGATCAGCGCATTGTCGAAGCAGATGACGTCGTTGTTCTTGATCGACTGCACGAATCCGTCGGCGTCGGCGTCGGCAGTCAGCGTGGTGCGCAACAGAACTCCGGTGATGAACGCGCCCACCAGGTCGCCGCCACGCAGTCGATGACGCAGCGTAGTGGGTGCCACCACGAGCACGTCGTCGGTGTTGGCCTGCGCCGCGATCGTCAACGCCAGCGCGGCATGCAGCACGTGAAACTCGGTGGCGCCCAGGCGTCGTGCGACGTCGGAGATACCGACGTGCTGCTCATGGGTGAGCGTGAAGCCGTGGTGGTACACCTTGTCGACGGTGATGATCGGCGGACGCTGCGTCGGATCCTCAATGGGTGTGCGCGACAACTCCATTGCGCCGAAGCCACGCAGTTGGCGTTCCCAGAACTCGAGCAGTTCCGGTCGCAGACCGTGCAGCAGGTCGATGTGCCAGCGCGCGGTGTCGGCGTAGGTGTAGCCCAGCTCGGGCAGCGTCTCCCCACGCAGCAGCGCGGCCAGCTCGCGCTGCAGGATCACCACCGACTCACGGTCGGCAATCAGGTGATGCACCACCAGGAACACGCCACGACCCACACCACTCGGTCCATCAACACCGTGCCCCTCAATGAACGCCACCCGCACCGGCGGTTGCGCACTGAGGTCGAAAGGTGTTGTGAGATGCCGGTGTACGGCGTCGGAGTCATGCGGGTCGATCTCCGGCAGGTCGAGCTCCAGGCTGTCGAGGATCTGCATCGTCGGCCCGCTGGCGCCGTTGGCGTAGATGGTGCGCAGCGTGTCGTGTCGTATCACCAGCGCGTTGACCGCGCCGGCCACCTCCTCGCGGGAGGCATCAGCCGGTGTCGGCAGGAACATCGGCACCAGGTACGCCGGCGACGTCGGAAAAGCGCTGTGCAAGAACCAGAATCGGGCCTGGAACGGTGCCATCGGGACGGGGCCGTCGACGTCGGCGGGCACCATGGTGGCCACCGCCGAGTTGTAGGTCGATTCCTCGGTGAGCACCCCGGCCAGCGCGCGGGCGGTGGAGTAATCGAAGAACAGTCGTACCGGAACCAGCCGCCCGATCTCACGTTCGATCGCACCGGCAGCTTCGACGGCGCGCAACGAGTCGCCACCGAGGGTGAAGAAGTTGTCCCGCACGCCGATCGATTCGGCCCCCAGAGCAGCCCGGAAGTGCTTGAGCACAACCTCTTCCAGGTCGTTGGCAGCAATCCCACCCAACGACGCGGCGCGCCAATCCGGCAGCGCCCGATGATCGACCTTGCCATTGGCGGTCAGCGGAAACGCGTCGACGGGCACCACTGCGGTGGGAAGGTATGTGCGCGGCAGGAATTCCCGCAGCCGACTCCGGATCGCATCGCCGGACATCGCACCGCTGCGCACGACGTCGTGGGTGACGATCCACGACACCAGCACCTGCTCGCCGGCATGGTCGGGCGCGAGCGCGGTGTAGGCGTCGCGCACACCGGGAATCCGCAGCAGCGCGGTATTGATCTCGGCGGGTTCGATGCGGATGCCGTGCAGTTTGATCTGCTCGTCGACGCGGCCGTGGATCACCAGTCGGCCGTCGGACGCGCGGTGTACGCGGTCGCCGGTGCGATACATCCGCGCGCCGGACGTGAACGGGTCGGCGACGAATCGTGTTGCCGTCTGGCCACTTTGGCCGACGTAGCCGCGCGCCAACGACGGTCCGGCGATGTAGAGCTCGCCGATCGCGTTGGCCGGCATCGGTCGTAGTCGGGCGTCGAGGACGTGCGCGGTGACCGCAGCCAACGGTGTGCCGATGGTGATCGGGCGGTCGACGTCGACGGGGGCGTCGCCGGTGACCGCGACGGTGGTTTCGGTGGGCCCGTAGAAGTTGACCAGCCGTCGACTCACGGCCCACGGCGCAGCCAACGCCGGACTGAGCGATTCCCCGCCCACCACAACAGTTTTCAGCGCCTGCAGGTCGGTGCCGCCGCCCGGGCTCTCCACGGTCGCCAGCACCGACGGCGTGCTGAAGAAGGTGCTGATCTCGCGGGTTTCGAGCAGCGCGCGAAGTTCGTTGCCGCCGATGATCTCCGGCGGGCACACCACGATGGTGGCGCCGGCGGCCAGGGTGGGGATGACCTCGATGAGATGCGCGTCGAAGACGACGCTGTAGTTGTGCAGCACCCGGCTGTCAGCGGTGACCTGCGCGGCGTCGGTGACCGACTGCACCCACGGCAGCAGCCCACGATGGGTGACCGCCACCCCCTTGGGTGCGCCGGTGGTGCCGGAGGTGAACGTCAGGTACGCCACGGAGTCGACGGGCACGCTGGCGAACGGTTCCAGCGTCGGCGGGGTATTGAACGAAAGCCACTGCGGGATAGCCCATTCCCGACGGACGACGATCTCGCCGACGGTGTGATCTCGATACGGCGCCTCGCTCCGCTCGGTGCCTACTCGATCAGCATTACCGCCGGTCGAGTAGCCCGACGCGCTAGCGGAGGGCGTATCGAGACCCTCGAGCCCCGGCAACTCCCCCGCCTGCCACCCGAGCACCACGCGCGCACCGGATTCGCCGATCACCGCGAGCTTGCGATCCACCGGATCGTCGGGGTTGAGCTGCACAAACGCCGCACCCACCCACGCGGCGGCAACGGTGCAGATCACCGAATACGCCGAACGCCCCAGGTGCAACGCCACCACGTCACCGGGCCCGACGCCACGCGCCAATAGCTCGCGCGCCACTTCCCCGGCCGCGACCGCCAGATCACCGTAGGTCAGCTGCACCGGTGATGATGCGGAAAAGTCTTCCAGCGCAACCGAATCCCGATGCTCAACCAACGCGGCTTCCAGAATCTCGCCCAGCGTCGCAGCAGCTGCCGGCGAGTCGTCGACGACGGGCTGTCCCGCCAGCAACTCCCCGATCGTCCGCGTCGGATCAGCCAACCCGGATTCGACGAGACCCGCGACCGCCCCGACGATCTCGTCGGCCCGCGCGGCGTCGACGGCCGACGTCGGATACCGCAACCGCAACGCCACCCCCGCATCGGAATCAGGCACGATCTGGAAGTCCAGCCCGTACGGGACTGCCGGCGGGTGTGGCGTCTCGCCGAGGTCGGCGAGGTTGAGTGCGTAGGTGGGTCGGGCGGTGGCGGTGAGGTGGACGTCGAGCACGTCGACCTCGGCAGCGGCCCGACGCAGCGCATCGTCGCGAGTGGCGTTGTCCGCCAACGTGACTGACTCCAACGCGGCGGAGAAGGTCATGTCGGGGCGGATCTGACTGCGCAGCGGCAGCGGGATGTCGGTGTGCGCGGCCAGTGCGTCGGTCGGCGCAAATCGATTCGACGCGGCGGGGTCGGGTGTGCCGACCACCAGGTCGCGGGCGCCACCGGCGTAGCCGACGTAGGCGGCCAACGCGGTGTGCACCAACGTCATCCGATTAGCATCGGCCACAGCACGCAGCGGCACAGAAGTTTCCGCGTACACAACCGACGCACGAGCAGGCGTGAGGTCGACGCCGGGAATGACCACCGACGATCCGCGGGCCGCAATCTCCAGCGGCGCAGCCCCATTCGCGCCGCGTCGGGTGATCCGCAGCGCGGTGACGACGCCGAGATACGTGCTGTCGAGCAGCTCGAGCCGGTCCGGGCGCACGGCCCGCGGCAACGCCCGGATGAGGTGTTCGGTGAGCAGTTGCCGGATGTCGGCGGGCGACTTGGGATGCAGCGCAACGTGAATGGTCAGCTCACCCAACGCCCAGGTGCTCGCCGCCGCGGCGACGCTCGGGTAGGATTGCACCAGGTCGTCGAGGGCATAGAGGTCGACGGTGTTGTCGCCGAGGTCGATGACGTCGTCGACGTGCCCGGCGTACTCGAGAACCGGCGTTCCGGTGCTGATCGTTTCCGGTTTCCACCGCGCCCGATGCCCGGATGCGCTGAACTCCCCGTCCTGCCCGTCGGGCGGCGAGAGCAGCACTTCCCCGACGATGCCCGGGGGGAGCATGCGGTGTCCGTGGGGGTCGACGATGATCGCGCGGCGGTGATCTCGATACGCTGCCTCGCTCCGCTCAGAAGCTACTCGATCAGCGTCGATCACCCCCTCCAACCCCTGCTCCTCGTCGTACGAGAGCACCGGCAGGTCATGCACCGGAGTCCGACTCTCGTCGAGCAACGCGGTCACAAACGTGAAAACCCAACGATGCAAACGCATCTGGATCTCGTCGAGTTCGGCGTCGGTGTAGCGGTCGGGGTTGGCGCGGAACCCGATGCGCAGCGTGCTGAGATCGCGGTGGGCGCCGCCGTAGTAGACGAGGTACGCGACGTCGTCGATGGGCCCGATGTTGAAGACCTTGTAGGTGGCCGCGCACCCGTCGAAGGTGATGCCGTGGTCGAAGAGCATCAGGTTGAGTTGCGGTGCGTCGATGCCACGCGGCCCGCACAGTGCGCGCGTTTCCCGCGGCCCGAGCTCGGCGACGATGTCTTCATACCGGTACCGCTGGTGGCGCAGCGCACCGCGGATCGCCGACGACG
Organism: Actinomycetes bacterium; assembly: GCA_023461275.1. Lineage (GTDB taxonomy): Bacteria > Actinomycetota > Actinomycetes > Mycobacteriales > Mycobacteriaceae > Gordonia. Next base: position 6,363 of record JAEYMI010000027.1, on the reverse strand, counting down.
TGCCCGCCAACAACTCTGCCGCCGTCGTGCACTCCCCGACCTCCACCCGCAGCGGCACCATGTTGGAGTGGGGCACCGGAGAGCCCAGTTGCTCCGGCGTGACACGCGCGGTGACCGGGAACAGCATCGTCTGGTCGGTGGCGCCGGTGATCCGCGCCTGGAACCCGAGGATCGCCGCACCCAGCACCGACGACAACGACCGCTCGGTGCGCTCGGACAACCAGCCCAGCCGCTCCACCAGGTCTGCGGAGATCACGTCTTCACGGACCACACCGCGACTCGACGCCGCCCGGTAGCGTCCCGACATCGACGCCACCGCATGCGCACCCGCGGTGGCGCGTTTCCAGTACGCCCGGTCGGCCGGCAGATCCGACGAATGCCGGTAGGTGCCTTCCTCGCGCAGGGCCACACCGAGGTCGACGGCCGGCAACGCGGGCAGCTCGTCGCCACGCGAGGCCGCCGAATACAGCGCCCCCTGCAACGACGCCACGACGCCTGCCGAGTAGCCGTCGTAGCTGAGGTGATGGCCTTGGCAGTAGATGAGGTGCCGCTCGTCGCCGATGGTCAGGATCGCCGAGTAGCGGGTGGCGCCGTCGGCGAAGACGACCGGCGCATGTTCACGTGCATCAATCCAGCTCCACGCGGCCGCTTCCGGGTCGGTCTCGTCACGGAAGTCGACGCGGTCCGGCTCGGCCGAGTACAAACCGGGCTGCATGACCGCGGGCTGCTGGTCGTCGGAGTAGTGGACCGACGCGATCGTCAGCGCGGCCATTTCCCGCGCCACCGCAGCAGCGAGCTGGTCGGCGTCGGCCGGGCCGACGATGTCGGTCACCTGCGACACCATGAAGTTCTCGGTCGGTCGGGCACGCCCGGCCAGCCAGATGGCGCGCTGCCCGTCGGTCAACGGCAGAGCCTGTGGTGACGGAACAGTCATCCGTGTGCAATCCAATCCGACGTCGTGTGGCCCTCGTTGGCGGAACAACGCACGACGCTGCCCGCACTTGGTTCATCCTGGACGCACCTGGGGGGTCGCGCGTGAACACCAGTGATGGTTGCTCTCTGCATGTTAGTCGGAGATGTCAGACTTCGCGGACCCGGCGCAGGCCCGCTTCACCGGCTTTCGCGTGGTGACCGGGGGTTTACCGCGTGCACCAACCATTAATTCTTGATTGTCGATCATTAACCACAGAAAGGTTGATAGTTATTGGCTCACGCCTTGTCACCAGTCCGCTCAATCCATTCCGGGTAGTTCATCGGAAGACTGTCGACACCGGTGACGTTGGGCCACTCCCAGTCGCTCATCGGAAACGGCGGGGTGAATCGGTGTGGCGCGTCGGCTGGCGCAGTCCACCCCGGAAATACCTGCCGCCACCACGACGTGCATTCAGGTTGGGTGTAGTCACCGTCGATATCATTGCTGATCTCGCGAATTGACCAGTCGCCGAACACATTCCACGACGGCACCTTCGAGCCGTGCGGATCATGGTCCTCCGGTGAACGATCAGGAGCACCCGTGGGCTGATCAGGATCGGTCGTCTTCCTGGTGAGCTCGACGGTGTAGGTCACCGGTTGAGTCACGCCCCCAAACGTCTGCCACGGTGTGTCGTTGGGACCTGGAGGCGTTTTACTCAATGTGGACCGATCGAATCGCCGTAATGTGCACACCGTCGCCGTAACCCGATCATCGGCATGGGTCATCGCTCCGATGTGATAGTTGTACAACCACGGTTGCGGGTCATCCCGAGGATTGGTGTTCGGCTCCTGCCATTTGAGGCCGAATAACTCGCTGTACTTGGCGTCAGACGCCAACGCCTCGTCGTACCCCGGGAACGCGAACTTCACGCCCGCCCACCGGGCCATCGTCGCCGACTCCAGACTCGCCCGAATCAGCTCTGCCGGACGCGAATTCAGATCAACACCCGACGCCCCGGACCAGACAACCGAATACGGAACCGGCGGCCGTTTCACCTCCGGCGCCGGCGGTGGACTCTCATGAGTACATCCGGCCAGCAATGCGGCACACAGCATCAGTACAACCACAGGCAAGCGTGCGGAACGCGCCGCATCTCTCACGTCGATCATTTCTTGTTCAGCTCCGATGATTTGCTGGTGACCTCGTCGCGCACCGTCTCGAGCTTGTCGTCGTCACTGTTTCCTGACTGATCGCCGAGTTGATGGATGATGGTGCCGAATCCGGAACGGATTTGTTGACTTCCGTATTTCGGGGTCTCTCCATCCTTGATCGCCGCAATCTCGGCCGGCGAGCGGAGGTGTCCGTTGCTGTCAAACCAGCCAGGGTGGTCGTTGACGAATCGGCTATCGAGTTGTGACCGCACATCGCCGGGGATCGAGGTTGCCATGAGCTCGCGGATGGCACCGAAATTCTCGACGTTGGGGCCGTGGGGCACAGCGGTGTTGGCGTAATCCTCGGATTTGAAGTTGTTGGGATCAGGCGCTTGCCCGATCAGCGCCTTCAGCGCCTCATCTTTCATCGTGCCGACGACGAGATTGGACGCGTCGCCGGATGGGGCGGGAGCGAGGTCAAGGAATTTGAACCCTGCTTCGTAGACCATCTTCTTCATTTCGTATGACTGCTGGGCGGCCTTGAGGGCGGAGGAAGCGGCGTCATCGCTCGAGTAGGCAACGCCCTCATCGACGAGGCCGCGCAGGTGGCCGATGAGATCGATATCGTCTTGGGCCGATCCAGCATTGGGGTCGTGGCCGTAGTGGACGGCGGCGCTCTTCAGGTCGTCGATGGCCTGTCCGTAGAAGGTCTGGGCAGCCTGCGTATCTCCCCCGAACAGCGCGTACATCCGTGATGCGCCTTCAAAGTTCTGGGTGCCCGGGTCGTGGATCACGCTCTCATGTCCGGGGAGGAGCCCTTCGGCGTCGAATCCGAGCATTGCCGGATCGTGGCGGCCGGCGAGATCGTCGGCGTATGGCGCCATCGAGTGTGCCAGGGTCCGTAGAAGTTCCGGATTGAGTTGTCCCACTGACTTTCCGTCGGTGTTGGGGATGTCCTTGAGCGCTTCCCAACCGTCGTGCGAGTGTGCGTATTGGGTGACTGCCCGCATCGTTTCGCCGGTCAGGCGCGAGGTGAACCGATCATTGGGGTCGGCCGGATTGTCCATGCGCGCATCGTGGTCCGCGGTGGCGAACATACTTCCGGCGACGCCGGGGTCCTTCCACCGCGTCGTCATCAGGTCATGGATGTAGTCCTGACCGTGCTCGCCGGTGAGTGCGTCGTGTACGGCGATTTTGTCCATGCTTGATCCGGCGAGGATGTCTTGGATTTGTCCCGCCGCCGAGGCCGGTGTCCCGGACGTCACAAGCGACGACGAGTCGTACTGGATGGCGCCGTCGACGAACAGTGTTCGCGCACCGGGAGCCGGTCCACCTCCGTCCCCGGGGTGCCCGACTTTTTGTTCCTGCTCGTAATAGGCCTGCGCGTCAGTGTATTTGCGCCCAACTTCCAACGCGTGTTTGTCGATTTCGGCGCCGGCAGCGTAGCGCTGGTCGCCGGACTTCAACAGGCGTCCGATCTCGGCATTGTCCTTGACACCGTTCATCAAGACGACGGGGCCATTCTTGGATACGAGGTCGGGCCGCGATTGTGCGTCCTTGATCGATTGGGGCAGCACGGCGTACCCGCCGTTGCCCGCTGCAGAGTGCACATTCTCGTTGGATATGGTGCGTAAACCGTTGGCCAGTGCGCCACGTACTGCCGGATCGTCAGATGCAAATCGGCCGAACGCGTCGGGGCCGTGGACCTGTCCGTTTCCGACGTCGACCGCGCCCGCGGCCAGGCGCATGTATTTCATCTGTTCGGCCGAGATTTGGATCGGTTCACCGCGGTTGAGTGCAGCGAGCTGCCCCGGGGAGAGCTGCATGCCACGCAGGAACCGGGCTCGTTGTTCGGGTGTCGCTGTGCCCGACTGGATCGCGCGGACATCGGCTGCGGCCTTGCTCGGGTCGATGGTGGAACTGTTCTGGGCGATCGACGCCGGACTCATCCCGCCGACGGCACCCAGACCACCGGTAATGGCCTTGGACGCCGTGGTGACTGCCCGATCAGCAGCGTCGCCGAGGGCTTTGAGTCGTTGTTGCCATTCGCTGGCCGTTTGCGCGTTGAACTCGGTGTCCTTGTCACGTGCTTTGGTCTTGTCGAAGTCGACGCCGTAGCCGGAATCGCCGGTGCGTAGGACATAACCGTCGTCCTCGGCGTTGTGCTTGGCGTTGCGCAGCGCCGACATGGCCCCTCGGATGTCAGGGGCTGCGTCTTCCATGGACGTCGCGAGGTCTCCGTAGGTGTCGGAAAGATTGCGTAGCCACCGGGTCTCGGCCTCAGCGCGACCGTCGGCGGCCGTGCGGGACAGGCCTGTCCATTGTCGTTTGGTGAGGTTGAGGACAGGGTCACCAATTTTGGGAGCCTTGGCATCGAGTCCGTGCTGGATTTTGCGCACCGCGGATGCCAACGTGGTCAGCGACTCTGGATGCCAGGACATCACCTGGCTATAGGTCGGGGTCATGTCGGCGCTCAGTGACGGTTGTCGGGATCGACGGTCTGGTGGGTCGGCAACGCGGTGGCGTCGCGAACCAGCTTGGCGTTCTCCTCGTCAAGGCTGATGGCGGCTCCCTTGAAGCCCGAGATCATCTCCGACCAGCCCTGCACGTTCCCGGCCGCATTCTTGATGCTGTCACGCACCTTGCCGTCGCCACTGGACGCGAGGCCGGTCATCGGATCGGTCGCACCTTTGAACGCACCGGACAAGGTCGAGAATGACGTTTCGAGGGTCATCGCGGTGATGTCCTCGCCCACCGTATGGATCTTCGACGCCACCTCACCCACTACGTGTGGTTCCACCACAAATTCGTCGGCCATATCGTCGTTGCCCTCCCCGTTCGCGCACGTCACTAGGTTTCGACCAATAAGACGCGACGACGAGCCTAACGGTTCCCTGTCGTGGCCACTAGATCCCGACTGGCCGGGCGATTGCTCACTAACCCGATGAGGATCAGATGACCGTGTACTCGAGCGACGTCAACGATCGCATACCCCTCACGTAGACCCGCGAACGTGTAGTGGCCTTCATTGGTGGGATATACGCCGAGATCATCGCCGCGCTAGACCGCAGCGGTTGGAGCGTTGATCACCTGAACGGCCACAGTGCGCATGCCCGACGTCGCGCGGCACCCGCGCGCCCCAGGCCCGTTCTTCACCGTGATATCCGCCCACGTATCCGGCTCAACCCGCAGGATTCGTAAGTCATCCGGTGTCAGGCCGGCGCAGGGTTCGAAGCCGGTTCCATCGTTGCCCCAATTCCAGCGCCCGGGCACCGAAGCAGGCGACGTGAACGTCGGCGATTCCGACGACAACTGCTGCGACACGGGCGAGTTCGTCGACGCGCATCCAAAAAGCATTGAGCATGCAAACACCGCGATCAAGCTAGTGAAAACTACTTGCGTCCACGGCCAGCTGCGACGATCCCGATCACGGAATTCACAGCGTTGTCCACCAAACCTTATCGGCCGGGACAGATGCTCAGTCGGCGAGTGTGCGTAGGTATCCGGTGACGTCGTCGTAGTCCGGGAGGAGTCCGGAGTCGCGGGCCTCGAAAAGCCCAGGTGCGTCAGTGTCTTTCGCCGACAACGAAAACTCCAAGGGGCTACCGTCCCGGGCGGTGGTCGGCCACTTGATCCCGACATCAGGATCCAACGGGTGGATACCGTGTTCGCCGGTCGGGTTGTAGCCGGTGGAGCACAGGTAGGTGACCGTCGATCCGTCAGCCAGGGAGCAGAATGCGTGCCCGAGACCTTCGGACAGATAGATCGCCCGACGATCCACATCGTCGAGCAGCACCGAATCCCACTGCCCGAACGTCGGCGACCCGACCCGAATATCAACCACGATGTCCAACACAGCACCCAACGGGCACATCACGTACTTCGCTTGCCCAGGAGGCACATCGGCGAAATGGATACCGCGCAGCACCCCGGCCGCCGACACCGACATATTCACCTGCGCCAACTCAAACGAATGCCCGATCGCCTCGGCCAGCAGCGGGGCCTTGAACGCCTCCAAAAACAACCCGCGCGCATCACCATGCAGGACCGGGGTCAACTCCCACGCACCATCAATGGCCAACGGCCGAATCTTCATGCTGTTCAGCAATCCCTTGTCTCGTGAGAATCCGTTGCCCTAGAAGCCTTTACCACGTTCAATCAGATTCAACAGATAGTCGCCGTACCCGGATTTGGTGAGTTTCACCGCGCGGGAACGCAACTCGTCATCACTGATGAACCCACGACGCCACGCGATCTCCTCGGGCACCGCAATCTTCAAACCCTGCCGCTGCTCCACCG
>JAEYMI010000026.1 GCA_023461275.1 Actinomycetes bacterium | reverse complement strand
ACCAACTCTTTTGTTTCTGCGGATACGGTGCGAACTCTGGAAAAATACAATATTAAAAAAGCTTTTATGGCATCCTCCGGGATTTCGGAGAGCGGTATGGTAACCAATGCTTCGCCTCTGGAATATGAGGTTAAAAAAGCTGCCATCGAAAACAGCGATGAAGTCTATCTGTTGATCGACTCATCTAAATTCGGCAAGAGTGCAATGCTTACCTATGCCAACATTACCGAGATGAGCAAGGTTATCGTTGATGATCCTGCTGGGGAGGAGCTTTTGAGTTTATGTGAGAAAAAGAATGTGGAGGTCATACTGGCGAAAGATGACATGGATGCCAGATGATAAAACAAGGTGTTTCGGGTACTTAATAAATCCGGAGCACACAAAACCCAGGTGAATAGTGTGAAATTAAAGACATTTCACACCCCTGATTTAGGCAGTAAGGCATCTGCAAGCAGATACCTTATGCCATGGGAGCTATGATAATGAATTTATGGTTTAGCCGTCCTGTTTATTATCATATTCCTATCACAGTCGGCTTACCTCATAATTCTTATATGCTTATATTAAAAGTATATCCTCAAACCCTGTCCCTGAAGTTCTGAACAATCATTCAAAAGCAAAATATCATTAAATAATCACTATATAAAGAGGATTCGAGTGTCAAATCCTCATGCTGGCGTTATCGGTACCCTATGAATGAAAACTGAATAGAAATACAGGGCTTTCGTTGCCCTCCGTGCAGGAATCACAGATTTCTTTTACCGCTACTTTTCTTGAATACCAGATAGAGTCCTTAAGGATATTAGAGTGAAATATAAAAGACATTTCACACTTCTTATTTGGGCAGTACTGCAAGTGGACTTGCGTTATGCATGGGTATTAGTGTGAATTGCATCGCGGAATGCATGCGAGTTACTAGAAGAATAGCAAAAAGGCCTATTCTTCACAATTTATGCTATGCCAGCTATGGATCTCTAAAATGGGAATATCAATAAAAATATAGGAAAAAGAAACTTATATAATTGACGAATAGTTATATTTATGTTAAATTATTGGTAAGTTATTAATAAGTTATAAATAAGTTTCTGAAAAGAAGGAAAGGTGAGTGAAGTTGTGTCGTTGGTTGATATGAAATCACTTTTGACAAAAGCGAAACAGGGAAACTACGGAATCGGTGCTTTCAGTGTCGGTAATATGGAGATGATTCTGGGAGCGGTTAAGGCTGCCGAGGAAAGCCGTTCTCCGGCAATTCTTCAGATTGCCCAGGCGAGACTGCCATATTCTCCTCTAAAACTGATTGGGCCAATGATGGTGGCCGCAGCTGAGAATGCTTCTGTGCCCATAGCAGTACATTTTGACCACGGAACAGATACCGCGGTTATCCGTTTGGCGCTGGAACTGGGATTTACTTCGGTTATGATTGATGCCTCCCACTTAAAGCTCAGTGAGAATATCCGTATGGTGAAGCAGGTTAAGGATATGGCGGATCGCTACAAAGCCTCCGTGGAAGCGGAAGTAGGCCAGCTTGGCAAAAGTGAGGATGGTTCAGAAGATACGGGAATGTTTTATTCAAATCCAAACGAAGTAAAAGAACTGTATGAAAGTACGGGAGCGGACGCAATTGCTCTTTCCATAGGCAATGCCCACGGATTGTACACCCAGGAGCCAAAATTAAACTTTAATATACTGTCGGATACCGGTAAGCTTGTATCAGTTCCGCTGGTACTTCACGGTGGCTCCGGCATCAGTGCGGAAGATTTTAAAAAGTGTATACAGTATGGAATCCGGAAAGTCAACATTGCAACCGCCAGCTTTATGGCAGTGGAAGCGGCCGCCAGAAAGTATGCGGCAGAGGAGAGAAAGGATTATTTCAAACTCAGTGCTGAAATGGTAAACAGTGTGTGTCAGAATGTAAAAGAACATATTGAAATATTCGGAAGTGACAATAAAGCATAATGCCGGGAAGACGGATACTTGTATGTACCGCCTATTCCGTGCATAAAATGTTTATGCGTTAAAGCGCGCAGGAAGGAGAAAAGATGGAGTATATTCAGTTTGCGAAAGACAGGCCTCTTGATATTATACTGCTGGGACGGATTGCCATTGATTTTAACCCCGTGGATTATTATAAACCTCTTTCGGAAAGCACTACCTTTAAAAAGTATCTGGGAGGTTCACCGGCTAATATTGCGGTAGGAATGGCCAGATTGGGTAGAAAAGCAGGATTTTTTGCCAAAGTATCAGACGACCAGTTCGGTGATTTTGCAGAGAATTATTTTAAAAAGGAAGGCATTGATACCAGCCATATCACCCGGTGCGGCGGCGGTGAAAAGCTTGGGCTTACCTTTACGGAGATACTTAGCGAAACCGAAAGCAGTATATTAATGTACCGGAACGGTGCGGCGGATTTACAGCTCCATGTAGATGATATAGAAGAAGATTATATAAAGCAGGCAAAAGCCCTGTTAATATCGGGAACCGCTCTGGCCCAGAGCCCCAGCAGGGAAGCGGCTTTAAAGGCTATATCTCTTGCTAAGAAAAACGGTACGGCAATTATCTTTGATATTGACTATCGTCCGTATAACTGGAAAAACCAGGATGAAATCGCCATTTACTATTCTCTGGCAGCGATGAACAGTGATATCATCTTAGGTTCCAGGGAAGAATTTGATTTAACCCAGAAACTTTCGGCACCCGGTCTCTCAGATAAAGAAACTGCGGACTTCTGGCATGAACACGGTGTAAAGATCGTAATTATTAAACATGGAAAAGAAGGTTCCACTGCCTATACCGGAGACGGAAACCATTACAGTATCAAACCCTTTCCGGTGAAACTGCTAAAATCCTTTGGCGGCGGGGACGGATATGCTTCCGCTTTCCTCCACGGGGTGTTTGAAGGCTGGGATATGATAGACTGTCTCGAATTCGGCAGCGCTTCCGCAGCTTTATTAGTGGCAAGTCATGCCTGTTCCGAGGATATGCCTTCGGAAGAAAAGGTACTGGAATTCATAAAAGAATGTAAATTAAAATACGGCGACATGATTGCAAGGGTTTAATAAATCAATGTATTAAGTTCCTTATAGATTGCAGATGGGAGGCAGCTATGTTTGATTATCTGGCATTTGATCCGGACGGGAAAAAAGATGTAGCCCGCATAGACGGATTTAACAGCGAAATGCTCATGGACATTACGGTTTACCGTATGAAAAAAGGTGACAGTATTAATATATTTGAAACAGGCAAGGAAACAGCCGTATTACTTACGGAAGGAAAGGTAACCTTCCAATGGGAAGATAAAACGGAGGAAGCCAAACGGCAAGGTGTATTTACGGATCCCCCTTACTGTCTTCATATCAGCAGAGAGAAAAGGGCCGTTATTACGGCACGGGAAGATAGTGAGATTATCGTTCAGGCTGCAGTAAATGAGAGGGATTTTGAAAGCCGGTTTTATAAAGCGGAAGACTGTAAAATAGAACTCATGGGTGAGACTCAGTGGGAAGGTACGGCTAAACGGGAAGTTCTTACCATATTTGATTACAAAAATGCACCCTACTCCAATATGGTAATGGGAGAGGTAATCACCAAGGCAGGACGCTGGTCCAGCTATATCCCCCACAGCCATCCCCAACCCGAGGTTTATTATTATAAATTCCAGAAACCCCAGGGCTTTGGTGCGGCTTTTATCGGAGATAACGTATATAAGACAACAGACGGCAGTGCAGCTGCCATTCCCGGCGGCCTTACCCATCCCCAGACTGCGGCACCGGGTTATGACATGTATTACTGCTGGATGATCCGCCATCTGGACGGTAACCCCTGGACTACAAGAGACAATGATCCGGCTCATGCTTGGCTGCTGGAGGAATAGATTTACAGGAATTATAAGAGGTACCCGGCACGAAGAGAACCTGGTATCTGTTAAATATGCAAGGAGGAGTTACAATGGGTAAATTAACAATGACGGTAGGTCAGGCACTGGTGAAGTTTTTGGATAACCAGTATGTAAGCTTTGACGGAAGTGAAGAAAAATTCGTGGACGGTATCTTTACCGTATTCGGACACGGTATTGTATGTGGGTTAGGACAGGCGCTGGATGAAAATCCGGGAGAATTAAATGTCTACCAGGGCCGCAATGAACAGGGTATGGCGCATGTGGCAGCAGGCTTTGCAAAGCAGAGTAACAGACGGAAAATTATAGCCTGTGCTTCCTCCATCGGACCGGGAGCAGCCAATATGGTAACGGCGGTTGCCGATGCTACGGCTAACAATGTTCCGCTGCTGGTATTAACTGGAGATACCTTTTCTACCAGACAGCCTGATCCGGTGTTACAGCAGATCGAACAGTTCCATGATGCAACCATTACCACCAGTGATGCTTTCAGACCGGTATCCAGGTACTGGGACCGGGTAAGCCGTCCGGAGCAGTTAATGGGTGCACTTATTAATGCTATGCGGGTGCTTACGGATCCGGAAAAGGCAGGCGGTGTCTGCATTACCTTACCCCAGGATGTACAGGGGGAGACTTTTTCCTTTCCGGACTATTATTTTAAAAAGCGGGTTCACAGAATTGTCAGGACGAATCCCGACTCCTATGAGGTTCAGGATGCAGTAAAGCTTATATTAAGAAAGAAAAAACCCATGGTAATCGTAGGGGGCGGTGTCAGGTATTCGGAAGCAGGCGATACCGTTAGAGAATTCTGTGAAAAATTCCAGATTCCTTTTGCGGAGACCCAGTCCGGCAAGAGCGTAATTCCTTCCTCCCATGCTCTTAACCTTGGCGGAGTAGGTGTAACCGGCAACAGTGCAGCCAATACC
>JAEYMI010000025.1 GCA_023461275.1 Actinomycetes bacterium | reverse complement strand
ACCATGGCGAAGCTCACCGCTGACGAGCTCATCGATCAGTTCAAGGAACTGACCCTGCTGGAGCTCAGCGATTTCGTGAAGAAGTTCGAAGAGGTCTTCGAGGTCACCGCGGCCGCTCCGGTCGCCGTTGCCGCCGCTGGCGCTCCGGCTGCTGCCGGCGCCGAGGCTGCTGCTGAGCAGGACGAGTTCGACGTCGTGCTCGAGTCGGCCGGCGACAAGAAGATCCAGGTCATCAAGGTCGTCCGCGAGGTCGTCTCGGGTCTGGGCCTCAAGGAAGCCAAGGATCTCGTCGAGGGTGCTCCCAAGCCGATCCTGGAGAAGGTCGACAAGGAGGCCGCCGAGGCCGCCAAGACCAAGCTCGAAGAGGCAGGCGCCAAGGTCTCGCTCAAGTGACCTTGCGTTCCTCGATGAACGTCTGACGATTCATCTCCGACGGCCGGTACGGGATTCCCCGTGCCGGCCGTCGTCGTATCTATATAGAGAAGCCGACGTCGACGGCTTGCTGAAAACCACACAGGAGCGCGCTCTGGCCGCGATATGTCGTTCGCCGCTTCCCATCGCGAACCATCGTCGAACGATAGGAAAAGCGCCCGGCAGCGCGGTACCAAGGCCGCCACGTCAATGACTGCCCGCTGCGGGGTGGTTTTCCCATCGCGAACCATCGTCGAACGATAGGAAAAGCGCCCAGCAGCGCGGTACCAAGGCCGCCACGTCAATGACGGCCCGCTGCGGGGTGGTTTTCCCATCGCGAACCACCGTCCAACGATAGGAAAAGCGCCCAGCAGCGCGGTACCAAGACCGCCACGTCAACGACGGCCCGCTCCCGCGCGCTTTTCCTACCGCGGGTAGGTGTCGCCTGAGGCTCTTGGTGGAAGCGTGACCAAACGGACAAACCCAACCTCTCATGAGGACTTGATCACTTTTGCCGAGTGGGTGGCATCGGTTACTCTCTGAGATCAGTGGCCGAAGTTACTCGGCGGTAGGCAGGCTGCGGTCGCGGGGACATCACGCTCTCCTGAGAATGCAGTCGACGGGGGACGGTTTGCGTCGACCGGTCAGTTAGAGTGAGCCCAGCCACAATTGCCGCCAAGCGTGCGGGGTCGAACAGATCGCGCTTCAGGTGGCCGACGTCTGGAGGATTGCAGTGGGTGTTGAGGTCAGTGTCGAGGGACTCACAAAGTCATTTGGTTCGCAGAACATTTGGCGTGATGTGACCCTGACCCTGCCGTCGGGGGAGGTCAGTGCTCTTCTCGGGCCGTCGGGAACCGGTAAGTCGGTGTTCCTGAAGACCCTGATCGGCCTGCTGCATCCGGAACACGGCTCGGTGATCGTCGACGGAACCGACATCACCCAGTGCTCGGCCAAGGAGCTCTACGAGATCCGCAAACTGTTCGGCGTGCTGTTCCAGGACGGCGCACTGTTCGGCTCGATGAGCCTCTACGACAACATCGCGTTCCCGCTTCGTGAGCACACGAAGAAGAAGGAGAACGAAGTCCGCGACATCGTGATGGAGAAGATCGACCTCGTCGGTCTGACCGGCGCCGAGGACAAACTGCCCGGTGAGATCTCCGGCGGTATGCGCAAGCGCGCCGGCCTGGCCCGTGCGCTGGTGCTGGACCCGCAGATCATCCTGTGCGACGAGCCGGACTCCGGCCTTGACCCGGTCCGTACCGCCTACATCAGCCAGCTGCTGATCGACATCAACGCGCAGATCGACGCCACGATCCTGATCGTCACGCACAACATCAACATCGCCCGGACCATCCCGGACAACATCGGCATGCTCTTCCGTAAGGAGCTGGTGATGTTCGGTCCGCGCGAGCAGCTGCTGACCTCGGAGCAGCCGGTGGTCAAGCAGTTCCTCTCCGGCGACCGGTTCGGTCCGATCGGTATGTCCGAGGAGAAGGACGAGGCCGTGGCCGCCCAGGAAGCCGCGATGCAGGCCGCCGGCATCGGTGGCGGTGGAACCAAGGACGACTTCTCCGAGATCATCCCGCAGGTCCAGCCCAACCCAGGCATGCCTGAGCGCAAGGCCGTCGCCCGGCACCGCGAGCGGGTCCTGGAGATGCTGCCGACGTTGCCGCCCAACGCGCAGCAGGCCATCCGTGAGTCGATGGCCGAGGAAGATCGCCTTCGCGACGAGTCGCGTCAGCACGCCGAGAACGTCGCCAACGGCGACTACCCGCGTGACGATTACGCCAGCGGCGACTACGCCACCAGCGACTACTCCAACAGCGGAGAGTATGGTTCCACCGACGAGTGGCAGGCCGCCCCGCCGTCGACCACCACCACGACCACCGCGCCGCCGAGCAACGTGCGACGCTCCTCCGGTCAAAGTGGCGCGCACGCCGCCTACGACTCCGACCAAGGGTCTGCCGCGCAGCAGAATTGGCCGGTCGCCGACGACGCACCGACCCAGCAATTTCCTCCCCAGCGACCGGACACCGACGGGCGGAGTTCATAGGCATGAGCAGTGCCACCACGCGTGGCGTTGATCGAATTGCTCACGCCGGTACCGGGGCCCTGGCCCAGACCGGCAACATCGTGCAGTTGTTCGTCGATGTCGCACGCCAGACGTTTGTGCGCCCGTTCCAGTGGCGGGAGTTCATCCAGCAGGCGTGGTTCATCGCCAGCGTCACCATTCTCCCGACCGCGCTGATCGCGATCCCGTTCGGCGCAACGGTTTCGTTGCAGACCGGTTCGTTGATCAAGCAGCTCGGCGCCGAGGCCTACACCGGCGCGGCCAGCGTCCTGGTGGTGATCCAACAGGGATCACCACTGGTGACATCGCTGCTCATCGCCGGTGCCGCCGGTTCGGCGGTGGCAGCCGACCTCGGCTCGCGCACCATCCGCGAGGAGATCGACGCGATGGAGGTGCTCGGCATCAATCCCATCCAGCGTCTCGTCGTACCGCGTGTGCTGGCGATGGTGCTGGTGGCGGTGCTGCTCAACGGTCTGGTCGCCGTCGTCGGCATCGGTGGCGGTTACTTCTTCAACGTCGTCATCCAGGGCGGCACACCGGGTGCCTACCTGGCGTCGTTCGGTGCGCTGGCCCAGCTGCCCGACCTGTGGGTTTCGACGCTCAAGGCGGCCATCTTCGGTGTGCTCGCCGGCGTAGTGGCGTCGTACAAGGGCCTCAACCCGAGGGGCGGACCCAAGGGCGTCGGTGATGCGGTCAATCAGAGCGTCGTCATCACCTTCCTGTTGTTGTTCTTCGCGAACCTGATCATCACCGCGGTCTACTTGCAGATCGTCCCACCGAAGGGAAGCTGACCCATGGCCGGTGGTGTGACAATTGCCAAGAGCAGGCCCGAGTACCTCGCCTACGAGGCGCGCAAACAACTCGGACGCCCGCTCAAGCTGCTCGACGGTGCGGGCGAGCAGATGTCCTTCTACGGACGCACCCTCGTCTGGATTCCGCGGACGCTGGTCCACTACACCCGTGAGGTGCTGCGGCTGCTCGCCGAGGTGGCGTTCGGTTCCGGTGGTCTGGCCGTCATCGGCGGCACCATCGGCGTGATGGTCCTGATGTCGGGGTTCACCGGCGTCGTCGTCGGTCTGCAGGGCTACGCCGCCCTCGATCAGATCGGTTCGCAGGCACTGACCGGCTTCCTGTCGGCGTACGTGAACACCCGTGAGGTGGCGCCGATCGTCGCGGCGCTGGCGTTGTCGGCGACAGTCGGCTGTGGTTTCACCGCGCAGCTCGGCGCGATGCGGATCTCCGAGGAGATCGACGCCCTGGAGACGATGGCCGTGCCGTCGATCCCGTTCCTGGTCTCGAGCCGGGTGATCGCCGGATTCATCGCGGTCATCCCGCTCTACGTGCTCGGACTGCTGTCGGCATATCTGGCGTCGCGGGTCATCACGACCGTCTTCAACGGTCAGTCCGGCGGCTCCTATGACCACTACTTCAATTTGTTCCTGCCACCGGCCGACGTGCTGTGGTCATTCGGCAAGGTGCTGGTCTTCGCGTTCGTGATCATCCTGGTGCACTGCTACTACGGCTACTACGCGTCGGGTGGTCCGGCCGGTGTCGGTGTCGCGGTGGGTCACGCGGTGCGAGCTGCACTCGTGCTGATCGCGGTGCTCGACTTCTTCCTCGGCCTGGCCATCTGGGGTACTACCACGACCGTCAGGGTGGGTGGCTGACGAGATGTCCACCCTTCGCCGACGCCTCCTGGGACTGGTGTTCTTCCTGGTGGTCGCGTTGTTCCTGACGCTGACCATCATGAAGTTCAACAAGTCGTTCACCGACTTCACCGAGGTCACGCTCACCACCGACTCGATCGGCAACGCGCTGCCGAACAACGCCGACGTCAAGGCGCGCGGCGTCGTCGTCGGCGAGGTGCGTTCAGTGCAGCCCTCCACCGACGGCAACTCCGTGAAAGTGATCCTGGGTCTCACCCCGGACATGGCCAAGGAGCTACCGGCCACCACCACGGCGCGCATCCTGCCGAAAACCCTGTTCGGTGAGCGCTACGTCGCGCTGCAGGTTCCGGAGAACACCTCGGGACCCAAGCTGACCAACGATTCGGTCATCCAGACCGACCAGAGTGGCAACGCCAAGGATGTGCAGCAGCTGTTCGACAAGCTGCTGCCGGTCCTCGAGGCGATTCCGCCGCAGGATCTGAACGTGACGTTGACGTCGTTGTCGCGGGCGTTGTCGGGTCGTGGTGAGCAGATCGGCGTCACCATCGATGAGCTCAACCAGATCTTCGGCGAACTCGCCGAGACCCAGAACCTCAATGACCTGCAGGGCACCCTGCGCGGCCTGGCGTCGTTCTCGCAGACCTACTCACAGGCGCTGCCCGACGTCGTCGACGCCCTGGACAACTTCCGGACCACCAGCAACACGCTGGTAGAGCGGCAGGGGGATCTGCGGACGCTGATCTCGACGCTGGGTGTCGCCTCCACCGACGCCACCCGGTTCCTGCAGCAGAACCGTACCGACCTGATCGACCTGTTCGTCGAATCCGAACCGTTCCTGGTCGGTTTGGCGAAGCAGTCGCCGACGTTCACCTGCACGTTCCGCAACTTCGCGACGCTGATCCCGGAGTCGCGCAAGATCGTCGGTGAGGGCACCGCCAACCCCGGCGTTCGAGTGAACCTGCAGTTCATCAACCCGCGTGGACGTTACCTGCCCAACCAGGACGAGCCGCGACTGTTCGACACCGACCCGCCCGCGGTCTGCTACGAACCGGCCACCAACGGCCGTCCGTTCCCGCAGTACCCGGGTGGTGGCCTGGCCGACGGCTCGTACCAGCCGCCGTCGCGCAACCCCGGCCCGCGTGACATGCCGACCCTGCCGCAGCCGCAGTTCACCGCGACTCCGGCCGGCCTGATCAAGTCCAGCCCCTTCGACGACCCCGACTACCGAAAGCAGTTGCAGGTGATTTACGGCGGCGCCAATGGCACACGCCCGGAGGACGTCCCCACCTGGGTGACGATGATCGGTGGCACCTCGCTGCAGGGAGCGCAGGTCAACATCCGATGAAGTCGATTACCGCACCCCTGGTCAAGCTGATCACGTTCGCCGTCGTCACGGTGATCGCGACCAGCCTGCTCGCGCTGACCATCGCCGACGCCGGTGGCGACGGCGACAGCGGATTCAAGGCCGTCTTCAGCGACGCCGCGCTGCTCAACAAGGGCGACGACGTCCGGATCGCCGGCGTACGCGTCGGGCAGGTCAGCGACGTCAAGGTCTACAACAAGAACCAGGCGCTGGTCACGTTCAACGTCAACCGCGAACGGCTGCCCGTCGGAACCCAGCTCTACATCCGCTACCGCAACCTGACCGGCCTGCGTTATCTCGGGCTGGAGAAGGGTGCCGGCGATCCGACGAAGACCGTCGCCGAGGGCTACACCTTCGGTACCGATCCGACGGTGAACGACACCCATCCCGCGGTGAACCTGACCGAGCTGTTCAACGGTTTCAAGCCGCTGTTCCGTCAGCTGTCGGCCGAGGACGTCAACAAGCTGTCCTCGGAGATCATCAAGGTCTTCCAGGGGGAGAGCTCGACGATGTCGCAGCTGCTGTCGGACACCGCGGAACTGACCACCACGATCGCCGACAAGGACAAGGTGATCGGCGAGCTGATCACCAACCTGACCAAGGTGCTCGACACGGTCAACCGCAACGACGCGCAGTTCACGTCGCTGCTGGACAACACCGAGGCATTGGTGACCGGCCTTGCCGGACAACGTGGTTCGGTTGGCTCGGCGATCTCGTCGGTGTCGAATCTGACGTCGGTGACGGCGTCGATCCTGGGCCCGACGCGCCCGGCCATCCAAGGTGACATCGCCGGACTCAAGGCGCTGTCGGATCAGATCAACGCCCGCAACAGCGACATCGCGACGACCCTGACCAACCTGCCGGTCAAGCTGCAGAAGATCGGCCGGTCGGCGACATTCGGTTCGTGGTTCCAGTTCTATCTGTGCGGCATCGACATCGTCGCCGGCAACGGTAAATCCACGCTGCTCACGCAGCCGCTGGTGCCGCTGCCCGACATCAACCACGTCCTTTACACCAGCGCGGCAACCCGCTGCTGGCGCGACGAGAAGCCCGGGGGGTGAGCATGGCCGACGATCAGTCCCAGGACAACACCTCTCAGGACAGCACTTCTCAGGACAGCAATTCTCAGGACAAGGCTTCTGAGACCGAAACCCAGCCGCAGGCGGCCCATCCGGGTCGACGGTTCGCAGGCCGGCGCAGCCCGGTCAGCATCGGCGCGATCGGCATCCTGATCCTGCTGATGCTGGCGTTGTCGTCGTTCTACATGACGCAGTTGCCGCTGGTGGGAGCCGGTGCACGCTACACGGCGAAGTTCACCGAGGCCGCCGGACTCCGACCCGGCAACGAGGTCCGAGTGGCCGGCGTGAAGGTCGGTGAGGTCGACGACGTAGCCCTCGACGGCAACCGCGTCAACGTCACCTTCCGGGCCAACAACACCTGGATCGGTGACCAGACCCAGGCGTCGATCCAGATCAAGACGGTCCTCGGCCAGAAGTACCTCGCGCTCAACCCGCGCGGCAGCGAGCCGCTCGATCCGGACAACCCGATCACCGACACGGTCTCGCCGTACGACGTGATCGAGGCCTTCTCCGACGCCGCGGGCCAGATCGAGACCCTCGACACCGATCAACTGGCCAACTCGATGCGGACTCTGTCCGACGCCTTCTCCGGTACGGCCGGCAGCGTCGGTCCGGCCCTCGACGGCATCACGCGACTGTCGGCGACCATCGCCAGCCGCGACCAGGAGGTGCAGCGACTGCTGGCCGCGACCAAGACGACGTCGAAGATCCTCGCTGATCGCAACGACCAGTTCGTCAAGCTGATCGCGGGCGCCGGGCAGCTGCTCGACGAGTTGAACAACCGGCAGAAGTCGATCTCGGCGCTGTTGGCATCGACGACCTCGCTCAGCACCTCGCTGTCGGGAATCGTCGCCGACAACCAGGCGCAGATCGGTCCGGCGCTCGATTCGCTCAAGCAGGTCAATGAGCTGCTCAAGCAACAGAATCAGAACATCCGCGACACCATCAAGTACATGGCGCCGTTCTACCGCGTGTATGCCAACGTGCTAGGCAACGGACGCTGGTTCGAGTCGGTGGTGTCCAACCTGCTGCCGCCTGCGCTGCCGCAGCAGAACACCACGCGGCCGCCCAACAAGACCAAGAACCAGAACAACGGTGGAACGGAGGCCGGCTGATGACCGCACCCGACCTCACGAAAACGACCGGCCCCGGCAGCTGGTTCACCCCGCGTCACATCGTCTTCCTGACCCTCGGGCTGATCGCGGCGCTCGTGGTGGGCAGCGGTCTGTGGTGGCTGTTCAACTCGTTGAACACCACCAAGATCAACGCGACCTTCGCCCGCTCGGTCGGCATCTATCCCGGTTCAGACGTGCGTGTCCTCGGTGTGCCGGTGGGCAAGGTGAACACGGTGACCCCGCAGGGTGACACCGTCAACGTCACCATGACCGTCGACCGTGGTGTTGATCTGCCCGCCGATGTCCGTGCGGTGCAGGTGATTCCGTCGGTCGTCGCCGACCGGTTCGTCCAGCTGACACCGGTCTACTCCGGTGGTCCCAAGGCTTCGCGGGACATCACGCTGACCAAGAATCAGACGATGGTCCCCGTCGAGGTCGACGAGCTCTACGCCAGCGTGCAGAAGCTCTCGACGTCACTGGGCCCGCAGGGCGCCAACAAGGACGGCGCCGTCAGCGACGTCATCGCCACCGGCGCGGACAACCTCAAAGGCAATGGCGCACAGCTCGGTTCGGCGATCGAGCAGCTGTCCAAGGCGTCGACCACGCTGAGCGATTCGCGTGGGAACCTCGTCGACACGGTGAAGAACCTGAACACCTTCGTCGGGGCACTCGCCGAAAACGACGCCCAGGTGCGGCAATTCAACTCGCAGATGGCCAACTTCAACTCCTTCCTGGCCGGTGAGCGGCAGCAGCTGTCCACCGCGCTGAACAGGTTGTCGGTGGCGCTCGGCGACGTGGCGACCTTTGTGCAGGACAACCGGGAACAACTCGGTGAGACACTCAAGGACCTGCAGCCGACGACGCAGGCGTTGCTGGACAGCAAGGAATCTCTCAAAGAGGTCCTGACCGTCCTGCCGATCACCATCAACAACCTGGTCAACGCCTACGACGCCGAGTCCGGCACGCTGGCGATGCGCGTGGTGATCCCCGATCTGCAAGACCTGATCGGCGCGCAGTGCCGGTTGCTCGATCTGGGTGTGCTGTTGCCCGGAAACCCTGCGGCCAAACAGTTTTCGACGACGTTGGCGCCGATCATCAGCCGCTGTGAGGAACTGGGCATGATGATCCAGAAGGGCATCGACCCGATCCTGCCGGTGCTGCCGTTCGGCATCATGAGCGGCAACAAGCTGCAGCGTGCGCCGGTTCCCGGCACGGTGCCCGGCAACCAGGATCCGAACCTGAATGTGGCGCCGCCGGCGACCACGGTTCCCAAGCCCGCCCCGAAGCCGACCCCCAAGCCCGGAAACGGAGGTAACTGATGAGCATCCTGCGTCGACGCGCGGTGCGCACCGCAGTTGCCGCCGCCACCGCGTGCACGGTGGTCGCGCTGGCCGGTTGTGGTAGCAACGGCATCCAGTCGATCCCGCTGCCCGGCGGTGTGGACACCGGATCCGATGCCCGCACCTACCTGCTGCAGTTCGAGGACGTCCTCGACCTCGTGCCGCAGTCGGTGGTGAAGCAGAACGGCATTCCGGTCGGTCGGGTGGTGTCCATCGAGGTGCCGCCGGATCAGTGGTACGCCCAGGTCAAGGTCAAGGTGAAGAACGAGGTCGACCTGTCGGATCAGGCGACCGCCGCGGTTCAGCAGACCTCGCTGCTCGGTGAGAAGTTCGTCGCGCTCGACGAGCCGAAGAACAGTCAGACCGCCCCGCGTCAGCCCGAGACCGATCCGATTCCGTTGTCGCGCACGCGAACCGCCACCGACATCGAGCAGGTTCTCGGTGCGTTGGCGATGCTGCTCAACGGTGGTGGCATCAACCAGCTGCAGCCGATCGTCACCGAACTCAACCGGGCACTCGACGGCAAGGGATCGAGCAATCTCAAAGGCCTGCTGAACAATTCGGAGAAGCTGATCAACGGGCTGAACCAGCAGCGCGACGACATCGTCTCCGCGATCGACGGTCTGGACAAGCTGTCGGCCCGGACGGCGAACCAAACGGTGCAGATCGACCGCATCCTCAAGGAATTGCCGGCCGGCATCGAGGTGCTCGAGTCGCAGCGTCCGCAGTTCGTGGACCTGCTGACCAAACTCGACCGCCTCGGTCAGGTGGGCACCGACGTGCTCGGCAAGTCGCGCACCGCGATCATCAACGACCTCAAGGCATTGCGCCCGATCCTGTCCGAATTGGCCAAGGCCGCACCGGATTTGATCACCGCCGCACCGCTGATGCTCACCCACCCGTACCCGGACTGGTTGCTGCCCGGCGTGCACGGTGATTCGACGAACCTGTTCCTCACCGTCGACCTGCGCACCCTGAACGCCATCGAGGCGCTCGGCGTCGGGCAGGGCACGCCGAAGTACTCGCCGCCCAAGCGTCACGACGTGCCCGTCTTCAAGGGCAACCCGTACGTCAACGGCAACGGGCCGCGGTGGGGTTGGCCGACGATCACGCTGCTGCCGCCGGCACCGAACGCCCGCCTCGGGCCCAACACGCCGCCGTCGGGAGGGACGTATCCGATGAATCCCGGCTACGGAAGTCCCGCCGCGGCACCGCAATCGGGTAATCGGCCGATCCCGCCGGCCGCCAATCCGGGGCAGCGGTTCATCGACGGCACGCTCGGCATGATCCGGGGTGGCCGATGATCTCCAAGACAGTCAAGATCCAGCTGATCACGTTCGTCATCGTCGGCCTGCTCGCGATGGCCTACGTCGGCTGGAAGTACGCGCGCATCCCCGCGCTGGCCGGGATCGGCCAGTACAAGGTGACCGCGCAGCTTCCCGACTCCGGTGGCATCTTCACCAACGCCGAGGTCACCTATCAGGGTGTTCCGGTGGGTCGCGTCGGACCGCTGAATCTGTCGCCCACCGGTGTCGCGGCCACGCTGGAACTCGAGTCCGGCGGACCCGAGATCCCGGCGTCGGCAACGGCTGTGGTGGCCAACCGATCGGCGATCGGTGAGCAGTTCATCGACCTGCAACCCACGTCGACCGACGGGCCCTTCCTCAAGGACGGGTCGGTGATCACCAAGGCGTCGGTGCCGCCGCCGCTGGAGGATGTGGTGGCCTCGGCCATCGACTTCACCTCGTCGATCCCGATCGACGACCTGCACACCGTCATCGTCGAACTCGGTAAGGCGTTCAACGGTCAGGGTGACAACCTGACCCGTCTGGTCGATTCACTGTCGAAGCTGTCGCGGGCCGGCGTCGACAACCTGCCGGCGACGATCTCGCTGATCCAGAACTCGAACACCGTGTTGTCCACGCAGGCCGCTCAGTCCGACGAGATCCTCACGTGGTCACGCAATCTGAATCTGATCACCGCCACGCTGGCGTCGTCGGATCCGGATCTGCGTCGACTGCTGACCACCGGAACGGCGTCGGCCACCCAGATCTCGGAGCTGATCCAGAAGAACGGTGGCGACCTGTCCACGGTGACCAAGCAGCTTGCCGGTACGTTGCGGACGATCGCCCCGACGTCGTTCGCGACGGGGCCGACGTTCGCGATGCTCTCGGCGCTCTCGGCGGGTAGCCACACGCCGGCGCCCGGCGACGGTCAGATCCACTTCGGTGCGGTCCTGGAGACCAACAACCCGGTGCCGTGTACGCAGGGCTATGGCGGGACGTCGGAGATGATCCGCAACATCAAGAAGCGCGACCCGAGCTTCGACGTGCACTACGACGATTTCCCGTTCAACGTCAACGCGCAGTGCACGGTGCCGTTCGGCAACCCGACCAGCGTTCGTGGTGCGGCGCGCTCGGTGTACGCCGATCCGTCCACGCCGCAGCCGTGGGACAACGTGCCGAAGAAGGACCCGGACAAGCTGAACCTGAACCCCATCGCGACCCAGATGGCGGCGCTGCTCGGCGTGCGCCCCGTGGCACCGCGCTGAGGTCGGGGTTTGGTTTTCTCTCAGGTGACCGCAGTTACAGTGACGCCCTATGTCTGATTCCACATCGACCGAGTCCGTAGCGACCGATTCGTCGTCGACCGATTCCGCGTCGGCTGAGTCGTCGTCGTCGGCCGCTGAGTCGTCGGCCGGGTCGTCGGCTGCCTCGGATTCGGCACGTGCGGGTCGATCCGCAGCCGGCCGGACCGTCACCGACCCTGCGACCGACTCCGCGACCGCAGGTGTGTCGCGGTGGGTCGGTATTGCGGCGATCGTTGCCGTGGTCGTCGCTGCGGCGGCTGCGGTGTTCTTCGGTATCCGCGGCTATCAGGCCTACTTCGTCGACGCGCCGACGCAAACCGCGCGGGACGCGGCCGTCGACGGCGCCGAGCGGGCGATCCTCAACGTCACCACCGTCAATCCCAAGGACACCGGTGAGTGGAAGCGTCGGATCGATGCCTCGCTGACCGGCAAGGCGCTCACCCAGATCACCCAGCAGGACGTGAACAACCTGAATTCGATGCTCAGTCAGGCCGGTCCGCAGGCCGCGACGCTCACCTCACGCCTGGTGCGCAGCGCGCCGATCGAGGTCGACGCCTCCGAGGGCAACGCCAAGGTCCTGGTGTACGTGGCCGCGACGTCCAAGCGCGAGGGGGAGTCCGGCGTCACCCAGACGATGGGCTTCTCGGTCGCGATGAACCGTGTCAACGACGACCAGTGGAAAGCGTCGGACATCGTGCCGCTCAACGCGGTCAGCTACGCCGACTCCGGCTCCGGCGACGGTGCGGCGGGCGCGGGTGGTGCGGGCGGTTCGACTGAGCAGGCCCCCGCTCCGGCCCAGGATGCCCCGGCAGAGGGTGGTGGCAACTGATGACCGGACCTCGCAAGCCCACCGGCAAACCCGCCCCGAAGCGACGATCCACCCCGCGGGTCGCCGGCCGTAGCCCTTCGTCGACGGCGCCCACCGGCACGTCGACGGCGCCTGCAGACACGTCGACGGCGCCCACGGAGTCATCGACAGCGCCCACCGGCACGTCGACGGCGCCCACCGACACGTCGACGAAGCCCGCGGCGACGCCGACGAAGCCCGCCGGCAAGACGCGTCCAGTGTCGCGGGTGTCGACGATCAAGCCGTCCGCGCCGCCCCCGACACCGGGTCCCGAGGACAAGAAGCGACGACTCGGCCGCGGGCCGGGCCGGGTCCGAGCCGCCACCCCGTCGGGCCGGTTCAGTGCACGTCTGGCCGCGACGCTCGGCGGAATCGCCTTGCTGCTGGGCATTTTCGCGCTGATCGCCGGCCTGCATCCGGGCGCCAGCATCGGTGCGAACAAGGCGTTCGTCGACCAGGCCGCGACCACCGAGCTGACGTCGCAGGCCCAGGACAAGGTGTGCGTCGCGATCGCCGCCAACGGAACCGACGTCGACGCCTGGTCCAAGAAGGCCCGCGCGGCGCTCACCGGCAAGGCGCTCGCCGAGTTCGACAAGTACCTTCCGCAGCAGAAGCAGATCCTGCAGCAAACCAAGGCGGTCGCCGATTGTCGCGTCGATGCGCTCGGGGTGAGCAACCTGTCGGGCGATGGTGACGGCTCGACCGCGACCATCGTCGCCAACATGATCATCAGCGAGTCGCAGAACGGGCAGGCCACCAACAGCGGTGTGCCGCGCGTGCAGTTCGCGATGGTCAAAAAGGGTGATCAGTGGCTGATCTCCGAGGTCGAGCCCTTCTGATCGTCGTGCCCGGTTGTGGTTCTATTGGTTTCAATAAGCGGCCACGACCAGGCTTTGCGGATTGTTCTCGACCTCTGAACTAAACACCGGAGTATCTGGCTAATACCGGCGTAGTTTCCCCAGTATTAGCCAGATACTCCGGTATTTGTAGATCTGCCGTGGTGGCCACCCAGAAAATCATGTGACAGTCCACCTGCGTATCGGTCACCCTGGCAACCATGACCACCATCCGGCCGGCCACCCCCGACGACGCGCTCGGCGTCGCGGCGGCGCATGTGCGCTCCTGGCAGGTCGGCTACCGGGGTCTGCTGCCCGACGACCTTCTCGACGGCCTCGACGTCGAGCAGCGGGCGTCGCGGTACGACTTCACGTCGCGGCTGCCCGGGCATTACACCCTGGTCGCCGACGACGACGGCGTGATCTGCGGGCACGTCACGGTGGCCGAAGGCACGTTGGGTGAAGGAGCGTCCGACCAGTCGCCTCGCGGTGAGGTATTCGGCTTCTACGTCGACCCGCCGCGGTGGGGGACCGGCCTCGGACGGCTGCTGATGTCCGCGGGCCGGGCCGAACTCGTCGCGGCCGGCCACCGGGACGCGGTTTTGTGGATGCTGGAGGGCAATGCCCGGGCCCAGCGGTTCTACGAGCGCGACGGATGGGTTCTCGACGGCGGCCGGCGTGCCGATTACGCCAACCCCGGCGTGCACGACGTGCGGTTTCGTCGAACCTTGCCGTAAGGACGTCGACCCGGCCCGAGACGTCGAGCTGCCGTCGGGCTGTGATTCGCGATGGGAAATCCACCCGAGAGCGGGCAGCGGTTGACGTAGCGGTCACGGTGCGGCGCTGCTGGGTGGTTTTCCTTTCGTCAGACCGCGATCCGCGATGGGAAAACCGCCCGTGAGCGGGCCGCGATTGACGTAGCGGTCACGGTGCCTCGCTCCGGGGCGCTTTTCCGACCCGCCCCCGACGCGCGCCCGCCCGACCCCGACGCGCGCCCGCCCCCCGAACGACCCCCGACGACCCCGTCGACGATGAATACCCCATGAACGCCCCACGGCCGGCAGAGGGACTTTCGCCCTGATTCGACGTGCCCGAAACCCCTTCGCGCAGGTGGTCGGGCGGTTTTCTGCAACGAATCTGCGCGTTCCGCTTGACGTGGCGCCGTTGTCGGGCCAATCTGTGACCAGTGATCGACGCTCAGGCAGCCCTTGCGCGACATCACTTCAAGACGTGACTTGACAAAGTGCGTCTATTTTCTGCTACAGTTGGACGTTGCGCTGGCTGCCTCCTGTCCGAACTTCGATCCTTCCACGAGCCACCCTTGTTGTGCGTGTGCCGCGGTGATCGCCGTTTCAGGTGACACCGGCGAACGGCCCATCAAGCCATAGCACCGCTAGCTAGGTTCAAGTTCGTGTTGGAAGGACGCACCTTGGCACTCGACCGCCAGTCCACCTCAACCATTCCGAATGCACCTCACCGTGCATCTTTTGCAAAGATCAGCGAGCCGCTGGAGGTTCCGGGCCTCCTCGACCTGCAATTGGATTCCTTCGAGTGGCTCGTCGGTTCGCCCGACTGGCGCGCGAAGGCCGCCGCCCGAGGCGACGCCAACCCCACCGGTGGCCTCGAGGACATCCTGCATGAGCTGTCCCCGATCGAGGACTTCTCCGGTTCGATGTCGCTGTCCTTCTCCGAGCCCAAGTTCGACGAGGTCAAGGCCTCGGTCGAGGAGTGCAAAGACAAGGACATGACCTACGCGGCGCCGTTGTTCGTCACCGCGGAGTTCATCAACAACAACACCGGCGAGATCAAGTCGCAGACGGTCTTCATGGGAGATTTCCCGATGATGACCGACAAGGGCAGCTTCATCATCAACGGCACCGAGCGTGTCGTCGTCAGCCAGCTGGTCCGCAGCCCCGGCGTCTACTTCGATTCCTCGATCGACAAGACCACCGAGAAGACCCTCCACACCGTGAAGGTCATCCCGGGCCGTGGCGCGTGGCTGGAGTTCGACGTCGACAAGCGCGACACCGTCGGTGTGCGTATCGACCGCAAGCGTCGTCAGCCGGTCACCGTGCTGCTCAAGGCACTGGGTCTGACCACCGAGGAGATCACCGAGCGTTTCGGTTTCTCCGAGATCATGATGTCGACCCTGGAGAAGGACAACACCGCCAACCAGGACGAGGCGCTGCTCGAGGTCTACCGCAAGCTGCGTCCGGGCGAGCCGCCCACGCGCGAGTCGGCGGAGAACCTGCTCGACAACCTCTTCTTCAAGGAGAAGCGCTACGACCTGGCCCGCGTCGGCCGCTACAAGGTCAACAAGAAGCTCGGCCTGACCGACAACCCGATGACCGGCGAGTCCGTGCTGACCATCGAGGACATCGTCGCGACCGTCGAGTACCTGGTGCGTCTGCACGAGGCCGATCCGCACACCTTGACCCTGGCCAAGGTCGCCGGCCCCAATGGCGTCGACGTGCCGATCGAGGTCGACGACATCGACCACTTCGGTAACCGTCGTCTGCGTACCGTCGGCGAGCTGATCCAGAACCAGATCCGCGTGGGCCTCTCGCGTATGGAGCGTGTTGTGCGTGAGCGCATGACCACTCAGGACGTCGAGGCGATCACCCCGCAGACCCTGATCAACATCCGTCCCGTCGTGGCGGCGATCAAGGAGTTCTTCGGAACCAGCCAGCTGTCGCAGTTCATGGACCAGAACAACCCGCTCGCGGGTCTGGGCCACAAGCGTCGTCTCTCGGCGCTGGGCCCCGGTGGTCTGAGCCGTGAGCGCGCCGGCCTCGAGGTCCGCGACGTCCACCCGTCGCACTACGGCCGCATGTGTCCGATCGAGACCCCGGAAGGCCCGAACATCGGCCTGATCGGCAACCTCGCGGTCTACGCGCGGGTCAACCCGTTCGGCTTCATCGAGACGCCGTACCGCAAGGTCGTCGACGGTGCCGTCACCGACGAGATCAACTACCTGACCGCCGACGAGGAAGATCGCTTCCTGGTGGCCCAGGCCAACACCAACTTCGACGCCGAGGGGCGCATCACCGACGATCGAGTCCTGGTGCGTACCAAGGGTTCCGAGGTGGAGTTCGTCAACGCCGACCAGGTCGAGTACATGGACGTCTCGCCGCGCCAGATGGTGTCGGTGGCCACGGCCATGATCCCGTTCCTCGAGCACGACGACGCCAACCGCGCCCTGATGGGTGCCAACATGCAGCGTCAGGCCGTGCCGCTGGTGCGCAGCGAGTCCCCGCTGGTGGGTACCGGCATGGAGCTGCGTGCCGCCGTCGACGGTGGCGATGTGGTCGTGTCGACCAAAACCGGTGTGGTGGAAGAGGTTTCGGCCGACTTCATCACCGTGATGGCCGACGACGGAACGCGCAGCACCTACCGTCTGCGTAAGTTCGAGCGTTCCAACCACGGCACCTGCGCCAACCAGCGCCCCATCGTCGACGAGGGACAGCGCGTCGAGACCGGTCAGGTCCTCGCCGACGGTCCCTGCACCGACGAGGGCGAGATGGCGCTCGGCAAAAACCTGCTCGTGGCGATCATGCCGTGGGAGGGCCACAACTACGAGGACGCCATCATCCTGAGCCAGCGGCTCGTGGAGGAGGACGTGCTCACCTCGATCCACATCGAGGAACACGAGATCGACGCCCGCGACACCAAGCTCGGTGCCGAGGAGATCACCCGGGACATCCCGAACGTCTCCGACGAGGTTCTCGCCGACCTCGACGAGCGCGGCATCGTGCGTATCGGTGCCGAGGTTCGCGACGGCGACATCCTGGTCGGCAAGGTCACCCCGAAGGGCGAGACCGAGCTGACCCCGGAAGAGCGTCTGCTGCGCGCGATCTTCGGTGAGAAGGCCCGCGAGGTTCGCGACACGTCGCTGAAGGTGCCGCACGGCGAGACCGGCAAGGTCATCGGTGTGCGCGTGTTCTCCCGCGACGACGACGACGATCTGGCTCCCGGCGTCAACGAGCTCGTCCGCGTGTACGTGGCTCAGAAGCGCAAGATCCAGGACGGCGACAAGCTGGCCGGCCGCCACGGCAACAAGGGCGTCATCGGCAAGATCCTCCCGCAGGAGGACATGCCGTTCCTGCCCGACGGCACCCCGGTCGACATCATCCTGAACACCCACGGTGTGCCGCGTCGTATGAACATCGGCCAGATCCTGGAAACCCACCTCGGTTGGGTTGCCAAGGCCGGCTGGAACATCGACGTCGCCGCGGGCGTGCCCGACTGGGCGTCGAAGCTGCCCGAGGAGATGTTGTCGGCGCCGCCGAACACCAACACCGCCACCCCCGTCTTCGACGGTGCGCGTGAGGAGGAGCTGACCGGCCTGCTGGCCTCGACGCTGCCCAACCGCGACGGCGACGTGATGGTCAACGGCGACGGCAAGGCGACACTGTTCGACGGTCGTTCCGGCGAGCCGTTCCCGTACCCGGTGTCGGTCGGCTACATGTACATCGTCAAGCTGCACCACCTTGTCGACGACAAGATCCACGCACGCTCGACCGGTCCGTACTCGATGATCACCCAGCAGCCGCTCGGCGGTAAGGCCCAGTTCGGTGGCCAGCGCTTCGGTGAGATGGAGTGCTGGGCCATGCAGGCATACGGCGCCGCCTACACCCTGCAGGAGCTGCTGACGATCAAGTCCGACGACGTGGTCGGCCGCGTGAAGGTCTACGAGGCCATCGTCAAGGGCGAGAACATCCCCGAGCCCGGCATTCCCGAGTCGTTCAAGGTGCTCCTCAAGGAGCTCCAGTCGCTGTGCCTCAACGTTGAGGTCCTCAGCTCCGACGGCGCGGCGATCCAGATGCACGACACCGACGACGAGGACCTGGAACGCGCTGCGGCCAACCTCGGCATCAACCTGTCGCGCAACGAATCGGCCACCGTGGACGACCTCGCCAACTGACTCTCGCCGCCGCCGGTCGCGCACCACGTGACCGGCGGCAACCGACCACTTTTTTGACAGAGCTCTCGAAAGGTAACAAGTGCTCGACGTCAACTTTTTCGACGAACTGAAGATCGGCCTGGCCACGGCCGACGACATCCACAACTGGTCATACGGCGAGGTCAAGAAGCCGGAGACCATCAACTACCGCACGCTCAAGCCCGAGAAGGACGGCCTGTTCTGCGAGAAGATCTTCGGACCGACTCGCGACTGGGAGTGCTACTGCGGCAAGTACAAGCGTGTCCGCTTCAAGGGCATCATCTGCGAGCGCTGCGGCGTCGAGGTCACCAAGGCCAAGGTGCGTCGCGAGCGGATGGGCCACATTGAGCTGGCCGCACCGGTCACCCACATCTGGTACTTCAAGGGTGTCCCGAGCCGGCTGGGCTACCTGCTCGACCTCGCGCCGAAGGATCTCGAGAAGATCATCTACTTCGCCGCGTACGTGATCACCTCGGTCGACACCGACGAGCGTCACAACCAGCTCTCCACCCTCGAGGCGGAGATGGAGGTCGAGAAGAAGACCGTCGCCGACCAGCGTGACGTGGACCTCGCCGAGCGTCAGCAGAAGCTCGAGCAGGACCTCGCCGAGCTGGAGGCCGAGGGTGCCAAGGCCGACGCCAAGCGCAAGATCCGCGACGGCGGCGAGCGCGAGATGAAGCGCATGCGCGACGCCGCGCAGCGTGAGCTGGACTCCCTGGAGGAGATCTGGGATCGCTTCGTCAAGCTGTCGCCGGGTGAGCTGATCGTCGACGAGAAGCTCTACCGCGAGCTCGAGGACCGCTTCGGCCTGTACTTCACCGGTGCCATGGGTGCCGAGGCGATCAAGAAGCTCCTGGAGACCTTCGACATCGACGCCGAGGCCGAGTCGCTGCGCGAGACCATCCGCAGCGGCAAGGGTCAGAAGAAGCTGCGTGCGCTCAAGCGACTCAAGGTCGTCGCGGCGTTCCAGCAGTCGGGCAACTCGCCGCTGGGCATGGTCCTCGACGCCGTGCCGGTGATCCCGCCGGAGCTGCGTCCGATGGTGCAGCTCGACGGTGGCCGCTTCGCCACGTCCGACCTCAACGACCTCTACCGTCGTGTGATCAACCGCAACAACCGCCTCAAGCGACTGATCGATCTGGGTGCGCCCGAGATCATCGTCAACAACGAGAAGCGGATGCTGCAGGAGTCGGTCGACGCCCTGTTCGACAACGGTCGTCGTGGCCGTCCGGTCACCGGTCCGGGTAACCGCCCGCTGAAGTCGTTGAGCGATCTGCTCAAGGGCAAGCAGGGTCGTTTCCGTCAGAACCTGCTCGGCAAGCGCGTCGACTACTCGGGCCGTTCGGTCATCGTCGTCGGCCCGCAGCTCAAGCTGCACCAGTGCGGCCTGCCGAAGCAGATGGCGCTCGAGCTGTTCAAGCCGTTCGTCATGAAGCGCCTCGTGGACCTCAACCACGCGCAGAACATCAAGAGCGCGAAGCGCATGGTCGAGCGTGCCCGCCCGGTCGTGTGGGACGTGCTCGAAGAGGTCATCACCGAGCACCCCGTGCTGCTCAACCGTGCACCGACGCTGCACCGCCTGGGCATCCAGGCGTTCGAGCCGCAGCTCGTCGAGGGCAAGGCGATCCACCTGCACCCGCTCGTCTGCGCCGCGTTCAACGCGGACTTCGACGGTGACCAGATGGCCGTCCACCTGCCCCTGAGCGCCGAGGCGCAGGCCGAGGCCCGCATCCTCATGCTCTCGAGCAACAACATCCTCAAGCCGTCGGACGGCCGTCCGGTGACCATGCCCTCGCAGGACATGATCATCGGTCTGTACCACCTGACGAGCGACCGCGAGGGTGCCGAGGGCGAGGGTCGTGCGTTCGGCTCGGTGGCCGAGGCGATCATGGCGTTCGACCAGGGCACCCTGGACCTCAACGCCCGGGTGAAGATCCGCACGACGGACCTCGTCCCGCCGGTCTCCGGCTTCGAGGCTCCCGAGGGCTGGGAGGAGGGTCAGCCGATCCTCTTCGACACCACGCTCGGTCGCGCGCTGTTCAACGAGACGCTCCCCGTCGACTACCCGTACGTGAACTCGGTCGTCGACAAGAAGCGCCTCTCGGCGATCGTCAACGAGCTCGCGGAGCGCTACCCGAAGGTCGAGGTCGCGGCGTCGCTCGACGCGCTGAAGGCCGCCGGCTTCCGCTGGGCGACCCGCTCGGGCGTCACGATCGCGATCTCCGACGTCGCCACGCCGGCGGCGAAGGCCGAGATCCTCGAGCAGCACGAGGAGCGCGCGCTCAAGGTCCAGCAGCAGTACGACCGTGGTCTCATCACGGACGACGAGCGCCGTCAGGAGCTCATCGAGATCTGGACCCAGGCGACGGACAAGGTCGCGTCGGTCATGCGCGAGAACCTCGAGGCGAACGACCGCAACACCGTGTACCGCATGGTCGGCTCGGGTGCCCGTGGTAACTGGATGCAGGTCCGTCAGATCGCCGGTATGCGCGGTCTCGTGGCGAACCCGAAGGGCGAGATCATCCCGCGCCCGATCAAGTCCAACTACCGCGAGGGCCTGTCCGTCCTCGAGTACTTCATCGCGACGCACGGCGCCCGCAAGGGTCTGGCGGACACCGCGCTGCGGACCGCCGACTCGGGCTACCTCACGCGTCGTCTCGTGGACGTGTCGCAGGACGTCATCGTCCGCGAGGAGGACTGCGGCACCGAGCGC
>JAEYMI010000024.1 GCA_023461275.1 Actinomycetes bacterium | reverse complement strand
GTGCATGGTATATAGATACAGCATTGGTGTTTCGCAATTACCTTAAGTATCTTGTAATTAAAAGGAGAATGGTTTACCTGCTTCTTCTTTTTCATTAATTCTGAACAAAACTCTTATTTCTGTTAATCTCTATTTTTGTTGAAGCAGATAACCTACGTTATGGTATCCGGTAAAACCGGTAAAGTCTCTAAATTAATACAAAGGATATTTGCTTGTCAAGGTTTTCACTAATTCCATGGCTTTTGTTTTGTTCATATCCACACTCTCAATCAGCATGGCAATGGCTTCTGCAATCACATCCATATCAGCCGTATCCATGCCTCTGGTCGTAACAGCCGGTGTTCCCAGACGGATACCGCTGGTTACAAAAGGTGATGCCGGGTCATTGGGAACTGTATTTTTATTGCAGGTAATCTTAGCTGCATCTAAGAGTTTCTCCGTCTCTTTGCCGGTTACCCCTTTGTTCTGAAGATCCACTAACATTAAATGATTGTCGGTTCCTCCTGATACAATATGAAAGCCTCTCTTTATTAAACCGCTGCAAAGTGCCTGTGCATTATCAATTACTCTGCCGGCATAGGTTTTAAATTCTGGCTCCAGCGCTTCCTTAAAGCAGACCGCTTTGGCTGCAATCACATGCATTAAAGGCCCTCCCTGAATACCAGGGAATATGGCTTTATTCAGTTTATATTCCTCCGCAAATTCGGCACTGGATAATATCATACCGCCTCTGGGTCCTCTTAAAGTTTTGTGGGTAGTGGTAGTGGTTACATGGGCATAGGGAATTGGGCTTTCATGATAACCGGCAGCAATAAGTCCTGCTATATGCGCCATATCCACCATCAAAAAGGCTCCTGCTTCATCGGCTATTTCCCTGAATTTCTTAAAATCAATCTTTCTTGCATATGCGCTGGCACCTGCTACGATTAACTTCGGTTTACATTCCAGTGCAATTCTTCTGACCTCGTCATAGTCAATGAAACCTGCTTCATTCACACCATAAGGTACTATTTTATAATAGCTTCCCGACATATTAACCGGGCTTCCGTGGGTTAAATGGCCGCCATGTGCCAGATTCATACCCATTACGGTTTCACCGGGTTTCACCAGCGCAAAAAATACCGCCATATTGGCCTGGGCTCCTGAATGGGGCTGTACATTGGCATAAGTACATCCAAATAACTGCTTTGCTCTGTCAATTGCCAGATTCTCAGCAATGTCTACGAATTCACAGCCTCCGTAATATCTTTTTCCCGGATAACCTTCTGCATATTTATTCGTCAAAGGGCTTCCCATTGCTGCCATTACAGCCTTGCTAACAAAATTCTCGGATGCAATTAATTCGATATGATCGTTCTGTCTGCCTATTTCTTTCTGCATTGCTTCCGCAAGTTCAGGATCAAATACCTTAATCTCTTCAAATGAATACATTTTCTTACCTCCATTGACATGTTATCTGTAGTATATCACATTATACTTCATAATAAAAGTTATTATCCGCTTAATCAGTTATAAGTTGTACTAATGAGTTACTGTTCACATCCAATATCAGTTAAATAACCTGCATAGTTTTGATTCTTAAAAAGGGTCTAACCAGCAGGTTAATTGACTGACATTGAGTATAAACAGTAACGTTAATAATTATAAAGTTACATTTTTCAGTATGTTTATAAGCCCTCTGACGGATGCTTCTATTATGAGCCTATAGACTTGGTTTCAGCCAATCCAGATACTTCTGAATCCATTCGTCCCAGAATTCCCATGTATGTGCTCCCGGTGCTTCCAGGTAAGAATAATCATAGACAGTATTTTTAAACCAGTCCGCTGTGAGTCTGGCATTGTCAATGAGGAAGTCGTCCTTTCCGCAGGCATGAAAGATTCTTGGCAGAGGTTTCCCTTCCTCTACATTTTTCTGTGCCAGATAGAACAGATCATGCTCCGTATTTTTTAATTCACTCATCTCTTCCACACCAAATACAGCCTGGTTCAGACTGGCTTTCCCGGGACGTTCACCAAGCTTATGAGGGCTTTTATCTTCCCGGTACACAAAGTTACCGGCGGAAAAACAGCCGATAGCAGAATAGTTTTCCGCTTTTGTAAGTCCAACTTTCATAGCACCATATCCGCCCATGGATAAACCGCAGACATAATTATCCTCCCGTTTTTCCGATATCGGGAAAAATCCCTGCATAATGCCGGGTAACTCCTCTGCGATATAATCAAAATACCGTGGTCCGTAAACCATATTGGTGTAAAAGCTTAGATTCACCGCAGGCATAACAACTGCCAGTCCCAGCTCAGATACATATCGTTCAATGGATGTTCTTCTCTGCCAAATGGTATGGTCGTCAGAAGCTCCGTGAAGGAGCCAGAGTACCGGATATTTCTTTTTTGTATCGCTGCCTTCCATTCTAATGCCCTGGAGTCTCTGGGGCAGAATCACATCGGCTTCGCAGCATAGTCCCAGTACATTGGAGAAAAAATCTACGTGCATCAATGCCATGGCTATTTTACCTCCTTTTCATTGGCTTTTAACGGCAGCCAGTTAATAAATCTCTTTATATTCCGGTCCCAGTATTCCCATTCATGGCTTCCCGGTTCTTCATGATAGGTTAAATCGATTCGGTCTTTAAATCTGTCTCTGAAGGAAACATTCATAGGGTACAGAAAATCCTCAGTACCACAGGTCATATAAAATTTGGGCATGGATTTACCGGAAGCAATCAATTGTTCCAGTTGATAGGGAAGATCGTTGATACTTTCTGCC
>JAEYMI010000023.1 GCA_023461275.1 Actinomycetes bacterium | reverse complement strand
GCGCCGGCCCGTGGGCCGGCGCGTCCGTCGGTCAACAGAACGCGGGCGTCGTCGGCAACCTCGATGCCGATGGTGGCCAGGGCGTCGCGAGCGACGACCTGCGCCTGACCAGGCGTGTACAGGTAATCGTCGTCGGTCGGGTTCAAGGCATTGGCCTCGTTGTACTGAGCCGCCGCCTCGTCACGGCTCATGCCGCGGGCACCGGGGGCCAGAGCGCCCCGGTGGATCTGGCGCTCGATCCAGGGGTCACAGATGGTGGTGGTCACGTGAATGTCCCTCCCTCGAATATGAGTGTTCGAGGTTGGGTTTGACGGTGGCTGCGCCACCGGTGCGCGTTAGAGCGCAGGCATTACGACGTGGCCACGCCGTCCGGGCAGCGGGGCCGCGTGCGGGTCGCGCTCGGCGATGGGGGTGGTGGGAGCGAGGACGTACTCGTCGAGTAGCGCGTCGACGGCGGCGGCGGAGTCGGCGACCACCGCGTGGGCACCGTGCTCGCGCAAGGCGGTGATCATGTGCACCTGGGAGGGCCGGGGCTTCTCCCCGGGGCGCTTGATCTCGACGAAGAGCACCACCGCGTCGCCGTGGGCGTCGTGGCCGACCACGGTGCGGTCGGGCAGGCCGCGCCGGGCCAGTGCCACGGTCTTGAGGCAGAGCAGGCCCAACTCGGCGCAGCGACGGACCAGATGGTCCTCGACGGCGGACTCACGGGGGCGGACGGTGGTCATGGGCGTCATTCTACGGCTAAATGCGTTGTGGCACAACAGATATGGTGCATCACTGCTGGTAGGGGGTGTCCTTGCGCCTGCCACTGGCCGGCGCACGGGCGGAAAGTTGACACAGAGTTGACACATTAGGTGTCACCCCAGCTCAAACCCGCAGAAACAGTGCTTGACCATTACTCTTCGACAAAACTCTGACCTGGTGAAATGCTCGCTGCACTCGCCTTGAAAGCGAGCGTGCCTAAACAGCACCGGGGGTTCAAATCCCTCCGCTTCCGCAGAGAAGGGCCACGTCAGAGAGATAGCCTCGGCCTGGCCCTCGTGTCGTTCGATCGGCCGCAGCGCGGTCAACGACTGGCTGGCAGCTCAAGAGATCGGGCACATCGAGAAGAAGGACGTGGTGGCGCTCATCAAGAATCTGCGCGAGTGCACGGGTCCGGGGAGGGCCGGAAATGGGCGCGGACGTCAATCAACCCCATGCGTGCTCGGTGGGAGAGTGTGTGGGCGGATTTCATCGAGCAGGGGATGGTGGCGCGCACCGGTTGAGCTGGTCAAGCCGCTCCGCAAGCGTGATGATCCGGTAGCAGCGAAAAGTAAAGGATCACTCCATCTTTCGGGTCGTCTGACCGATGCCGAGGTGGCGTGGCTGGAAGCCGCGCACCCGGCTACGCCGGCCGACGCTCACATGCGTTCGGTCCCGTACCTCGCCGCGATGCGCGCCCCGATGATCGCGCTCGGGCTACTCGGTCTGCGCTGCGGCGAGACAGCTGGGCTGCGATGGTCGTCGATCAATCTCGACACCGGGACGATGCAGGTCGCCAAGATCACACGGATTGCGGTGCGCGGCACGATCATCGAGCAGGGCATCGGCAAGACCGAGAGCTGTGAGCGTTGGCTACCCCTGCCAGACCCGACACTCGCCGTTCTGCGCGCTGCGACGGGCCGTCAGGATGCCGAGAGGGCGCGGTACGGCGAGCGCTGGCGTGGTGGTGAAGATCCGTTCGTGCTGACGCAGCAGAACGGACGGCCGTGCTCGCCGCGCACGCTTAACTTCTGGTGGAACGATTGGCTGGCGGCGGCGGGCGTACCGCATCGACGTCTGCATGCAGCGCGCCACACCGCGGCGTCGAGAATGGTCTCGATGGGGGTGTCGCCTGCAGAGGTGGCGGCGTAATTGGGGTACGCGGACAGTGGCGAGTTGGTCCTGCGCACATACGCCCACGTTCACAAGGACGATCTACGTGCCGTGGCTCGGGCGATCGATTACAACCGTCCGCGGGTCGTGCCGGCGGGGGCCGGTGCATGTGGTCGATCAAGAACTTCCCGCGCACGCGGTCGAAGCACTGGGAATGGTGCGGCACCTTGAGACGGGGGAATGGGGATCTGCGGTAGGTAGGCCCCGAGGGGGTTTCCGAGACGCCCGTCCGTGACACCTCCCACGTCGCTGGCCCAGCCCTGACGGGGCCTGGCCTGGCTTACGTGTAGCCGTGTAGCCAAAAAGTAGCTCCCTGCAACTTCTCCCTATAGAGACTCCCTCTCCAGAAAAAGGGTAAAGTGGAAGTTGGCTACATCGGCTACACGCGGTATGACCTGCGGTTACATGGATCATAAATGTAGCTTTTGGACCGTAAAGGCTACAACTGGTGGCGTTGTCATGGGTTATCCATGTCTGGTATGCCAAAACGAAAAAGCTACAACTGGCTAAACGTGCGGCCGCGGACGCTCAAAATATGATCCTCGTAGTATTGATCTCCGCTGTCTGATTTGGGCTCTATTTCTGAGCGTAAAACTCTCCAGTGGGGGTGACCAGTCACGTTGCCATGTTGCCAGCGCTTTTCCATTACTCCGACTACATTGTTGGCGCTGAATTAGTTTGGCTATCAGCACTTTTCATCTTCGGTCACCTTCGTCGCACCGGTGGGGCCGGATCGTGCGAGCCCGGCGAGCCCGGTGTGTATGCAGCGTCGGGCAAGATGCCGGCGGATGCGGCCGGCCTGGTCGATGGGCACCGGCGGAAGGGGGTGGTGTGGCCTCCATCAGCGTCGTGCCGAGTCAGTAAAGCCCTGGAGTGATCAGTTGCTCACCAACTTCAACATCATTGGAACGAGGAAATAGCGTGTCCAAGAACATCATTCGCACTACGAGCGTAACCGCTCTCGTCGGAGCAGGCGCCGCGTCGGCCGATACCGCGCCGGTGCTGGCCGATGGCTCGAAAGGGCTTGCAGCGTCGACGATCTGCTTCACTTGGCCGCCAAGATGGAGATGAATGTCACACCGGCTGTGTACGCTTGTCAGTGCGCGTCGGCTAGTAGCCACAGGGGCAAGCTAGTGGCGTATCACCTAGTGCTTTCGAGGGCTAGGGACAGGAGGGTGTTGATGACCGGCAAAGTTGTGGGCGTTCTGGAAGAGAACATCCACCATCTGATCAATCAGGCTTATCACGCGGGTGGGCCGTATCAATGGGCCCGCGAAGGCGCGGTGAACGCAATTCAGGCCGAGGCCACGTGGATTCGCTTTGGCATCGAGGAGCAGGGTTTCGCGTCGATGGGTGTCGCTCGCCGATACATCGCGGACAACGGCCTGGGTATGAACCCGGACGACCTGCGGCTCTTCATGTCGACCTTCGGTGGCGGTGGGCGCTCGATTGGCATGGGTGAGAACTTCGGGCAGGGGTTCAAGGCCTCGTGCTATGAGTGGAATCCCTACGGCATCATCGTTGCATCGTGGACGCAGGATTTCCCTGATGGCCAGATGATCTGGATTAACCGAGTGGAGCGAGGCGGAAACGTCTACTGGGAGCTTAAAGAATTCGAGTTCGAGAACAGTGGCGGTGAACTCGACTGGGATGATTGCGTGACTCCGTACTTCGACGAGGAGATCGGGGTGGATATTGCAAAGCTGAAGTCGCCTGAGATAGAAAAGGCTGGTCACGGTACGGTATTCTTGTTCCTCGGTGACCATAAGCGGCGGGATACGGTGCACGGGGATTACCTGGCTGGGGAGGACACCACGTTCGGGATCCTGTCGTACTTGAACTCGCGGTTCATCGACCTTCCTGACGGCGTCGATGTGTGGGTCGACTCCCTCTACGTGAAAGCGGACGCAGACAAGTCTGGAAAACGAACGCTGACCGGCCCCGGAGGGGAGTCTCTGCCCTATCACTCGATGCAGGTGCGGGGGGTCCGCGGTTGGATTGGTCAGAGGGGCATCCAAGACAGGTCCGGGTCTGGGGTGGCCACCGGGGCCCTGACAGCGAATCACGGCACGGAGATCCGTTGGTATCTGACTGACGAGCCCGATGTGAGTACTGGCTCCTACCGCCCAAAGAAGCCGATGATCATGGTGGCGTATGAGGGTGAGGCCTATGAGTCGAAGGATGATTGGCGGGTCTATCGGCGTTTCGGTGTCACAGACGACGTGCGTAATCGACTGTGGCTGGTGATAACACCACCGAAATTGATGCCGGGGTCGACGGCGTGGGGTGTCACACCGCAAGCCAGCCGCGGTCGCTTGATCTGTAAAGGTGGCACCGAACTGCCTTGGGACGACTGGTTCGACTTGTTCTACAGGGAGATGCCCGAGGCCGTTCGGAAAGCGATTGAGGAGTCTCGTTCAACTGATGCCGCTGGCGGTGCGGAGGAGCGCCGAGAGCGACTAAAGAGAATCCAGGCGAAGTTCGGATCGCGCTGGCGTCCGGTGACTCTGGTCGAGTCACCGCAAGGGCGCTTTGCCGGTAATGAGGTCACTGGATCTGGAACGCCGCAGCGTACGGGAGGGCGTCGGCCAGGTCCGGTACCGGTGCCAGCAAAGCGCCCTCGGCCAGTGAGCGGATCTAACGGGCCGCGTCCGATCCTTGAGGAGGACGAAAAGGGGGAGAAGATTGGCAAGGTCGCCCGGCGTTCGGAAGGGATTCCTGACGTGGAGTGGTCCCGTGACGCGAAGGGTGATGACGCGCACTACGCAGCGTGGTACCAGGAGAAGTACAACGTAGGCGGCGCTGCGGGGCTGGTGACCATGAATGCCGCTTGGCCGATGTTCGAACAGGAGATTCGGTATTGGCAGGATCAGTACCCGCGGGCCACTGTCGAGGAAGTCACCGAGCTGGTGCGTACCGCGTACGAGGACGAAGTGGTTTCAAAGGTCATGCATGCGAACAAACTTCGTAATTCGCAGGTCGGTCTGGATGAGGACGGTGAGCCTATGCGGCTGGGGTCGCGAGAGATCGGCAAGTTGACTGAGCCCGCGGCGCTGACGGCTGGCGTGATCGGTCTGACCAACGTGGAGTCGAAGATCAGGACTGCCGCGGGGTCTCGGTTCGGGCCGTCGGCGTCATCAAGGTCCCGCAAGCGCTGATTCGACCTGGGACCGCTCTGGTAGGTCCAAACGGAGAAGAACAAGACCCCGACACCGTGTGGTGTCGGGGTCTTGCGCGTAGTTCTATTCGTCGTCAAGTTCGGGGGCGGAGACCCCGTCTTCCAGAGCCACGGCCAAACGGAAAACCTCCTCAGCGACCGTGCGCGGCGGAGCGACGTAGCATCGCTCGGTGATGGCTAAGGCCAGGATCGGGCAGCCACGCCCGTCGCCTCGCTCAAGTCGGGGGACGAGCTTGCCGAAGTTAGATGTGGTCGACGTTCCGAGTGGGTCGTCCGCCAGCTTTCGCATGCGTTCGTGCCACACGGTGTACTCGGCGGGTACGTTGACGGCCTTGACCTCGGCGATCAGGGCACGTACGAAGTGACGCAAGGTGTCGCCGCTGCGAGTAAGGATCACGCCCATATCGATGACGCCGCCCTCGTGTAGCGAGACATAGTTCCCGAAGTCACGGTCGAGATTGCCGTCCTTGGGGTTCCACTCGACGTCGAGGACGGCGCGGTCGAGCACGTTGTCAATCTTGTGCCCGCCGTATTCATTGCGGGTCTGCACTACCTTCTGACTCTCGTGGGTGGGCGCGGAGGCCCACGGGAAGATCGTCAGCTTGGTGATGAGATCCTGGTCGAATCGTGCCTCGCGCCATCCGCGAATCCGGAAACTCTCGTCGAGTTCCCTGGCGACAACGGATTTGCTGCCACCAGGTGTGGTGAGTTTGTCCAGGGTGAGGTGGAAACCGGCGAGCACCTCGATCATGTCCGCGAATGCCTGCGGAGTGGTGACGTGCATGACGGCACTGGCATTGCGCGTCTCGCGCACGTCATATCGGTTGAGCACATCAGAGGGGAACGTCGTTGCCCATGAGTCGGTGAGCTGCATGGGACTATCCTGCCGCACCCATGGATACGGATGCGGCAGGATCGGTCACGCGCTGCGCTTGGTGGCGCCTTTGCGTGGCGCTGCTTTCTTCGCCGGTTGGTTCGTCGCCGCGACCGTCTTCACGGGTTCTACCTTGGCGATGGCCTTCTTGGGCCGGCCCCGTCCACGCAGCGTGACGCCGCCTGCTTCGAGCAGGCCTCGAACGCGCTGGATCGAGTAGCCGGACTCCTCGGCGAGCTGGTCGATCGACGCGCCGGCCTCGTATTCCTCGACGAGGATCCGGCCCAGCCGATCGGTGAGCCAGGGGCTCAACCGCTCGTTGGGCTCCAGACTTGGGAAGGTCTCGATGGCGCCGCCGGCGTAGCCGCGGTGCGAGCGGCCCTTGGGCTCGACCTCGGCGTCGGACTCGTTTCCCCATGCGGTCCAGCCCGGTCGGGCGTAGCGGGCGAACATCTCCAGGTACGGGCCTGGTGAGCACGACTCGATGAGGTCGTACTGTTCGTCGGGCTTGCGTGAGTGCTCGCGCTTGCGGGTCTCGATCATGTTGACTGTCGAACGGGCCGGGGCCAGCGTGCGCATGGATCCCTTGACTCCGAACAGGATCGGCTCGGTGACATTTCGGAAGTAGAAGCCCACGCCGCGTCCGTCGGGCCCGCCGTCCTTGCGGCGCTTGGCCCAGATCACGTTGGACACGTAGCGGAATCCCCACGCCTGCAAGACATCGATGCCTTCTAGAAGCAGTGCGTTGGGCACCCACAGATAGAGATGGGCGTTGTCGGCGGTGACGTCACCGACCGGCAGGGCCTTGATCTCGTCGAGTTCCATCGTGCCGTAGCGGTCCAGGCGTCGATGCTCGGGCGCGACCTTGCCGGTGCGGTTGGTGAAGCGCCAGGGCGGATCGGCGAGGATCGTCTGGAACCCGCCGTCGATCGTGGGAAGCGGCGCGATGTCGGCGGCGGATGGCAGAGTGTCGATGGTCGGCGTCATGCGATAGATCCTATCAGGAAAAGATCTATTATCAGTTTTTAGATCTTTGTTCGTGTCGCCGGGATTCAGAGCGAGATCGAGTTCTTCCTGCATGTGGGTTTGACGCAGCAGAACCCGGACTCGGTTCCATCGCCACGTTTCGACCTTGCGTTGGCGTCAAAGAGACCGGCGTCCAACTGCTGATCGCTTACCGCGAAAGTGCCAACAACTGCAGCGTCACGGCAGATCGTGAGGGAGTCGCATCAGTACAACGAGAGGACTACCTATGTCTGACCAGAACATCCCATCGACAACCTGGCGGGACTTCGCGGAGCAGTTGACCGAACAGACCCGCAAACTGTTTGAGTCCGCCGAGGAGCGTGGTGAATCGCCAGAGTTCCTGTTGGACAGTGTAATCGAGTGTGCGGAGGACGAGTCGTTCACGCTCGCGTGTGATGGGATCGCGCAGGATTCGGGAATCGATTTTCAGACTGCGTCGAGGTGGCTGCCGCCGGACCAAGATCACGCCGAATCATACCGAGAGCTCACAACTTGCTCGCGGACCGTTCTGGCTATTGCTGGGAATCGGTTCGAAATCGAGGTATCTGTCGACGTCAGCCTCTCGGGTGACGCTCTCCGGACGGCAGTAATGCTGTGGGCAAACGATGGTGGTGGGACGCTGACTCCGGTGGAGGCTCGCCTGATAGCAACCGAACTCGTTGCCGCCGCCGATGCCGCAGACCAACTGATACGCCGTGGTGGAAAAGGGGCCGACGAAGCGCACGACTGACAGAGTCACGCAGAGTGCGTCGACTTCCGCATGAACGACGTCCTCGCTCTGGCACCCATCGACGCCGGAAGTTCGCGCTGGGGTTGTTTGATAACGCTCACTTTGCCCGACGCGCATTCTTGGATAACCCCAGCGCGAACCAGTCCGGGTCGGTCCCGCTTGCACGCGGCTCGGCGGTCAGGCCGCGGCGAGGTGCCGGTGCAGGCGTGCGGCGGTTTCGATTTCGACGATGCTGAGTCCGGCGTCGCGGATGTCGGTGAGTGAGATGCCCGGCGTCGGCGGACTGTTGCTCGACGATGTGTCGCGGGTTCCATGGATCTGCTCGCGTACGTCGGCGAGGTTGTCGACGAAAATTCTTGCGATGTCCGGGAATTGGTTGACCCGGCCGGGATCAGGCGGTTGTCCGGGTGCGGTGTTGCGATGCCAGAGGGCGCGACCGTCGTCGGCGATGGTGGTGTGGAATTGCCCGGCTTGTTTGCCGATCATGCGGTGATGTTTGGGGCAGATTCCGGCCAGATCGGTGATGTCGGTGCTGCCGCCGTCGGCGTAGTCGGTACGGGCGTGGTGGATTTCCAGGCGCGTGGCGGGTTGGTCGCATCCGGGGGTGCTGCAGACCTCGCCGTCGTCGCCGGCGAACAGGGCCAGGCGTTGTCCGCGGGTGGCACATCGCTTTGCGGTGCCGAAATACATTGGCACGGTGCGATGTTCGGCGAACACGGCCAGGTGCGGCTCGATCTCGGCGGCCAGGTTGATGACGTCGGAGATCGGTAGCAGGGTGCCCGACGCGGTGGTTGCCAGCCCGGTCCGGCGTCGAAGATCGGCTTCGTCGACCTTGATGATCAGCTGGATCGGCAGTCCGCGATGGTTGGATCCCGCTTCGCCATTGTTGATGGCGGACTCGAGGAATGCGGCGAGCGCATCGTGGTTGCGTTGGGCTTGGGTGCGGCCGTCCCGGGTCGCGGCGTCGGCCAGAGTATCGGCGTCGGTACCGGCTCCGGCGCCGGTGGGGGAGTCCGCGTCGTCGGGGTTGTTGCGGCCGGCGGCTGCCCATGAGTCGAGCAGCACGTCGAGGTAGGCACGTGTGGTGGGGGTGAGGATGGCGGTGAGCTTGGACATGCCGTCCGCGCGTTGCTTGCCGAGCCATAGTTGGCGACGACGCTTGCGGTCGGTGTCGTCGTTGAGGGTGCCGTCGGGGTCGA
Source organism: Actinomycetes bacterium (assembly GCA_023461275.1). Taxonomy (GTDB): domain Bacteria; phylum Actinomycetota; class Actinomycetes; order Mycobacteriales; family Mycobacteriaceae; genus Gordonia. The sequence goes on along the minus strand of JAEYMI010000023.1, from coordinate 827 downwards.
GGTGGGACAGCAACCGTTGCCCCAGCGTGGCGATCTCGGCCGGGGTGTGGTCGCAGGCCAGATCGGACAGTGTCTTCTCGGCCGCCACGCGCTTGTCGTGCTCGACGGCGGTGGGGATGCGATCGATGACGTCGAGCACTGCGCCGACGTGGCGTGGGGACAGGCGGCCGTCGGCCATCGCATCCGACAGTGTGGGGCACTGCGGTTCGATCGGTTGGCCGGTCAGATCCTGGGTGTGAGTGGTGGCGTCGAGGTGGCGTTTGCGCTTGCCGGGCTCGCCGATACGCAGCTGTTGCGACATGTACGCGGTGACGTTGCGGTAGCCCAGCTTTCGGGGCAGGACGCGGGCACTGGCTTCGACGATCAACCGGTCTCCGACGAACGGCACCCGCGACCCGGCGCGCTCCAACTCCTCGGACACCTCGACCAACTCGGTATCGGACAGCCCTGTCGGGTCCAGCGCGGCGAGCTCATCGAGAGCGGCATGCAGACGCGCGACGATCTCGGCGGCCGATGACACGGGATCGGCCGAGGCGGAATCACTCGACACGGGATCAGTCGCTGCAGAATCAACTGAAGCGGGATCAGCCGCTGCGGAATCAGATGTGATGGACATCGCGGCTCACCCCCTGTGACCAGCCAGAACATGCGAACAGTAGAACTGATGTTCGATTGTGCCACATCCAATAGCCTAGCGCAAGTGTTATCTACCAGGACATCGGTGACAGTTCTGCATCAGGACATCGGTGACAGTGTGGGTGATCGTGGTGGTGACACTTCGGCACTGAAGCTGTGGCGGTGGCTGTCAACGAACCCATCGATCCTGT
>JAEYMI010000022.1 GCA_023461275.1 Actinomycetes bacterium | reverse complement strand
GGGTTTTACGCCCCGGGGCGGCCCAGGGCGCCGCCCCCCCCGCGGATCGGTCACCGAAATACACACCTGAGCGAGCGGCCGTCTGCATATCGCAGCCAGAACTCACTCAGGTGTGGTTTTCAGCAAGAGAAACGCGCTATTGCGTAATAAACGCTAAGGCGTAATAAATCTGAGAATTGAGGAGGATGACGTCAGGCTCGACGCCACTCGTCTTCCTCAGCCCAATCGTCGAGCGGATCGGGACGATCGCTCGAGTTCTCGGCTCCGGAAAGCTCGCGCTGCAAGCTTTCGAAGTCGGTGTTGGGTGTGGAGTACTTCAGCTGACGAGCAACTTTCGTCTGCTTTGCTTTTGCCCGGCCGCGGCCCATACGGGACCCCCTCGCACAATGACGGGGCGGCCAAACACTTGGCGGCCCCGTTCTCTAGGTAGTAAATCTGTCGTGAGGACCAGTCTAGCGCGCCCGATCAGATTATGCGGACTGCCCTGCCGTGCCGCGCCCGGTTATCTCAGGGTGCTTGAGCGCCTTTCGCAAGTGGCGTTGGGCCTCTCTTCGGACCTTTGGGGCGAGGTCGTCACGGTCGAGTAGACGCTGCAGGGTCTCGACGTCGGTTCCGATGAGCAGATCGCGGACCCGCACGCCGTGATCGGGACGGTGCACCAGCGTGACGGCATCACCGGTCCCGACCGTCCCCGCTGATAGAACCCGCAGGTAGGTGCCCACATCACCACGTTCCATGAACCGCTTGACCCACCGGGATTCGCCGGCCCACACGGCGAAGGTGCGGCATGGCACGCGCGGGATGGTGGTCTCCAGGAGCAGCCCGTCGGTGCCGATCTGCCATTGTTCGCCGACGATGGCGTCGGTCACCGTGATGCCGTCGAGGCGAAGATTCTCACCGAACCAGCCGAACGGCAGCTCGCGGCCGAGTTCGTCGGCCCATCGTCGGGCTTCGGTTTCGCTGTACGCGTAGACCGCCTGGTCGGTTCCGCCGTGATGTTTTGTGTCGCAGACGTGATCGGTGGCCAGGCCGAGTTCACCGACCCGCACCCGCCCGTGGTGGGGACGTTTGTTGATTCCGCTGGATCCGATGCCGTCGAGCACCACGTCGTCGGTCGCCGCGCACACGGCGAGCACCCGGCCCGGCGTCACGAACCCTCGCCAGGGTTGCGGAGGCGATCGATGGCCGCCCGACCGGCCTGCACACGGTTGTCGACGCGAATCGAGTCGGGATCGATGCGGGCGCTGACCGGATGCTCGTCGCCGGCCAGAACGTCAATGTCGGAACCAATGTTCTGTTTGACCAGGGCAAGCGCGATCGGTCCGAGTTCGAAATGGTCGATCACGGTGCCCACCCGGCCGACCGTCCGGCCGCCCACGGTCACCGGATCGCCGGTTTCGGGACGTGCTTCGGTGCTGCCGTCGAGGTGCAGCAGCACCAGCCGTCGGGGCGGTTTGCCCAGGTTGTGTACGCGCGCCACGGTCTCCTGCCCCCGATAGCAGCCCTTCTCGAGGTGGACTGCGCCGAGCTCGGCCGGCCCGCCGATCCAGTTCACCTCGTGCGGAATGGTTCGCTCATCGGTGTCGACGCCGAGCCGCGGCCGCAGGGCGGCGACCCGCAATGCGTCGTAGGTCCACGACCCGGCCATCCGGGCACCGCCCTCGACGAGTGAATCCCACCACGTGAGCAGATCTTGCTCCGGGACGACGAGATCGACGACGGGTAGCGCGGCGCCTTCACCGAGCGACGGCATGATTCGCCAGAAACCCAGCGGCTCCTCGTCATGACGTAGTTCCGGGAGGTCGCCGGCCTGGTAGATCTCGGCGTCGCGGGGGATCTCGAGCAGGTCGGCCAGCGGCCCGGACCGCACATCGGGTCCGACGAGCGTGATGACCTTCATATCCGGGCGGGGCGCGGGCGCCACCTTGGCCCAGAACACCATCCGCTGCAGAAACGCCACGAGTGCGTCACCGCGCGCCGCTTCGGTATCCACCCAGGTCACGCCGTCGACGTCGGTGAGGATGAAGTGTTCCTCGACCCGCCCGTTGGCGTCGAGGGAGAGGTTCTCGGCGCTGGTGCGGTCGGCGAGATCCTCGACGAACTGGCTGCTGATGGTGTGCAGCCAGGTGAGGCGCTCCTCGCCGGGCAGTTCGATCACCACGCGGTCGGAGCGGTCGATGATCGCCGCGCCGCGGGTCGCACATCGTTGTTCGCCGAGGGGGTCGCCGTAGTGCCATGCGACGGTGCCGTCGGGGCCCGGCACGGCGCCGGCGGAAGAATACCTGGTCAGAATTGGTGACACGGACACACCCCGATTCTACGAGTGGCACGCCGATCTCAATTAGCCTCGAAGGTATGGCAAGCCAGATTCTGGTCTCACTCGACGGCGCACTGTGCGATCCCGACGCCCCATTCCTGCACGCCGACGACCTCGCGGCGGTCCGCGGAGACGGCATTTTCGAGACGATCCTGGTGCGATCCGGGCGCGCACGGTGCGTCGGTCCCCACCTCGAGCGGCTGGCGCAGTCGGCGGCGATGCTGCAACTCCCTGCGCCGGACCACGAGGCGTGGACGCTGGCGATCGAGATCGCCACCGATGCGTGGGTCAAAGCCGCCGGCCCGGACGTCGAAGGCCTGTTGCGGCTGGTCTATTCGCGGGGCCGCGAGAGCGGGGACGGTGGTCCCACCGCTTACGTCACCGTGTCGCAGGTGCCCGACCGGGTGGCAACGGCGCGGACCGACGGGGTGTCGGTGGTGACGCTCGAACGCGGATACTCGATCGACCTTGCGGCGCGAGCGCCCTGGCAGTTGCTGGGCGCCAAGACGCTCAGCTACGCGGCCAACATGGCAGCGTTGCGCTACGCCGCCCACGAGGGTTTCGACGACGTGATCTATGTCAGCAGTGAGGGTGCGGTCCTCGAGGGGCCGCGTTCGACGGTGATCGCGGTCTTCGGCGACACAATGGTCACCCCGCCGTCGGAGATCGGCATTCTGCCGGGCACCACGCAGCAGGCCACTTTCGAGCTCGCCGAGCGGGAGGGGTGGACGGTCAAGTCCGAGGTCCTCGAGCGGGCCGATCTGATTCGTGCAGATGCGGTGTGGTTGGTCAGCAGCGTGACACTGGCGTCACGGGTGACCGCCCTGAACCGGTTCGTGATGCCCGTGGCCGACGATCTTCAACGATTCCCCGATCTCGTCGACCGGGCGATCTGCGTCTAGGACGCGCCCGAGCGCCGGCCTCTCACCTGTATCCCGGTTAAAGGGCAAAGGCAGAGATGCTTTAACAATGCGCCGACCGGTGGTGAGATTTCATTCGCCATCTGTTCGCGGGTCAATCCGCCACGAGTGTGTCGATTCAATAACAGGGCGGAAGTGTCGCCACCATTTCCAGACCCTGGGGTATGGGAATCGAATTGCGACGGGTCCTGGGATCAGATCGTGTTGATATGTTTTTGTCCTTTGGCCGGAGATTGTTCGTCCAACTGTGGTCTCATGGAGTCACCGGCTGCCGGTCGCCGATTGCGACTGTGATCTAGAGGGCGGCTGCCGGTGGCGCCGCCTCCACGGCACCGATCGACCCGAGTCGCTGAACCATCCTGCTGAACAGGTGATTTGCATCGCTCGTTTTGCTGAGCGGGCTCAGCGACGAGTAGCTTCGGAAGAGAACTACTACGTTCGGTAGTTCAGCAAGGTTGTCCACTTTGCGCACCACCCGCGTACCGCCAGCCCCGGTACGCCGAGGAGAAATGATAGAGGCGATATGAACGCTCTCGATGTTTCCCGTTGGCAGTTCGGGATTACGACGGTTTATCACTTCATTCTGGTGCCACTCACCATTGGCCTGGCGCCGATGATCGCGGTCATGCAAACGGTGTGGCATGTCACCGGCAATGAACAATGGCTGCGTGCCACCAAATTTTTCGGGAAACTGTTCCTGATCAACTTTGCACTCGGTGTCGCCACCGGAATCGTGCAGGAGTTTCAGTTCGGGATGAACTGGAGCGAGTACAGCCGATTCGTGGCCGACGTCTTCGGGGCGCCGCTGGCGCTCGAGGGCCTGATCGCCTTCTTCCTCGAGTCGACGTTCATCGGACTCTGGATCTTCGGCTGGACACGCCTGCCCCGTCGCGTACACCTGGCCACCATCTGGCTGGCCGCCATCGGCGTCAACGCCTCGGCGTACTTCATCATCGCCGCCAACTCCTGGATGCAGCATCCGGTGGGTGTGGCCTGGGATGATTCGCGCAACCGCCCGGCAATGAACAACTTCTTCGCCGTCATCACCAACAACACGACGCTGGCGGCGTTCCCGCACGTGATCGCCGGGGCCTTCCTCACCGCGGGTACCTTCGTGGCCGCCATCGGCATCTGGTGGATGGCCCGAAATATGCACCGCGCCAAGAAGTTGCGCATCGCCATCGAGACCGGCGACACCTCCGGCATGCCGAAGACCACGTCGCCGAGCCACATCGACGCCACGCCCGAGGACCTCGAGGCCGACGCCCACAAGCTGTGGCGTCCGGTCACCAGGTTCGCGCTCTGGGTCACGATCGTCTCGGGAGTTGCGCTGTTCATCACCGGCGACATCCAGGGCCAGATCATGTTCAAGCAGCAGCCGATGAAGATGGCCGCCGCAGAATCGTTGTGCGACACCGAGACCGGTGCCGGCTTCTCGGTGCTGTCGATCGGTCGGCAGAACAACTGCGACAACATCGACCACGTCATCGTGATCCCGCGGATGCTCTCGTTCTTGTCCGACCACCGGTTCGACAGCACGGTCCAGGGCGTGAATCAGCTTCAGGCGCAGTATGAACAGGCTCTGAATATGCCGGGGCAGAACTTTGCGCCGAACCTGTTCGTCACCTACTGGGGATTCCGCGCCATGATCACCTGGGCGCTCGGATCGGTCATCGTCGCCTTTGGCGGCTTGTGGCTGACCCGAAAGAAGAGGGTGGTGGAATCCACCAGATTCGGCACCTTGGCGTTGTGGCTGATGCCGACTCCGTTCCTGGCCAACTCGTCGGGATGGATCTTCACCGAGATGGGCCGCCAGCCGTGGGTTGTCGCCCCCAACTGGGAGAACAACCTGGACCCGCTCCGGATACACATGCTGGTGCAGGATGGCGTTTCCAACCACACCGCGCCGGTGGTGTGGGTGACGTTGATCGGCTTCACCGTGCTCTACGGAGCGCTCGGTGTGGTGTGGTTCATGCTGCAGCGGCGGTACGTGATCGAAGGCCCCAGCGCCTACGACGCCATTCCGCCAGACGAACCCTCATCGGATTCCGATGAGCCCAAGCAACTTTCGTTCGCGTACTGAGAGGCCGAGACGATGGGACTGCCTGAATTCTGGTTTCTGATCATCGCGGTACTGTTCATCGGGTACTTCGTACTCGAGGGATTCGACTTCGGTGTCGGCATGCTGATGCCGTTCATGGGTGCCAGCCACACCGGTGGCGACAATCTGGTGTCGCCACTGGCCGACATCGCCTACCCGGATCGTCGTCGACGGGTGCTGCTCAACACCATCGGACCCGTCTGGGACGGCAACGAAGTGTGGTTGCTGACCGCCGGCGGTGCGCTGTTCGCTGCGTTCGGTGGTTGGTACGCAACGATGTTCACTGCCTTCTACCTCCCGCTGTTCCTCATTCTGGTGGGCTTGATCACCCGGGTCTGCGCGATCGAATGGCGCGGCAAGATCAACGACGAGCGGTGGCGGTACTGGTGCGACATCGGTATCGGTCTGGGATCGTGGATTCCGGCGATCCTGTGGGGTGTGGCTTTCGCCAACGTGGTTCGTGGGCTGCCGATCGACGCCGACGCGCAGTACACCGGTGGGTTCTTCAACCTGCTGAACCCGTACGCACTGCTCGGCGGCCTCACCACGCTGCTGGCCTTCCTCACCCACGGTGCGGTGTTCATCGCCCTCAAGACCGACGGCGTGATCCGGATCGACGCGCAGAAATATGCTGCGCGCCTGTCGATTCCGACCCTCGTGGTGGCCGCGGCCTTCCTGCTGTGGACGCAGTTTGCCTACGGCAACGGCTGGACGTGGATTCCGGTGCTGATCGCGGCGGTCGCCGCGCTCGTGATGGTGGGTGCCACGCAGATCGGCCGCGAGGGTCTAGCTTTCCTCGCGACGTCGATCGCGATCGCCGGCACCGTGGCGACGCTGTTCGCGGTGCTGTATCCGAATGTGTTGCCGTCGACTCTGAATGAGTCGTACAACCTGACGATCGCGAACACCTCGTCGAGTCACTACACGCTGACGGTGATGACCTGGGCGGCGGTGTTGATCACCCCGGTGGTGATCCTGTACCAGTCGTGGAGCTACTGGGTGTTCCGCAAGCGGATCTCGGTCGAGCAGATCCCGGCACCGACCGGCCTGTCGTCGTTGCGGGTTCCGAGCGAGTGACACCGGTGCGAATAGAAACCTGCGAATGAAACGAGGACTGTGACCGAAGGCTCCGAGGAACAGTCAGGGGCAGAACGGTCAGGGGCGAAACGGTCTGGGCCGCCGCTGGATCCGCGTCTGTTCCGGTATGCCCCGGCAGCACGGACCTACGTGGCGATCACCTCCGCCTTCGCGGTTGGTGGCGTGATCGCGACCATCGTCACCGCGGCGATGGTCGCGTCGATCGCGTCGGAATTGATCGTCGACCCGGGTGCGCGATCGGTGAGCGCGCAGACCACGCACCTGTGGATTCTGGCCGCTGCGCTGACGGCGCGGGTGGCGATGGTGTTCCTGCACGACCGGTACGCGCAACGGGCGTCGGCGTTGGTGACGGCGCAGTTGCGGGCCGACGCCGTCGACGCGCTGACCGATCCGGCGCGAACCCCACCGCGAGAGTTGTTGCGGCGCAGGGGTGAGGCCACCACGGCGCTGTTGCGCGGCCTCGACGATCTGACGCCGTATCTGTCGGGCTATGTACCCGCGCTGATCGTCACCATGATCGCCACACCCGTTGTGGTGCTCTCCATCGCGCTGGCCGATTGGGCGTCGGCGGTGATCATTCTGATCACGTTGCCGCTCATCCCGCTGTTCATGATTCTCATCGGACGGATGACCCGGGACCGGACCGATCGCAAGATGTCGGCGATGAGCCGGCTCACCGACCAACTGCTCGACCTGATCGCCGGATTGCCGACGCTACGGGCACTGCATCGGGCCAAGGCGCCGGCGGCCACCGTCGGCAAGCTGGGTCGAGATCATCGTCGTAGCACCATGTCGGCACTGCGCGTGGCGTTTCTGTCCGGCGGGGTACTCGAGTTGTTGGCGACGTTGTGTGTCGCATTGGTGGCAGTCGGCATCGGCCTGCGGCTGGTCTACGGCGAGATGAGCTTGTACGCGGGCATCTTCGCGCTCATCCTGGCACCCGAGGCGTACCTGCCGCTGCGTCAGGTGGGTGCCCAGTTCCACAATTCCGCCGACGGGATGGCTGCCGCCCGAACGGCATTCGGCTTCATCGAGGGGACCGGTGCCGGTGATTCGGCTGTCCGGCCCCACGGTTCGGGCCGGACGCTCGCAGTCGCCGGACAGCCGATGTCACTGCTGGACTTGAGTATTCACGGTCGTGAAGGGTGGGCGCCGTACGAATTGTCGGCGATCATCCAGCCCGCGCAGGTGACGATGCTGACCGGACCCAACGGCTCCGGAAAGTCCACCACGCTGATGGCCATCATGGGATTGATCGCCCCCGACGACGGGTCGGTGCTGATCGGGTCGATCTCGGTGGCCGAACTCGATCTCGACGCCCTGCACGAGCAGGTGGCGTGGTTGCCGCAGCAACCGGTGATCGTTCCGGGCACTGTTGCAGAGAACCTGGCGTTGTTCGGCGCCAGCGATCCCGACGCGGTGTGGAAGGCGGCGCGGGCCACCGGATTCGACGAGGTGCTCGCGGGTCTGCCCGCCGGGCTCGACACCGTATTGGGCGCGGGTGGCGTCGGGATCTCGGCCGGTCAGCGGCAACGGCTGGCGCTGACCAGGGTGCTCGCCGCGCCGTCGCCGCTGTTGCTGCTCGACGAGCCGACAGCGCATCTCGATGCGGCGTCGGCAGCGTCGGTGATGGCTCGACTGGCCGAGCTTGCCGCCGCCGGCGACACCGTCATCGTTGTCTCGCATCGGCCGTCGGCGCGCGACGCCGTCGATCGGGTCATCGAACTGCCGGAGGTCATCGGTGTCCGGTAGGCGATCTCCCGATCCGCTGGTGCGGGCTTTCGGCTTCCTCGGTCTGGCGTGGCGGCCGGTGGTGAAGTCGTTGCTGCTCGGCGTCGCCGGTGCGCTCTCGGCGTTGGGCCTGGCGGCGTTGTCGGCGTGGCTGATCACGCGCGCGTGGCAGATGCCGCCGGTGCTGTTTCTGTCGGTAGCGATCACCGCCGTTCGCGCGCTGGGTATTTCGCGTGGGTTGTTCCGTTATCTCGAGCGACTCGCCACACATGATCTCGCGCTGGGAGCGATGGCCACCGCCCGCGAACGGGTCTATCTCGCCTTGGCCACCGGTTCGCCGGCCTATTCGGTCACGCTGCGTCGCGGAGATCTGTTGGCGCGCATCGGAGATGACATCGACGAGATCGGCAACGCGCTGATCCGCGGAGTCATCCCGATCGGTGTCGGGTTGGTGACCAGTGTCGCCGCGGTCATCATCATGGCTTTGGTATCCCTATGGGCGGCAGCCGTTCTCGCTGTTGCGCTGGTGATCAGCGGGGTGGTGGCGCCGTGGCTGGCGGCGCGTGGCTCAGCGCGGTCCATCAACGATTCGGCGGCGGCATCGGCGGTACGCGCCGACGCGGTCACCTCGGCGCTGTGGCACGCGCCGGAGTTGGCGGTGGCACGGCGTCGGGACGCGGTGTTGGCCACCGCCAGACGTGCCGACGACGACGCCGTGCGCGCGGCCGATCGGGGCTTGCGAATCGAGGCCGCCGCGGCTGCGGCAACACCACTCGCGCTGGGGGTTTCGCTGCTGGCGGCCGCGGTGATCGGGATCGGTCTGGCGTCGTCGGCGCCCGGATCGTTGGCCGACGTGGCGTCCGGGCACGGCCTGACCCCGATGATCCTCGGCGTGCTGATCCTGTTGCCGCTCTCGGCCTTTGAATCGACCGGTCCACTGACCGAGGCCGGTATCCAGCTGGAACGCAGCCGCCAGAGCGCCGCCCGCGTGATGGCCCTCGTCGACGGCGCCCTCGCTCGCGTTGACGGCGCCCTCCCTCGCGTTGACGGCGCCCTCGCTCGCGTTGACAGCGCCCGCTCGTCCGCCGACGGCGCCCTCGCTCGCGTCGACGGCGCCCCTTCGTCCACCCACAGCGCCCCTTCGTCGCTGGTCGAGTGCCCCGAGCCGCTAGGCGAGGGGTGTATCGAGACCCCGCACCCACAACCAAACCCCTCCACCGACATCCCACTCCACCGCGGCCGGGTCACCCTGCGCGCCAACGCCTTACGCTGGGGCTGGCCGTCGTCGGACGTTCTTGGCCCCGACGCCGGTCTCGATCTCGATCTCACGCCCGGCTCGCGAACCGTCGTCGTCGGTCCGAGTGGCTCCGGGAAGTCGACGCTGCTGTTGACGCTGGCGGGCCTCCTGGCGCCGCGCGCCGGCACCGTCGAATGCCGCACCGTCCACAATGAAAGCATCGATATCCCCTCGGCCACATGCTATTTCGCCGAAGAGGCGCATATCTTCTCGACATCGGTGAAGGAAAATCTGCGGGTGGCCCGCGGTGATGTTTCCGACGCCGAGGTCGACGCCGCGCTGCAAGCGGTGGGCCTCGACAACTGGGTTCACTCGCTCGTCGACGGCGTCGACACGCCTCTCGTGGGTGGCGGCGATGCCATCAGTGGCGGACAGCGTCGTCGACTCTTGTTGGCACGCGCGGTGATCGAGGGCGCACCGGTGATCCTGCTCGACGAACCGACCGAGCACCTCGACGCCACCGACGCCGACGCGTTGATGGCCGAGATCCTCGACTCGTCGTCGGGCCTGTTCGGTCGGGACCAGATCGTCGTGGTGGTCACGCATCAGCAGGTCGACGTACCTGCCGGATGTCGGGTCGTCGAGGTTGCGCACCAGGCCGCAATGCGAAGGCCAAGATAGCCGCGCCTACCAGCGTCGCGCCGGCGATCCACGCTGCTCCGACGTGCATCGCATGGATGAAGGCGGCATCGGCGGCACTGTGGAGGTCAGGCAGGTCATGGGTGTCGGCCAGATTCCGGGCTTGCTCGGCCGATATTCGGGCGCGGTCGGCCTGGCTGGGCGCAATCCCGGCGAGCCAAGGTTCGATCGCCCCGCGGTAGGCAATGGACATGATGGTGCCGCCCACTGCGATTCCCATGACGCTGCCGGCTTGCCGGACCGTGTTCGTGATCGCTGAACCAGTACCTGACTCCTCCAGCGGAAGGGTGCTGAGCAGTGCGCCGGTCACGGGCCCCATCACCATTCCCACTGTGAGGCCCTGCACGAACAGGAGTGTCGCGACCCACGTGAGCGATGTGGTTTGGTTCAGCAGCGTGTACGCGCCCATGGTGGCCGCTGCAACGAGGAAGGACGGGATCGCGACCTGCCGCAAAGACCACGTCCGGACCAGGCGGGCACCGAGCGGTGCGCCGACCACGGCCCCGATCGCGGTGGGAATATTCGCCAACCCTGCCTTCATCGGCGAGAACCCAAGCGCGCCTTGCATATAGAAGGCGTTGTAGAACGTGATCGCGGCAACGGAGAAGAAGAGCAGTGCCATGGCGGCATTCGCGCCACCGAATGTTCGACGGGCCAACAGCCGAGGATTGAAACTGGGTGCATCCGTCCTCAGCTCGACCACGAGAAACAAGGTCAGCAGGATGGTCCCGAGGATGATGGGCGCCCACACGCCCGCCGCTTTCCATCTCGTCACCTGCCCGGCGTGAATGAGCCCGTAACACAAGGACGCAAGGCCGGCGATGGAAAGCACCATTCCAAGCGGGTCGAGCGAACGAGCCGAGGGAGTTCGGAAGTTCGGAACGAGGGCAAGGGTTCCCACCAGCGCCAGCACAACAATGGGAACATTGATCAAGAAGATGGATCCCCACCAGAAATGACTGAGTAGCGCTCCTGCCACCACTGGCCCAGCCGCCATACCGATTCCAGCGTTCGTCGACGAAATGGCGATTGCGGTTGCGCGGCCAGGGCCGGTGAAAGTCCACAACAGAATGGCAAAGTTGGCGGGCATGATGAAGGCGGCCCCGGCACCCATCAAGGCTCGTGCGGCAATCAGTTGACCTGGATTCGCTGCGTAGGCAGCCCAGATGGAAGCACAGGCAAAGACCACCAGGCCCAATCCGAGCATTGATCGGTGCCCGTAGCTGTCGCCCAAGGCGCCGGCAGTGAACATCAGAGTCGCAAAGACAAGGGTGTAAGCACCTGTTGCCCATTGCAATTCGGCCGGAGTAGCGCCCAAACCGCGGGCCGGGTCGGCCAGGGTCTCCAGAGCGATACTCAGCACCGTGTTGTCCAACCAGATCAGCACCGAGGAAATCATGAGGACTGCCAGAATGCTTCGCTTTCTGGACTCGGATATGTATGACGACAATTCCATGTAACCCTCCGAAATTGCAGGTGACCGAGTGAAAGGTATGAGCGGAATTGGTGCTTGTCAAATTAACAACTTTATAGATAAAGCCTTGCATAAATGGCGCATCTGTGGCTTTCGGATAACTTGCAGAAAGTGTTTATTCATGCCCTATGGGGGAATTTCTGGGGTGGTCTCGTTACACCGCTCGCCCAGCAGGGGCGGGCCGCTCGAGTAGCAGGGGACCGTTTGACCAGTAGGGGGTCGCACGCCTGGCAGTGGCACAGCTCAAGTCGATGGCGTGGACCGGTGTCAGTGCTCCCGCATAGTGTCGTCGGTGACAGATGAGTTCACGGCACCAGCGAGGGGGACGCAAGTGGCACCTGGGGACACCACCACCGGACGCGTGATCGTTGTTTTCGGCAGGTCGGAGGAGGACGATCCGGCCGAGGCGCTGCGCACCATCGCGGGGATCACCGACGTCGCGAATACCGCAGACTTCCGCGGACAGGCCGTCGACGCCGCGCAGGCCAACGCCGCCCAGGCTACCGTCTTCGCCGAACTCGGGGTGGCCGTCGTCGACGCCGACGACTCGCAGACGCAGGCCCTTCGCGATGCCGACCGCAGCCGCATCATCGCCGTCGAACCGGAGCTGATCTTCCATGCTCTCGGTGCCGAATCCGCCACGCCCTCAGCCGATTACGTGCGCGGCTACCGCGACGGCGTCGACGACCTCTCAGCCCGCCTGGCCGCCGACGCCGCGCCCGCCATCCTGGCGACGTTCGCCGACTCCGATGCCTACACCTGGGGATTGCTCGCTACCGGCGTCGACCGCACCACGGTGACCGGCAAGGGCGCGCGGGTAGCCGTCCTCGACACCGGCTTCGACTTCACCCACCCCGACTTCGCCGGCCGCCAGATCGCGTCGAAGTCCTTTGTGGCAGAAGAAGATGCGACCGACGGTCAGGGGCACGGCACGCACTGCGTCGGCACCATCGCGGGTCCGGCGGCACCGGAGGGAAGTCGACGTTACGGCGTGGCCCCCGACGTGGAACTGCACGTCGGGAAGGTTCTCGGCAACGACGGGTCGGGCTCCGACGGTGGCATCCTGGCCGGCATCAACTGGGCGATCGCGGCCGGCTGCCAGATCGTCTCGATGTCGTTGGGCGCCGACGTCCGCTCGCCGTCGGTGGCCTACGAGCGCGTCGGATCGCGGGCGTTGGCCGCGGGCACGCTGATCGTTGCGGCCGCCGGCAACAACGCCAACCGGCCGGGTGATGCCGGCTTCGTCGGCGTGCCCGCCAACAGCAAATCGATCATGGCGATCGCCGCGATCGATCCGCGACTGCGCGTCGCGTCGTTCTCGGCCGCCGGCACCAGCATCGACGGCGGCCAGATCGACCTCGCTGCACCAGGCGTCGACGTCTGCTCGTCGTGGCCGATGCCGCAGCGCTACAACACCATCAGCGGCACCAGCATGGCGACGCCGCACGTCTCGGGTCTGGCAGCGCTGTGGCATGAGAAGTCCGGCGCGACCGGCCGCGAACTGTGGACCCTGCTGACCCAGCAGGCTCAGCGGTTGCCGGCCGCGTCCGCCGACGTCGGAAGCGGTCTGTGCCTGGCGCCGTAACGCCAAAGAAATCGCCTTCCGACCAGCTCGGCGTAGCCTGAAACCCGTGCACGACATCACGCTGACCGTCGACGACGATCACGTCGCCCAGATCCACGACGTCGCCGACGCCGCACGTGCCGTCGGCATGCACGTGAGTGAGGTACTCGACAACATCGGCATCATCTGCGGATCGGCCCCGGCCAGTTGCCGACCTGCATTGCAGGATCTCGACGGCGTCGTCGACGTCGAAACCGGCCGCAGCTACCGTGCCGCGCCGCCGGATTCGGATGTGCAGTAGGCGATTGCGGTCAGGTCAGCGGTCGGGGTGAGGTGTAGATCGACATCCGGAGCTGATCGTCGGGAAGGTGCATGGTTTCGAAGTCGAATTCGACCGCACCGAGATCAGGGTGGCGGAATCGTTTGATCGTGTGTCGTCGACGGCCGACGGCGTGCTGCTCCCAGAGGCTCCGGAACTCCGGTGCTTCGGCACCCACCTGGTCGACGAGAGCAGTCAGATATCGATCATCTGGCCACGCAGCGTTCGCCGCGCGTAACTGCGCGACGCTCGATCGTGCGGCCTCATCCCAGTCGACAAACAAGGTCCGTGCCCGAGGATGAGTGAAAGTGTATCGGACGGTGTTCCGCTCGCCGGGTGGGTAGTCGGCGATACCGTGAAAGAGGTTGATTCCCTCCGGGTTTGCGTTGATCATGTCGCCGATCCGGTTGACCACATATGCCGGCGACGGTCGCACGCTCGCCAGGATCGCGGTGATCGCGGGACGTACCTCGGTCACCGGGACGGGCGCTCCGTCGGCCGGTGGATGCGCAATGGCTGCGGCCAGGTCGTGAAGGTGGCGGCGGTCGTCGGCGGGCAGGTGCAGTGCGTCGGAGAGGCTGTCGAGAACGCCGCGGCTGGGCCGACGTTCGCGGCCCTGCTCGATGCGGGTGTAATAGTCGACGCTGATCCCGGCGAGGACTGCCACCTCCTCCCGACGCAACCCGGCGGTTCGTCGTGCTCCGGTTGTGGTGGCCATACCGACGTCGTCGGGCGTGAGCGATGCTCGTCGAGTCCGGAGGTAAGCCCCCAACTGCCCAGGTTCTGACACCACTCCATTCTGCCGCGTCGATCCTGGGTGTCCGACACCCAGGATGACCACGGCCTTCCGGAACGGAGACTTCACGGCGATGATCGTCGGTGGCGATGAGACGCTGAGGCGATCGAAAAGGGAAGGCAACACATGGACTACCGACGGTTGGGTACCAGCGGTTTGGAGATCTCGGAACTGGTCTTCGGCTGCATGAGCTTTGGCGATCCGGCGCGCGGCACGCACCCATGGACCATGCCCTACGACGAGGCCAAGCCGTTCTACCGTGCCGCACTCGAGGCCGGCATCACCACGTTCGATACCGCGAACATGTACTCCGACGGCACCAGCGAAGAGATCACCGGCCGACTCCTCGCGGAGTTCGCCAGGCGCGACGAGGTGGTGATCGCCAGCAAGGTCTTCTATCCGATGGGCAAGGGGCCCAACGGTTCTGGTCTGTCACGGAAGCACATTCTGTGGCAGATCGACGAGAGCCTACGACGGCTGGGCACCGACTATCTCGACCTCTACCAAATTCATCGCTGGGACCCGAACACGCCGATCGAGGAAACGATGCAGACGCTTGACGACGTGGTGCGGGCCGGCAAGGTGCGCTACCTCGGTGCGTCGTCGATGCGGGCCTGGCAGTTCGCGAAAGCCCAGCACACAGCCGAGCTCGGCGGCTGGACCCGCTTCATCTCGATGCAGGACCAGTACAACCTGCTCCAACGCGAGGAGGAACGCGAAATGCACCCGTTCTGCGCAGACTCCGGCGTCGGGGTTCTGGTGTGGAGTCCGCTGGCCCGCGGCATGCTCACGCGCGACCCGGGCTCGTCGACGACGTCGCGCGCCGGCAGTGATCACCTCCTCGGATCGTTGTATCGCCAGACCGAGGAGTCCAATCGCTCGATCATCAGCGCCGTTGCAGAGGTCGCCGCCCGGCACGGCGTGTCGAAAGCACAGGTGGCGCTGACCTGGGTGCGGCAGCAGTCGGTAGTGACCGCTCCGATCATCGGCGCGACGAAACCGGCCCACCTCTCCGACGCGATCGAGTCGCTGCGGCTGACGTTGTCCGATGACGATGTCGCACTGCTCGAATCGGCCTACACACCGCGGGAGCCGGAGGGGTTCTGAGATGTAGAACCTCGACGAATAATCGGTTGCCGCCTCCGAAAGCCGGGCGTAGTTTCGTCCGTACACAGGAAGGAGGTGGTCTGAAGTTGTATGACATACGGACACGTGAGGTGACCATCCGCTAGCGCTGACCCCAGCGGTTCGCGCCAGCGAATCCCAGGTGGTCACCCGGCCCCCGCATCCCGACGCAGTCTGAGTCGGTTCAGCCCGCAAGGGCGATGCGGGGGCCGATCCATGTCCGGGGCCCGTGCGAATACCTGCTAGCACGGCGTGTCGTTCGGTGAGGGGAGTGTCGGTAGGTGTATGTAACGCAGTTCACTTATTCGGCGATTCGTTATTCGAGTAGTTCGCTACTCGTGCCCCAACGGTGACCTCGGACTGAACTGGCAGGCAGGCGCGGTGCCTGGAAACCCTCGGGCGAACCCGCCGCAGGGCAGCAGCCCTGGTGAAGTACGGCAGTCAAGGAGATCGGCGATGGCCACCACCCGCAGCGCAGCAATGGCGCTCCCTCAACCGACGGGACCCGACGTCGTGGCGTGGTCCGGCACCCAAAGCGCCGAACCCGCATCACCGTCGGTCGCTGACCTGTCCAAACGCTTCCTCACTCCCGACGACCGATCCTGGACCGACGACGGCGCCGGCACCTGGGTCATCGGCCACGCGACCGGCCTGACGTACGCGTGGGTGCCCGGTACACGACGGATCGCGCTGCGGAATCAGGGCCGATCAGACGTGGCGGTGTTGTCGATGCCGCGATTGACCGGCACCGCGGGTAGTTCGTTCACGTATCTGCCGAGCGGATCGTCGGAGGTGCTTCCCGACGCCGAGTTCCACTTGCTGCAGAGCGACCGCGTCGACGGCCGCCCGGTGATGATCGGACAGATTGCCATGAACGACGGTCAGCCGGAATTCGTCCTCGACGGCCCCGACTCTGGCGAGCTCGACTGGTCTGAAGTCGATCCGCGCGGCGACTACTGGAAGCCCGGCGACGCCGACTTCGCAACGTCGACGGCACCCGAGTTTGTTTTCCTGGAGCCGTTGGGCCGCAGCGTTTTTCATACCGTCACCAATGGCGAGGTGGCCGTGCACAACCGCGGCGACGGACCGATCGCGGTGCTGACCATCGGTACCGACGGCCCACTGGACATGGTGGAGGTCGGCCCGGGTGAGAGTGCGCCGGTGCCTGCCGGCGACGCGGTCTGTTATGTGCAGGCGGCGCGGGTCGACGGCGCGCCCGCGCTGCTCGGAGCACTCTGGATCTGCGGCGGCGTGGTGATGCCCAGCGAACTGCCGCTGCCCACCCAACGCGACTTTCTCGACTTCCGCTACCTGACGCCGTCGAGCCCGGACAACGATAGCCCGTACGTGCAGCAGATCTACCTTGATGCTCGCGAGGAGAACATCTCCTACCAATTCCGTTCGGGCGCTTCGACGATGACGGTGCGTAACGGGTCGTCGTCGTGGATTGCGGTGAGCCACCACGTCGACGGTGAGCCGCGACTGACCGAGGTGATGCCCGGAACTGCGGTGGCGCTCCCAGTGGACGCGAATGCCGATCGGGGACAAGTCTTTTCGGTCGTCGGTGAACGAGTCGAGGCTCGGGAAGGGCGGCCGGTGTCGGTGGCCGCCGACGGCACGCTGCGGCCCGGTCGTCGACCCGAACGTGGCATCCCGACCAACTACGGATCGGTCGTCATCATGCTCGGCAGCGTCGTCTACAGCGCGCTGCCAAAGAAGAACCTGTACCTCGCGTGGTCGGATCGGTGGCGTCGGCGTCGGAGTGCGTGAACGCCTCATGCCGGTCGGGTGGGCCCGTATCGAAACTAATTGTGCCACAACCGATCTCGATACGCTGCGTGTTCGCTTCGCTCACGCGCGGCTACTCGATCAGCTTCTGGGGCTGGCGCGTGGTGTTGTGACGCGGGGCTAATCGATCAGCATTCGGGGGCGTGACCCAGCCTCGGTAGGAGAGCGTTATCGCGTCAAGTATTGGTTCGGCGACGCTGTGCCACCGAGGCTAGGTCAACGGAATCCGGTGCTCAGCCGGCGTAGCGTCGAAGTTTGGCCGACAGGCGCGGGGTGAGGTCGCCGTCGGCGTCGACGCGTTCCTCCACGTAGGCGAGGTCGCCGTCGGGAACCAGGCCGTAAAGGCGTTTGGCCCCACCGGCGTGCTTGCCGGTCTCGGAACGGATGACGACGTCGGTGGTCAGATTCCACGACGTCTGGTTCAACGGCCGGCCGTAGAACAGCTCGATCCAGCCTTCGGCGTGGGCCAGGAGCAGCTCGATGCTGTCGTCCTCGGTGATGCGCCAGTAGCCGGTTTCACGCAGGTCGGGGCGGACGAAGTTGGCGTCCTCGTCGATCACCCAGGATCGAGACTGCCAGTTCAGGAAGTTCTGGCCGTCGTGGCTGACGATGATCTGCTGCGCGAAGTGATAGTCGGCGCCGGTGATGGGGTCGTGGCCTTCACCCTCGCCGACCCAGACACCGACCATCGGCAGCAGCCCGAGCAGGCCCGGGTGCAGATCGGCGCCGAGGCGCAGATTGGCGGTGTCGTGGGGGAGCGGGATGTCGCCCCACTCGGGAAGGTTGCGCTCGCGGCTACCCGATTCGACGGCCCGCGCCTCGGCCTGACTGATCGCCTCATCGCCCGACCGTCGGGTGGGCGCAGCGCTCAGATCAGCACCCTGATCAGGCGTGATGGCGTCGTCGCCGGTGCTGTCCTCTTGCGAGGTCACGATTCGTCGGTGACCAGTCGGTAGAGGACGTACACCGCGAACCACGTGATCAACACGGCCGCGAGGACCAGCAGGATTTCGAAGAAGAGGACCACGATCTGAGTTTACCTCCCGGCCGGGTACCCGTCGGGTCGAGGTCGCAGTTTTCTGGTCCTGAGCTGCCGAACACACTCGCCGGGTGCGCATCGTGACGGTGTCCGAACTGAGACCTTCCGGACGGTTCGCAGCCCGTCACGGGCAGGTACAAATGTTCTTACAACGGCGCAGCTCACTGTCGAGACGTCGACCGAGGTCGAGCAAGGGCGTATGCCGGCGACGCCTCCGGATCCAAGGGGGATCGCATGAAACGTGGTCACGGACTCGCTTCCGCTGTCGTCTGCATCGTCGCCGTTCTCACCCTCGCGGCCTGCGGTGGCTCGGGCGGCTCGGGCGGATCGGATTTCGACGGTGTGGGTGACTGCACGCCGATCCAGGCGGCGGTGTCGTCGGAGAAGGTCGGGCTGATGGCGCGGCTGTCGTCGCTGTTCCAGGATTCGCCGGAAGGCAAAGGGCTCGCGCACTGTGCGGCGGTGGTGCCCACCAATGTCGCGTCGGGTGAGGCCGCCGGGCTGCTGGGCGCGGGGTGGCCGAAGGATTCCACCGACAAGCCGCAGCCGGTGATCTGGTCGCCGGCATCGACGTCGTGGGTCACGCAGGTGGCGGGCCGGCTCGGGTCGGATTCGCTGGGCGAATCGGCGTCGATCGCACGTTCGCCGCTGGTGATCGCGATGCCCGAGCAGATGGCGCGCCAACTCGGCTGGCCCAGCAAGCCGGTGGATCTCCGCGCGTTGCACGACCTGTGTCTCGACCCGAAAGGCTGGGGCAGATTCGGTGCGGCACAGTCGACGTGGGGGCGGTTCAAACTCGGCAAGACCAATCCGGAGACCTCGACATCGGGCCAGAACATGCTGCTCATGCAGGACTATGCGGCGGTCAACAAACAGAAGGACCTGACCGTCGACGACATCACCGCGGGTGCCGATTTCTCCCGCGAGCTGGAGTCCTGCGTGATCCACTACGGCGACACCACAGGCAATGTGCTGCAACGTGTTTACGACCTCGACCAGGAGGGGAAGCCGCTCGACTACGTGTCGGCGGTCGCCGTCGAGGAGACGTCGGTGATCAACTACAACATGGGCAACCCGAGCAGCGGTGTCGTCAAGGACGGCACCCAGTTGACCGCGCCGCGCAAGAAGCTGGTCGCGGTCTACCCATCGGGCGGATCGCTGCAAAGCGACAACCCACTCGTCGTACTGAACACTCGGGTCGCACCGTGGGCGAGCGCTGAACAACGCACGGCCGCACAGGCTTTCCTGAAGTTCGCGCAGTCGCCGGCGGCCCAGTCCGTACTGGGCGACTTCGGGTTCCGCCCCGCCGATCCGGCCGCTGCACCAGGTGGCAAGGTGACCGCCGACTACGGCGTCGACCCGAAGCAACCCACCACGCTGCTGCCACAGCCATCGCCCGAGGTCACCGCTGCGGCCAAGCAGCAGTGGAACTCCTATCGCAAACCGTCGAGCGTGCTAGAACTTCTCGACGTGTCGGGGTCGATGGGACAGCCGGTCAGCACTGGTGGGCCCAGTCGCATCGACGCCGCAATCGCCAGTGCCTCAGCCACTCTCGGCCACTTCCGGCCTACCGACAACGTCGGCGTGCAGGTGTTCACCACCGACAACCTCGGCGCCCCGACGGTCACCACCATCCCGACGTCACGCCGCTTGGCGGGGATGCGGAGAACCTGCGCAATCAGTTCGGGGCGCTGCAGGCCCAGTTCGGTACGCCGATGTACGACGCCATCGCCGAAGCCTACGACCGCATGGTTGCCGGTGCGCAGCCCGGCCGGATCAACGCCATCGTGCTCCTCAGCGACGGCAAAGACGAGAACTCACGCACATACAACCTCGACACCCTGCTCGCCAAGCTGCGAGGTGCCAAGAGTTCGGAAGTGACACAAGACAATCCGGTGCGGATCTTCCCGATCGTCTACGGCCAGGACGTGGGCGACGGCCGGACCGTGCTCCAGCAGATCGCCGAGGCCACCGGCGGCCAGGTGTTCGACGCATCGGACCCACGTCGCATCAATCTGGTGTTCTCCCAAGTGATCAACAACTTCTGACCTTCGTGTCCGGAGGAATGGCGGTGAGTCGTGAGCTATCTTGACGAGACCCTGCAGGCGTTGGCCGGCTCTGATGTCTATGTGTCGCCGTCGGTATCGGGTGTTGATGTAAAGGTGCTCAAGGACAACCTCGACGGCACCGAGATCGCGGTGGTCATCTTGCCGGAGAGTGCATCTCAGGAGATCTCGTCGCTGCCGTCCTTCATCAGCGATCTCGCACGCAGTACCCAGTACGACACCTTCTTCGTCGAGGTCGGACGTGACTACGAGGCGGGTTCGCGGGTGATGCCGGCCGGGCAGGCGTCGAAGTTGGCCAACGACATCGAGCACACCACCGCCGATCCTCAGCAGGCTGCGGTGGCCTTCGTCAAACAGGTCCGTGCCGGTGACACTGCCTCCGACGATTCCGGTGTGAGTGTTCCTGCGGTGGCCGGTGGCGTCGTCGGGGCGGTGGTGGTGGTTGCTGTCGGAGTGGCGGCGTGGCGTCGGAAACGCTCCAAGGATCGCCGAGAAGAACTGGCGCCCAGTCTGTTCGCGACCAGCATCCGGGACCTGGAGCGACGGGCGACACTCGTCGTCGACGACAAGGTGGCGTCGGCGATCGACAGCGTGTGCGCCGGACTGGCGCGGCTCTCGGCGAAGGTCGGCGGAGAAGCGTTGCAGCAGGCGCAGTTCGAGAGTCGGTACGCGTCGAGGATCGATACGTTCACACGACAGATCGACGTCTACGGGCAGGTGCGCGCGCTAGCGCAGGACGAACTCGACGATCGGCAACGCGCGCGCATCGAAGAGATTCGCGCACAGATCGTCCGGATGTCGGAGCTGCTGACCCAACAGGCCGACAGTGACGTCCGCGCCATCACGTCGGACAGCTTCGACCTGGCGGCATCCGAATTACCGGACATCACAACGGCTTTCCCGGACGCGGTGCTGCCGGTGAAGCCGAAGCGGCGTCGGGCGTCGGGAACCTAGGTTTTGATGCGGAATCTCGATACGGCGCCTCCCTTCGCTCGGTGCCTACTCGATCGGCAGAAGGAGGGCGCTGTCGACGCGAGGGAGGGCGCTGTCGACGGGAGGCAGGGCGCTGTCGACGGGAGGGAGGGCGCTGTCGACGCAGGGCCGGGCGCTGTTGACGCAGGGCCGGGCGCTGTCGACGCGAGGCAGGGCGCTGTCGACGCGAGGGAGGGCGCTGTCGACGCGAGGGAGGGCGCTGTCGACGGGAGGGAGGGCGCTGTCGATGGGCTGGAGGGCGCTGTCGACGCGGGGCCGGGCGCTGTCGACGGAAACGCAACGTCCCCCCGAACTCGAGGTTCGAGGGGACGCGCATTCGCATCACCGGCCGAAAGCCGGTGCAGCAGTATTTACTTGGAGACGGTGATGTCGTGCTCGTGAACGCCGGGGCCCTCGGGGCTGACGGTCACGTCGCCGTTGCCCGACGACGACAGCGCACGCAGCGTCCAGGTGCCGGGGGCGGCGAAGAAGCGGAACTCGCCACCGCTGCCGGCGACGACCTCTGCGGTGAACTCACCGGTCGAATCGAGCAGGCGCACAAAGGCTCCCGCCACCGGAGCGCCCGAACCGTCGGTCACCTGACCGGTCAGGACGGTTTCCTTCTCGACGTCGACTCCCGCGGGCAACTTCTGACCCTGCTTGGGTGCAGCACACATACTTACTTACCTTCTCCCAGTTCAACCGGCACGCCGACCAGCGAGCCGTATTCGGTCCAGCTGCCGTCGTAGTTCTTGACGTTCTTGTGGCCGAGGATTTCCTGCAGCACGAACCAGGTGTGGCTCGAGCGCTCACCGATGCGGCAGTAGGCGATGGTCTCCTTCTCGCCGTCGAGTCCCGCGTCCTTGTACAGCTCGGCGAGCTCGTCGTCGCTGCGGAAGGTGCCGTCCTCGTTGGCAGCCTTGCTCCACGGCACGTTGATGGCGCCGGGGATGTGGCCGGGACGCTGGCTCTGCTCCTGCGGGAGGTGAGCCGGCGCGAGGATCTTGCCGGAGAACTCGTCAGGGCTGCGCACGTCGACCAGGTTCTTGGCGCCGATGGCGTCGACGACCTCGTCACGGAAGGCGCGGATGGTGTTGTCCGGGTCGGCGGCCTTGTATTCGGTCGCGGGACGCGAGACGGCGTCGGTGGAGAGGGGACGTCCGTCGAGCTCCCACTTCTTGCGGCCACCGTCGAGCAGCTTCACGTCCTGGTGTCCGTAGAGCTTGAAGTACCAGTAGGCGTAAGCGGCGAACCAGTTGTTGTTGCCGCCGTAGAGGACGACGGTGTCGTCGTTGGCGATGCCGCGCTCGCTGAGCAGCTTGGAGAACTGCTCGCGGTCGACGAAGTCGCGACGGACGGGGTCCTGCAGGTCGTCCTTCCAGTCGACCTTGACTGCGCCCTCGATGTGGCCGCCGTCGTAGGCGCTGGTGTCCTCGTCGACCTCGACGAAAACGACCTTGTCGGTGTTGAGGTTCTGCTCAGCCCAATCGGCGCTGACCAGGACGTCAGAACGTGCCATGATGTCTGTCCTTCCGGTGATGTATTCGGTACTCGATGGTTTTCGTATTGGGGATTTCGTACTGGGGATGAAACGCGGCGATGTGAAGGCCGGCTTCGGCAGGTGATGAACGGCGTGAATCAGCGCGGACTCCGGAACTGGAGATTCTTCCCAGGCAGAGGACCACACAGGCCGCCATCGCAGGTGAGCGCGGGGCGTCGTGCGCCACACTCACCGACAGAGACAGCAACAGTTGGCGATACGACAGAAGTCGATCGCCCGACGGCGGGTGAGCATGAACTCACGGCGCAGTTGCATGGTGACGAGGGTACAACAGCGCCCTGACGCCCCCGCAGCGGTGCCGGTCAGAACCGGTCGGGCCGGACCTCGCGCGGCCCGCTGGTCCCCGCGATGAGGACGTCGCTGCCCTCGCTGTACGCCCATTGCGGGCTGATCTGCCACGGCAGCGGCAGCACCGGCAGCGTGCGGGTGAACGCGGCGAGCACCGCGGCGCGCTGACCTGCGGGAACGTCGGAGTCGACATGTTCCTCGGGGCCGGTGTAGAACCCGGTGGCCTGCAGATGCAGCCGACCGTCGACAACAGAGAGGTCGACGTTCACGCTCACCTTGACCTTCGGTCCCGGGTAGGCCGACGCCGACGGCGGCAGATCCGAGTGGACCTGCTGGGCGGTGTCGCCGTCGGGAAGCGCTACGGTCCCGGTGAGCAAAACCCCGGTGGTGCGTCGGAGCAGGCCGTCCTGAGGACCTCCACCACCGGCTTTGTCGCTCGGCGCCGGAGTGTTGACGGTGAGGTCGATGATGCCGAGCATCCGGCCCAGGTTGACCGAATCGAGTCGCGCATAGGCCTTGATCGACGCTGCACGTATCGGATCGTCGGGTCCGATCGACCAGCCGTCGGGCACCGAGAACTCACCGAGGGTGGCGCCGAGCTCGGCGCGGCAGCGTGCATCGTCGGGGCAACCGTCGACATCGACGCCGCGCGCGGTGATGACCGCCCCGGCGAATCGAGCCGACGAGGCGTGCGCGATGTAGGGGAATCCGCTGAGGGTGACTTCCGGGTCAAAGGTGACCTGTGGCGATGAACGTAATGAACGCGACAGCTGATACTCGCCGCGGATCGCGAGGCCGACATCGACCCCGAGCGCTACAACAGCTGCTGTGACCAGCGCGATTGCAGTTGCCACGCCGATGCGTCGTAGGCGGGGACCGCGAGATCGAGACGGGTCGCCGGATGGCCGCGCCACCCCCTCCGCCGCCTTGTTAACAGCGAAACGTGACATTGGCGCTATTCTGTCATCTATCGCGCACATGTTGGTAAGGCGGCGTAAACAAACTGCCTCCTCTGCCGACGCGGCAGCGCCGCCGTCGTGTGCGGTACGGCATGCGGGTGTGGTCCACCCGGCCTCGTGTGCCGATCAGCGGGCGGGAAGACGAGATCGGAGTGGTCTGTGGATCTCTTGTTATTGACGGCCGATCCCAATCCGGAGTCCGTTTTGCCTTCCTTGGCTCTGCTGGCGCATACGGTGCGGGTCGCGCCGACCGAGGTGTCCTCGCTGATGGAGGCCAGCAACGCCGACGTCGCCATCGTCGACGCGCGGACCGATCTGGCCGCGGCACGCGGACTGTGCCGGTTGTTGGGCAGCACCGGGTCGGCGGTACCGGTCGCGGCTGTGCTCACCGAGGGTGGATTGGTGGCGGTCAACGCCGACTGGGGACTCGACGAATTCCTGCTCCCGGGCACCGGTCCGGCTGAACTCGACGCACGCCTGCGACTTCTGGTGGTGCGCACCCGCGGTGCCGCGGCCGAGGAGTCCAGCGGCAAGGTCACGCTCGGGGAACTGATCATCGACGAGGGCACCTACACCGCTCGGCTGCGTGGTCGCCCACTGGATCTGACCTACAAGGAGTTCGAACTCCTCAAGTACCTCGCCCAGAACGCCGGTCGAGTGTTCACCAGAGCCCAACTGCTACAAGAGGTTTGGGGCTACGACTTCTTCGGCGGCACCCGCACCGTCGACGTGCACGTGCGCCGGTTGCGCGCCAAACTCGGCAGCGAACACGAGGCGCTGATCGGAACGGTGCGTAACGTGGGCTACAAGGCGGTCCGGCCGACCCGCGGACGCCCCGCCGGTGTGGACGCCGCCATCGACGACGTGACCCTCGGCGAGCCAGACGAATTCGACGATGCGGGCCCCTTCGACGAGGAGTTCAGTGCCACGGCCAACGGAAGCTGACCGATCACCTTCACCCGGGCACGGCGCTGTAGTGGGCGTCGAGGTTCTTTCCGTACTTGATTCAGCGCAGGTAAGCACTGCGCGCCGACTGGTCGAGACGGCGTCCGCCGCCGACGGTGTCGCTCCGCTGTCCGAGCAGGCTGTTTTGGCGATCGCGGTGGCCGACGGAGTGCGCCACCTCGTTGCCGGAGAGTCGGCTTATGCCAACATCATCGCCGGCCGTGATGGGGAACCGGCGATGATCGAGGCGGTCGTCGACCCGGCGGCCCGCAGGCGGGGGATCGGGCGGGCGTTGCTCGACGCGGCATTCGGCGAGGCCCGGAAACTGTCCGAGGTCGCGCCGCGGGCGTGGGCGCACGGGGATTTACCTGGCGCGCAAGCGTTGGCGGCGTCGATGGGGTTGGCCCGCCGACGCGAACTGCTACAGCTACGACGACCGCTGTCCACGGAACTGGATCCGCTGGTGATTCCCGACGGCCTCGAAGTCCGCACGTACGCAGGACAATCCGACGATGCCGAGATCCTGCGGGTGAACAATGCCGCCTTCGATTGGCATCCCGAACAGGGCGGTTGGGGTCTCGAACAGATCCGTGAACGGGTGACGTCGGAGTGGTTCGACCCGGCCGGGCTCTTCCTGGCTTTCGACACCGCAGAACCCGAGCGCCTGTTGGGATTTCACTGGACCAAGATTCACCGCGACCCGGGGACCGAACCGCTCGGCGAGGTCTACATCGTCGGCGTCGATCCGACGACGCAAGGGCGCGGGTTGGGTCGGGTGCTGACCCTGGCAGGCTTGCATTACCTTGCCGCACAAGGACTCAGCGAGGTGGAGCTGTACGTCGAAGGTGACAACGCAGCCGCACTGCACACCTATGAGCGGCTCGGTTTCACCCGGTACACGATCGACGTGGCCTACGGCTGAGACCCATGCGTTTCACGACGATCGGTCGGGTGGTCGGCTGGGGTCTGCTGGCGGTCGGAACCGTCGGCGTTGCCGCCCACTACGTCGGCCTCACAAGCAATCTGGTGGCGCGCGCGGCGTCGTTCACGCCGATCCTGACGATCTGCGTGGGCATCGCGGTACTGATCCTGCTCGTCAGCCGCGCGTGGGTGTCGGCGGTGGTTGCCGTGGTGGTGCTCGCGGTGGGCATCGCCGCGCAGGTCCCGCTCTATCGTGGTGTGGCCGAACGTGAATCGCCGTCCGACATCACCGTGATGCAGGCCAACATCTATCTCGGTCAAGCAGATCCGGATGCCATCGTGTCGCAGATTCGCGACTCGGGTATCGACGTGCTGACCGTCGCCGAACTCACCGAGAGTGCGATGTCACGGCTGAGGGCAGCTGGGCTGGATCGGGAGCTGCCGTATTCCTACACCGAGCCGCGTGAGGGCGGCGGCGGCACCGGGATCTATTCGCGGTATCCGCTGTCCGAGCAGCAGGAGTTGCGGCGGTTCTCGCTGCACAACCTGCGGGCCGTCGTCGATGTTCCGGGCGCCGGGCGGCACGCCGTCTTCGCGTTGCACCCGATCCCACCGTACCCGGAGCCGTCGTGGAAATGGGCCGGCGAGCTGAGCAAACTCGGCGACATCCTGACCGCCGAGCGGCTGCCGCTCATCGTCGGTGCCGACTTCAACTCCACCTACGACCATCGCCAGTTCCGGGAACTGCTCGCCGGGGCGCGGCTGGACGGGACGTCGGGGTCGGCGCAGCTCGTCGACGCGGCTGAGCACCTCGGCGCGGGCATCGTCCCGACATACCCGGCGAATCGCTGGTATCCGCCGTTCCTGGCGCTCGACCGGGTGCTGGCGCGAGGGTGTGTGCCGACGTCGTTCCGGCGCGTCGACCTGCCCGGATCCGACCACGACGGCGTGATCGCGACGATTCGGGCGTGAGTATCTTCACTGGTCACCGGTGGGATCTGCCAGCCGATTAGGCTACCCTTATCGGGTTGTCGGTGATGGTGTGAGGAGTGCGGGGGCGTGCATCAGCGCGAGTCGGTCCGGCCGGAGGTCGGAGCTTCCGGGCCACGGGTAGTGGCGTCGGTGGGTGATCTCCGGATCTCGGTGGTCATTCCGGTCTTCCGCAGTGCCGCATTCGTCGGCGACTGCGTGCGGGCGGTCCTCGCGCAGGAGCTTCCCGTCGACGAAGTTGTCCTCGTCGACGACTGCTCCGACGACGACTCGATCGATATCGCGGTGGAGATGCTCGATGCCGCCGGCGTCACGCACGTCGTGGTTCGGCAGGAGGTCAACCAGGGCGCGGGCGTTGCGCGCAACACTGGGTTGCCGTCGTGCACCGGAGACGTGGTCTGGTTCTTCGACAGTGACGATCTCGCCGCACCCGAGTTCACCCGAACCATGGTGTCGGCGATGGTGCTGCATGGTGCGCAGATCGCGGCGTGCCGCACGGCGCTGGTCGACATCGACGGCGCGCCGATCGGCGTTCTCGAACCGCCAGCATCGCGAGAGTCGGTGAGCGGTAAGGACTTTGCCGGGATGATGGTGGACGGCACAGTGAAGGCGTATCCGGGCGGGCACGTGTTCCGACGAGAGGTGCTCGGCGAGGCGCCATGGGATGGGCGCCGCGCCTATGAGGACATGGCCGCGACGATGCGCATCGCACTGGCCTGCCGCCGGGTTGCGCTGATCGACGAGCCGGTCTACCGGTATCGGCAGCGGCCGGACTCGGTGTCGAAGACGGTGGGGGAGAGCACGCTAGGCCTCTTCGAGATGGGCGACGACGTCGCCGAGCTCATCACCGCGTCGAATCTCGGTCGCCGGAGTCGTTCGGCCGCAAGAGTGTTCACCTATCGCGAGGTCCTGATCCCGGCGTGCCACATGGCGATGCGCGCCCACCATGCCGGTGTCACCGACGAGGCGACCGGTGACGTCGTTCGACGGTTGCTCGATGGTGCACGGAGTCGAGTATCGATGCGGGATATGTTGCCGCTGTTGATGGTCGGGGAGGTCCGGTCGGCGGTGTTCGCGCTGGCGATGCGGGTCTGGCCGCAGGCCTACTCGCGAGTGCTGCGGTCTCGCTGACCTGTCTGGTCCGGTGAGTAAGCCCGGAGCGCCAGCGGAGGGCTGTATCGAGATCCGTTGGCATAACCTCGGTCGCAGGGCATCGTCGGAGCGATAGTTGTCGTCGCCTCGCTGTGGCACCGAGTTCGTGTCACTCGCCGCGTTTGGGCCAGCCGGGTGTGGAGGTTCCGGGTTTGGTGAGGTCGGGCATGGTGCCGCATTCGGCCTTTGGGTGTGGTTTGGTGGGGTCGTCGTCGTGCCAGGTGCTGGTGAGTTTGGTGGCGTACCAGCCGCCGAAGACGTCGGTCAGTGGGCCTGAGAGTGGTCCTCGTTGATTCGGCGGCGGGGTGGTGCCGGTGCGGTGGAAAGTAATCAGGAATATTCCGGTGCCTCGCGTTTGAGGGTTCTGTGGGCTGAGCATCGGCGGGTAGTCCGAATAGTCTAATTGATCGATACCGTCGTAGCAGACTCGCGCAACTGCTGTATCGCCGTTTTGGTTGTCGACATGTATCAGTTTCATGCCGATATCAACGGTCTTTTTAAACACATTGTTTTGGCCATACTGCCGGATTTCTCGATCGCGATTGGCTCGAGCGTATCCGGGGAATGCTTTGGTATCGCTGGACTCTACAACTGCGAGGAAATACGATTCGGTGAAGGCTCGGATAAACGTTCCTGTTGGTGACATCAAGTCGATCGGGCCGTCCGCCCAGCGCGCGCGATAGTGTACGTCGTCGGAAACTCCTGTTTCCGCTTTCGACGAGACCGCCGCAGATGGCTCTGCGGTAGGTGTCGACGCTGAGCCGCATCCGCTAAAGGTCAGTAGTGCCGTAATTGATAGGGCGCTGGCCACACTGATCGTCGGGTGGGGTCTCATATGCCGCGTTTGGGCCAACCGGGCGTCGAGGTTCCGGGTTTGGTGAGGTCGGGCATGGTGCCGCATTCGGCCTTTGGGTGTGGTTTGGTGGGGTCGTCGTCGTGCCAGGTGCTGGTGAGTTTGGTGACGTACCAGCCGCCGAAGACGTTGGTCAGTGGGCCTGAGAGTGGTCCGCGTTGATTCGGCGGCGGGGTGGTGCCGGTGCGGTGGAAAGTGATGAGGAACATTCGAGTGCCGCGTGTCTCGGTGTTCTGTGGGCTGAGCATCGGCGGGTAGTCCGAATAGTCTAATTGACCGATACCGTCATAGCAGACTCGTGCAACTGCTGTATCGCCGTTTTGGTTGTCGACATGTATCAGTTTCATGCCGATATCAACGGTCTTTTTAAAAACATTGTTTTGGCCGTATTGTCGGATTTCTCGGTCGCGATTGGCTCGAGCATATCCAGGGAATGCTTTGGCATCGTTGGACTCAATAACTGCAAGGAAATTCGATTCGGTGAAGGCGCGGATAAACGTTCCTGTTGGCGACATCAAGTCGATCGGGCCGTCCGCCCAGCGCGCGCGATAATGGACCCCTTCGGAAATTCCTGTTTCCGCGCTCGAGACCGCCGCCGATGAACTCCCGGCGTGCGGTTCTGATGGCCCGCATCCGCTCATGATTAGGAGGAGTAGTGCCGCGCAGGATGCTTTCCAATACCTATCCCGGCGGTTTGGTGGCGACACTCGGGAGTTGGCGAGTTTCGTTGTCAATCGTTGTTCCTGCTGTTCGCGCATCGTAACTCTGGAGGTAGTCCGATAGCGGAACACCTTTTTCCTTGAGGAATCTTTCGAAATCAATTGAATTCTTTCGAATAGCAGCTGGGTTGAATTCAACATGTCCATTTTTGTCTTTTTGGAAGAAGTTAATATCAGACCCGTCATCTGCCTTCCAGTGTCGATCAATAATCTCGGGGTGGTCCTCTAGATATCCGCTCGCAATCTGGTATTGTCGCGCGACGCCACCCGTCATACCGTCGTACGTCTTGTTGTAGCCCTCAATCTGGCCTTGCCAAGAATGCGATAGCGAGGGGTCGCCAGGTTTCTGCCCGGCGTACTGGTCTGCGATCTCGGGGCCGGCCATCGTAGCGGCGTCGCTGAGGCCGGGAATGTTGAGGCCCTGCAGAAACCCAAGTATGTTGGCCGCCTTCTTTTGCTTATCGTCGTACTCGACCTCCGACGTCCATTCTTGGTTTGATTGCAGAATCTTCTGCGCGTCGCCAATTCCGGCCGCGACGGACTGGTGTAAGTGACTTGCGGAGGTTCCCAGTCCGACGTTCATCGGATCCTCGCCGTATTCGTGGGCCGCATAGTTCTCCCACGACGTTGCGCTGAGAATAGCGATGTCGCCGGCCTTCTTATCAGTACCCAGCAGGCCGATCAACTTCCCGAAATCGTCAGTGTCGGCGAGCGGGCCGGCAGTGTGGTTGAGTAACAGGTCACTCGGATAGCCGGCGAAGTTCGGGAAGTACGGCGATAGGCTTCGTGAGATTTCCTGCGTGAGTTCAGGGTTGAGAATTCCAAGGGATGAGTACGGTCCGCCCTTGGGTCCGATGTAGGCCAGTTCATCGTGATGGGCGACCATGTATTTCGCCAGAGCGTCAGCCGACCGGCCGCCCAGGACACTCTCGTAACCGTGGTCGTCGGCTGCGCCACCAATCCAGTGCATCATCGACTTGGCGCCCAGCTCATCGGGCATCCACTTTTGCTCGAGCAGCCCCCGCAGGTGTGAATCGGCGTGGTAGTGGCTTCCCGGTGTCACTGTGGACGCCATGTTGTCTCCGGTGAGGAAATCGGCGACCGCTTGGTGGTCTCCTCCGCCGTTGTGGAGCATCGCGTCAACCGTCTGCCGAATCGAGCCGAGATCCTGGCGATTGTCGTAGGTTCCGTAATAGTCGTGACTTCCCCGCGGCCCCATTACGGAGGAAATCTCAGATGCCTGCTTGAGTAGCCCACGATCCACGTCGGCGCCGAGCCGAAGATTCTGGTTTCCCTCACCGAGAAGTGTGTTGAGAGCATTGAAGTCACCGAGTCGGGGAATGGCGGTCATGGCCTGGATTGGTGCGCCCAGTGTGTTCGGTACGTGCGTGGTCACCAGGATCGGATTCTGCTGAAGTAGCGTCCGAATCGGGATCGGCAGTTCGTCCATCCCACCGCGGCTGCCGCCTTCGGTCTGGAGGTTCGGCATGGACATGAGCCGGAACCCGTCGCCGAGCAGCCCGGGCGCCTGCTTGTTAATGTCGAGCATGTCCTGCAGGCTGACGCCGTGTAGTTGGCGCATCATGCTCTGCAGGTAGTCGAATTGCCCTTGCGAAATGTTCGTAGGCTTGCCCGCTGCAAGTGACGCCATATCCTGCGGACTCAGATGAGTAGCCGCGCGCAATCGCGCCAATTGTTCGGGAGTTGGGTGCCCATCGCGCAGCGACTCCACGTCCAGCTTGGCCTGTTTCCAACTCATGGCTTTGCTCGCGGGTGCCATCGCTTCGAGCCGGTGCTTGGCTGCACGGATCGCTTTGGCGGTGTCGTCGTCGGCGGCTTCTAGTTCATGCGCAAGCCTCTGCAGCCGAACCGTGGCGTTCTTGGCTTCTTCGGCACGCTTGCGTTGGAGTTCGTGAAGCTCGCGCATCTTCTGCGGATTGTCCGCATACGTGGCCTCGGCGAGCCCGTACTGGTAACCGTCGGTGACGGTCCAGTCTTGCGCAACATTGAAGTCGGCTTCGGTGAGATGTGCGGCAGAGGTCTTGAGCGAGTCCACCATTGGCGCCATCGTGTGCTTACCGTGGCTGAAGGCCTTCGCCAGGTCGCTAGCGGCATCGCTGACTCGTCGCATCTGCGTCCGCTCGGCATCCGCCCGTCCTAGTGCCTCGGTTCGCCCCGTCCCTGTCCATGCCAAGCCGTGAACCGTGCGGTGCATGTTCTCCGCGTTGTCATCGATGGCCTTTTCGACAGGACTCAGAGATGTTGACGCCGAGTCCAACGGGTCGAGGTGTGCGTTCTCCACGACAGCGCGTGTCATCCGGGTCATGGGTTACCGCCCGCCGGAGTTCAGGTCGCCAACCGCCTTCAATCTGTGGGCAGCCTGATCGTCGGCGTCCTGGTAGGTCGACGATCCGCAGCTCATCGCATCGCCGAGTTCCTCGTGGCGGCATGCGATCGTTGTCAAGGATGTGGCCACCACACGTCCTAGCTCAGATGCCGCGGTACCGGTGGTGAAGCCTTGCAGTGAGTTAGCCACTGACCCGAACGTCGGTGCCTCGACGTTGCGAATGGCCTGGCCGTAGCCGTTCAGCGTGCTTCCGGCCGACGACAATTCCTCCGGCGTGACTGACACTCGTGGCGTCATACTGCCCCCTCAACTCCGTGACCGCTTCGCAACTCTAACGCCTGCCGAATTGCAGCGCCGTCATGCGTTCGCTTGAAAGAGGTGTAGATGATCGGACCGCGGACGGACTCGATACGGCACTCGACCAGCGGTCGGGCCGGTCGAGGGCTGACAGAGGAATGCATTTGGTGCGTGTCGCGCGACAAATGCATTCCTTTGCGGCGGGTGCTATTCCATCGCGTCGACGACGGCGCCGATGTGGGGGTCGCGGATGATCGACATGTGGTCGCAGTCGAGGTGTAGCACGGTCAGCTCGCCGGTGACGATGCGGTCGCGCCAGATGCGTGGATCGTCGTGGTTCTCGGTACCCAGTACCAGGAGTACGTCGCCGTCGTAGACCTTGGGGCGGTGGAAGATTCCCACCCGACGGCCGACCTCTTCCATTGCGCGCGCCGAATCGACCGGCGACATCGGCACGAGGCCCGCCAACGGGATTCGGGCCCGGCGTCGCCACAACTCGGCGCGCGGTAAGGGCGCTTCCGGTGCGGTCACCGACAGATCCGGGTCGACCGTGGTTGCCGAACGCGCAAAACGTTGCGGCAGAAAGGTATCGAGAACAACCACCTGATCGACGCGTTCACCTGCGGCGCGCAACCGCCGCGCCACCTCGAGAGCGATGAATCCGCCGAGCGAATGTCCCACCAGCACATAGGGTCCGGTGGGTTGGATGCGGCGCAGGTCGCGCAGGTGGCGTCGGGCCGCTGCGGCAACCGTCCAATCCGGTAGCCCACGGTTCTCGAGACCGTTCGGGGCGAAGGCGTACACCGATCCGACCCCGTCGCGGCGGGCCAGCTTTTCGGCGAATGGTACGAACGCAAGGGCGGAAGCTCCGGCGCCGGTAAAGCAGAACACCGGCCGCCCCGCCCCGGAGTGCAACGGCACGGTTGTCGGGGCCAGGCCGGCCAACCGTCCGGACACTGTGCCGAAAGGACCAGAACCTGTCGGTCCGTCGGCGATCTCAGCCATCAGCGCGACCGTCGGACACGCCGCGGCCTGTGCTTGGGTCAGTGTGATGCCGAGGCGTCGGGTCATGGCGACCAGAATGTCCTGCACTGTCAACGAATCCGCGCCCAAGGCGTAGATGTTCTCGTCGCGTCCGACCTCATCGAGTTGCAGGACCTCGGCCCACACCGCTGCAATCGCGGCTTCGGTCTCGCCGCGCGGCGGCTCGATGACACGGCTGGGGACCGGAAGTGCGGCACGGTCGACCTTGCCGCGCCCAGTGCGCGGCAACTCCGTGAGTTCGACGAAGTGTGCTGGAATCATCCAGTCCGGCAAACGATCCCGAAGCCGGACGCGTAACACGGCGGTCGGTGGCGTGCGGGTCGAGCCGCTGGGTACCACGTAGGCGGCCAACTCCACGCGCCGGCGGAGTTGGTGATCGGTACCGCGGTCACCTCGCGCAGATCACCGTCGGCCAACAATGCCTTCTCGATCTCGGCAGGCTCCACGAGATAGCCGCGCACCTTGACGGCATTGTCGGTTCGCCCCTGCAGATACAGGATGCCGTTCTGCCACTCGCCGCGATCACCCATCTGGAAGTAGGGTGTGCCCGACTCGTCGTGACCGAACCGTCCGGGGTTCATCGTCGCGTCGAGATACCCCTGTGCGAGATAAGGGGATACGACGACGATGCGGCCGTCGTCGTCGAAGATCACCGACTTGCCGGGCGCCAGCCTGCCCGCCGGGAGGTTGCCGGGTTCGATCTGATCACCCTGTCGCACATCGAAATAGGCCAGCGCCGAGGTCTCCGACGATCCGACCCAATTGGTGACGACGGCCTGCCGGGCACGTCGCACCGCGTCGGCCGCGAGGTCGCCGCGCAACGGTTCACCGGTGGTGATGATCCGCTTCACCGAGCCCCACGCGCGGTGCGCACGGTCGGCATCGCCGCGCGCACCGAGCAACGCCCGCAAGAGATTCGGCGTCATGAACGCGGTGGTCGAGTCCGCGCTCGCGATGGCCTCCAGGACGGCGGTGGTACCCGCGGTACGCGGATCGACAACGGTGATCTCGGCGCCGTTGAGCAACGAGTTGATCAAGACGTTCAGGCCGGCACCAAAGCTGAAGGGCAAACACAGGGCGACTGGTTGGCCGGGGGTGATGTCGAAGCAGTCGCGCATGAAGACCGCGTCGGCCAGCCACATCGCGTCGGGGTGCAGCACGCCCTTCGGTGACCCGGTGGAACCGGAGGTGAACTGGATGCTGGTCACGGTGTCTGCCGAATAGCGCTGCGGAACAGCCATATCAGCGTCGCCTCGGACGTCAAGCGTGGCAGCGTCGACGACAGCGAGGTCATGCGGTTCGGCAATGACCCGAGCATCGTCGAGGTGGCTCGCGGCCGCGACGAACAATGCCGGTGACCGTCCGTGACGACCGAGTTCGCCGAGGATTCCGGCGATTCGTTCGCGCGGGAGTTCCGGATCGAGGGCGACGAGGGGCCGACGGGCGGTGAAGACACCGAGCACGATGGCAGCCGAATCCGCAGACATCGGCAGTTGCACGACGACCGGACCGTCGGCTTCGGGGGAGAGGCGCTCGAGGGCGGCAGCGATGTTTCTCGACCGTGTGCCGAACTCGCGGTAGGTGATCACCTCGTGCCCCATGCGAAGTGCGGCGGCGTCGTCGAATCGTTGTGCGGCATGCGCAAATCCGGCCGCGACGCTGGTAGCCGAGACCCGATCCGGTGACACGGTCATGACCATGTTCCCGACGAAGCAGATGAGCTACGCACGACGTTCGGGGTGTCTGCGACGGTCGGGGCGACCGGATGGCGCAGCGCACGGCGGATCAACGCGATCCCCGGGACGAGCAGGATGGCCACCACGAGCAGATCGGCGGCGAGATAGAGGTAACCGACCCCTTGGATGCCCCATCGTTCGGCGGCCGGCGCGATGCCGGCGATGACGAAGATCCCGAACACCACCTGAACGCCGACCGCGAACCGCAGTCGCCGTTCGACTTTGGCCAGCGCGGTGTAGATCGCGACAAATGAGACCGTCGGCAACGTCAACGCCATCAGCCGCACCAGCACGGTGCCGTTCTCGGCGTAGGACGGCCCCATGATCGCCAACACCCACGGCGCGATGATGATCAGGCCCACGCAGCTGAGAATGCCCGCCCCGCCACACAGCGCGATGAAGCGGATTGTGGCATGACGCAGATCGGCTCCCGGTTCCGCGGCGGCCGAGATGAACGGGGCGGCAGTCGAGTACAGCAGGATGATGGCCGTGGAGATGATGAGCCAGCAGATCGAGAAGTAGGCGTTCATCTCGGTGCCCAAGGTGGCGACGATCACCAGCGGAACCACCAGCGGCACAAAGACACCCACCACGTTCATCGCCAACGATCCCGCGAAGAAGTGCCAGATCTCGCTTCGTGGCGGCAGATTGGGCTCACCGACCATCGCGCGGCTACTCGTGCGTACCGAGGTGAAGCCGATCCAGATCGCGATCAACGCCGCCGGAACCACCCATGCCCACACGATCGCCGAGCCGGTGGCCAGCGGAATGAACGCCGCCACCAGCGCCAGCTTCGCCACCGACTGCGTGATGTTCTTCCTCGCCACCGTCCGGGCACGGCCGAGCCCGATGAGCGTCTTGTCCTGGATGGCGAAGACACCGAGCACCACGACAGCGATGGGATAGAGAATCTGTTCGATCATGCTGTCGAACAACGATTCCCGCGGACCGAGCAGGACGAACCCGACACCCATCACCGCGGCGAGCGCCATGATCGCGAACCGGCCCGACGCGATGTGACGGGCGGCGTCGCGCCCGGACACCGGCAGGAATCGCTCGTAGAGGTCGCCGAGGCTCAGGTTCGACAGCGAACTGAGCAACGTCGCCGACGAGATGATCGCCGACGCCCGACCCACCTCCGCCGGCGTGTAGCCGCGGGCGGCGATGGTCCAGAACACGAAACCGAGTGCGCCGGTCATGATGCTCGACGTCATGATCGCCGCGATGTCGACACTGAGGCCGCTCGACGGTGCCTGACGGCTCCGACGTGCGGCACCGACGATCGATTGGACACGGCGAATCGGAGAGCCGACCGGTCGTGAACTCACCGTCGGGTCTCGCGGTGTCCCGCGCCGGACGTCGAATGTTGTTCGCGCAGCTGCGGAAGCAGGAGTTCGGCGGCGATCTCGGCTTCGCGTGCCAGCGGCCACGCCGACAGGATCCAGACGTCGATACCGGCCTGTTCGGCGACCGAACGCATGGTGGCCGCGACGTTCTCGGCGCTGCCCACGAAGTAGGTGCCGGTGCCCTTGCCCGCGATGTCGAAGGGCGGTTCGGCGGCGGTCCAGGTGGTCAGTCCGGCAGCCATATTCGGCGCGAACTGCAACTCGGCCCGTGCGGGAATCCGGCCGGCGCGCAGGGCGTCGATCCGGGCTTGTACCTGCGGGTCGTCACTGGTGATCTCGTCGAGTCCGGGGTAGCCGAAACTGCGCAGGTTACGGTCGGCGGTGGCCAGTACGGTTTCCGGCCGGGTCTGCGCGAGTTGCCATTCGAAACGTTCCCAGGCGGCCTCGTCGGTGTCGCGGACGATGACGCTGGCCAGTACACCGAAGCGCAGGGTGCGTCCCTTGGCCGCGGCGGCGGCACGCACCCGGTTGAACAGACCGGCCAGCGACGACGGCTCGGACATGAACGAGAGATACACGTCGAGGACGTCGACGGCGTGGTCGATGCCCTCCGGCGACGCTCCGGTTCCCCAGATCGGTAGCCCGTTGGGTTGCCGCGGCCCCGGAATCGACGGCTTGTATTGCGGTCCGTAGGTGAAGAATTCGCCGTCGTACGCCTCGGCGTCGTCGAGATAGAGGCGCTTGACCTGTCGCCAGTACTCCGCGGAGAGTCGATAGCGTTCGGCTTTGGAATGGAATCTGCCGTAACGATGCAGCACGGGGTCGGCGCCGTTGACCTGGTTGATCAGCAGTCGGCCGCCGGAGTACTGGTCGAAGACCTGTGCCTCTTCGGCCATCAGAACCGGTGGCTTGACGCCCGGGTACACCGGGATCAGGAAGCGTAGGTTCTCGGTGTCGGCGACGAGCGAAATGGGTTCGCGCGCAGTCGTCAACGCGCCCCAATAGCCGAGTCGGTCGAGTGTGCGGGCCTGATGCCGCAGACGTTCGAACGTCGGCTCGTACCGTTGGGTCGGCTCCCAGGGTGCCTCGCCATCGGTCGGGTTGATGTACCAGAGGACGTCGGGAGAGGTTGGCGCCGTGCCGTTGTCGTCTGAACCGGTGACCGGTGGTCCGGCGGCTGTCGAGATGGTCACCGCCGGCCTATCGCTCGTCGCAGAACTCGGTGATCGGCAGGCCGACGTGGCGGGATTCGCTGGGCGCGTAGCCGAGGAGCAGGTCGCCGGGCTTGAGGTCGGTGACGTTGTTGACCGATCCACCCGGGCCGAGCAGCCGGACATGCCAGTCGTCCTGGGCGATCACGTTGACGACGCGGCCGTCGGGTGCGGTCGCGGTGACCGAGATGATCGGCCGCCGTTCGATTTTCACGCGTCCGATCCGAACCTCGCGCACCGAGCCGTCGCTGCGGACGGCGAGGATCGGCTGCCCGGCGTGCAGTTCGCTGACGTAGCGGGTCCGGTTTCCCGGGGTGAGGACGTAGGAGTGCACCGCACCGGCGTTCCATCGGAACGGGCGGGTCGGCATGTAGGGGAGCGGATGTGTTTCGCTGCAGGACAGAAACATTCCGGTGGAGAAGGAGCCGATCAGGCAGCCTTCGTCCTTCTCCAGCAGTGAGCAGGTGTCGATGCACGCCCGCTCACCCATGCCGATGTGCTCGACCTTGGTGACCGTGAGTTCGGTCAGCTCGATCGTCTCCGCTGACGGCCGGATGACCTCGGCGAGAGTGGCCACGTCATCGGCGTTGCGAGGCGCCAGAAGCAGTCCGTCGGAACCGTGTTCGAGAACCAGCTTGACGATCTCGGCATCCTCGATGTCGTTGACGACGGTGATGCTGCGGCCGCCGGAGTTCTCCGCGGCGGCGATGACGATCTCCAGCGGGATCTTGGTGGGGTCGGTGAAGGTCAGGACAGTCCACGGCACCCGACGCACGATCTCGCAGGCATGCCGCAGCGTCTCGGCGTCGGAGACCACCACGTGCACACCGAGATCGGCATCCGACGACGGCGCCTCGATCGGTCCGTCGTGGCCGGGATGTTCGACGAGGGTGAGGTCGATGGACCCGGACTCGGCCGACGAAGTGCCGGTCAGCACCCGACGAATCGTCGGTGGTAGATCGATCAGGACGGCGGGATCGTCGGAGACGACGCCGTCGATGCGATGGTGGATGGCGGCCTGGATCAGCGCGTCGCGCAATGAGCCCTTCGTGTTGCGGACATCGATCCACGCGAAATGTTCACGCGGACCGTCGGTCTCGCTGGCCCCGGAGATGCTGGTCGAGCCGGCGGCGGTGACCGACGGAACGGGTTTGAGGGGGGTGATGTCGTCGGTGACGATATCGGTGGATGCGCTCATGATGGTGCCTTCTTGCTGGGAACTGATGGGCTGGGTCTGATGGTCCGGGTGCTGATGTCGGAGGTGCACAGGCGCGGGCTCAGGCGAGCTCGAGGGTGGCCGTCGCCTTCGGGTGTGCGGGGGCGGCTTCACGATGCAGGCGGTCGGCAAGCGTCGACGCGACACGCTGCGGGTGTTCCGCACCGAAGATCAACCGACCGAAACTGAGTCCGGCGACCCGTGATTCGGCCACCTGCAACCCGAACGCGATGGCGGCCTCGTCGGAAGCAGTCGTCGGCCCGCCGGCCACCAGGATCGGCAGCGGGCTGGTGTCGACCACCTCGTTCATCCGTTCCGGCGCGCCGGCGTAATCGAGCTTGACGATGTCGGCCCCGAGGTCGGTGGCGATCGCCGCGAGATGTGCCAGCGTCGCCACCGAGGTGTTGCCGGCGTCGGCGACGCCGCCACGGGCGTACATCATGGCCAGCAACGGGACACCGAGTTTGTCGCACTCCGCGGCGACCACACCGAGATCGGTGAGCTGCTCGGATTCAGTTGGCGCACCGACGTTGACGTGGACACTGACCGCGTCGGCACCCAGGCTCAGGCATTCCTCCACCGATCCGACGAGCACCTTGCGGGTCTGGTCGACCGCGAGATTGGTACCCGCGGACAGGTGAACGATCAGACCCATCGATCCGAAGCGTCCCGGTGAGATGGTGCGGGCGCGACCCTTGTGGACGATCAGCGCGTCGGCGCCGGCTCGGGCGAGGACCGCTGCCATCTGGTCGGCGTGGCCGCGCGCGCCGAGTGGGCCGATGGTCACCGAGTGATCCATGGGTACCACCAGGGCTCGACGACTCGACGAACCAAAGATACGAGTCATGCGAATATGCTTGCCGGACATCATATGTCGGCGATTGCCATTGTTGTCGATCACGCCAGACTCCGATCACCGAGCGCGGACGCGGCGTCGTCACGCGGTTGTGTAACTGAAATTTCGGGACGCCACGGCGTCGGGAAGGGCAAGCCGAGGTAGACCTCGCCGAGCGCCTGCTGCGCGTCGAGGGAGGTGGCCCAGCGCTGAAGACGGGCATGCCGCAGCTGCCAGTCGAAGCCATCGTCGGAGAAACGGTGCAACGTGGTGGTCAGGTCCCACGAGAAGACCTGCGCCTGCCAAATGCGCGGCAATGCGGTGGCCGAGTAGGCGTCTAGCGCGCTGCGGTCTCGGTCGAGGTAGAAGACACCGAGCGCGTGCGAGAGCACACTGGCGTCGGACATGGCGAGGTTGAGGCCTTTGGCGCCGGTCGGCGGCACGATGTGCGCCGAGTCGCCGAGCAGGAACAACGACCCTCGCTGCATCGGTTCGGTGACCACGCTGCGCAGCGGTGCGAGCGAGCGTTCGATGATCTCACCGGTCTCGAGTTCGGGATGATCGTCGGATGCGCTGCGGCGCCGCAACTCTGCCCAGATCCGCTCGTCGCTCCATGCCGAAAGGTCGGTGTCGGCGCCGACCTGCAGGTATTGCCGCGTGAGGTTGGGGCCTCGCATGCTGTGTACCGACAGGCCGTTGGGGTGGGCGCAGTACATGCCCTCGGCGGTGACCGGCGTGGTGCGCGCCATGATGCCCAGCCAGGCAAAGGGATACGACCGTTCGAAGACCCGCACGGTCGCCGGATCCATCATCTGCCGGCAAACTCCGTGGAATCCATCGGCGCCGGCGACGATATCCGCGTCGATGGTGTATTCCGCACCCTGCCAGGAGTATTCGACGACGGGGTGGTCAGTGTCGATGTCGCGCACCCGAACGCCGTCGGCGTCGAAGATCAGCGGGCGTCCGGTCGCGTGGCGGGCGTCGATGAGGTCGGCGACTATCTCGGCCTGGCCGTAGACGAAAGCATGTCGTCCGGTGTGCCGGTGGAAGTCGAGATGGTGTGTGGTGCGGTCGAATCGGAGGTAGAAACCATCGTGCACCAGGGCTTCACGATGCAGACGTTCTGCCAGCCCGAGCTCAGTCAGCAGGTCGACGGTGGTGTGTTCGATGACCCCGGCGCGGATACGCGAGCGCACGTGCTCCTGGCTCTGACGTTCCAGCACCACGCTGTCGATGCCCTGCAGATGCAGCATGTGCGCCAAGGTGAGCCCAGCGGGGCCGGCACCGATGATCGCGACCTGGGTGCGAATTCGATTGCCGGTCACGGCCGTTGCACCTTGCCGGCACCGAGTGGAAGATCGGCGGTGTTGGTGGTCTGGGCTTGGCCGCCGGTCTGGTCCTCGGCGCCGGTCTGGGCTTCGGCGGACCGGGCTTCGGAGGAGCGGAGTGTGGCACGCCTCGATCGTCGTTCGCGGTCAATGGTTCTCAGCACACGGATGCCGTCGCTGACCGCGTTGAGATTGCTGCGGCCGTGGATGCGCGGGCTCTCGTGGCTGCCGACCTCACGGATCGCCATGTCGCCGCGAGCCATCCGGACGTTGATGATGGTCTCCACCTCGAAACCGTCACCCCACTGCGGTTCGCTCGCGTGGATGTCGGGCAGGTCGATGACCGACAGGTGCCGGCGCCAGAATGCGTTGTAGCCGTAGCAGAGATCGGCGAATCCGGTCGAGAAGATCCGGTTCACCAGCCAGTTCAGGCCCTTGTTGCCGAACCTGCGCAAGGTGGTGATGTCGTCGCTGCCGCCGCCGTGGGAGAACCGACTGCCCTTGGCGAGGTCGGCACCATTGATCAGCGCGGCGACGAACTCCGGGATCTCCGCCGGATCGGTCGAGCCGTCGGCATCGATCATAACGATGATGTCGCTGGTGGCCGCGGCGAACCCGCATGCGAGTGCGTTGCCCTTACCGTCGCGCGACTGGTGGACGATCACCGCGTGCGGCCACAGCCGGCGCGCGACGTCGACGGTGTCGTCCGACGATGCGCCGTCGACGACGATGATCTCGTCGACCGGTGGCATCCGGCTGGCAACATACGGCAGGTTGAGTGCTTCGTTGCGGGTCGGGATCACTACGGAGACAGTCGGTTCGGTGGTCTCACCGGTTGCGGCGTCGCTGCCCGACTCGGGGTCATGCGGCTCCGGGTCGTCGACGTGGGTGAAGTCTTCTTCGAACTCGCTCATGTCGCCTACCTGCGGCACATCGAGCTCGCGTGCGGACTCCAGGTCGTCAGAAGCCTGTGTCACGTTTCCCCCTCGTATCGGGTCAAGACTGCAGTGGCGATGCAACGCCCCCGCGTCCTTTTGCGTCGCTCATCGTTCCTGTTCGACGCTAGTCTCTAAGGTAATCCTTGCCTAACTGTCAGTTTACTTTGTGGTTCATTTCACACGGCTGGCCGGCTTCATTTACGCACGGGTGGGTCGTGTCGGAACACCACCGAGTCCTTGCCCTCGTGGATCACGCGCCATTGCGGAGACTCCCGAAGCACCTGCTGAAACGTTTGCACCGCACCAGGACTGAAGCCGCCGTAGTACTCGATGGTCCGGCTCGATTGCGTGCTGAAGGCGATGAACGTGGGTTCTCGTTGCTCGTCGATCTTCCACTCCAGGTACCCGAGCTGTTCGGCAGTGGGGAAGGTGGTGGTGTTGCCGTTCAGATCGAAGGCCAGCGAATAGTCGAAGTACGGGTTGCGCAGCGTGAGGGCGGCGTAGTTGGCGTTTGTACGCGTCGGCATGCCGCCGGCGTACATCATGAGGAACCGTGACCCTGCTGGTGCCTGCGCGGTGATCGCGTCCATCGTCTCCACCTGGTCGCGCGTCTCGACGACGATCGGCCACAGTGCGACAAAGGAATACAGCCCGGCCAGCGCCGCCGCCAGGGCGCCGGAGACCGCGCCCAGCGCGCCGATCGACCGCAACGGTCCGCGCCGCCACCCGTCGAGCAACATGACGAAGAACGGGGCGATCAGTAGGGCGCAGCCCAGCAGGCTGTAGAGGTAGACCCGGAAGATCGCCTCACCGCCATAACTCTGGCCCAGCAGCAGCCCGAGTGCCGAGAATGCCAGGATCGCCTGCAGCAGAACGTGACGTCGATGCGTCCGCCACGCCCACACCGCGGACAACGCGGCCGCGGCGAACACCCCGGCCGACAGCCCGCGGCAGATCAGCGAGGTGAACTCCCGCGACGGCAATCCCACCATGGTGACGTTGCTGGTGGCGTTGTTCACCGGGTTGCCGCCGGACAAGATGCCATAGGGCGCAACAGCACTGAAGTTCAGTGCGAGGTAAGCGCCGGCGATCACGATCATCGCCGCGACGGCCCACCAGGGCCGCACTCGTCGGAAGATCACCAGCAACGTGGCAGCGCCGAGTACCCAGAACGGTGTCAGCTGGTGGGTGGGCACCATCGCAGCAAACGGAATGATCGCCAGCACAGCCATTCTCGGGGCACCCCGAGAGGCGATGAGTATTGCGATCAGGCCGAAAGCCAGCACCAACGTCCATGCCTGGGGTGAGAAGTAATCCTGGCCAACCCAATTCACCGACTCGGCAATGAACGTGGCCACCAGCGCGACTCGATGGGAATGCCCGACCACCCGCGCGGCCGAGTACACGATCAGGGCCAACAGCACGTGCACGATGGGGGCGAATGCCTGCGCAAGCGCGTAGGGGTCGAGTCCGGTCACGTCGAGATACCAGGCCGAGGTCACGAAGAACGCCGGCCACTGCGCGTAGATGTCGGTGCCGTCGGGCTGGATCAGGTTGTGCTCGAGGATGTATCGGACCACCGCGATGTGCTTGTAGGTCCAGTCGTAGAGCGGCATCTCGGTGCCGACCCACGTTGTCATCCGGCCGATCACGATGGCGCCGACAACGGCGAACGCGGCCGCCCCGGTCCGGCGGGTGGTCACCGCCCAGCAGAAACCGGCGGCGTTGAGCAGGATCGCCGGGACCAGGAGCCGTCCGCTGCCCGATGCGAGCAGCCCGTAGAAGCTGGCGTCGGTGCCGGGCAGCGACGGCATCGCCATCGCCCACAGGATCAGACCGACCGCGATCAGCGCCGTTGCCGGGTTGACCCCGGGCGCGGTGATGGCGAAGCGGAGCTGGGACACCAGGGTGCCGATCCAGCTCGAGAACGGTGGAAAACTGCCGCGTCGAACGTATTTCACCGCGGCGGCACCGGCGGTGGCCGCACAGCACACCACCAGGATGCCGGTCGGGTTCCACCGGTAGGACCACATCGCGCCGATTGCCACGATGGTCATCACCGACATGCTCAACGTCGGGATCGCGGCGAGCCGCAGATGCCGCGGGA
This sequence comes from Actinomycetes bacterium, assembly GCA_023461275.1. Taxonomy (GTDB): domain Bacteria; phylum Actinomycetota; class Actinomycetes; order Mycobacteriales; family Mycobacteriaceae; genus Gordonia. Next base: position 74,593 of record JAEYMI010000022.1, on the reverse strand, counting down.
TCGGGACCCAGGTCGCGATGGCGGCGCCGGGCCCCAGCGACACGAAGATCGCGACCAGTACGGCCTTGACCGGCGCGGGAACCGGTGCCAGCCCGGCCAATCCGGCGATCGAGGCCAGGAGCGCGACGTCGGGTAGGGCCAGACCGGCCGGCGCCGGGCGGGAGGTGTCGGCCACCTCGACGCTCGGCGTCGGTTCCGTCGCGTCGGGCTCTTCGGGTGAGGTGGATGGGCTGGTGGTCATCGATGTGGTCGTCATGATCGCTTCCGCTCCCGATGTGCGCGCCACAGCGCGCGAGGCCCGGCCAGGACGGAGAAGACCTCCACCCGGCCGACCGATGAGGGCACCGTGGACAGGAACTCCGGCGGGGGTGCCGCGATCGCCCCGTAGGCGGCCCCGGCGCGGGCCACCGCGCTCAGCCGACGTCGAAGCACCGACAGTGCCAGGCGTCGATACTGCCGCGTGATCGCGACCTTGGACAGCCATGCGCCCAGGCCGACGCCGTAGCCGCGGGCCTGAGACATCAAGGCGTCGTTGTCACTTCGGTGTCGGTGCCAGATGATCGACGACGGTTCGACGGCCAGCGCATGGCCGGCGACCAGCATCCGGAAGAAAATGTCGAGGTCCTCGCCGCCGCGAGTGGCGGTTCCCGCGCCGAGACGTTCGTCGAAGAAGCCGAGCTCGGCGACGGCGTCGCGTCGGACCGCGAAATTGGCGCCGGTCCCGTAGACGCCGACCTGGAATGGGAACAACGGCACGTCCGGGGGTGGGTCGCTCAACCGGTAGACCCGCGCGTCGGTGTTGTCCGCCCAGGACACCCGCCAATCGAAGTAAGCCTGTGGCAGCGTGCGCAATTCGCCGCTGGGCACCAGCCCGCTGACGCACGCGACATCGGTTGACCGGGCGAATCCCCGTGCCAGTCCGCGTAACCAGCCGACGTCGGCGACAACGTCGTCGTCGGTGAAGGCGACGATATCGTGGCCGGCCGCCCGCACGCCGACATTGCGTGCCGACGAGAGGCCTGCGACCGGCGCGAGTACACGCCGGACGCGCGGATCGTCGAACTCGGCGACGACTCGTTCGGTGGCATCGGTGCTCGGGGCATTGTCGACGACGATCACCTCGTAGTCGGGATAGTCGATGCGACAGAGTGATTCGAGGGCGCCACGTAGTTGGTCGGGACGCTCGCGCGTACACAGCACCACCGAGATCGACGGCAGTGGTACACCGTCGGTATCAGTCTCGGCGGAGTCAGTGGGAGTGTCGGGGAGCGGTAGGCGAACCCGGCCGCCCTCGATCGGGGTGCTGACGAAGTGCAGTGGACGGTGACCGTCGCGGATCAGTATCCGCGCGTGCCGGTAGCCGTCCGCCGACGTAGGTGTGCCGCAGATGATCTCGTCGCCAGTGGCCTGGATCGGGGCGGTGTCGAGGATGCCGATCCAGGTGGCGCCGTCCCATTCGGGACGGCCGTCGGACACCATCGCGGACTGCAACGTGATCTCGGTCATGGGTTTGTTGTCTATGGAGTGGTTCACAGCGCTGTCACCCGGACCCAGTCGACGAGCATCGTGGCGGGGTTGGGCGTCGAATCATCCGGTGGCCCTGGCCAATCGCCGCCCACCGCGAGATTGAGGAGCACATGGAACGGTGCGTCGAACACCCATTGCGCATCGGCCGCGAGATCGGCGCGGGTCACCACGAACAGCGACGTCTTGTCGATACCGGTTTCGATTCGGCCGGGGGACTTGATCATCCAGTAGTTGTGGAACTCACCGGCCAAGGGTGTCGGCGGGGTGCCGCTGACCATCACGTTCTGTCCCCGCTCCGACGACTTCCGCGGCGCGTGTACGCCGGTGTGGAATTGTGCTGCGTCGTTGAGGGTTTCGATGACGTCGATCTCACCGGAGGCGGGCCAGCCCACCGCGTCGAGATTGTCGCCGAGCAACCAGAATGCCGGATGCAGACCCTTGCCGGCGGGCAGGGAGATGCGGGCTTCGACTCGCCCGTAGGTCACACTCGCGTGCCGACGGGTGGTCAGGCGGGCGCTGGTGATGGTGGTGCCGTCGAAGCGCGCGTTGATCTCAAGGTGACCGCGGCCGTCGACGCGGACGTTCTCCGCCCGGTCGGTGTAGACCTGTGCCTCGTTGTTTCCCCAACCGCCGCCGCCGGTTTCGGTCTGCCACAGTGCGCCGACGGGACCCTCGTCGCCGTCGAATTCGTCGGCGAAGATGATGCCCGGCGCCTTGTCCTGGTGGGAGGCGGCCCCGAAGGCCGACGAACAAGCCGCGACGGTACCGGCCACCATCAGCATCGATGCCGCGGACACACAGCGGCTCACCTGCCGCGAGCCGTTGCGTCCGCCGATACCGCGGATCATGCGGGGTTCCGGGTGGCGGCGAGCTCGGGCTCGTCCGTCGCGCCGGATGCATCGTCGATCGCCGGCTGGTCCGTCGCGCTCGCGGCGCCTGCCACGCGGTAACCGCCGTGATTGCCGCCGGTCACGCCGGCGACGAGCAGGCTGATGAGGATCGGGTAGATGATGGCGCGTTCGGTGCCGCCGTCGCCGAGCCAGCCGGTGATCCCGCTGACGAAGGCGAAGTACGCGACGGTGGCCAGTGCACCACCCATGATCAGCGCGGCACGCGCCGGCACCGACAACCCGGTGGCATCGGATGCCCCGATGAACAGGACGCCCAGCGCGCCGAACACGTAGAACACCGACATGGCCGCCACGTGTGCGTCGTAATCGACACGCTGCGTGATGATTCCGGCGATGAGCAACCCGGCGCCGCTGAGGATCAGTGCCACTCCGCCGGCGACGGGGATGGCGCGCCGCGCCAGCCAGGTCACCGCGAGCACGGCGATCGCGACGCCGGTGACGGCGAACCCGACGTTCATCACCGGGTACAGCGCGCTACACGGCCAGTTGCCGCGCGGACCACAGAACTCGATACCCAGCGGGCCGGTCGGGATGGCACGATAACCGTACTGTCCGCGCCAGCTCGCCGCGACCACCCATTCGGCGGCGAAATAGAGCAGTAGCGTCAGGCCGGCGAATCGTGCGGTGCGTGGATCACGCAGCACGGAACCGATTGTGGTCGTCATCGAACATCCTCCCCAGTACGTCGATGTAGAGCGTGATTCACCGTTCCGGTGACGAAACCTGCTGTGGTGACCGCTAATCCGACGACCAGCGCCAGCACGCGCAAGGGTTGACGCCGGTGCAGCCACACCCCGGACGGCAGCGTGCGTGTCGCGTATCCGCGTTCGCTGGACAATGCGCTGTCGGCCGAGGTCAGCTTCGCCAGGATGGCCTTGGACCGGCCCTCCTGGTAGCAGCGTCGAAGGAAGTAGTCGAACGTCGCGCGGTCTCGTGGCACGTGATGGTGTACTCGCAGCCCCGTGTCGCGGACGATGACCGAGCTCGGAAAGCGTTCGTGCAGAACGATTCCCATCAAAGTCTCTTCGCACCCGGCGGGGAAGGTGCCGCGTCGGCCGAGGTGGCGCGAGAAGCCGCCGATCTCGACCAGTGCCTCGCGTCGGACCGCCATCGCGGCACCGATCGGGTTGCGGATCGTGGCGCCGTCGGCGGGCAGACCGCGGTAGTCGCAGCCCACCACCCAACCGAATTCCGATGGGAACCAACCAGGTTCGGCGTCGTCGGACCATCGGGCCAGCACCGCGCCACCGATCGCTATCACCTCGGTGCCGGCGAACCGGTTGCGCACGGCGTCGAGTGCGCCCGCGTCGAAGGCTGCGTCGTCGTCGAGGAAGACGACCACGCCACCGACGGCCGCGCCGACTCCGGTGTTACGCGCCCCCGACAATCCGTTGGTCTCGGTGTTGGCCAGCACGCGCACCCGGTCGTCGCGGACCGTGATGTCGGCGTGCAGCGTCGCGAACAGGTCGGGGTTGTGGTCGACGACCACGATGACCTCGTCGTCGGCTCCGAGTTGGCCGACCGCGCTGAGCACGGCGGCGTGCAACTGGTCGAGTCGGCGGGCGGTGTAGCAGCAGATGACGATCGACAGGGTCGGTGCCACCGCGGGCGCGGGCTGTGCCGGAGATGGCTGTGACACGGACTGAAAACCTTCGATCGCAGGTAAGGTAAGCCTTGGTAGCCTAACCCACCACCTAAGGAAAGGCTAACCTGGCGTCCTGATCGTGGACTCGATCGCACCCGCAATGCCGGAGATCGCCCGGTCGATCCGATCCGCATCCAGATGCTCGTCGTGAAATGCCGCCGACATGCACAGGGCGCCGTCGCCGATCATCGCCGACGTCACGGTGATCCCCCGCGGTGAAATCGGGTCGCTCACCGTGTAATTCGACGCCGCGGCGGGATCGAGAAACCTGATCGCGTCGGTCTGCGGAAGCCGCCCGACGAACGAATGCAGCAGGTCGGCTCGCGGGGTGTCGCCGACGAGTGCCCAGTGGTCGGCGGCGAGTTGTTCGCGGGACGCGAGCCGGATCTTGGCGGTACTGACCAGCATGTTGGCCACCGGACGTCCGCATGAGGCCGACTCGGTCAGCAGCGCCTGCAGGCTGTGGGGTGCGGTGTCGGGCCCGATCGGGAAGGCCAGCCCGGCCGAGAACGTCGCGAGGGTGTCGATGCCGGCGGGCAGGTAGGGCCTGACGTCGAAGGGGATGGTGACCGCGGGTGTCAGCGAGATCCCGGCGTCGGACAGTGCTCGGATGAGCGCGATCGTGTAGATGGCGAACATCGAAACCCCCGGACGATGCCGGTCGCGTAGCGTGCGCAGCCGGGCGACGTCGTCGGCGGGAAGGCGAACCATCCGGGCGGTGGGCGCGGTGCGCGAGACCGGGTGTGGATCGCCGGCCGGTCCCGGGTCGGGGATCGGGCGACGACGGTGCAGGCCGCCCAACCGCCAGAGTCGTCGGGGATCTGACCCGAAGGTCGCCAGGCCGGCCGCCGCCAGCGGGGACACCCGATGGCGATAGGCGTCCCAGTGCGGGTCGTCGAGCGTGACCGCGCCGACCACGACGTCGGCGACGGCCTGGCAGAACGCGGTGTCCCCGAGGCCATGGCTGAAATCGATGGCGACGTAGTTGCCGGCGAGCGCCACCCGCAGTCCGGACTCGGGGAGGCGGTGTAGTCGGTCGAGTAACACCAGGGGGTCGTGCGAATCAGGGACCTCGATGACCGCGTCGGCGATGTCGGCGTCGGCGCGACGCCATCGTCGTGACGTCGTCGACGGTTGCAGACACAGTCGCAGTGCCGGGCCCGCGTCGACCATCGCGCGAAGACGTCGGATGGCTTCGACGCGATCAGGGACAGCGACGGGGCCGAAGATCGCGGCGGAACGACGATGACTGTGCTGCAGATCGACCGCGGCCACGCGGGTACCCGACCGGGTCAGCCGGAGCAAACGTTGGTGTGGCGTCGACGAGGTGACGGTCATGAGAGATGGCTCATCAGAATCTGCGACGAGGCTACCAAAGGGCACCCTAACCGGGTAGTTCCGCCCGGCCGGGGGGCGGCCTGCGTCGCGATGCGTTCGATGCCATCGTGATCCGGATCGCTCGCCTCGCGGGCGGTCGACGTCGGGCCAGGACGATGACCGCCACGAGTCCGACGACGCCTACCGCCGCGGGGAGCCCCACGGTTCGTGCGTCACTTCGCCACCCATCGCGAGGCATCGTCGTATCGACCGGTGACGGCCTTCGGCCATACGCCGTCGGGAAACGCGAGTCCGTTGTTGGTCTCCACGTTCAGGGCCTGCACCTGAGTGACCGTCGTCGAGATGATGGCCACCGCGCCGGTGATGGCAATTCCTATCCACGCCAACACTTTTGATACCGACAGTACGCCCGCAATCGCAGCCGGGATCGCGCCGATGCCGGTGCCGGCAGCCAACACAGATCGACTTCATGCTGCAGTTGGGCGAGCTCGCCCAGCAGTCGTTCCAGGTCCATATCGCTTGCCCCCAGTGTGTCGGCCCGCACGTCGTATCGTTGCCCGCGGGCCGACCGATATATCGCGTTCGGCCATATGTTCATTCGGCGAATTGACTAGTTAACCTGCCTTAATACCGCTCAACGTGGGTTCAATTCATCTTCCGTTCACCTTCCCAAGGGGGTCTGTCCATCAGGCCTCCCTAGGGTCGTTTCGACCGGGTTCGACGCACTGGCGTACGGCCGTGTTTTTAATGTGGAGGAATTCTGTGAAACTGAGTCGTTCCAGCGTGGCCGTAGCGTCGGCACTTGCGACGTCGGCGCTGGTCCTGGGGGCCTGCAGCAGCAACGCCGATAAGGGCACCGAGTCCGCGGCGCCCGCATCCAAGGTTGCCGACATCAAATGTGAAGGCAAGCAGTCGCTGAAGGCGAGCGGTTCGACCGCTCAGGCCAACGCGATGAAGATCTTCTCGACATCGTTCGCCAAGACCTGCCCTGGCTACGAACTCTCGTACGGTGGTGGCGGTTCGGGCCAGGGTGTGTCCGATTTCACCCAGAACCTCACCGACTTCGGCGGCTCCGACTCGCCGCTGAAGGAAGCCGAAGTCGCTCCGGCCGCACAGCGTTGCGGCGGTGCCGAGGCGTGGCAGCTGCCGCTCGTGTTCGGCCCGATCGCAGTGGTCTACAACGTGCCGGGCGTCTCCGACGTCGCACTGTCGGGACCGACTCTGGCCAAGATCTTCTCCGGTGCGATCAAGAACTGGAATGATCCGGCCATCGCCGCTGAGAACGAGGGCAAGACCTTCCCTGACCTGGCCATCTCGGTGATCTACCGTGCCGACCAGTCCGGCACCACCGACAACTTCCAGAAGTACCTGACCGCTGCCGGCGGCTGGGACAAGGGCGCGGGCAAGACCTTCAACGGTGGCGTCGGCGAGGGCAAGCAGGGCAACCCCGGTGTGGGTGGCGCGGTGACGCCGACCAACGGTTCGATCGCCTACGTCGAGTGGGCCTTCGCCCAGTCCAACAAGCTGGCGATGGCCAAGATCATCACCGACCAGGACAAGACCGGTGTTGCACTGACCGCTGAGTCCGGCGGCAAGACCATCGAGTCGGCCACCCTGAAGAACGGTCCGGACAACCACAACATGGTCATCGACACCTCGTCGTTCTACAAGCCGACGCAGGCGGGCGCCTACCCGATCGTTCTGGCAACATATTCCATCGTGTGCTCCAAGTACCCGGATGCCGCAATCGGTCAGGGCGTCAAGACCTTCCTGTCTGTTGCCGCCAGCCCGCAGAACCAGGGCCAGGAGCTGCAGAATGCCGGTTACATTCCGCTGCCTGCTGATTTCCAGACGAAGCTGAACGCTTCCATCTCGGCGATCCAGTAACACCGGATTTCCCCCAACAAAGAATCGACAACCCCGAGTGAGTGAACTGAGATATGTCAGTGGATGACACCACCGGCGTCGACCGGAGCCCGGCGGCAACCCCGCCGGGCTCCCCGGACGACGACCCGGAGACCAACCTGAGTCCAGAAGACGAACGAGACATCGAAGAACACATTCACCCGGGCCTGAGCAGCCACCGGGGAGCCGCGGCCGACCGGATCTTCTCCTATCTGGCGCGCGGTACCGGTCTGTTCGTGATCATCTTGATCACGGCGATCGGCATATCGCTGGTCATCGACGCCATCCCGGCGTTGGTCGCCAACAATGCCAACTTCATCTTCTCCTCCGACTGGAACGTCGGCGCAGCCAACTTCGACGACGACAACGTTCGGTTCGGCATCTGGGAGTTGTTCCGCGCCACCGTCCTCAGCTCGTTCTTCGCGCTGGCCATCGCGACCCCGGTCGCGATCGGTATCGCGGTGTTCCTGGTGGAGTACGCGCCCTCGCGGATCTCGCGGCCGATGGCCGCGGTCATCGACCTGCTGGCCGCGGTCCCGTCGATCATCTTCGGTCTGTGGGGTATCTACATCCTCGCGCCGGTGATCGCGCCGTTCGCCGAATGGCTGAACTCGACCTTCGGATGGTTCTTCCTCTTCGGCACCGGCAAGACGTCGATCAGCGGTGGCGGCACCATCTTCACCGCCGGCATCGTGCTCGCGATCATGATGCTCCCCATCATCACCTCGATCAGCCGAGAAGTGCTGCGGCAGACCCCGAGTGGGCAGAAAGAGGCGGCGCTCGCGCTGGGCGCCACCAAGTGGGAGGTCATCCGGATGACCTCGTTCCCGTACAGCCGGTCGGGCATCATCGCCGGCGCCATGCTCGCCCTCGGTCGAGCTCTCGGTGAGACGATCGCGGTGATGATCATCCTGAGTGCCGCGGTCGGTCGGCTCAAGTGGTCGCTGTTCGAGGGCGGCGACACCTTCGCGTCGAAGATCGCCCGCGACGTCGGTGAGTTCATCGGTAGCCGGGACACCCAAAGTGCTTACATTGCAGCCGGTCTGGTGCTCTTCGTACTGACCTTCGTCGTCAACGCGGTCGCCCGTACGGTCGCCGGTGGAAAGGTCAACGGATGACGCTCACAGTCGACGAGGTCTCCGGAGGCGGGCCTGCCAAGCAGAGCCCCACGGCCTTCAAGCAGATCTCGACCTCGCGGAAGATCCGCAACAATCTCGCGTGGGTCGTGTTCGGTGTATGCTTTGTGCTGGGCGTTATCCCGCTCGTCTGGTTGATGGGAACGGTTATCTCCCAAGGCTTCTCAGCCATCACCGACCCCAACTGGTGGTTCGGCGACGGCTACGGCATCGACACCACGACGCAGTACGGTGCCGGTGTTGCGCCCGCTATCGTCGGGTCGATCATCCAGGCACTCATCGCGACGGTGATCTCGGTGCCGATCGCGGTGATGACCGCGGTCATGCTGGTCGAGTACCCGACATCGAAGCTGGTCAAGCCGGTCAGCTTCATGGTCGACATCCTCGCCGGCGTGCCGTCGATCGTGGCGACGCTGTTCATCTTCACCGTGTTCGTCATCGGACTGTCGATGGGGCAAAGCGCATTCATGGTCAGCCTGGCGCTGATCCTGCTGATGGTGCCGATCGTCGTGCGCTCCTGTGAGGAGATGCTCAAGCTCGTTCCCGACGAGCTGCGCGAGGCGTCGTACGCACTCGGTATCCCGAAGTGGAAGACGATCATGCGGATCGTCATCCCCACGGCGATGTCGGGCATGCTCTCGGGCATCTTCCTCGCGATCGCCCGCGTGATGGGTGAGACCGCTCCGGTCCTCATCCTGGCCGGTCCGGCGAGCTCGCTGGTCAAGACCGATCCCTTAGAGGGCGGCATGAATTCGCTCCCGTTGTTCATCAAGGACATGTGGGCGGCCAGCCAGCCGGCATCGTCGTTCTACTACTGGGGTGCGGCTCTCACGCTGATCATCATCATCGCGGTACTCAACGTGATCGCGGCGATGCTCGCGAAGTATCTCGCCCCCAAGACCAAATAGCCGAAGAAAAGCGACTGAAGGTACCACCATGGCCAAACGCCTCGACATCAAAGACCTGAACGTCTACTACAGCAAGTTCCACGCAGTGAAAGACGTGACACTGTCGGTTCCGCCGCACAGCATCACGGCATTCATCGGGCCGTCGGGCTGCGGCAAGTCCACCGTGCTGCGGACCCTGAACCGGATGCACGAGGAGATCCCGGGCGCCTACGCCGTCGGATCGGTGCTGCTCGACGGTGAGGACATCTACGCCAAGGGCATCAACCCGACGAGCGTGCGGGCCACCATCGGCATGGTGTTCCAGCGTCCGAACCCGTTCCCCACCATGTCGATTCGCGACAACGTCGTTGCCGGGCTGCGACTGTCCGGGGTGCGCAACAAGACCCAGCTCAACGAGGTGTGCGAGCGCAGCCTGCGCGGCGCGAACCTGTGGGAAGAGGTCAAGGATCGTCTCGACAAGCCCGGTGGTGGTCTGTCGGGTGGTCAGCAGCAGCGTCTGTGCATCGCGCGCGCGATCGCGGTGTCGCCCGACGTGCTGCTGATGGACGAGCCGTGCTCGGCGCTCGACCCGATCTCGACGCTGGCGATCGAAGACCTGATGGGTGAGCTCAAGAAGGAGTACACCATCGTCATCGTGACCCACAACATGCAGCAGGCCGCCCGCGTCAGCGACCAGACCGCGTTCTTCAACCTCGAAGGCGTCGGTCAGCCCGGCCAGCTCGTCGAGATCAACGACACAGAGACCATCTTCTCCAACCCGACCAAGCGCGAGACCGAGGATTACATCTCCGGCCGCTTCGGCTAGTCGGTTCGACTGGGGCCCGGCCTGTCTACGACGTCGGACTCAGTGAAGAAAGCCCCCGGTGATCCCGGGGGCTTTCTTGTTTCTCGACGGCGCCCTCGCTCCCGTTGACGGCGCCCTCGCTCGCGTTGACGGCGCCCACCCTGGCATCGATGGCGCCCGGCCTGGCATCGACGGCGCCCGGCCTGGCATCGATGGCGCCCACTCGCACGGCTTTTATGCGGGTTGAGTAGGTCCTGCGAGCGCAGCGGGTGGGACCGTATCGAAACCCCGTCACGTGATCTCGATATACGCAGTTCGGGCTCGCTGCGCTCCTCCGACCAGCTACTCGATCTGCAAGAGGGAGGGCGCTGTCGATGTCGGGGAGGGCGCTGTCGACGCGCTGTTGGGCGCTGTCGATGTCGGGGAGGGCGCTGTCGACGCGCTGCTGGGCGCCGTGGACGTCGAAAAGGGCGCCCTCGACGATGCGGAGGGCGCCCTCAACGAGAGTGCGGGGTCAGGCTAGAACCCGAGACTAGGACACCTCGAGGAACTGCTCGGGCGTCTGGCCGGTGGCCTGGAAGACCACCCGACGACCGATCAGCACCGCGTGGTCGGCGAACCGCTCGTAGTAGCGGCCGAGCAGGGTGACGTCGACGGCCGATGCCACTCCGTGCTCCCAGTCACGGTCCATCAGGACGGTGAACAGGTGGCGATGGAGATCATCCATCGCGTCGTCGTCTTCCTGCAGGCTGATCGCGTCCTCGGGGTCCTGCGTCCTGAGCACTTCGCGCGCGGTGTTGGCCAGCGCAACCGCCAGCCGTCCCATCTCGGCGAAGTAGCCGTTGACCTCTTCGGGGAGGGCCTTGGCCGGATGGCGTCGGCGGGCGACCTTCGCGACGTGCAGCGCGAGTGCGCCCATGCGGTCGATGTCGGCGACAATCTGGAATGCACTCACCACGCCGCGCAGATCACCGGCAACCGGTGCCTGCAGTGCGAGCAGTGCAAAAGCTCGTTCCTCGGCGGTTGCCGAGAGCCCGGACATCTTCTCGTTGTCGGTGATGACCTCTTCGGCGACGGCGAGGTCGGCCTGCAGCAGTGCCTGGGTGGCGCGGGCCATGGCGGCGCCGGCGAGCTCACACATTTCGCCGAGAATCTCATTCAGCTCATCAAGCTGATCGTGGTACGCGGTACGCATACGAGAAAGCCTACGACGACTGGCCTGCGTAACCCTATCTCACACGGTGAACAGCCTATGAACGAACGACAACATAGGACTTTCACCAGGCGGTTTGGTGGAAAACACTCAAGTGCAGGTGGCGTCGCCGGCGTTGGTCACCGCGAGATCGTTGGGCAGATTCGACGTATTGCTCGCCTGCGGCAACTGCTCGGTGGACAGCGTGCTGCCGGGAGCGGGCGGAGAATCGGGCGAACCGGAGAAATCGCTGCCCAGAATGACCTCGACCCCGGACTTCACCGTCCGATCCAACTGGATCGATGCGCCCGGGAACATCGCGGCCAGGGTCGCTGCGGAGTTCTGCTCGCCCGTCCCGTACCGGACGACGGTCGTGTCGCGGTTCTCCGACGCGTCGGCGACACCGCGGACATCGAAGCCGTAGGGGCTGAGCTGGCTGGCGGTCTCGGCGGCGGTTCCGGCCCGGCCGGTGCCGTTGAGGACGCGGACGCCGACATTGCCGGGGTTCTGGGCCGTGGCCGAGACCTTCGTCGGGCCGGCCGGCTTGGTCGACGTCGGGGCACTCGATGACGTCGTCGACTCCGCGGCCGCCTTCTTGCGCTTCTCACCTGGCAACGGCTTGTCGTCGATGATCGCGTTGAAGATGGCGTTGATGTCGTCGGTCCGTGGGATCTCGTTGTTCGATCCGTCGGTGGTGGTGCCTGCGGTCGGGATCGTCAGGAACGTCACGCGTCCCGCCTCGATGCCCTGCATTGATTCCGCCAGCCGCAGCAGCGACTGGGTGTCGACGCCGTCGACGAAGCTGTAGTCGATGAAGGTGTTGACGATGCCGTTGAGCTTGGTGGGATTGCTCATCACGTTGCCCGACAACGTCGACCGCAGCAGCGACGACATGAACAGCTGTTGGCGTTTGATGCGGCCGTAGTCGCCGTTGCCCTCGGTCGAGATATTGCGTGCGCGGACGTAGTTCAGTGCGCGCTTGCCGGTGAGCTTCTGCTTGCCCGGTTTACGCAGGATCTGGCCGAGCTCGTAGTCGTAGAGGGGCGTCGTGGAACAGACCTCGACGCCACCGATCGACCGGACGACCTTTTCAAAGCCATAGAAGTCCATCGCGATGAAGTGGTTGATGTTCAGGCCACTCATCTCCGTAATGACCTTGACCAGGCATTTCGGTCCGCCGTCGGCGTAGACGCTGTTCAGCTTCACCCCGTCGGCGCCGGGTAGCTCGCCGGAATAGGTGCCGGAGTTGTTGTCCCAGGTCTGGCATTCGGGCCGATCGACCTGCAGGTCGCGGGGGAACGACACCGCGACCACCCGGCTGCGGTTGGCCGGAATGTTCACCAGGATCACGGTGTCCGACCGGGCGCCCTCGGCGTCGGCGACGGTGCCCGCGCCGACGGTGCTGTTCTTGCCCGTACGGGTGTCGGTACCGACGATCAGGTAGTTCTCGTCGCCGTACTGGGCGTCCTTGTTGCGGATGTTGGAGTCTTCGGAGTTCAGCGCCGCGATGGTCTTCCAGTTGCCGTTCCACGACTTGAGGTAGCCCCAGACGAAGCCGGTGCCGACGAGCGCGGTGACACACGCGATGGTGACCAGGATGCGGCCGGTGACCGTGGCGCTGCGGGCGATGCCCCGGCGTCGGTCGGCCGGCGTCGACGGTTGGTGGCGACGAGGGCCCGGGCGCGCGCCCGCCGAGTCCGACGCACGTCGTCGGCCGGATGTGACCTTCGGGATCGCGTCGGTGAGATCGGGCGTGCGCTGCAGGGGCGCGACCTGGGCTCCGACCAGGGCCGCGGGGACCTCGCCGTCGGAGGCATCCGGGGCGTGGGATTCCTGGGCACGGGATTCTTCGATGACACGCCGTGCGGTGGCATCGTCGGAAAGGTCGACGCCGGGTTCGGCGGGCGCGTCCTTGATCGTCGGGATGGCCTGGGTGACCGAGTCGTCCGCGGGGTGGCCGTCGTCCTGCGGAATCGACGAGCGACGGGTAGAGGAGCGCTGAACCGGTGCGACGGGAACAGCTCTGGTCGGCCGTTCGTCGGGGCCGGCGTCCTCGGCGTTCATCTGAGCCATCAGCTCGCGGACGGTGAGCCTGCTGCGGCCGCGGACGTAGCGGTCGGCGGAGCGTGGTTCGGTCAGCTGGCCATGCGCGGGGACGTCGTTCGGCGGCGCTTCGCCGTACATGTCGCGGAAGTTCTTGTCGTCGCCCTGCTGACGTGCCGCTCGTCGGGATCGACGCGGCGTGCCCCGGGGTTTGTCGTTCCCGGGGTCGTCATCCGCCGGGCCATTGCCCTGCGAACCGGGGTCCCGTGGACCCGACGTCCTGCGACTCACTGTCACCCTTCGACAGCCCCGACGAACTTCTGCCGCGAAGTCGGAGGGGCCGTTGCTGCGGGCAGACTGACATTTCCTGCGTGACGCAAGAATCCGTTGGTCATCATACTGATTGCACCTGAGAACATATCTGTACCGTGCTCAGGTGCGCCACCCCAACGTCGGCCGCAGGTCAGCCGCACCGTCGGCGATCGCCAAGCCCCAGAGGTCAGCCGCCCGAGTGCATCACTTCGGCGTCGGCGGGGACGATGTCCTCCTGCGGATCGTCGAGCCAGCCGTCGGGCAGTGCCACCTTGGCCGGTGACCCCTGGCGCCCGCGCGGTCCGTGCCCGTCGGCAGGGAAGGGGGTGTCGGCAGGCAGTGCGCCGACCAGTTCGCGCAATTCGTCGACGGTGCTGACCAGCGACATACGCTGCCGGGTCTCGGCGCCGGCCGGGAAGCCGCGCAGGTACCACGCGACGTGCTTGCGGATTTCACGCATGCCCTTGTCTTCGCCGTGGTGGTCGGCGAGCAGTTCGCCGTGGCGGACGATGATCGCGGCGACCTCACCGAGCGTCGGCGGGGTGGGGGTGTCGAAACCGTTGAGCTCGGCCGACAATTCGGCGAACAACCACGGCCGCCCGAGGCAGCCACGGCCGATGACGACGCCGTCGCATCCGGTGCGTCGCATCATCGCGACGGCGTCGGCGGCCTCGAAGATGTCGCCGTTGCCGAGCACCGGCACCTCGGTGACATGCTCCTTGAGGCGGGCGATTTCATCCCAGTCGGCGGTGCCGGAGTAGCGCTGCGAGGCGGTACGGGCATGCAGCGCAACGGCTTTGGCGCCTTCTGCGGCCGCGATGCGACCGGCGTCGAGGTGGGTGTGGTGCTCGTCGTCGATGCCGATGCGGAACTTGACGGTCACCGGGATGTCGGTGCCCTCGGTGGCGCGGACCGCGGCGGCCACGATGCGCTCAAAGAGCTTGCGCTTGTAGGGGATCGCCGAGCCACCGCCGCGTCGGGTGACCTTGGGGACGGGGCAGCCGAAGTTCATGTCGATGTGGTCGGCGAGGTTCTCGTCGACGATCATTTTGGCTGCGGCGTAAGTGTATTCGGGGTCGACGGTGTACAGCTGCATGGAGCGTGGCTGTTCGTCGGGTCCGAAGGTGGTCATGTGCATGGTGACCGGATGTCGTTCGACGAGGGCCCGGGCGGTCACCATCTCGCAGACGTAGAGTCCGGAAACCGTTCCGGTGCGGGCCAGTTCGAGCTCCCGGCACAACGTGCGAAAGGCGACGTTGGTGACGCCGGCCATCGGCGCGAGGACCACCGGTGAGTTCAACTCGATCGAACCGATGCGCAGAGCGGGTCGGTGTTGATCGGCGGCGCGATCCGAATCGGTCGGTCGGGCAGACGCCAGACCGGCGCCCTCGATGGTCGAGGGCGCCGGTGGCATGGTCGTCGTCGGAGTGCTCAGGATGCCTGCTGCTCGCGCTTCTTGGCCTCGCGGGCGAGCGCGCGGTCGCGCATCTCCTCGAAGCGGATGGTGTCCTTCTCGAGCTGCTCGAGGAAGGTGGCCAGCTCTTCGCGGGTCGCCTCGCCCTCGGAGCCGAAGTCGGTGCGGTCGAAGACATTCCACTTACGCAGCACCGGCATGATGACCTCTTCGAGGTGCTGGCGCAGGTCGTAGATGCCGTGCTTGGCCATCAGCACGCCGTGGCGACGGAAGTTCGGCATGCCGGCGCCGGGCATCTGGAAGTTGGTGACGATGTCGGTGACCGCGCGCAGCGTCTGGTCGGGGGAGATGTCCATGCCCGCGCCGCAGATGTTGCGGTAGAAGATCATGTGCAGGTTCTCGTCGGCGGCGATGCGCTGCAGCATCTTGTCGGCGATCGGGTCGTTGCAGGCCTTGCCGGTGTTGCGGTGGCTCACGCGGGTCGCGAGCTCCTGGAAGGTCACGTACGCGACCGAGTGCAGAATGCCCATGTCCTGACCCTTGGCCATCAGCTCTTCCACGCGGTCGCCGGCGGCGGCCTCCGGCGAGTAGCCGTTGGTCATGTGGACCATGCGGTCGGCTTCCAGGGAGGCCGGGTCGACGCCACGGGTGACGACGAGGTAGTCGCGCATCACGATGCTGTGGCGGTTCTCCTCGGCGGTCCAGCGGCCCACCCAGTGGCCCCAGGCGGAGTCCATCGAGAAGTTGTCGGCGATCACGCGGTGATACGACGGCAGGTTGTCCTCGGTGAGGAGGTTGGTGATCATCGCGGCCTTGGCGACCTCATCGAGCTGCGATTGCTCGGGGTCGTAGTCGACGCCACCGAGTGCGGCGAAGTTGCGGCCCTCATCCCACGGCACGTAGTCGTGCGGGTTCCAGTCCTTGGCGATCTTGAGATGCCGGTTGACGTTCTCCTCGGCGACCGGGGAGAGTTCTTGCAGCAATTCGAGTTGCTTCAGCTCGCGGGCCATATCGTCGTCCTCCGCACGGTTTGGGTTCGTATGTCATGCCTTAGTCGTGGTCGCGACATGATGATCAGTGGTCCAGGGTACGGCACTTGAGAAGTCAACCCAAGTTCGTACCTACGGTGTCGTAACCACGGTGGTGCGACCGCTGTTGTGACCACTGGGTGTCGTCACCGCGCTGTGAAGTGTTACCCCCCGTCCGTCGGCTGTGAAATCCACGGTCGACGGCCTCATCTGCGTCGCGCATCACAGATTCTTACCGATCAGTAGGGTATCGCGCCAGTCCCTGGGGAACATTTCACAGACGATGGGCAGATTTGACTGCTCGGTCACGCATTTTCAGACATCAAACCCGAGTTCGTGTGCGCTGCGTAGCATCACATCTGTGAGACATGATCGGACGTCGACATGCAGCGGCTGAGCGGGCTCGACGCGTCGTTCCTGTACATGGAGACACGCGCGCAGCTCATGCATGTCATGGGTGTTCTCGTGATCGATCCGGACACCATCAAGGGCGGGTACAACTTCCGCAAGGTGCGCCGGGAGCTCGAGCGGCGTGTGCGCGAGATGCCCAATTTCCGACGCAAACTCGACAACTCATTCCTCAACATCGATCACCCGGTGTGGGTCGAGGACAGCCACTTCGACATCGAACGCCACGTCCATCGCATCGCGGTGCCTGCGCCCGGCGGGGAGGCCGAACTCGCCGAGCTCTGTGGTCATCTGGCCGGTCAGACCCTCGACCGTGGCAAGCCGCTGTGGGAGATCTGGATCATCGAAGGACTCGCCGACGGACGCATCGCGGTGATGATCCGCATGCACCATGCCTCCGTCGACGGTGTGACCAGCGCCGACCTGCTTTCACAACTGTGCTCGCTGACCCCGGACGCCCCCGACCTCGACGCCGAGAAGATCCGGCAGACCGCGGGCACGTCGTCGCGGGCCACGATGGCGGTCACCGGGGCGATCAACTACTTCGTGCAGCGGCCCATCGCCATGGCCAAGCTGCTTCCGGCGACCATCGAGGTGCCGTTCGCGTGGGCGCTGCGGATGCGCCGGAATTCGGCGATGCCCGCACCGTTCCAGGCGCCGCGGCTGCGTTTCAACGGGCCGATCACCCCGCATCGGTCCATCGCGCTGGCGCAGCTGAACCTCGACGACGTCAAGAAGATCAAGAACCGCTTCGGCGTGAAGGTCAACGACGTCGTCCTCGCGGTCACGGCCGGCGCGCTGCGCCACTATCTGGCCGATCACCAGGAACTTCCGGAGCAGCCGCTGGTGGCGATGGTCCCGGTGTCGGTGCATGACGCCGGCGAGGAGAGTCTGGTGGTCGGCGGCACCAACAAGGTGACCGGCATGTTCACCCTGCTGCACTCCGACATTGACGACCCCGTCGAACGCCTCGAGCGCACCGCGGAGACCAGCCGCACCGCCAAGGAGCATCACGGCGAGATCGACGCCAACCTGATGCGCGCCTGGGCGCAGTTCGCGCCGGGCAGCACCATGTCGTCGGCGATGAAGCTCTACGGCGATCGCAAGCTGGCGCTGAAGCATCCGCCGATCTTCAACGCGGTGGTGTCCAACGTCGCCGGCCCCGACTTCGGGCTCTACTTCGCGGGGGCCCGCGTCACCGGCGTCTTCCCGCTCGGCCCGATCTTCCACGGACTGGGGCTGAACATCACCGTCTTCTCCGCCGACGGAAACCTCAACGTCGGCGTGGTCACCTGCACCGACCAGGCACCCGACGTCGACCGGATCGCCGACGGATTCGACGACCAGATCAAGCAACTGCTCAAGGCGTGCGAGGACCACTCCTGAGCCGTGCTGTTCGTCGACGGCGCCCTCGTTGCCGTTGACGGCGCCCACCTTGCCGTTGACGGCGCCCTCGTTGCCGTTGACGGCGCCCAGGTTCTCGTCGATAGCGCTCACCTCGCTCGTCGGGCACGAGCCGCCGTCGGTTTCTTTCTAGGGCGTGACACAGCCTCGGTGGGAGAGCGGTGTCGCGTCGATTATTGACTCGGTATTGCTGTGGCACCGAGGTTGTGTCGGGTTCGTGTTGACCGAGTGGTTCTTGTGTTCGCTCGCGATCTGTTCGTTCGCGATTGATGCATCACGCGCGAACGACTACATCGGGAGCGAACGCGTCAGGGGCCCCGTTCGATCGCGCGAAATCAGCCGTCGCGCAACTGATCCAGCCACGTCCGGGCCGACGCATCGCTGGGCGAACGCCAGTCCCCGCGGGGTGAGAGCGAGCCACCGGAACCGATCTTGGGGCCGTTGGGCATCGCGGTCCGCTTGAACTGGTTGCCCATGAAGCGCTTCAGGAAGATGCCGAGCCAGTGCTCGATCACGCTGGGGGAGTATTCATTTCGACGTTCCGGCGCCAGCATGTCCGACCACTGGCCGCGTTCCCGGTCACCCCAGGCGTGATTGGCGAGGTAGGCGATCTTGCTCGGCCGGTACCCGAACCGGGTGAGGTGATAGAGGAAGAAGTCGTGAAGTTCGTACGGCCCGACGGCGTCCTCGGTGCTCTGGATCGCGCCGTCGTCGCCGGCCGGGACCAGCTCCGGGGAGATGACGTCGTCGAGGATCTCCTGCAGCGCCCCGGTGGTCTCCGGTGAGTAGGTGCTACTGCTGATCATCCACCGGATCAGGTGCTGGATAAGGGTTTTCGGCACCGACGAGTTAACATTGTAGTGCGACATCTGGTCGCCGACGCCGTAGGTGCACCAACCCAGGGCCAGTTCCGAGAGGTCGCCGGTACCCAGCACGATCCCGCCGTGATAGTTGGCCAGCCGGAACAGATGCGACGTCCGTTCGCCGGCCTGCACGTTCTCGAACGTGACGTCGTAGACCTTCTCGCCACGCGAGTACGGGTGGCCGAGGTCGGCGAGCATCTGCTCGCACGACGGCCGGATGTCGAGTTCGGTACCGCTGACACCGAGCGAGTTCATCAGGGTGTGCGCGCGACGCAAAGATGCTGTGCCGGTGGCGAATCCGGGCATCGTGTAGGCGAGGATGTTCTCCCGCGGCAGCCCGAGACGATCGAAGGTGTCGACGGCGACCAGCAGCGCCAGCGTCGAATCGAGGCCGCCGGACACACCGATGACGATCTTCTCGATCCCGGTCGCCCGCAGCCGCCCGGCCAGGCCCTGCACCTGGATGTTGCCGACCTCGCGGCAGCGCGCGTCGCGGTCGGCAGCACCCACCGGGACGAACGGGAAGCGCGGCACCGAACGTCGAAGATCGTCGACGCCGTCGACCGACCCGACGTCGAAGGTGATGCGCCGCAATGACTTCAGTGTGCCGGCGAGGTCGCCGGCCTGATCGAGCCAGCTGTTCATCCGGAGGCGTTCTTGCCGAAGCCGGTCGAGGTCGATGTCGGCGGTGATCAGCTGATCGTCCATCGCGAACTGCTCCGAACGCGCCAGCAGAGAGCCGTTCTCGGCGATGAGCGCGTCGCCGTCCCAGGTGAGGTCGGTCGTCGACTCGCCGTATCCGGCTGCGACATAGAGGTATGCGGCGATACAGCGCGCAGAGTGCCCGGTGCACAACGACTTCCGGTAGGCCTCCTTGCCGACGGTCACCGGGCTGCCGGACAGATTGGTCAGCACTGTCGCACCGGCCAGTGCGGCCCAGGTGCTCGGCGGGATGGGCACCCACCCGTCCTCGCAGATCTCCACATGCACCACCAGGCCGGGGACGTCGGCGGCCTCGAAGAGCAGATCCGAGCCGAACGGAACCTCACGGCCGAGGACGGTTGCGGTGTCGGAGACGGCATTGCGGGTCGCGACGAAGTACCGCTTGTCGTAGAACTCGCGGTAATTGGCCAGATACGACTTCGGGATCACCCCGAGGATCTCGCCGTCGTGCACGACGACCGCACAGTTGTAGAGGCCGTCGCCGACAACCAGCGGCAGCCCGACGGCCACCAGCGGCCGCAGCCCGACGCTCGCGGAGACGACGTCGGCCAGAGCGGTGAGGCAGGCGTCGAGCAGAGCGTCCTGCTGGACGAGGTCGTCGATGCTGTAGCCGCACAAGCCGAGTTCGGGGAAGACCACGACCGCCGAACCCTCGTCGGCGGCCTGCCGCATCAAAGCGATGGTGCGCTGTGCGTTGACCGCCGGGTCGGCGATGGTGACCAGCGGGACCGCGCCGGAGACCCGGGCGAAGCCGTGGGAGTAGACGGACACCCCATCAGCCTATTACCCGGTGGGGTCGGTCCGGACCGTCCACCGCTCCGGCACGCCGTCGTGGGCGGTGAGGATGCCTCGCTCGGCCAGGACGACGAGGTGGGCGTGCGTCTCGTGCAACGCCATCCGGCTGAGCATCACCGACAGGTCGGAGAACGGCCGCGACCAGGTCACCGACCGGGTGATGTCCCACGCGGTGGTCTCGGGCTCGGCGCGCACGGCCGCCTCGATCTCGTCGAGCCGGGCCTGGTGATGGCCGAGCAGGTCCGACGCGCGATCGGCCAGCCCACGAAAGCGGTACTCGTGCGACGGCAACGCTTCGACGTCGGGCAGATGCTCGGTGTTGGCCAGCGAGATCAGGTACTGCGCGAGCGGGCTCCCGGACTGGAACGCGTTGGTCGAGACGTTCGGGCTGATGCGCGGCAGCAGATGATCGCCGGTGAACACGAAGCCGGCATCCTCGTCGAGAAAGCAGAGGTGACCTGCGGTGTGCCCGGGTGTCCAGACCGCACGCAGGTTCCATCCGTCCAGGCCCAGCGGGTCGCCGTCATCGAGTTCGACGTCGAAGCTGCGACCTTGTGGCAGGCGCACGAACTGTCCGAGGCCCACCTCGGCGCCCTCAGTCGGCGCGCCGAGCTTCGCGAGCGATTGCCGTGTGGCGGCGACCTGGCGTCGTACCTCGTCATCGTCGTGAAACCGCAGGTGACGGGCATCGTTGCGGTGCATCGCGAGCACCGGGTCGGCGTGTTCCAGTAGTCGCGGCACCAGCCCGAAATGGTCTGGGTGCAGATGGGTGATCGACACGTGCCGGACGTCGGAGACGTCGTGACCGGTGGTGTGGATGCCGTCGACGAGCATCTGCCAGCCCTCGTCGGTGTTCCAGCCGGTGTCGATCAGGGCGAGGCCGTCGGGCAGGGCCAGCGCGTAGACCAGGATGTAGCGCAGCGGGTTGGCGGGCATCGTGACCGGGATCGACCAGAGGCCCGGGCGGACCTCTTCGACCGGCGGCAGGACCTTGTTCGCCCACGCCTCACGCTGGCGATGTCCGGTTACCTCGACGGTGGTCATCAATCCATACGATCACGCGCGCCCGGCGCGTGGTGACACGCCCCCGGTGACGGGGTGTGTCGGTGTCGGCGGCGCTACCTAGCGGTGCAGGCCGAGAGCACGTCGTAGGCGAACCAGCCGGCGGCGTTGCGCGCGGACACGCGGGCGCGGTTGCGGTCGGGGCCGTACGCCCAGCCCCAGTGGTCGGTCAGTGGCTGCTGCGCGACCGAGCCGCAGTTGCGGTCCATCGTGACCACCCACTGGCAGTCTGCGACGCCGCAGCGTGCCATCGCGGCCAGTTGCGCCTCATGGGTGGTGTAGTAGTTGACCGCCGAGCCCACGCTGCCGGTCGAGAAACTGATCGCCATGGCACCGAAGTGGTTGGGCGGCGTCGCATGGGCGGGAGTCGCGACTGCCAGCACGCCGAAGGCGCTCGCGAACAGGATCGTCAACGTGCGACGCGCGAGTCTGGACCTGACGAAACTCATTGCTACCCCCCCGGATGAGCGATCGAATCGCATCATTAGAGCACGCCGGACCGGCCAGGGGCATGGGTCCTTCGATGTGTTCCCGAACGAATGACCCGATCGAATGACAGCGAGCGGATGGCACCGAGCAGGTGGCACCGGGCCGATGGCACCGAGGGCCCGGCTGTGGTTCATCGCCCGGCCCCGCAGCCTCCTACGGCCCGACGAGCCACTCGCTCCATGTTGTGAGTTCGGCGAGGGCGTCGTCGAGCGGACTCACCCCGATGCCGGGGCCGGTCGGTACCGTCATCACGCCGTCGACCGCGGTGAACTCCGGTGTGATGTCGCGGTGGAAGTACCGGGAGGTCGACGAGATGTCGCCGGGGAGCGTGAATCCCGGCATCGACGCGAGCGCGAGGTTGGCCGCCCGCCCGATGCCGGTTTCGAGCATTCCGCCGCACCACACCGGAATGCCATGTGCCACACAGACATCGTGGATGCGTGCGGCCTCGAGATAGCCACCCACCCGGCCGGGTTTGATGTTCACGATCTCGCAGGCGCCCAGCCGGATGGCGTCGGCGGCGGCGCGGGCCGACGTGATCGATTCGTCGAGGCAGATCGGCGTCGACGACATCTGTTGCAGCCGAACGTGAGTGGCCAGGTCTTCTTCGTCGAATGGCTGCTCGATCAGGAGCAGGTCGAAGTCGTCGAGTCGGGTGAGGTGCCGCAGATCGGTGGGTCCGTAGGCCGTGTTGGCGTCGACCTGCAGTAGTAGCTGATCACCGAAGCGTTCCCGCACCGCCCGCACCGGTTCGATGTCCCAGCCGGGTTCGATCTTCAGTTTGATTCGGCCATAACCACTCTCGAGATGGGCGGCCACCTCGTCGAGAAGTTCGGGGATCGAGTCGCCGATCCCGACCGACACCCCGACCCGCACCCGCGGCAAGGTTCCGCCGAGACGCTCCGCCAGTGATATTCCGGCTATTCGGGTTTCGGCATCGAGAACAGCTGCCTCCAACGCGCCCTTGGCCATTCGGTGACCCTTGATATGGGCGAGCCGACGGCTGACAGCCGATGCGGTGATCTCGTCGGCATCACACACCGGTGGCACCAGGAATCGACGCAGCACATCGATCGCGCCGTCGGTGTACTCCTCGGAATAGATCGGCTCGTCGATCGTCACGCATTCACCCCAGCCCTCGGCATCGGGGGTGACCACCCGGACGAGTAAGGCGTTGCGCGAGTGTTCAATTCCGAACGATGTGCGAAACGGAGCCGCGAGAGGCAATTCGACGCGCCGTAGTTCGACGCCCTCGATCCGGACGCTCATCGTTGACCGGCTTGGTGATTCAGTCCCGACCGGTGATTCAGCACAGCCGGGCCGAAAACGTAATGGCCGGAACGCAAGAATGCCGTCGGCCTGGTCTTGTCGGGCATAGCGAGCTGGGCGAACACCCCGGCCGATGCCCGTCGCCATCGCGTTGCCACCTCCGGGGTTTCCCGACGCAGCAACTCGATATCGGGAGGCACCGGGACCACCACCGTCGCGTGATCGGGGAGTGGGTCGGTGACGGCAACCGGGTGATCGGGATCGGTGTCGTCGATGGCGAGGATCGCTCCGTCGTCGACGAATTGGGTTGCGCTGCGGGAGGTGTCGGGTTCCAGGGTGGCCTCGGTCAGCGCCCAGCGCAGCAGGAGTCGATCGGTCTCGTCCTCGCCGGCCAGTTGGTCGCCGATCACCCCGTAGAAGTCGCGGTGGTATTCGACCGGTGCCGCGCCGAGTTTGGTGAGATTGAAGTAGGCGTTGCGTGCGACGAGCGGATCGAAGGTCCACGTGATGGCCGTCAGACCGCGCGCGATCGCCCAGTCGCGCTGATGCATCTTCATCGCATGGCCGAGACCGAGTCCGCGGCCGAGGTGCGAGACCCCGGTCATGTGACTGTGCAGCACCTCACCGGCCGGCGCCGCGAAGAATCCGACGCTGCCGCCGGCGAGCCGACCCTCGACGAAGGCCCCCACCACGTAGTTGCCGGCGTGGGCCAGGGCGCGCAGCATGTCGGTGCTGGCCGGAGGGTTGGTGGGGTCCGGGCGCCACACGTCGTCGAACACTCCGACGAGACGGGCGAGGTCGGCCGGCGCGGACATCTCGCGGATCTCGATGCTGTGAGTGGCCGTCGACGATGACATGTGAGCTATTGTTTCACCGCCACGCCCGAGCCGGACCCGACCGGGGAATCCGCACGTGGCACAAGAGGGAGGCTCACCGGACATGGCGCGTCGTCGAACCGGGTTGACCGCGGCCATCTGCACTGTATTGCTGGCCGTGACCGCGTGGTGTGCGGCGCCGGCGACCGCGCATTCGCAGCTGGTGCGTTCGGATCCGCGCAACGCCAGCGTGCTGCACGCCGCACCCGACCACATCACCCTGACCTTCGCCGCCCGGCCCGCGGCGGTCACCGTCAGCGTCACCGACGCCGCCCAGCGGTCGATCCGGCAGGGCAAGGTGCGGTTCTCAGGTCGTAGCGTGCTCGCCGGACTGAGCACCAAGACGCCCCCGGGCTGGTTCACCGTCCGCTACCGCGCCCGTGCCGTCGACGGGCACGTGCTGACCGGCACGCTCAAGTACCGGGTTCGTACGCTGGCCTGACCCCGTTACTCGCCCCGGTACCCAGCCCGCGCCTGCGAGTTCACCCCGGGACCGGAAGCTCACCCCGCGTTCGCGCGTGCAGCCGTCGTCGACGACGAGATTGCGTGACACAGCCTCGGTGCCTGCGGATCGTCGCGTCGATTATCGACACCGACCGCCGGTCCTACCGAGGTTGTGCCAAGCTCACGACCACCCCGGACGTCTCAGACCCCAAAAGCGGGTCGAACCCGCAAACGGCTCCGGGTGGGGGTCTCAGCGATCGACGCGGGCCGCGGCGAGGTGCACCCCGCGGTAGGTCATCGCCACGCCCCGATGATGGCCGTCGGGAAGTAATCGTCGCAGCTCAGGGCTGCCGTCGACCTCGACGTCCACTCCGGCGGAGCCCACCTGGACCGACGGCGCGAACGGGTTGTCGAAGCCGGCCCGCAGTCGCCGACCGTCCGGCGTGACCTGTTCGATGCCCAGCAACGACGTCAATCCGAACGCCGGCAGCCACTTGAGCGGCCCGGGAACCCCCAGCGGCACCGAACCCCTTCGACGCGAGATGTCGAGGCTCACCGACCATGGCTGCGGGTGGTCGCCGGCCAGCCGGAACGACGACTCGGGCTCGGGATCGCCGGTGAAGGTCGCCAGCGTCTTGGGCAGCGCCCAGTTCTCCCGGCCGCCGCGCATGGTGGCTGCTGAGTCGACGGGCAGGAACGGGATGTGCAGCCAGGCGCCATCGCGTCGAAGGCAGGCGAGTCCGCAGCCGAGCTCGTTGTACGGACCGACCGGGGTGCTCGCGTAACGCACCGCCATCGCCACGCGGGCCACCGGCAGTGCGCCGGACCGGAGTTCGGCGGGCAGCAGGTCGACGTCGGATCGGGAGGCGCGCGCGATCCAGGCCACCCCGTGGCCTTCGATGAGCCACGGGGCCGGACTGCCGGTATCCGTTGTCGCCGAGATCATTTCGGGGGTTGCGGTGCCTTCGGGAACCGCGGACGAAACCTCTGGCCAGCGTGGGACGGGATAGGGCGTACTCATTTGGACGAATCGTAGATCATGTCTCACCGGTGAGCCGTGTACGCCGACGCGTCGGCGCGTAACCTCGACGATGTGAGTATCCGGGTCCGTTCCGCCGTCGGCACTGTGCGCCGCGGCTTCCGACACCTGATCCGTCCGTATCCGGTGCGAGACCTCCCGTCAGGGTCGATGGTCGAATTGCACGGGCGCGGTACGACATTCGTGACCGACTCCGGGCCCCGAGATGCACCGGTGGTGTTCCTGCTGCATTCGGTGCTCACCACCGGACTGCTCTGCTGGTATCCGACGATCCCCGTACTCAACCAGCACTACCGGGTGATCACCATGGATCAGCGCTGGCATGGGCGGGGAATTCAATCGGAGAGCTTCAGCCTCGACGACTGCGCCGACGACGTCGTCGCGCTGGCCGATGTACTCGGCATCGACAGTTTCACCGCCGCCGGATTCTCCATGGGCGGCGGCATCGCCCAGTTGATCTGGCGTCGGCATCCCGAGCGGGTCGACGGGCTCGTGCTGTGTTCCACCGGGCCGTACTTTTCGACGAACAACCCCGAACACCGCGCACAGGCACATCGCACCGGCGCCCTGATGCGCAAGCTGGACCGATTGCCACTGCCGGGCTCGAAGAAGATCGACGAACCCACCTCGCGGACCGCGGTATGGGCTCTGCGGCAGTTCTTTTCAACGCCGCTGTCACACATGGGTGACTTCGGTGACGGCTTGGGCGACTTCGATTCCCGCGACTGGTTGGGTGAGATCGACGTACCGACGTCGGTCGTCGTCTCGGTCAAGGATCGGGTGGTGGAACCCACGCGGCAGCAACTACTGGTCGACGGAATCCCCGGTGCTCGGCGCTTCGAGGTCGACGGCGGTCACGCGTGCTGTGTGATCGGAGCCGAATGGTTCATCCCGCCGTTCACCGAAGCCGTCGACGCGGTCCATGAGCGGGTCTCAGCGGCCGGCTCATAGCCGAACCGTGGGACCAGGCGGACAATTTCGGGCCCGGTGCATCCCACGGTTCGTTGTGGTCAGGTCTGTGCGCCGCGTCGCTGCTGTTCGAGCACCGACAGCAGTTCCTCGTAGGGGCCCATCAGGTAGGCGCGGTCGCCGGCGGCGAAGCTGGTGCCGCGTCGTGGTGGATACTCCAGCGCGCCGTCGGATCTCTTGATCGCCACCACCCGGGTGTGCGCCGAGAGTTGATGCATGGCAACACCTTCCAGGCCGCCGCCGGCGCGGATGGGGAGCTGTCCGATCATGAACGACCGCGACCGCACCGAGAGCGTGCCCAGCACCTCGATGCCGAGTGCGGCGCCGATGAACCACGGGGCGGCCAGTTCGGCGGTGGACCGCACGTTGCGGAAGCCGAACCGCTCGGTGACCGCGACGGCGAGTGTCCGGTCGAAGACCCGCATCACCACCGGCACGCCGTGCCGATCGGCGGTGTCGAGCCATTTGTCGCCGAGGATGCCGCGCGCGGTGATGCCGATCTCCACATTGACCATGTCGTTGCTGGTCAGCACGGCCACACTCGACGCCCTCTCGACGCCGGCGTCGAGCAGGGTGTCGGGGAGGGTGGCGTCACCGAAAACGATGGGAATGCCCAGTGCGCTCGCCGCCGAGAGGTATCGATCATGGTCGCTACGTTCGACGATCACCACCTCGCGGCCACGCTCCACCAACTCGCGGGCCACCCGAATCCCGAACGCGCCCAAGCCGATCACCACGACATGACCTGACATGTGTTGCGCCCGACGACGTCCCATCGATTGCGACAGGCGCCGGGAGACCAGCAGTTCGGCGAGGAACGCCATGATCATGGCGGTGGTCGTCAATCCGGCGAACATGAGCAGGATCGACCAGATGCGCAGCCACGTCGGCTGGGTGGCGAAGTTGAAGTCGCCGTAGCCGACGGTGGCCACCGTCTCGGTGCTGAAGTAGATGGCGTCGAGGACCGACATACCCGGCTTCTGGTATCCGAGCCACAGGATGAACGTCGATAACGTCAACAGGCACAACAGAAATCCGAGCATCCGGAAGAAGTTCGGATTGGCGTCCTCCACAAAGGCGCGCACCGCCAGCCGGGCACGTCGCATCGGACCGGGCCGGACCGTCGTCGGGGTCACTGCGGCCGGGCCGGCTGACTCGAACGAGTCCGTATGCGCCGCAAGCTGTTCGGGCGTGCCGAACATGGTGGCCACATCGCCGGGTTCGACGGGCAGATCGCGCCCCGGGCAGGCGTGCAATTGCGGGCCTCCGCCGTCGCTTCTGCCGTCGTTTCCGCCGTTGTCTCCGGCGCCGACGCTGACTGCGATGGGCGCCAGATCGCCGTATAGCTCACGCAGCGTGGCGTTCCGGTCGACGCGCAACTGTGCCGTGGCGAACTGCACGCCATCGATCTCGATGTTGTACAAGGGATTTCCCAGACACGTCTCGATCACCGACGGTGCGGCGAGGTCGGCGATGTCGAGGGTCGAGCCGGGGACCGCCCCGTCGGACAGCGCGCCTCGCACGGTGGCATTGGCCATCTGGGTGATCACTCGGACGTCGGGCCGCAGTTTCCCGGCGACCAGTGCGGCCTCCAGATTCCACAGTTCGTCATCTTCGACGCACACCACCGATTGCGCGGTGGCGATTCCGGCGTCGACGAGTGCCGCCTCGATACCGACCACCGCGGCATGATGCTCGATGTTCCACCGGCGCAGCGCCGATTCCAGAGCCCGGTCAACCGAGCGCACCACGAGAACAACGCGCTCGGACGACCCGACGAGTTGCTCGATGACGCGCATGCCGATGCCGGAGAACCCACATACGATTACGTGTCCGTCCACCGTTCGCTTCCTCGCCATACCCTGATTCGGCCGTCCGCTGATCTGCCCGTGCCCTGGTCCGCCCGTAGCCTGATCCGCCCGGGACCTGCTGCGACGACTGTACGAGGTGACTGCGCTGCCGTCGCGTCGAATCAACAACGGCGTCGAATCAGCCACGTGTCGAATCAGACGCGTGCGCCGCCTGCGGCCCAGGCGAGCACGTCGTCGGCCGGCCAGGTGGTGACGATGCGGTCGGCGGTGATGCCCAGCCGGGCGGCACGCCCGGCGCCGAGCACCTTGAAGTCGAGTTGTCCGGGGGCGTGCGCGTCGGAATCGATGGCGAACAGGCAGCCGAGGTCGCGGGCGAGCTCGATCAGTTCGTCGGGCGGGTCACGACGCTCGGGGCGCGAGTTGATCTCCACGGCGGTGTGGTGGTCGCGGCAGGCGGTGAAGACCGCTTCGGCGTCGAAGGTCGATTGCTTGCGTGGCCGCCCGCCCTCCACCCGACGTCCGGTGCAGTGCCCGAGGACGTTCACCCGCGGGTTGCTCGCTGCGGCGACCATCCGCTTGGTCATCGGTGCGTGGTCCATCGCGAGCTTGGAATGTATTGAGGCGGTGACGATGTCGAGTTGGGTGAGCATCTCGTCGGACTGGTCGAGGGTGCCGTCGTCGAGGATGTCGACTTCGATGCCGGTCAGGATCCGGCAGCCCGAGTTGTGCTCGGCATTGTATGCGGCGATGGCGTCGATCTGTCGGGACAGGCGCGCCGGTGAGAGTCCGTTGGCGACGGTCAGGCGCGGTGAATGATCGGTGATGGTCAGCCATTGTTGTCCGTGAGCTGTTGCCGCATCGGCCAACTCGTCGATGGTCGATCCGCCGTCGCTCCACTCGGTGTGTGCGTGCAGGTCGCCGACGATGGCTTGGTAGAGTGCGGCGGCCGTACCCGTCGGCGGGTCTGGCGTCGAATTCTGCAGTGAAGCAAGGTATTCGGGTAGTTCACCGGCAATCGATTCGACGATCACCGTCGCGGTGGTTTTGCCGATGCCGGAGATCTCGGTGAGTGAACCGTTCTCCGCGCGACGCGTGAGCTCGTCGGAACCGATCTCCGCCGCTGCGCGTGCCGCCTTCCGGAATGCTTCGACACGATAGCTGCTCTGGCGGTCACGTTCGAGCAGCCAGGCGATCCGCGTGAGTGCCGTCACCGGGTCGACGGGCGCGGTGAGCGGATCGAAGAACCTCATCGGTCAGGCGACTCCGACGCTGCTCTGGATTGCGCTTGCGCATAGCGGGCGTGGAGCCGTTCGCGGACGTCGTCGGCGGTGTAGGCGGTGCGTTGTCGCTGGTCGCGGGCCACCAGAACGCCGCCCGCGGCGACCCCGACCGCGCCGGCCAGCCCGATCCACTTCCACGCGTTGCGCATGACCTGAGCCTAGAGCGTGCAACGCGCTGGAGGGCACCGACCGGGAACCGCTGACTACGATCTGCTGATGGCACTGCTCAGGAACCGCGATGGTGATCGGGGTGGCGGCGATCGCGATGGGGTCGGTCGGGATGGCATCAGCCTCGACGAAGCGCTCGAGGCCACCCGTACCGGCGACGTCTGGCTGTTCCGAGGACGCTCGGGTCCGGATCGGGCCATTCAAACGCTGACCAACGCGCCGGTCAATCATGTCGCGATGACCGTCGGCATCGACGACCTGCCGCCACTGCTGTGGCACGCCGAGATGGGCGACAAGCTGCTCGACATGTGGACCGGCAGCCATCACCGTGGCGTTCAGTTGCACGACGGCCGAGAGGCGGTGCTGCAGTGGATGGATCGCTACGGTCAGGACTGTTGGCTGCGGCAGCTCACGCCCGACGTGACCCGTGAGCAGGAGGATGCGTTGCTGCGGGTGATCGCACGCCTTGACGGCACGCCGTTCCCGCCGTCGGCGAAACTGGCCGGCCGGTGGTTCCGCGGGCGGGTGCCCAGCAGCGTCGACGTCGTCCGAGGTATTCCGCCGCTGGAGAAACTCGTACGACGACGTCGAGCCGAACGCCAGGCGCACCGAGCCACCCTGCAGGCTGCGTACTGCGCCGAGGTTGTCGCGATCACCTACACCGAAATCGGGCTGGTCTCCGACGACAAGGACTCCAATTGGTTTGACCCGGGCCGCTTTTGGAGCGGCGATACCCTCCCGTTGGCACCCGGCTACATGCTCGGATCGGAGATCGCCGTGCACCGGTGATCTCGGTTCTGCCGCGCGATGAGCGCTATCGATTGATCAACCGACAGAAATCGACGTTCGGGCCGCGACCGTAACCGGCGTGCGCCATTCTTGTTGGGAGGCCCCGCATGTGGGCGATCGGAAGAATCGTCGATCGGAGAAATCATGTGTTGTGGAGATGAGCGTGGCGCGGTGCAGACACCGAGCGAGGATGGCGTTCCGGTATCGGAGAGTGACCGCGACCGGGTGCGGGTGTTGCGGGCCGAGGCCATCGAGGCGTTATTGGAAGTGAACGCGATCCTGTCGAAATACGTTGATGTGGAAGCTGATTCGATCGATTCGGTGACCATCACGTTGCGGGCCGGTGGTGGCCCGGAGTTCGACGGGGTGCCGCCGGTCATGCAATGCAGTCAATTCAACTCCGGCGGTGTGTGCGCCTACGTCGAGTGTGACCCGCCCGGCGCCACCTATCCGTGCCCGGTGGTCACCTTGCCGCCGCCGACGTGACCGACCCTCGTCGGCTCTGTGAGGCGTCGGCTCAGCGCCAGATGACCGCGATCGCGGCTGCGGCCAAGGTCAACAGCCCTGCGGCGTAGAACAGTGGCGCCGGGACTGCTTCGCCGGTTCGACGCTGCCGCGCGCTGCCCATGCCGAGGACGCCGCCGAGGACGATGAGGATGGCCAACTTGACGCCGATCTTGACGTAGTTGGGGGAGAAACCCTCGGGCCACGGGAGCGCCAGAATCACTCCGGAGACCAGCATCACCAGCAGGCCGTAGTCCATCAGCCTGGTGAAACGAAGTCGACGCGCGGTCAGTTCGACGATCCACGCGCCAAGCGTCATGGCGAAGCCGACGAGATGCACCAGAACTATTACATGGCGTAGTACTTCCATGGGTGCAGCGTAGACCTCAGAGCGTGTCTGGGCGACGATCCGGCCAGGCCTCGCGCAATCGACTCACGACCGTCGCGATCATCCCGAGCGCGGCCGCGGCCATGAACGCGGCGTAGACGCTCAGTACGGCATCGCCACGTCCCGAGCTGTAACCGCTCGTCGAACCCGGCATTCCGCCTGAATGACCACCCGGGCCCCCGCCTTGACCGCCCTGACCACCCTGACCACCCGGGCCGCCTGCGCCGTGGCCCCAACCGGCCTGACCCTGACCGCCCTGCGGGGGTGTGGCACCACCCGGGTCGCCCTGGGGTCGGAGACCGCCACCCTGTCCTGGCATGCCCCCGTGTCCTTGTTCGCCACTGAGCGAGGAGTGGTAGACGCCAATCGCGGCTGCCTGCACCAGGATTGGGATGATCCAGTAGCGCATCGGAAGGTAGAACGCCATCACTACAGTCAGGATCTCGGCTGTGTAGAAGTAGCGTTCGTGCATCGACGGCAGGAGGAATGGCACGATCACTGCGCTCGCGGTGGCGACGACGAGGATCGTCTCGCGGGTCACCGGAGGGCGTTTATAGACCGACCAGCCGAGGAACGCCAGGATGACGGTCGCAGCCGCTGCGATCCCCAGGTGCGCGAGCCAGCTGACGTCGCCCGAAATCGGAATGAGCTGATACAGATTGGCCGCGCCAAGCGTCAGCGACTTGTATGAGTCGGTCTGATCCAGGTAGACCGACAGTGCAGTACTCACCGGCGCGCCGGCGACGATCGCCGGCACCTCCAGCGCCACGAAGACCGCCGGGATCGCCAGCAGTGAGTACCACGGAATGGCCCGACGAACCAACAGCCACAATAGAATCGGCACAACGAAGACGGCCTGTAGTTTGAAACTAATTGCCAGACCGAAGAATACGCATGCCCAGATCGCGTTGCCGCGAGTGATCGGATCGCTGCGCAGCAAGAAGTACACCCCGCCCAGGGCGCACGCGGAGTAGATCGCGTCCGCCTGCCCCCAGTAGGAACTGTTGGCAATCACCGAGGGCAGCAAGAAGATCAGCCCGAACGCCAGTGCGCGAATCCAGAAACTCGGCGACCGAAGCGCCACAATCCGATATGCGAAGAACGCCAACACGACGTCGAAGGCCACCGACAGCGCCTTGGCTCCGATCAGCGACGGTATGTGGGTCACCGTCAACATCCAGAGCAGATACAGGTAGGGATAGTTGTAGTCGGCGAACCTGGTTTTGAAGGCCGAGAACCCCTGCTCGTCGAGCGTCGAATACCACCGACTGATGAAATTGCTGTAGTCCATCGTGGTGACGTCGACGAACTGATACCGGATCACCAAGCCGACCGTGAGGATCGCGCCGATCACGGCCCATCGAAGCCAGCGCGGAACACTGCGGCCCGAGGTCGGCTCGGACGAGGCGTCATCGGCCTGCGGGCCTGACACGGCAGGCGGGTGGGTCAGCGCAGGCGGCTCGGTCACAGCAGTCATGGGTCGATCATGGCGACCTCAGCTGGAAGGACCCTGAATGCCGGCCGCGCGATCGCTGCGAGCACAAGTGACTGCGCTGTCACGTCTCCGAGCAGCTTATTCCCGGCTGGAAAGAGCGGGAGCGGCGACGGTGTCCGGAAGCGTTCGGAGGAGATGGTCCAGTCGGACCGACGCCGCGACGCCTGCCCCGCGGGGGGTGTCCGGTCGCGCGTCGACGCCACTGAGCAACTGCGCCAACGATTCACGTGGTTCGGCGGGGGCCGCGGGTTGTCGTTCCAGATAGATCTGATGGAGGTCCTCGGCGTCGTCTCGCAGCCGACGGACCGCAGTCCGCACCACTTCGGCATCGGACCCGGTGTACACCAGTGATGGGTCGGCAGACAGCGCAGCCGATGTCTGCGCCAGCACGTGCGCACTTCGCGTGAGGCGGTCGAGGTGCACTGACCGAGCGCGGCGTCGTGCGCCGGTCCCGACGAGCATCGCCGCCGCCATGTTCGACAGCGTCGAGCGGACCGCCTGATGCGCGTTGTCGAGAGTGATCGCCGCGTCGACGACAGGTTGCGTCTGATTCGCGGTGGTCTGTGCGTCACCGCAGGAGGTGATCAGATGATCAAGTGCCGCAAAGTATTTGTCGACGCTGGCGGCCACCGCGCCATCGGATCGTTTCGACGTGACGAGGTAGGCGCAGATCACGCCGATGATCGCGCCCACGATGGTTTCGTCGAGCCGAACGAAGGCCAGGGTCCAGTTATGGAAACCCAAGAGCGCGTAGATGACCGCGAACTGAACGGTGAAGAAGATGGTGGGAATGCCGTTATTGGAGCCCTGATAGTAGTAGCCGAAGAACACGCAGACCAGGAAGAGGATGGACAGCGGGAGCGGGTGACCGACGAGCAGGATTGCCACCACCGCACCGAACGCGACCCCCACCACGGTTCCGATTACGCGCCATGACGATTTCGTCAGGACGTCGGCCCGGGTTGCGGCGGTCATGAACACGATGAACGTCGTCATCACCGCCCAATACCAGCGTCCGGCCGCCATCGCCTGTCCCACACCCGCTGCGATCGCCGTCGCTGCCATCACCTGAATGGCCATCCGGGAGGTGGGCCGCATGTGATCCCACCACCGCACGACGGCCGCAGTGTCGGTGGCGGCGTGCGTGGCCGGGTGCGGGATGTCTGTATCGGTCGAATCAGGTTGGGGTGGAGCGGTTTCGGCCGGGTCGGGGTCAGCGAGGTCGGGATCGGCAGGGTTGGGGCCGGCAGGCTTGGGATCGGCGTGTGCTGCGTCGTCGACGTCGAGATGTGCCAGTACCGCGCGGGACACGAAAAGTGTTGCCAGGCCGAGCGGAGTCGACGGATCGACCGTGGCGATCGTCGAGCGTGCCAGGGCTTCTGCAGCGGTGGCGTCGTGGCTCGACGGCTCGCCGCGGACAAGTGCCATCAGCGTGTCGAGGACGTCGGAGAGGGTGGGATCGGCATGCGGATCGACGCCGGCTCTCGTCAGCGACTGCAGTTGTTCGCATGCGAGCTCGGTTGCGCTCTGTGCGTCGAACATACTGCGGCGCAGCTTGTTCGGGTCCACGCCGAGCGATGTGACGTCGAACTGGTGGAGCCATCCGTCCATGGCCAGCGTGAGGTCGGGCAGGTGGCTTACCGGCACCAGCATCTCGGCGTCGGTTCCGGGTCGTTGGGATCGCTCGAGTGCTTCGGCGCACGACGCCCGAAACTGGCGAAGGTGAAGCCGTAGTCGACGTGTCGGGAACTCGATCAGCATCACCGTCCGCAGAAACACACCGCAGGCAAGCGCGCCTCCGACGACGAGGAGGATCTGATGCATGTTCGCCCCGGGCTCGCGCATGGCCAAGATCGCCATCAGGTAGGCGAAGAAGACGACGCCACCCACGGCCAGGCCGCGCCAACCGAATCGTCGTACCCAGATGCCGAATCCGGCCAGTGGCACCGCTACGACGATCTCGGCGGGGGAGTGATGCGTCAGGACGACGGCCAGAGCTGCTGCGGCCAGCGCCGGGACGATCACGGTCACCGACGTCAGCCAGCGGGCCTTCGCGGTGACGTCACCGGTCGCGCCGAATGCGACCATGCCGATGATGCCGCCGGTCACCAGCAGGATGTCGGGTCCGTGGGTGGCTGCGATGACGAAATGGGCAACCAGAATCCCCAACGCCGTCGCGATCGTCGTCGACGTCGCGTAAATCAGCCAGGTGTGGCCCGGGTCGTACACCCGAAGTGATTTGAGTATCGAAGATTGCGAATTCTGCACAGCCACTCTCGGATCCTACTTTTGCTTTCGGATCCGTCGCGGGTAAAGCGGATTACGCCAAATGAACACCCGACATCGCTGCCTGCGTGGTGCCCCCTCTCGGTACCGCGCGGGTCGGAAGCGCTCGTTGACGCTGCAGGCGACATCATTGGGGGCTGATCCTGGTCCTGACGTTCATCTGCTGTGGTGGATGGACGTCCGCGTTGGATTCCATCAGACGTCGATGTGGGATGTTCAGGCATCGGTGCACCGACGTCGCGAACTTGGCAGGGCTGAAAGGGTGGACTGCTGTTCCCGAGCGAACGAGGTCAAAATCCGATACGGGTCAAAGACGCCAGCATATCATGGTTAGTTCGATCGGCGCGTATAGATTCGAGCTGTCCTTCGAAGGTTCACACCGCACGACCTATGGCGCGTCAGCGATGCGAGCGTCCTGAACGCGCAGCGGATGTTCTGCGCGTTCAGGCGTCGATGACACTGAACATCATGTATCGGACCGGTTCGAAGACGATCTGAACGATGCGACGCGCCCTAACTACACGAGCTCAGGCACCGGTCGTTGACGTCGGCGCCACGCAGTCAGATATGTCCCACTTCTTGGCTGGCGCAAGAGTTTCACAGACCTGTGCCATTGTGACCTCGTGGCTGATGCTGTCGATGTCGATTGCATCCTCAGGGGTCGCTTCTCCGCTAACGTGCTTTCGTAGACTCACAACAGTCAATGACAGTGTTAGTTTGTCGTCGGAGTCGTCCGTCTGTGGCGTCATCGCCAGCACTGGGATCGCTGCAACGGTGGCGCCGGACTCATCGAGGGCAGGTATGGCCATCTCATACACTTCGCCAAACAGCGTGTTTGACTCGCACGGCACAATTGGCGAGTTTGGGGTCCAGCCGGAACGTTCGGCGAAGGATCGGCGGAAGTTGTCGTTGCGCATCATGGCGGTGAAGATCCGCACGGTGGCAAGGCGACCGCGAATGCGGTCGTGGTTACCGCTCATGGCGTATCCCCTCTCCAAGTGTCCAAATGGTCGACCCAGTGCTCGCTCATGTCATCGTTACAGGCGTCGAAGCATGCATCTATCATCTCCTCGGCATGTTCCAGACTATCGGC
The DNA here is from genome assembly GCA_023461275.1 of Actinomycetes bacterium. GTDB lineage: Bacteria > Actinomycetota > Actinomycetes > Mycobacteriales > Mycobacteriaceae > Gordonia. The sequence goes on along the minus strand of JAEYMI010000022.1, from coordinate 38,296 downwards.
ATCCTGTAGTGATTTGATCACAGATCGGACTTGCTCGCGTCCGTCCCGAAAGTACTGATGCTTGTGCACCTCGCTGTGAGACGTATCTATTCGTGCTACATCTGAGTTACCATCCGAGCCCGAGTTGTCGGGATGCGACGGGGTGAGGTACTGCATGATGGCAAAGTCGACAATTTTCCCTCGGTAGCACCACTGCCGCAGGTGCAGGTGGTCACCTTCTGGGGAAAGTGGGATGGGAGAGTCGAGAATCAGCTCGGCTTCGTCGCGTCGCTCGAACTTGAACCTCGCGGGCTCAACACCCATGTCCGCTAGTCGGCGTTGCTTCTTCCCAGGGTTCGGAGTCATCAGGTCTCGGAGACTATCGCGGCATGGATGCGAGATGCATGGGAGGGTCACATCGCCGCCAGATGGATACCAGTCTTATCGGGACACGCCGTGACCGGCCCGGCGAGCATGTGACCGATCGATGGCCAACGGCAGGCGCTTAACATCGGCAGGAGGGCCCGGCGCCAAGCCTAGGCTGACGGGGTCGCCGCCACATGCAAGCGGAGCGAGCCCATCAGCTCCGATAACTGGCCGACTGTGGCTCTGCTCGGTCCTTGCGGCACGTCGCTTACAGTGCGTCCCGCTGGCGCGACCTGCGCCGCAGTTCCGCAGCGAACAGTTTGTCGGCGGGCGAGCACTACATGCAGGTGTCTAAATGGCTCGGGCACGCGAGTTTCGTTACGACGCTGAACGTTTACGCCGACTACATCTCCGAGGCCGAAGGCGGTAAGAGCGCCCCGCTCGGTCATCCTGTGGCAGTTCCGAATCCGGATCGGGGCCGCACGGTGGTCAGTCTCCGGTAGCGGTCGCAGACCGCTTTCTGGCGGGCATCGCACGACTGACCCGCCCAGGCTGGATGTATAGCGTGTCGATCAGATGCTTGACCAGCTCGCACAATTCTTGAGCTTGGTCGATCGGTATCTCCGACCAGGATTCTTGATGTGCACCCGCGTTGCCGACCTTTCGAACGTGGTCTGCCCATTCCTTGAAGCCGTCGTGGAGAGTGCGGTCGGCCACCATTTGCTGTACCGCCTCGTTGAGAGTGTTCTTCTTCTTGGCTTCTTCGCTGCCTTTGTCTTGCACGATTTGAGCGAGTGCGTTGCGAAACATAGCAACTGCGGCATTTGGGGCGTCGACACTCACGCACCGTGCGCCTTCGTCGAACGCTCCCGCAATCGGGTCCGGCACATCAGTTGTGTCCTGCAGGTGCCCTGGCTTCGGGTACCAGAATGTCGGCCGAAATCTGCTGAAGGGACCGCCCGGCGATTCCTCGATCACAATGGTCGAGTCGCCGCAGCCTTGACAGACAAGCTCAACTCCGCGCTCGCGTGTGAATGGGGAATCACTGAATGACGAAGATCGCAAGACGAGGGGGAGTGTCACTCCCACATGGAAATTACTCACTCGTCCGCACCGAGGGCACTCGCCGCTCGGGTCTGCGGTGGACGGCAAGGTGTCGGGGTTGCGTGCGGGTTCTTGAGACGCATCGTCGGGTTGCCCTAATGCGTCCGTGATCAGCGAAGACGGCATGAAGTACATCCTAGAGATCGATACCGACAAACCCGGCGCGGCGCCCCCCGGGTGCCGGGGCAATGCCGGGTTGCTACGTGTGTAACAGGGGTCGCAAACGCAAAAACCGCCCGTTGCCAGGCGGTTTGTGGTGCCCCCTCTCGGGCTCGAACCGAGGACCTGCGGATTAAAAGTCCGTAGCTCTACCAACTGAGCTAAAGGGGCTGGGTTGCTCCGGTGGAGCGGAGCGCCATGAAGTTTACAACCCGTTGCACGGTCGTCGACGCGAGGTGGCCCGTCGCGGCGTCGGACCTGTGCCGTCGGATCCGCGTCGTCGGAGCTATGTCGGTGAGTGCCAGGTGCGCTCCGAGCTTGGCGACCGGTCGTCACGCGTCTGCCCGATCGCCTCCCCACCTGCGCAAAAGGGTCGTTGACCTAGCGATTTGTGTATTGTTCACGGCGTGTCCTAAGCTAAGTCGGCTCCCAACGGAGAACACCGGCCCCCTTCGTCTAGCGGCCTAGGACGCCGCCCTTTCAAGGCGGTAGCGCGGGTTCGAATCCCGTAGGGGGTACGCCTGCCCGCTACGTGGGGGCAGATAACTGAACAAGGCCCTGTGGCGCAGTTGGTTAGCGCGCCGCCCTGTCACGGCGGAGGTCGCGGGTTCGAGTCCCGTCAGGGTCGCAACATGTTTGTTGCCAAGGGTTCCGGTATTGTCACCGGACCTTCCCGGCCAGGTAGCTCAGTTGGTACGAGCGTCCGCCTGAAAAGCGGAAGGTCGTCGGTTCGATCCCGACTCTGGCCACTTGTAGAAAACCACCTGGTGACAGGTGGTTTTTCTCGTTGTGGCGCCGGATTCACGCCACGCCAGGACGGTTACGGCAGCGTATCCAGGTAGGCGCGGTAGGTGCCCACGGGAAGCGTTGCGTCGTAGATCAATTCACCCGACGGCGAGAACTCGGAGATGTGCGGCGAGGTGCCCCAGCCGCCGAAGGTGTTGCCGTTGGGAAGCGCCCGCGCGTTGCCCATGGCTGCGGTGGCCAGGCCGGCCGGGTGTCGTTGGCTGCGGACCAGTGTCGCGGCCGAGTGCGTCGGGTCGATGTGAATCCATTTGATGCTGGAGTCGCCGAGCTGGTTGCTGACATTGATGTTGTTGTCGAAGAGGCGGATCGTCGTCGGATTCGCGTATTCGGCGTCGTGCTGGCCGAAGAATTCGGCGCCCGGTGCCACGCGGATCGTCGAGCGTTTGCCGCCGAGTCGCCAGTTGACAGCGCCGCTGACCGCGTCGATGTTGTAGAGCGCGTTGAGGTTTCGGAACGAGATGAGCAGATTGCCCGACGGGTCGAGGGCGATGGAGTTCATGTGGAACGGGTCGAAGGTCGCCAAACCCGGCAGGCCCGTGTACCGCATCGACGTGTCGGTGACGGGGATGTGATCCATCGCCGACCAATGCATCAGGACGCGGCCCGAGTTCGCATCGATCACGGACGCAACGCAATTGAGCATGGTGCCGTTCTTGGGTCCGCCGACTGAGGTGAGGTCTGCGGTGACCGGCACGTACGACGTGATGAGGGCCCGGCCATCCGGTGTGAGTCGGAACTCGTGCACGTCAGACGCCAGCCCGTTACCCGGTGTCAGGGTCTTGATCACGTGTCCGCGAGTATCGGCGATGTAGTCGACACCGGAGCCGTGGCCGTTGGCGCCGGCACCCTGCCACCAGGTCAACACCTTGCGGCCGTTGAACATCTGGGTGCGAAAGTTCGCGACGGTGTCACCGGCGGGCGGAACATAGCGCCAGACGACGCGACCGCTCTTGTCGGCGATGACGGCGGCGTCGTTGGTTGTCGTGATACCGGGGACGGAGATCGGAAGTGGTAGTGCCGCAGCGATTCCGGTGGTGTAGAAGACGTAGCCGGGCGCGCCCGGTTTGTTGACGTTCACCGTGACGTGCGGTGCCCCGAAGGGCAGGGTGGGCAGTCGTGGTTCGGCCTGGGCGAGGGTGCCGGGCAGCACTATCGACGCTGCGATGACGGATATCGCGACGAGTGGCGCCAAGAGCAGGCGCGGCTTGAGCAGGTACGACGCGCGAAGGCGATGAAGCATGACTGAATGATTCAGCAGATCGTTCAGTTGTGCAAGCGTGGGGCTCGCCGTGATTCGGACATTGCACCGTTACGCTGGCCAGATGGCTACCGGGCGAACCGATGCGGGGGCGAGCGGGTCGACGCGCGACCTGATTCTCGACGCCGCAGCAGCTGCGTTCGCCGAACATGGCTTTCGCCAGACGTCCGTATCGGCGGTGGCTCGCGATCTATCGATCAGCCCATCCGCGGTCTACTTCCACTTCGCGAACAAGGAACAGCTCTTCGTCGCCGCCTACGACCGGCAGGCGGGGCTCCTCGCAGATGCCGTGTTCGCGGGCGAAGCGCAGCCGATAGGGGACGGCTACTGGCTGGCGATCATGTCCGAATTCGCGACCCGGATGGTGGACTACCCGTTGGTGATGCGCGTGCTCTGCGGCAACGAACCCGAACTGTTGCCGCGATTGGCGACGGGTGAGGTGTCCACGAGACTTCGATCCGAGCTCGAGGTGTCGTTGCGTAAGGGCCAGGAGATCGGCCGGGTGCGGACGGACATCGATCGCGATCGCGTCGCAGGTGCCCTGGAATCGATTTTGCTGGGGTTGTTGATCGCCATGGTCCAGACCGGTCGGGCGTCGGCGCCCGAGCGTGCCGAGCAGGTTGCCGAATTGCTGCGGATGGCCATCGAAGTGCGTTGATCGCGCTGTGGGTTCGCCTGCGAGCTGCCGCCGGGAAAACTCCCGCGATCTCAACTCTTTCCCGCGACCGTAGTCATGTTCGCGGGAACCAGCTGAGGTCGCGGGAACATGGCCCGACCATCGCGAACGCCGGCGAACCCCCCGCGAGCTCGCTGTAGTGCGCAGTTCGTGGGTGATTTAGTCACCTATGTCCGATATTAATGTTGAAACAATGGCAGGTGGATATTCCCTCGAAATTCACGATCGATTAACCATATCGTGCGGTGTAAAGGCTGGAGTGATCTTTTCTCGACGTTCTGTTAGGCTGCGGTCGCGCGACTACATCACGCGAAAAATCAACTCACGGAGGGCATTACCATGATTCATGACATCTTCGCCGCCATCAACGAGTTCCTCACCGTCATCCTCACCGGAATCGGAAGCCTCTGATTGCAGAGCGACAATAAAAGAGCCACCGACCGAAGTATTCGGCCGGTGGCTCTTTCTATTGATTTCTGGCACGTTCTATTCTCGCTTTAACGCCGGTGGCTGATTGCGGTCGAGGACCTTGCGAATGCCTTCCCCCGACGCTCGAATCCGTCGGACCGGGCACCTCATCTGTACGTGGACGCGGGTATAGCTGCCTCAGACGTCATGCATTCATCGAGGCGGTGGGGAACCCGCCCGACAACCTGCCCGTTGTTGCGCGCGACGCGCAGCGAGAAGGTTCCCGCGACCTCAACTCTTTCCCGCGACCGTAGTCATGTTCGCGGGAACCAGCGCCCGCCCCCGACCTCAGGCCTCAACCCCCGGGATCGACGAAGTCGACGCACAATGTCCGATTCACGATCCATAATCCACACGTGACCCCACGCACGACGACCCCACCCACGACGCACCCGCGCACGACCGCCGTCGTCATCCGCAGCATCCACGGGACCGCGGCCGTCGAGTGGTTCCTCATCTTCGCGATCGGCACCATCCTGGTGACCCCGCGCCTACCTACGGCTGACCGGCTACCCGCAGATCGGCGGCGGCACTCTGCATATCGCGCACGCGCTGTGGGGTGGCGCGTTGATGATGCTGGCGCTGGTCTTCGGCTGGCTGTTCCTCGGCCCGACGATGCGCATCACCTCAATTGTGTTGGGCGGCATCGGTTTCGGGCTCTTTCTCGACGAGGTCGGCAAGTTCGTCACCAAGGACAACGACTATTTCTACGGGCCGTCGGCGGAGATCATGTATCTGCTCGTCGTGCTGATCCTGATCATCGCCCGTGTCGTTCGCGATTTCCGTGCCCCGACCGTCGCCGAGGCGCTTGCCAACGCCGCGTCGATCGCCGCAGACGGTGTGGCACACGGACTTCCGAAGCGTCGTCGGCAACAGGCGCATGAATTCCTTTCCTTCGCCGGCGACCGCGGCGCCGATTCCACGGTCATCACCACCATCGCCACCATGCTCGACGCCAGCGTCGACACCCCCGACCGGCTGATGGCCTTGCGGCACCGTGGCGCGGCACTGATCCCGGGATTCCTGCGCAGCCCGTGGTGGGCCAACTTCTTCGGGTGGATGCTGGCGCTGAGCTCGCTGCTCACGGTCGTCATCGGGGCGCTCGGTTGGGCACTGCGCAACCGCGATCTCGGCGAGGTGGAGATCTACCTCGAGATCAGCCGCAACGAGAAGGCGGCGTGGATCCTGTTCGTCAGCGGCATCATCACCGCGGCGTTGGCGCTGCCGGCCATGATCGCCCGACGTCGGACCACCAAGCTGTGGCCGATGCGGTCTTTGCGGCTCGCGGCACTGGTGTTCACCATGTCCAACGCGCTCGTCGACTTCGCGCTCGAAGGTTTCGGCGCGCTGTGGAACCTGGCGGTGGGCCTGTCTGCGCTCGCCGTCATCTCCTATCACCTCAACCTCGCCGCCGCGCAGGCCACCGGGAGCGCCCAACGTGATGAACTGAGGTTGTGACCCGCATCGATCGCGCCGACGTCGTCTCGGCACTCGACGCCTTCCCCCGACGTCGGGCCGTGCAGGCCGACGCCCGAGCCGCCGCGGTGGCCGTGGTGATCTCCGAACGCGACGGCAACCAGGGCATCTGGCTGATGAAACGACCGTCGACGATGCGACACCACGCCGCTCAGTACGCTCTGCCCGGCGGCCGTCTCGACGACGGCGAGAATGAGCCGACCGCAGCGCTGCGCGAACTGCACGAGGAGATCGGCATCGCCCTGCGCCCGGACGCGGTCGTCGGCCTCCTCGACGACTATCCGACACGCTCGGGATTCGTGATCACGCCGGTGGTCTGCTGGTCCGACGACGACACCGAGCCCACCCCCAACCCCGACGAGGTCGCGCGGCTGTTCTTCGTCACCCTCGACGAGCTCCTCGTCGAACCGCGATTCCTGACCATCCCGCAATCCGAGCGCCCGGTGATACAGCTGCCGATCGTCGGGGATCTGATCCACGCACCGACCGCGGCGGTCATCTATCAGTTCACCGAGGTGGTCTTGCGCCGACGAAATACCCGGGTCGACGACCTTGAGCAGCCGGTATTCGCCTGGCGCTGACTCTAGGAAAAAAATTTCGGAACCCGGGGAATGCAATCGGACCATGGTCCGTTTAGAGTACTGTTGGGTCGCAAGGGCCCACGCGACCCGAAGAACCTACGTCGACGACACCGCCGACGACGAGACAACATTCCAAGGAGTACTTCCATGACCACTGCAGTCACCGCCCCGATCGCCGCCGGCACCTGGACCATCGACGCCGCCCACTCGACAGTCGGCTTCTCCGTCAAGCACCTCATGGTCAGCAAGGTCCGCGGCAAGTTCGACACCTTCAGCGGCACCATCACCGTCGCCGAAGACGGCACCCCCGCGGTGAACGCCGAGATCGACGTCACCTCGCTGACCACCGGCAACGAGCAGCGCGACGGCCACGTCAAGTCCGCCGACTTCTTCGACGCCGAGAAGTACCCGACCGCCACCTTCGTCTCCACCTCGGTGGCTCCCAAGGGCGACGACTACGTGCTGACCGGTGACTTCACCCTCAAGGGCGTCACCAAGCCCGTCGAGCTGGCTCTGGAATTCAACGGCGTGAACCCGGGCATGGGCCACGGCGAGGTCGCGGGCTTCGAGGCCAGCACCGTCATCAGCCGCAAGGAGTTCGGCATCGACATCGAGATGCCGCTCGAGGGTGGCGGCGTCGTCGTCGGCGACAAGGTCACCATCACCCTGGAGATCGAGGCCCTCAAGCAGGCCTGATCACAGCGCCTCCGGGCGACCTGCCTCAACACCCACTGAGCCGGTGAGCATTCGTGTTCACCGGCTCAGTGCTGTTTCCAGGCTCAGTGCTGTTCAGTGGCTCAGTGCTGTTTCGACGACCAGTGCGGTTCGTCGTGGCTGTTCATCGGGCCCTCCGTTGTGGGTACTGTGGTCTCACCGGACGGCAGGAGTCGGACATGGGACGAGTGCACCCGGGCGGAGCAATGACAGACCGCTCGGCCGAACTGGTGTCCCGGTTCCTGGCCGCCGACATGGTCTCGAGATGGCTGTGGGGGCGTCACCGGCCGTCGTCGTTGGGGCAGCTCATCGCGCTGCATCCCGGCACGCGGGCGCGGATGGCCCGACGCGCGACAGTGGCGGCCGTGCTCGCGTTGGGCGCCACCAACCTCAGCGTCGGCGCCGAAACCTACCTATTGGTTCAGTTGGCCTTCAACGGCGGGCAGCTCACCTTCGACGCCGACGGGCCGCTGGACTTCGGGGCCGTAGTGCTGGCCATCGCGCTGGGTGCGGTCCTCAATGTGGCGCTTGGGCTGGCGGTGCTCAGGCCGCAACTGGACTGGTTCGTTCTCGGAAAGCCCGCTGATCACGACCGACGCCGTGCGGTGCAACGCATCCCGCGTCATCAGGTGTACGCCACGTTGGTCGCCTGGGCGGTCGGTGTCGGCATGTACTTCGTGTTCGCCGATCGTCGGACCTGGACCATCTTTCTGGCGATCTCGGTCGCTTTCGCGTTGGCCGCGGGTTCGGTTGCGTGCCTGACCTATTTGTTCGCCGAACGTGCCGCCCGACCGCTGACGGTGGTGGCCCTGCGCGACTTCCCGGCACAACACGTGGTGCACGGGGTGCACGGCCGGATGCTCGCGGTGTGGGTGGTCAGCTCCGGCATTCCGATGTTCGGCCTGCTGTTCGTCAACGCCGGCCGGTGGGTGGGCCTGCTGCCCAACGCGCACAGCTCGGTGGACTGGACCACGGTGGTCCTCGCGCTCGTCGGCCTGTTCGCCGGCGCACGCGTGGTTGCCTTGGTGGGCAAGGCGATTGCCGATCCGCTCAACGACCTCAGCCGAGCGGTCAACAACGTCGACGAGGGTGACCTCTCGGTTCGCGTATCGGTCTACGACTCGTCGGAACTCGGTGTGCTGCAACATGGATTCAACGAGATGGTGTCCGGGCTGGAGGAACGCGAACGGATGCGCGAGCTGTTCGCGCGCCACGTGGGAGACACCGTCGCCGCGCAAGCGCTCGAGCACGGTGCTGGGATGCGCGGCACCAACGCCGATGTCGGAGTGCTCTTCGTCGACATCATCGGATCGACCAGCCTTGCCGCCCAGCAGGATCCGAACGCCACCGCCGATCTGCTCAACGAGTTCTTCACCATCGTCGCCGACGTCGTCGACAAGCACTGCGGCTTCGTCAACAAGTTCGAAGGTGATGCCGCACTTGCGGTCTTCGGTGCGCCCGTCGAACTCGACGACCCGGCGGCCGCCGCGCTGGCCGCCGCCCGACAACTGGCCGAGCGGTTGTCCGGTGAGTTGCCCATCAAATGGGGGATCGGCGTCGCTTACGGCGCGACCTTCGCCGGCAACATCGGGGCCGAGCGGCGCTACGAGTACACCGTGATCGGTGATCCGGTGAACGAGTGCGCGCGGCTCTCGGAGATGGCCAAGGCCGCGACGGTACCGGTGCTGGCCAGTGGGGTGGCGATCGAGGCAGCCGCCGACGAGGAGGCGACGCTGTGGCGGACACTGGGGAGTCGGGTGCTGCGCGGTCGGGGCGAGCCGACCTACATCTACGCACCGGTCGCACTGGCCGGTGCTGATGCGCCCTCGGTCGGGGCCGGTGTGCTGTCTGCGGTGCTGCGTCCCATCCGACGATCCGGTGTCGGCGGGCTGATCCGGTTGCCCCTGATGATGATCCGTCGATGACCTTCGTCGACGGCGCCCTCCGTCCCGTCGACGGCGCCCTCCCACTCGTCGACGGCGCCCTCGCTCTCGTCGACGGCGCCTTCCCGCGCGTCGACGGCGCCTTCCCGCGCGTCGACGGCGCCCAGGTATGAGTCGCTACTCTCGAGATCAGAGCCCGAACGCCTCCGTGCAGATCGAGTAGCCCGATCGCCGAAGGCGAACGAGCGTATCGAGATCCACCGCCCACCACGCACATCCACCACCCAGAGGAACCCGAATGAGCCCGTGGACCACCGCAGACATCCCCGACCAGACCGGCAAGACCTTCGTGATCACCGGCGCCAACAGTGGTCTCGGTGAACAGACCGCCAAGGCGCTCGCGAAAGCCGGGGCTGAGGTGATCCTCGCCTGCCGCAACCTCGAGAAGGCGGGCCGCGTCGCCACCGAGATCGGGCCGAAAGCGACTGTCGCGCAACTTGATCTCGCCGACCTTGATTCCGTGCGGACCTTCGCCGACGGATTCGACGGCGCAGACGTCCTCATCAACAACGCGGGCCTGATGATGGTGCCGCTGCAACGCACGGCCGACGGCTTCGAAATGCAGATGGGCACAAACCATCTCGGGCACTTCGCGTTGACCGGACTCGTGCTGCCCAAGATCACTGAGCGGGTCGTGACACTCTCGTCGGGCGCCCACCAGCTCAGCCGCCTCAACGTCGCCGACCTCAACTGGGAGGACCGTCGCTACCGCCGCGTGCGGGCCTACGGTGACTCGAAAATGGCGAACCTGATGTTCGGCAAGGAACTCGCGGCACGGCTGGCCGCGGCCGGATCGCCGATGGCGTCGATGATCTCTCATCCCGGTTATGCCGCAACGGAATTGATGGGCCGGACCGAAACCCCCATCGATTTCCTCATGAAGCTGGGGAACAAGACCCCGTTTGCCCAGTCCGCTGCCGATGGCGCGCTGCCGACCTTGCTTGCCGCCACCTCGCCCGACGCCACGTCCGGAACCTTTTACGGCCCAACCAAGTTCGGTGGCTGGCAGGGGCCGCCGGGAATATCGCGCTACAACAAGCGGGCCGACGATCAGTCCGTCCGCGACGAACTGTGGTCGGCGTCGGAGAAACTCACCGGGGTGAGCTTCGCGTTTTGACCGGACTTACCGGACGTCGAAGTTGATTTTGTTCGACGCACCGGAGATCGTGTCGGTCACGGTGATCTGGTACGAACCGGCCGAGCGGAACGTGTACAGCTGGTTCGCGGTGCAGTCGCGGGTCTTGGCCAGCTGCGCCTTCTTCGGCACCTTCGGGCCGGCGAGCCGGATCTCCATCGCGCACTCGTTGCCGTCGACGACGGGTCCGGCGTCGATGGTGGAGTTCCACCGGACACCGAGACGACTGTTCTTCGGGTAAGTGTTGGTGCCCGGCGAGAGTTCGGCGGTCTTGGGCGCAAACACCCACACGTTGATCGACTTCACGCCATTCGGGGCGTCTGCTCGGCCGAGTTTGCCGTAGTGCTTGGGTTTGTTGTCCTTGGGCTTCAACGCCTCGCCGAGCGCACCCAGATACGGGGCACTCTTGGTGATGCCCTCTTCGACGCTGCCGGTGCTGAGGCTGCCGGAGTCCGAACTCCCGCGGTCGGAGCTGCCGGCACTGCCGAAGAGCGGGTCAGCGTTTGCGGGAGCGGCGACGACGATGGCCGCAGCAGCCGCGGCCGCAGCGGCGATGGATGCACGACTCAGCAGACTCTTCACGATGGCAACTCCTGGTTTGATAACAATTTGATTAAACCAGGTCGGTCAAGAGGTGCCGGCATGCGCTCTCAACTGGGAGAACTCAGTCGCCGAGATGTTTCACCACACGCCGAGCGGCCGGAATTGGATGCTGATGCGAGCCCCGACGCCGGTCGCCTTCGGGATCGCGTGCTCCCACGTGCGTTGGCAGCTGCCTCCCATCACGACGAGATCGCCGGGTCCCGCGGTGATCTTCACCGACGGTCCGCCGCCACGGGGTCGCAGCATCAACGGCCTTGGCGAGCCGAGCGAGACGATGGCGACCATCGTGTCGTGCGTCGAACCGCGGCCGATGCGGTCGCCGTGCCAGGCGACGCTGTCGGAACCGTCGCGGTAGAGGCACAGCCCGGCGGTGGCGAATCTCTCCGGCAGCTCGTCGACGTAATGCCTGCTCAGTGCGGCCCGTGCGTCGTTGAGGAGTGGGTCGGGAAGCGTGGCGTGTTCGTCGTAGATCGCGACGAGCCGCGGGACGTCGACGACGCGGTCGTACATCCGACGACGCTCGGCCCGCCACGGGACTTGCTCATGCAAGGCGTCGAAGAGAGTGGCTGAGCCGCTGATCCAGCCCGGGCAGATGTCGATCCAGGCACCGTCGGACAGCATCCGACGTCGCACGCGCCCGGCCAACGGGCCGATCGTCGCGTGGTCGGTGGCGTCGTCGAAGAGCGACGACTGGATGCTCGCGGTCACCGTGCCAGGCTACCAGCTAATCGAACAATAGTACTGCTTATCTGCTTCAGTGGACTAATTGGTAGAAATCTACGGGATAGTCTGCGGCAGTTGATATTTCGTAATCGTCACCCTTGCCCGCGAGAGTCGCAGTGCCGCCTCTGAGTTCGGCGAGCGGGTGTGGATCGGTGTTGACGCATTGCTGCAGTAGTCGATAGAACAGCATCCCTCGGGCCTTTGACCTGCGTCGATTAAAGCGGAACGTGAATTCGTCGAGGTAGTAGGGCAGATGTTCACGCTCCACTCGATAGTGATGGGTGCCAGCGGTCCATCGCTTGAGCAGTGACGCCACTCGGTGCGGGCCCGGCAGCGTGATGTGGCCAGGATCAGGCGAGGAGTACCCCGAGATGTACTCGTGTGTGTAGCCCTCCTCTCCCAACACGCGGAACATGCGAGCACCGTCGGTACGGATGAGCGACCCCAGCTCTGCGGTGTTACGCGCAAAGTCCACCAACTCCAGAGATCCGGGTCGGCTATCGATTCCCAATCGGACGCGGCCGAGTCTCAACTTCCGATGTGTCTGTGTGCCAAGGTTTTCCACCGCGATCATCACTGGAATCTTGTCGGTCGAGGCACCCGCAAGATCCCGCGAACGGCCCCCAACGAATGACTCGTCGACCTCAACAACACCTCCAAGTAGGTCGCGATCTGGGCGCACCATCGCCCGTCGTAGCTTGTGTAACCAGGTCCACGCGGTCTCGTAGGACCCCAACCCCAGCATGTCGTACAGGTTCTGCGCCGAGGAGCCATTCTTCTGAGTAGTGACCAACCAGATCGCGGCAAACCACGTGGTCAACGGTGTGCGAGTGCGGTGAAAGATCGTGCCAGCGGTCACCGACGTTTTCCGGCCGCACGCCGCGCATTTCCACTGACCCTTCGCAGTCTCCCACGCCCGATCCTTAGCGCACACCGGGCATACAAACCCTGTCGGCCAACGCAATTGAGCGAGATAGGTGACACAGGCAGCATCGTCGGGAAACCATTCCCGAAACTCCTGAAATGTCCGCGGGTAGTCCACCCCGCCGACCGGCGCATCCACCGTCGAAACAGCCCTGACCTGCATAGGTCCATTTAAACAGATAAGCAGTCAATATGTTCGAATCCCAGACTATCGACCACCACCGACAAATCCGACAACAGCGACCCCCGAGTGCTCCGCGGAGCACTGGGTGGGAGACCCTACGACGCGTCGATCACCTTGGCGCGCAACCCCTTCACCAGCGGCGCCATCGCGAGCCCCAGCCCGCGGCCGAGCGCCGCGGCGACCGGGCCGGGCACCGACACCGACGGCTCCAAGGCCACCGTCCACTCGAGCCGGGAACCCGACGGCGTGGAGGTCAGCACATAGTCCTCGGCGAACGCGGCGATGCCCGGGCCGGTGGTTTCCGACGCCGAGAAGGTCATCCGCTCGTTGATGTCCCAACGGTAGAACACCTCTGTCACGGTCAGCGCTCCACCGAGGGTCACCTCGCGGACCGCGCCGACGTCACGCCGATCGTCGAGCCAGTGCGCCTCGGTGACCAGTCGACTCCACGAGCCGACGGCATCGTCGGCCGCGATCACCTTCCACACCTCCACCGGCCCCTCCGGCACCTCGATCACGGCCGTGGTGCGGACCGGCGCGGCGGAGAAGAACGCGTCGTCGACCCGGCGCAGGTGGTGTCGCTTCATGACTCCACTTTCTCACGAGCGCGGCCCTCGAGTCGCAGAATGATGTCGCGTACCTTCCGGTCCTTGTGCAGTCGATTGTCCAGGGCCGGATTGATGACACCACGCAATGCCGCGTACAGATTCCAGGAGCGCGGCGCGATCGTCCGCGCACGCCGGGTGACGATGGCGTCGACAATCACCTCGGCGGCGTCGTCGGCTGAGATCCGTCGATTCAACGGCCACGGCAACTGCGCGCCGATCTCCTTGCCGAGTTCGTCGTCGTCGAGTGTCGCTCTGGCCAAGGAGGTTTCGACGATGCCGAAATAGGAGATCCCCGCCGACGCGTGATGGGCCGACAGTTCGATGTCGAGCGCGCGTCCGAGCTGCTCGACGCCCGCCTTGCTGATCATGTACGCCGAGCCACCCATTCCCGGCGCGAACGCCGCGCACGACCCGATGACCTGGATGTGCCCGCGCGTCGCGATCACGTCCTCCACGCACGCGCGTGCAGTGTTGAACACCCCGAGCAGGTTGACGTCGATGACCCGGCCGAAGTCGTCGGGGTCGACGGTCCGTAACGTCGCCGGCGGCGGCGTGATGCCGGCGTTGGCGACGACGATGTCGATCGGCCCGAACCGTTCGTTGACCTTACGCACCGCGGCAACCATCGAATCGAGTTGTCGCACATCGGCTTGCACGGTCAGAACCCGCTCCGACGCCAACGCGTTCGCCGTCGATTCCAGTGCATCTGCATTGACGTCGACGAGTGCCACCGCAGCGCCCTGCCCGACGAGCCGACGAGCCACCGCCGCCCCGATGCCCTGCCCCGCACCGGTGATCAGCACAACCTTGCCCGACGGTGCGATGCGTGCCCGACTCATCCGTGCACCAGCGCTTTGCCGTTCTCGTCCACCGACCGGGGGCTTCCCTGAATGCGAATGGTGAAGTCCTGCAGCCGGATATGCTTCATCCGGTGCTGGAACTGGAACACGAACTTGTGATAGAAGGTGAAGTTCCGTCCCGACGGGCTCAGGTAGTAGCTTGAGCATCCGCCGGTGTTCCAGACCGAGTTCCGCAGCCCGTGATCAACTTCCTCGATGAACGCTCGCTGTGCCCGCGGGGTGACGTCGAGACTACGAATCTTCCTGTCCCGCATGGCGGTGAGCTCGGCGAGGATGAAGTCGACCTGGGCTTCGATGGTCACCACCTGCGAGGTATAGACCACCGAGTTCGGGCCGAGGATCATCGCCATGTTCGGGAAACCCGACACCGCGGTGCCGAGGTAGGCGACGAGTTCCTCACCACCCCAGGTCTCGGTGAGGCTTCGCCCGTCACGGCCGTGGATGCGAGTGAATCCCTCGTTACCGGTGAGCTTGAACCCGGTGCCGAAGATGATGGCGTCCACCTCGTGGACGACACCATCCGCGGTCCGTACACCTGTGGGCGTGACACCGACGATGCCGTCGGTGACGACCTGCGCGTTCGGCGCAGCCAGCGCCCGGAAGTACTTGTTGGAGAACGTTGGTCGCTTGCAGCCGAACTCATACGGCGGTGTCAGTTTCCGACGCAACTCCGGGTCACTGACCTGCCGGTTGAGGTTCCATCGGCCGGCCGCGGCCATCGGCTTGAGCAGCCCCGGACGACGAACCAGTCCGGGCACCATCATCTCCTGCACCAGTGAACACGCCCCGCGCAAGGCCCGCTGGGTGGCCGGAATCCGCTTGAACACCGTCCGCACCGCCGGCGACACCGGCCGGTCCGGGTGCGGCAGAATCCAGGTCGCGGTGCGTTGAAAGACCGTCAACGACGCCACTTTCGGCTGCAGCTGCGGCACAAACTGGACCGCTGACGCCCCGGTCCCGATGACCGCGACCCGCTTTCCGGTCACGTCGTAGTCGTGATTCCACTCCGCGCTGTGGAACGTGGCGCCCGCAAAGTTCTCCAGCCCCGGCAGATTTGGGCGCGACGGCTCGCTGAACGGTCCGGTGGCTGCAATTAGAAACGTTGCGGTACTCAGTGTTTCGTCGCCGAAGGAGTCCCGGGTGATGATGCGCCACACCTGGCCGCCCTCATCCCAGGAGGCGTCGAGCACGTCGGTGGAGAACTGAATGTGCCGGGTGATGTCGAACTGCTTTGCCGTATCCCGCATGTAGGCCTGCAGTTCCTCCTGCAGCGGGTAGAGTCGGGTCCAGTTCGGATTCGGGGCGAAGGAGAACGAGTAGAGCGCCGACGGGATGTCGCACTGCGCGCCCGGGTAGGTGTTCACCCACCACGTTCCGCCGACCTCGGATTCGCGTTCGAAGATGACGAGGTCGTCGAATCCCTTGTCCTTGAGCTTGATCGCGGCGCCGAGCCCACCGAAACCCGCTCCGATGATCGCCACATGATGGTGATCCGGCGGTGCGGAAGTGGAGGTACGGGCATCGTCGATGTTGGTGATGGTCATGGGCTGAAAGTCCTTCCTTACCGGTCGGTGCTCTGGAGGTCGGGGCGCTAGAGGTCGATGACGAGTTCGTCGTCGCAGGCGCGTGACACACAGATCGTCATCGAGGTGTCCCGCTGATCGCCGACCAGCACGCGATCGCGATGCTCGACTTCTCCCTTGAGGACCTTGACACGGCACGCGCCACAGAAGCCTTGCTGGCACGAGTACTGCACCTCGGGTTTGACCCGACGGATCGCGGTGAGTGCCGTCTCGTCGGCCCCGACGGTGACGCGGGTCCCGCTGCGCGCCAACAGAACATCGAACTGTGCACCGCCGACCACCGGCGGCGCGCTGAACCGCTCACTGTGCATCTCAACCTGCGGATGGTCGCGGTACACCAGATCACGCAGCCCATCGAGCATCCCGGTCGGTCCGCACACGTACACCGCGGCGCCCTCGGGGCGATCGGCCAGCACCTGTGCGAGGTCGGGCACCCCGCACTCCTCGTCGGGCCGGATATCGAGACGCCCTCTCCCCGATCGTGATTCGATCTCAAGCAATTCGTCGAGGAACGGCATCGAGGCACGGTTGGCGCCGGTGTACACCAGGGTCCAGTCGGCGCCGTCGAGTTGCGCGGCACGGACCATCGGCAGGATCGGCGTGATCCCGATGCCGCCGGCGACGAAGAGGTACGACGGGGAGGCAGCGAACGTGAAGGCGTTGCGCGGCCCGCGAATCGACAGGAATTCGCCGATCCGCACGTCGTGCATCTCGACCGACCCGGTGCCGTCTGGCAGCTTGCGGACCGCGATGCGGTAGCTGCTGACATCGGCCGGATCACCGGTGAGCGAGTAGTGGCGCTGTTTGCCGCTCGGCGTGAACACGTCGATGTGCGCGCCCGGCGACCACCGCGGCAACGGCGACAGGTCGGGCCGAACCAGGGTGAGCATCCGCACGCCGTCGGCGATCTCCGACGCCGACGACACCATCAACGACAGCTCGAATCCGGTGTTGTGCACGATATGTGGTGGAGAGATCCGCTCGGCGTATCGACTCTCGGCGAACAACCGCGCGTACCCGCGCGACAGCGCTCCGAGCATCCCCATCGGGATCGTCGGATTCTCGACGTCGGTCAGCGGGGCGACTTGGTAGTTCACGCCTGCGCCGCCCGTGCCGCCGGCGAAATTGATAGGTACCGAACAGCTTTGCCGATGTCGCCCATGCTCGACGGATGAAATCCGGGCTTCAGATAGAGATACATCTGAATGAACAGGAACGACAATCCCGGAACCAGGTGACGCCGCGCGGCGCGGGCATAGGCCAACGGCCACCAGAGCCGACGCTTGACCGAGGGGTCGTTCTTGTAGAGGTGCGCCGAACTGGTGAACCACAGCACCGCCAACCCGGTGCACGCGATCAGCGCGCCGCGGAAACGCCGGAAGTAGCCGCCGTCGACGGCCTGGTAGGCATCGAAGGCCACGTTGCGGTGTTCGAGTTCTTCCGCGCCGTGCCAGCGCAGCAGGTCCAGCATCGTCGGGTCGACGCCAACCCGGTCGAAGGCCTGGTTGTCGAGTAGCCATTCACCGACCACCGCGGTGTAGTGCTCGGCGGCGGCGTAGATCGACAGACGTTCGGCCAGCCACGCCTTGCGTGCCCGCTTGGTGACGATGTCGTGATCGCCGAAAACCTTCTGGACCGCATATTCGATGCGTCGCATCAGCACCATGATGTCGACGTCGTGGGCGCGCAGATAATTGCGGAACCCCTCGTGCGAGGAGGCGTGGATCGCCTCCTGTCCCACGAATCCGACGACCTCCTCGCGCAACCGCTCGTCGTCGATGTACTCCAGTGCACGCGAGAAGACGTCGGCCATCGCGCGCTCCCCTTCGGGCAGCACCAGGTGCATGACGTTCCAGAAATGCGTGGCATAGGGCTCGCCCGGAATGTATTCGAGGGGCACGCCGCTCCAGTCGAATGTCACCGGCCGCGCTGTGATGGCGTACTGCTCGTCGACGTACTCCAGATCGACTGCGTGGGCATGATCGGACAAGTCCCCATCTCCTTCTCTCGGCATCGCAGCAGGTGCGACGCTGTTCCGGACTGATGTCGAACAGTGAAACATATCGTGTCACATTGTTTCAATGCCTGCGGTCCGATAGTGTCTCGACATGCAGTTGACCGGCCTCTTCTCGCGTGGGACTCCCGAGTTCCACGAGGTGGAGCCGATCCTCGACGCCGCGCTCGACGTCTTCGCCGACATCGGAGTGCGCCGCGCGACCGTCGACGAGGTGGCCAAACGCGCCGGCCTGGGGCGCGTCACCGTCTATCGCAAGCTCGGCGGCAAGAACGAGATCCTCTCCGCGGTGCTGATCCGCGAATCCCAACGGCTCTTCGACAAGGTGCGCGCAGCGGCGCCGCCGGACGAGGCCTTCGAGGACCGGGTGGTCCACGCCTTCGCGACCACCGTCTGGACGGTGCGATCCAACAAGGTCTGGAATCGGTTGCTGCAGCTCGAGTCGGCCAGCATCCTGGAAAACCTGACCGTCAACGCGTCCGGGGTTCTGGCCGGTGCCGTCCAGGCCACCGCCGACGTCCTGCGCGGCCCGGACATGCCGCTCGATGACCAGGGCTTACTCGCTCGCGCCGAGATTCTGGTGCGCATCACGCACTCGATCCTGCTGACGCCGCATGTCCTGCTCGAACTGGACGACTACGACGCCGTCGAAGACTTCGCGCGGCGATATCTGCTTCCGATTGCCGCAGGCACACCCGGCTCCTAGGTGCATCGTCGGCCATCCAGAGGACAACTGATTTGGCGGGACTATATGAAAACCCTGTAACGTCCTGAACTGATGCCGACTTCGACCAATCCACGTTTCCGCAGACTCGAGCCCGACGAGCGTCGGGCATCGATCATCGCGGCAGCGACCGAACTGTTCGCCGACAACCCGTACAGCAAGGTCGGCACGGCCAGCATCGCCCGCCGGGCCGGGGTCGCAAGAGGGCTGCTCAACCACTATTTCGGCACCAAACGCGAGCTGTATCTGGAGGTCATCCGGGAGTCGGCGACCATCCCGCAAACCGCTGTCGACACCCTTCCCGACGGCGACCTCACGTCCCGTATCAACGCGTCGGTGGCCTGGTTTCTCGATGCGCTCGAGGCACAGCGTCACCACGGCTGGATGATCGGTGCCAGCACCAACGATCCCGAGGTCGAGCGCATCCTGGTCGAGGCCGAGAGCGCGTCGGTCGAACGACTGCTGCAGGCCGTCGGGTATCAGGATCACACCGAACACGCAGGCGAGATCCGCGCGATGATGCGGGCGTTCGGTCAGCTCGCGCGGGCCAGTGCGCGGGAGTGGCTCAACAAGAAGACCATCACCCGCGACCACGCGTACCTGCTGATGGCCGAATCATTGACCACCCTGGTGACCGTCGTCTATCCGGCGATCACCGATCCGAGCTCGTCGTAGACACCAGGTCGCGTTCCCTGCTGGGAATCCCGGTGCCCCGGATCGAGCATCCGGCCGTTTCTTTGAGGAAGACCAGCGCCACCATGCCGATGGCGCAGGCACCCATCATGTAGACCGCCGGGAAGAGGTTCCATCCGGTGTTCTCGACGACGGCGTCGTTGACCAGCGGGGCGGTCCCACCGAACGCCGCGGTCGCCACGTTGTAGGAGATGGCGAAACCGGCGTAGCGCACCTGCGTGGGGAACATCGCCGGGAACGTGGCCGAGATGGTGGCCAACTGCGGAATGTAGAGCAGCCCGAGCACCACGAATCCGACCAGGGCCCACCCGAATCCCTTGCCCATCAGCCAGTACATCGGCAACGAGAGAACAAACAAACCGATCAACGATCCCCACCACATCGGCTTGCGACCGGTCTTGTCCGACCACGCACCGAAGAACGGGATACACGCCATCATCAGTATCTGACCGATCAGCATCACCGTGGTCGCCGTCGACTCGGACATGTCGATGGTGTTCTTGAGATACGTCGGCTGATACGCCAGCAGGGTGTAGTTCGCGACATTGAGCGCGATGACCATGCCGAACATGACGAGAATCGGTCGCCAGTAGTTGCTCAGCAGATCGACGAAACCCCGCCATGCGCTGCGCTCGACCGCGTCCTCGTTCTCGAGTTCGGTGAACACCGGCGTCTCATCGACCTGACGACGCAGGTAGAGACCGATCAGACCCAGGGGCAGTGCCAGCAGGAACGGCAATCGCCAGCCCCACGTCTGCATCTGGTCGTCGGTGAGCAGCAGTTCCAGCAGCAGCACGACGGCCGATCCCATGACAAAGCCTGCGAGAGTACCGAATTCGAGGAAACTGCCGAACTTGCCGCGCTTGTTGTCGGGGGCGTGCTCGGCCATGAACGTTGCTGCGCCACCGTATTCGCCACCGGTGGAGAAGCCCTGGATCACTCGGAGCGCGATCAGCAGGATGGGCGCCCAGACACCGGCCACCGCGTGGGTGGGCAGCAGACCGATCAACGCCGTGGCTCCGGAGATCAGGATGATCGTCAGTGCCAGAACGGCTTTGCGGCCGATCCGATCACCGATCGGACCCCAGATCATGCCGCCGAGCGGGCGCAGCAGGAACGAGATGGCGAAACCCAGCATGGTGCCGATGGTTCCGAGATCGCCGGGAAAGAAGGCCGCGGTCAGATAGGTGGTGGTGGCCGCATAGACACCGTAGTCATACCACTCGGTCGCGTTGCCGATGGCGGATGCACCGATCGCCTTGCGTAGCACCGATTTTCCCTCATCGGTGTCCGGATCGTGGGCGAGTTCTTCGTATGTGGACGCTTCGGTCATGGTCGAGATCTCCTCGAAATGTCAGTCGGTGCGCACCTCCGCCACATCGTGGCCGATCAGTCGGTGCAGTCCGTCTCTCATGTGCTCGATCATCAAACGGTCGGACAGTGATCGATCATGCGCCGCCATGGCGTCGACCAGTGCCTGGTGTTCGTCTATTCGTTCCCTTCCCGAGGCGTAGGTTCCCCGCATCGCCCGCAGGCACATCCGGGTCTCCACAACGATCGTCTCGTGCATCCGCGAAAGTCGTTGACTCTTGGCCAATTCCACCAGCGTCGTATGAAAGTTCAGGTCGGCCGACGCCATGTCGGCGCTGTTCGGCTCGGCGATGTAGCGCCTCATCTCGTCGACCGCATCGTTCAGCGCGGTCACCGCGGCCTGATCACCGTGTGCGATCACCCGTTCCACCGCGGCACGTTCGATCGCGGTCCGGGCGACATACATGTCGCGGATGTCGTCGTCTTCCATCGAGACCACGAACAGGCCGCGATTGCGGTGACTCACCAACAGTCCTTCAGCGGTGAGCCGCTGCATCGCCTCGCGCAGTGGACCACGACTCACGCCGAGTTCGGCAGCGAGTCCTGCTTCGGTCATCTGCGCACCCGGGGGAAAGTCGCCGACGGCGATAGCCTCGTGCAGCTTGCGGGCGATCATCGCCGGCGTGGACTCCTGCACCACGGGGGTCAGGGCTCGCCGACTTGTCGACTGTCGATTCGTTGGCCGGGCCTGCTGACCGTTGGACACTATCATCACCCGCACCTCGTTTGCAGCCAGCAGATTGTTGACAATCTACCAAGAGTCGGGCGGTGTGACAACGAACCGGTATCCCATGCCCGCCTCGGTGAGCAGATGCCGTGGTGCCGACGGATCGACTTCGAGTTTGCGTCGCAGACTCGCGAGATAGACACGCAGGTAATTGGATTGGTTGACGTAGGTGGGTCCCCAGACCCCGCTGAGGATCTCGCGCTGGCCGACGAGTTTGCCCTCGTTACGCACCAGCAACTCCAGAATCCCCCACTCGGTGGGCGTCAGATGCACTGCGGCGCCATCCCGGGTGACCTGCTTGGCGGCCAGATCCACGGTGAATGTTCCGGCGTCGACGATCGGCGAGCCCGACGCCTCCACAGCAGCCGATCCACGCCGGATCGCGGCCCGCAGCCGAGCCAGAAACTCTTCCATCCCAAAGGGTTTGGTGACGTAGTCGTCGGCGCCGGCATCGAGTGCGGCCACCTTGTCGGCGGCGTCTGCACGCGCCGAGAGCACGATGACGGGCACCGTGGTCCAGCCTCGCAGGCCCTCGAGCACGGTCAGTCCGTCGATGTCGGGCAGGCCGAGGTCGAGTATCACCACCTGCGGGTTCACCCGAGCCGCCGCTGCCAGCGCGGCGGCCCCGGTCGACGCGGTGGTCACCGCGAAGCCCCGGGCACTGAGATTGATCCGCAGGGCGCGCAGCATCTGTGGTTCGTCGTCGACGACGAGCACCCGGCTGCCGGCCTGCGGACTCACCTCGACACCTCGTCGGATGGGGCCGGAACCGACGTGGGCAGTCCGACGACCATTGTCGTTCCGCCGCCGGGGGTCTCGGTCATCTCGAGCGTTCCGCCGATCGCGCCGATGAAGCCGGCCGCCACCGAAAGGCCCAGTCCCACACCGGTCGACGACCCGTTGCGGTCACCGTACTGGTGGAAGGCGGTGAACACCCGCTCGCGTTCGGAGACCGGAATGCCCGGACCGTGGTCGACGATTCTGATCACGCATCGCGGCGGATCATCGTGTGCGAGAACGGCCTCGACGAGCGGACCACCACTGCCGCCGCTCCCGTGGCGGACTGCGTTGTCGATGAGATTGGCCAAGGCCCGCTCGAGCAATCCCGGATCGGTATCGGCCCAGACGTAGTCGAGTGCGTAGGTGATCTCGGGTGCGCCCTGCACCGAGGATGCCGCACGATGAATGACCTCGACGAGGTAGGTGCGCCGGATCTGCGGTGCGACGGCACCGGCCGCGAGCCGCGACGAGTCGAGCAAGTTGCCGACCAGCGCCGAGAGCTGATCAACCGATTCCTCGGTGGTGGCCAACAGTTCGGCGGTGTCCTCAGCGGTGAAGGTGACGTCGGGACTGCGCAGACTCGACACCGACGCCTTTGCCGCCGCGAGTGGGGTGCGCAGGTCATGGCTGACCGCGGTGAGCAGCGCGCGCCGCAACTCATCGGTCTGGGCCAGCGCGGTGGCCTCGGCCGCCTCGGCCTCCAACCGGTGACGTTGCACCGCGCCGGCGGCCTGGGTGGCGACGCTGTCGAGCACGGTGTGATCGCTGGCCGCCACGCGCGGACCCCGCAGCAGCAGTTCGAAATCGCCGTCGGACACCGTGCACACGGTATCGGCCTGTGCCGCGTTCTCCGGTGGTGACACACCCACCGACGCCTCGACGACGGTCTGCCCGCGCCCGGCCCGGCGCACGATGGATACCGCGGTCTGGTCGTAGGTTTCGCGGACCCGCTCGAGCAGTGCCGGGACGTCGGCGCCACCCAGCACGGCCCGCGAGAACACCGCCAACAGTTCGGCGTCGCGACTGGCCCGTTGCGCCTGCACCCGTCGAACGGTCGCCGAATCCACCAGCACCGCAACGGCTATCGCGATCACCAGCATCACCAGGATGGTGATCATGTTGTCGGGCTCGTTGATGGTGAAGGTGAACCGCGGGTCGGTGTAGAAGTAGTTCAGCAACAGACCCGACACCACCGCCGACAATGCCGCCGGTGCGACACCACCCAGCATCGAGACCGCCAGCACCGCAACAAAGAACAGTGCCGACTCACTGGCGAAGCCGAGCCATCGGTCGAGTACCCACAGCACTGCGGTCAGCGCCACCGGGACCACCACGGCGAGCACCCAGCTCAACGGTCGGCGAAGTCGACTCTGCCGGATGTCGAGTCGCCGGCGCGCCCCGGTTTCCTCATGGGTGACCATGTGCACGTCGATGCGTCCACTGCGTCGCACCACCGACGACCCCACACCCTCGTCGAGGATTCGGCGCCATCGGGGGCGTCGGGACGTCCCCACGACGAGTTGGGTGGCGTTGACCCCGCGCGCGAATTCCAGTAGCGCGGTGGGGATGTCGTCGCCGACCACGGTGTGGATGCGGCTGTTGAAGCCGGCCGCCAGGTCATGCAGTTCGGTCATGTCGATCGACGTGCGGTCAGCCAGACCGTCGCCGCGGACCACGTGCACGACGACCAGTTCGGCACTCGACCGCGACGCGATGCGGTGTGCCCGTCGGATCAGGGTCGCCGACTCCGGGCCGCCGGTGATCGCCACCACCACCCGCTCCCGCGCCTCCCAGGTATCGGTGATGCCATGTGCGGCACGATAACTCGACAGATTGTCGTCGACCTGATCGGCCAGCCACAGTAACGCCAGCTCACGTAGCGCCGTCAGGTTCCCCTGCCGGAAGTAGTTGGCGAGCGCCCCCTCGATCCGGGTGTCGGGATAGACCTTGCCGGCGCTCAGCCGCTGCCGCAACGCCTCTGGGGCGATGTCGACGAGTTCGATCTGGTCAGCACCGCGAACCACGTTGTCGGGCACCGTCTCCTGCTGGGTGGTGCCGGTGATCTGGGTGACGACGTCGTTCAGGCTTTCCAGGTGCTGAATGTTGATGGTGGAGAGCACGTCGATGCCGGCGTCGCGGATGGCCTCGATGTCCTGCCAGCGCTTGGCGTGTGCCGATCCGGGCGGATTGGTATGTGCCAGTTCGTCCACGAGCACCACGTCGGGGCGTCGACGCAGAATCGCGTCGAGATCGAGGTCGTCCAGGACGGTGCCGCGATACTCGACCTTGCGTCGCGGGATGGTCTCGAATCCCGCGGTCAGGGCGGCGGTGGCCACCCGACCGTGGGATTCGACGATGCCGATGACCACGTCGGCGCCTTCCTCGGTGAGCTGCCGCGCGTGCGCGAGCATCTCGTAGGTCTTGCCGACGCCGGGTGCGCAGCCGAGGAAGACCTGCAGGGCACCGCGCCCGTCGGGCGCGGCGGCGGAATGCGCCATGTCCGCAGTCTAGCGATCAGGAACGCAGGACTTGACCGTATGACCCAGGGCGAGGTTCACGTCGAGCACGTCGACGACGGGTTGGCCGAGGTAGCCGAGCTGGCGACCGTCGGTGTGCGCGGCGATGATGTCGCGGATCTGCTGCGGGCTGCGCTGATTCTCCCGCGCCAGGCGCGGCACCTGCAGTTCGGCGTAGGCGGGACTGATGTGCGGATCGAGTCCCGAGCCCGAGCCGGTCACCGCGTCGATCGGCACCGCCGACGGCGCAACGTTCTCACGTTCGGCGATGATGCTGCGACGCTGGGTGATCCATTGCTGCAGCTGATCGTTGTTGGGCCCCTTGTTGCTTGCCGCCGATGCGCTCGCATCACCGGGTGCCATCGGGTTGTCGGTGCCGGGCTGTTCCCCGGCGGCGCCCAACACTCGTGCGTGGAGGAACGGGTCGGGCGCACCGGCCGCGACGTGCGGGTCCAGGCCGATCAGACTCGATCCGACCGGGCAGCCCGACGCATCGGTCACCTGTGAGCCCTCGGCGCCATGGCCGTTGACCCGCGAGATGCCCCAGACCGCGGCCGGATAGGCCAGACCGAGCAGCACGGTGAGCGCCGCAAGCACTCCGATCGCAACAACACATTGCCGCACAAAGCCTTTGATTACTGTGTCCATTGGTGGACTTACCCCATTCCCGGGAGAAAACGAACGACCAGATCGATGAGCCAGATTCCGATGAACGGTGTGATGACTCCGCCGAGGCCGTAGATGAGCAGGTTGCGGCGCAGCAGCGACGACGCCGAACTCGGCCGATACCGCACCCCGCGCAACGAGAGTGGGATCAGCGCGACGATGATCAACGCGTTGAAGATCACCGCCGAGACGATCGCCGACTGCGCCGAATGCAGACCCATGATGTTGAGTGCGGCGACCTGCGGGTAGATGCCCGCGAACAGCGCGGGCAGCACCGCGAAGTACTTGGCCAGGTCGTTGGCGAGCGAAAACGTGGTCAACGCGCCGCGCGTGATGAGCAGCTGTTTGCCGATCGCGACGACGTCGATCAGCTTGGTCGGGTCGGAGTCGAGGTCGACCATGTTGCCGGCCTCTTTCGCCGCCGAGGTACCGGTGTTCATCGCCAGCCCCACGTCGGCCTGGGCAAGTGCCGGAGCATCATTGGTGCCGTCGCCGGTCATCGCGACGAGTCGCCCGCCGGCCTGTTCGGCACGGATGAGCGCGAGCTTGTCCTCCGGGGTGGCCTCGGCGACGAAGTCGTCGACACCTGCCGCATCGGCGATGGCCCGGGCGGTGCGCGGATTGTCGCCGGTCACCATCACGGTGCGGATTCCCATCGCGCGTAGCTCGGCAAACCGTTCGGCCATACCGGGTTTCACCACGTCCGACAGTTGAATGACGCCGAGTACACGTGGTCGGCCGTCGGCTCCGGTGGCGGCGACCACCAGGGGTGTGCCACCGGCGGAGGCGATCTCGTCGACCGCGGACCCGGTGTCGGATGCGGGCGTTCCGCCGCCGTCGACCACCCACCGGACGACCGCGTCGGCGGCGCCCTTGCGGTACTCGATGGTCGTATCGGGGCGGTCGATGTCGACGCCGCTCATCCGGGTCTGCGCGGTGAACGGCACCGGGGTATCCGACGGATTCGTTTGCGGTGCAACACCGTACGTGGTCACACAGAGTTCGACGATGCTGCGGCCCTCGGGGGTCTCGTCGGCCAGGCTGCACCGGTGTGCGACTGATGCGAGTTCGTCGAGTGTCACACCGGAGGCGGGGATGAGGTCGGTGGCGCGGCGGTTGCCGAAGGTGATGGTGCCGGTCTTGTCCATCAGGAGCGTGTCGATGTCGCCGGCGGCCTCCACCGCCCGACCCGACATGGCCAGCACGTTGCGCTGCACCAACCGGTCCATGCCGGCGATACCGATCGACGAGAGCAAAGCCCCGATCGTGGTCGGGATGAGGCAGACCAGCAGCGCGATGAGTTTGACCGGATCGGCCGACTGTCCGGCGTACTGCTGCATCGGCCCGACGGCCACCACGGCCAGCAGGAAGATGATGGTCAGCGAGGTGAGCAGGATGTCGAGGGCGATCTCGTTCGGGGTCTTCTTGCGTGCTGCGCCTTCCACCAGCGCGATCATCCGGTCGACGAAGGTCTCGCCGGGCGCCGCGCTGATCTGCACCACGATCCGGTCGGAGAGGACGACGGTTCCGCCGGTCACCGCGCATCGGTCGCCGCCTGATTCACGGATCACCGGGGCCGATTCGCCGGTGATCGCCGATTCGTCCACCGAAGCAATGCCTTCGACGACATCACCGTCGCCGGCGATCACCTCACCGGCCTCGACGACGATCCGATCACCGACGCGCAGGTCCGCGCCGGGTACCCTGGTAGTCGAGCCGTCGGCTTCGATCCGACGGGCCACGGTGTCGCGCTTGACCTTTCGCAGGCTCTCGGCTTGGGCTCGGCCGCGGTCCTCGGCCACCGACTCGGCCAGATTGGCGAAGATGACGGTGAACCACAGCCAGACGGTGATCGCCCAGCTGAACCACGACGGCTGCCAGATCGCGAGTGCGGTGGTCACGATGGCCCCGATAAAGACCACGAACATCACCGGATTGCGGGCCTGATCGCGGGGGTTGAGCTTGCGGATCGCCTGCGGCAGCGCCGTGATCAGCGAACGCGGATCGAAGGATCCGCGGGTCACCATCGTCGACGATTCGGTCGTGTTGTCGGTGTCGTGGTCAGAAGTGTTGGAGTGCAATAGATCTACGCTCACAGAAGTGCCTCTGCTATCGGTCCCAGCGCCATCGCCGGGAAGAAGGTGAGTCCGGCTACGAGCAGGATCGTGCCGGTGAGAAGAACGCCGTACAGGACGCCGTGCGTCGGCAGCGTCGACCGCTCGGTCTCCTGCTGCTCGAGCACCTCCTGCTGATCGAGTAGCTTCCGAGCGGAGCGAGGCAGCGTATCGAGATCACCCTCACCCCGGCCTCGATACGGTCCGCTCGCTGCGCGACCGGGCCTACTCGACCAGCCTGGCTCGTCCTGCTGATCGAGATCACCCTCACCTGCACCCCGAGGCCGTTGTCGCGCAAACAGTCCCGCTAGCGCGAGCACCGCAACCATCGGCAGGAACCGCCCGAACAGCATGGCGAATCCAAGGGAGAGCTGAAACCAGTCACTGGTGACGGTCAACCCGCCGAACGCGCTGCCGTTGTTGTTGGCGGCCGAGGCGTACGCGTAGAGCACCTCGCTGAAACCGTGGATCGATCCCGGTGTTCCCGGGTCGCCGCTGTTGCCCTGGGCGTCGATGGTGGCTCCCATGATCGCCGAGATGGCAGTTCCGGCCAGCACGAGCGCCGGCATCACCAACACGTAGATCGCGGCCATGGTGATCTCGTTCTGCCCGACCTTCTTTCCGAGGAACTCCGGCGAACGCCCCACCAGCAGGCCGCCGATGAACACCGTGATCACCGCGAGGACGAGGATGCCGTACAGTCCCGATCCCACTCCACCGGGCGCCACCTCACCGAGGAGCATGTTCCAGATGAGTGCGCCGCCACCGCCCGCGGAGAAGCTGTCATGAGCGGAATTCACTGCGCCGGTGGATGTTCCGGTGGTCGACACCGCGAACAGCACAGATGCCGGGATGCCGAATCGCTGTTCTTTGCCTTCCATCATGCCGCCGGCCGCCTGGGCGGCGGTTCCGTGCGCGCCGGATTCGAAGATCCACACCACCGCGAGCATCGAAGCCCACAGGGTCGCCATCACCGCGACCAGGGTCACGCCCTGCCGTCGGTCACCGACCAAGGTGCCGTAGGTGCGGGTCAGGCAGACCGGGATCAGCAGCAACGCAAGGATTTCCACGATGTTGGTCAGCGGCGTGGGGTTGGCGAACGGATGGGCGGAGTTGGCGCTCAATGTGCCACCGCCATTGGTGCCGAGTTCCTTGATCGCCTCCTGCGAGGCGAACGGGCCGAGGACACCGTGGGCGGGTGTGCCGTCGAAGGTCTGGAAGTCGAAGCCGGTGTGCCACGATTGCACGGCTCCCTGGAGAACGAGCACCGCTGCGACGATCAGGCTCAGCGGCAACAGGATTCGCACTGTTCCGCGGACCATGTCGACCCAGAAGTTGCCGACCTCTCCGTTGCCCCGGCGGTTCGCGATGCCACGGATGAGGGCCACCGCGACGGCCATGCCGACCGCGGCCGACACGAAGTTCTGCACAGCCAGCCCGATCATTTGACTCAGGTTGCTCATCACCGCCTCGGGTGAGTACGACTGCCAGTTGGTGTTGGTGACAAAGGAAACAGCCGTGTTGAACGCCATCGACGGTGAGACACCGGATTTGCCGTCGGCCCAGGGCAGCAGCCCCTGACACCGTTGGATCACGTACAGGAAGATGAACGAGATGAGCGAAAAGCCCAGCACTGCAAGGGCGTAACCGACCCACGTCTGATTGCGCGCCGGATCGACGCGAGCTATCCGGTAGAGCAGGCGTTCTCCGGCGAGGTCGCGCGTCGAGGTGTAGACGCGCGCCATGTAGTCGCCCAGGGGAACGTAGAGAGCGGCGAGCACGACGATGACCGTCGCGAGCTGAAGACCCGACGCCACAGCGGTATTCACTTGTTGATCAGAACCTCTCCGGGAAGAGCAGCGCGAACAGCAGATACAGCGCGGTGAGTGCGGCAAGAACCACTAGGATCACCGCGACGACGCCGTCGGCGGTCATTTGTTGATCCTCACGTCGATCACACGTACCGCAGCAACGCACAGCATGACGCCGGCCACCGCGGCAACGACGTACATCAGATCGGCCACTGAACCATCCCTCTCCGTCTTGTCGACGGCACCCGCCGTCGACACCGCCCAGATGAAGGGCGCATCACAGGATCACGCGTGCTGAGCGGGCGTGAGCGGTTCCTTAACGGAATCCATACGGCGCGGGCACGGTTCTTGACGTGGCGTTGGCAGGGCGGGTGCGGACATCGACCGCGCGCGTCGAAATGGCGTTAAAAATCGGTTCGACGGCGCAGTGCCGGCGTAGACCTACATCCATGACTCTGGTTCATCTGGGCTCGCAAACCCGAGATCACCCCGACCGAAATCACGCTGACCTGACGCGCAACCGCTGGGGATACCTTCGTGTCGGCTATGCGCGGCACTGGGTACAGCACCGCCTGGTGATGCACCCGCCGGGTGCCACCGTTGAGGATCGGCTGGCTGTGCGGATGTGGACGTCGGCAAGGCTCTGGGCTCCGGCGGTGTGGCTGGCGATCTTCGCGTGTGCAGGCGCGGCAGGCGATCCGAAGCCGTTGCCGGTGCTGATCGCCACCGCGGCCACGGTGCTCCTGGTGGTGTCCGCGTCGATACACGCCTGGCGTCCGTGGCGTCGGCTACGCGTCATGGTCTCGTGGACCGGTACCGGCTGCAGCGTCGACGACGTCGAACGTCACCTGCGACTCTCGCGCATCGTTACGATGCTGGAACGCGCCGACGACGACCTCCTGCGCGGCGCGATCACCGCCGTCGAGCACGAGGTCATCTGGGGACGTTGCTACTCGGAACTGGCCTGACCATCGGCGGTGCGTGGATCGCCGACGGGCGAGATGACCAGGCCCACTGAGCCTTTCGAACCCCGACGGAGCAGACTGCCCTTCACGGTGAGCCATCCGAGGATGCCGTACTTGCGCTGGATGAGGCCGCGGATGTGGTCGGCGCCGTCACCGTCGAGAATGGTGGCGGTACCGCGCACCGGCTCGCCGGAGGTCTTGTTGCCCCGCATGTCGCAGGCCTGCACGACGACGTCGGGGTTGCGTCGAATCCGTTTGACCTTCCACGAGTCCGCGACAGTCCACATCGTGAGCTGATCGCCGTCGGGGGCGGCCCAGAGCGGGGACGACACCGCGGTTCCATCTTTTTTGAATGTCGTCAACATGACATAGTCGGAGTCGGTTGCTTGATCGAACGGCTTGTCGCCCATCGCCCCACGATACCGACGGCATACACGAGACCCTCATCGTTATCGTTTTGTTATCCGCTGTTGCGAATTGATCGCAGAACCCGATCCGGTCTGTATACGTGCGCTGCCGCGCCATAACGTCGGACGGGAGCGCTGAGTACTCGGCACCCCGCGGTTTCCCTCTCGAAGCGTCCACGCTTGTGGCTTTGGGGGCTGGGAAATCCGTCGAACCCCTCAGCGTGCCTCGTCGACGTGCGCCCGGGTGCACCACCCAGACCGCATTCGTGCGCACGTCGCGAGAATCCAGCCCCGGCTCATCCCCGAGGCGTCAGCTGAGCTTCGGAGGCGAGCATGACCCATCGGATCACCCATCATCGGACCACCACGTGACGGTGATCGACGACTCGCGGCGGGTCACCCCGACCTGCGACGACGTCGACCACATGTCCGAAGACACAAACACGCTCAACGTCCTGCTGTCCAGGATCGCCCTCGCCGACGACGTCGCGTTCGCCCGCTTCTACGATCTGACCTGCAATCGCGTCTACGGCATGGCCCTGCGGGTGCTGTGTGACCGAGGTTTTGCCGAGGAAGTCACCCAGGAGGCTTACCTGCAGGTGTGGCGGTCAGCCGGCAGCTTTCGGCCCGAGTCGGGCTCGGCCATCTCCTGGCTGGTCACCATCGCCCATCGACGCGCCGTCGACCGGGTGCGGTCGGAGTCGGCATCCACCCGCCGCTCATTCGAGTACGGCATCAAGCGCATCGTCCCCGATATCGATCAGGTCGCCGATGCGGTGGAGATTCGCGAGCAGCGCGACCTGGTTCGACGCGGGCTCGACACCCTGACGAATCTGCAACGGGAATCGTTGGAACTCACGTACTTTCACGGTCTGACGCACCGCGAAGCCGCCGAGTTGTTGGGGGTCGCGCTGCCGACGGTGAAGTCCCGGGTGCGCGACGCCACCAAGCGTCTCGGGGTGTATCTGGTCGCGGTGGGGGCCTGAGGTCAGGTCGGGCGGCTGAACGCCTTTCGCGCCGCGACGACCTCTCGACGCACCTCACACTTGGCGGCGTGATCGTTGACCAGCCCCATGGCCTGCATCAACGCGTACATGGTGGTGGGGCCGACGAACTTCCAGCCCCGCTTCTTCAATGCCTTGCTCATCGCGGTGGATTCCGCGGTGATGGCCACGAATTCGGTTGGTACCCGGTCACGTTTGGACGGCTCGAAACCCCAGAAGAAGGAGCTCAGCGATCCCATCTCGTCGACGAGCTCCTGGGCGCGACGCGCGTTGTTGATCGCGGCTTCGATCTTGCCGCGATGCCGGATGATCCCGGCGTCGGCGAGTAGCCGGTCGACGTCGGACTCGCCGTAGGTGGCCATTCGGTCGATGTCGAAGTCGTCGAAGGCTTTTCGGAAGTTCTCCCGCTTACGCAGGATGGTGTTCCAGCTCAGTCCGGACTGGAATCCCTCGAGGCAGACCTTCTCGAAGAGCCGACGATCATCTCCGACCGGGAAGCCCCATTCGGTGTCGTGATAGGGAATCTCGATTCCCGCGCTGCCCCAACGGCATCGGTTGATTCCATCTTCACCGCGAACTACGTCGCCGACGTCACTCATGCGGCACCGGCGAGGATCGCGTCGAGTCTGGATTCGACGCGATCCGGCTCGATCTCGATGATCTCCGGTTCCACCACACCTTCGGCGACGAATGGATCCTGCTCAACCCGCGCACGTAGCTCGTCGAGGGTGGTCTGGTAGGCCAGCACCGATCCTCCGACTCCGGGCACGGTTCCGGTAAGCAGGAAGACGCCGTCATCGAATCCTTCGGCGATCCACTTCGCGTGTCCGTCCATCAACTCGCCCGCACGATCTCGGTTTGACGAGAATCGTAAGAACACCAGGAACATTCGCTACTCCCCTGCCTTGTGGGCCGGCAGTTGCTCTGCCAGCCATGCTCTTATGTCGCCGACCTCTCGGTCGACGAAACGCTGATCGTCGAGGGCGGCACTGAGCACCGCGATGCCCTGGCTCATGACCAGCAGGTGCGTGGCATTCGCCCGGGCGTCGAATCCACAACCGGCGTCGGCGAATTGGACCGTCAGCCAGTCACCGAACAGAGCGAACAATGACGCGGCCAGCGGCTTGGCGGCGTTACCGCTCTTGGCCAGTTCGGTGACGAGACTGCCCACCGGACAACCGAATCGGGAGATATCGCCGAGATTGCGCTGAGTGATCTCGATGAACAGTTCGAGTCGCCGACGCGGGTCGGGCGTCTGCGCTTCCCAGTCGGCGAGCATCGCGCGAGTGTCATCGATCCGTTTGTCGATCACCGCGGCGAGCAGATCGTCCTTGGTCTTGAAGTGGTGATAGAAGTTTCCCCTCGACAGCGACACCGCGTCGGCGATCACCGCGAAAGACGTGTTCTCGTAGCCCGATTCGTAGAAGAGTCGATCAGCCGCGTCGACGATGCGCGCCCGGGTGTCGCGTGTGGCCACACCCGTGTCAGGACTCATGACCTAGAAACCTAGGACATGCGTCCTAGCGCGTCAAGTCGGGGCGCCACGGAAGCCGGGTCGACGATTTTTCGAGCAAAGATGCCATTCGGGCAATGTTTGCTTATTTAAATCTTAGAATTCCGATACTCGCCGCGAATCCCCCGTCCATCGCGAGAAGGAGTCACCGTGCCACGCCTTTGTTGGAGAGTCACGATTGCCATTCTCGCGGTCGCCTTCGCCGCGTTTCCCGCACTCACGGCACCGTCGAAGGCGAACGCCTTTGCCGAGGACATCTGCTACACCCCGGGTGCGCCTCCGCACAGTTGTGCGCCATTGCCGTTCGTCTGTCCGGACAACGATCCGCACGACGCACTCTGCGGTGCCCGCGCATTCTTCCGTTACGCCTATACGCTGCGACAACCGCTCGGCGGACGCAGCCTGATCCACAGTGATTCGGTGTACATCATGGCCCGCACCATCGGCTTCAGCGTCGAGGATGCGTATTGGATGGCCGCCTACAGCGAGTCGACCGATCTGGGCCACTTCGCTCCGCGGGATATGCGCGGCAATCTCGTGCCCAACGCTGCGGCGTTGACCACCAAGGACATCAGTGGCTTTGTCCGAACCCATTTTTCCACCGGCGGATTCCTTTTCCATCTGCTTCCGACGATGCGCGGCCCGCGAGACCCCAAACCCGACGGCCTGCACCCCAATCCTTTTGATCCGCGGGAGGTCATGCTCACCCATGTTCGACGATGGGCGATGGCCGGCCACGGCAGTGCGGTCCCGTTGTGCACCGGCGGCTTCACCAATCGGGTCGGACCAGGCGACTACTCCACCGGCTCGCAGTGCTACACGCCTACGGTCCCGGTCAACGGCGAGTACAGCCTGATCGATCCGGTCGCGATCCCGTTCACTGTGCCCACCGGGCGGCAGATCATCAGCGGCAACGTCAATTCGACGCAGTTCGATTCGTGGGTGGGGCCGCATTCCTCCATCGCGAGGATCGGGATCTACATTCACGTTCTCGGCGACCGGATCTCGCACCACATGTGCAACGACCAGGCGACGATCACGCCGCCGAACCCGCGCAACGCGTCGTTCCAGCTGAACCTCGACAAGCCGGGATGCAACCAGGGAGTGCACTCGGTGCGTCACGAGTTCGAGACCGGCGTCGACTTCAATTCGCTTGCACCACAGGATCGCACCACCGAGGCGTACCTGTCGATGGCCTACGACGAGCTGGTGAACTTCGCCCGCGTCCGCGGCACTCTCAACCCGCGCGCGACCTCGCCGGCCGCCAAGACCGCGGTCGTCACCAACGGCCTGATCCCGGCCCTGCAGATCCGCAACCCCGAAGCCCGGCTACGTGCGGTGACGGCGGCTGGATGTCGGGTGGGTGTGCCCGCGTTCCCGGGTGCACCGGCCTGCTGATCCGGTTACGTGTCGTGACAGACGACGAGCCCCCGAGATCAAATGATCACGGGGGCTCGTTGTCATCAAGAGCTCAGATCAGCCCAGCACCAACGCGTTTCCGTCGGCACTGACGTTCACCGGCACGACGTCGCCGTCGCGGATGTCGCCGGCCAGCAATGCCTTGGCGAGCTGATCGCCGATGGCCTGCTGCACCAGGCGCCGCAGCGGGCGGGCGCCGTAGAGCGGGTCGAAACCGCGCTCGGCCAGCCATTCCTTGGCCTTCGGGGTGACCTCCAACTCGAGGCGACGCTGAGCGAGCCGCTTCTGCAGTTGCCCCAGCTGGATGTCGACGATGGACACCAGTTCCTCGGGGCTCAGTGCCTCGAAGATCACCACGTCGTCGAGTCGGTTGATGAACTCCGGCTTGAACGCTGCGCGGACGGCCGCCATCACCTGGTCACGATCGCCACCGGAACCGAGGTTCGAGGTGAGGATCAGAATGGTGTTGCGGAAGTCGACGGTGCGTCCCTGCCCGTCGGTGAGTCGACCTTCGTCGAGCACCTGCAGCAGGATGTCGAAGACGTCCGGGTGGGCCTTCTCGACCTCGTCGAAGAGGACCACGGTGTACGGACGACGCCGCACCGCCTCGGTCAGCTGACCGCCCTGCTCGTAGCCGACGTAGCCCGGAGGTGCACCGACAAGCCGTGCGACGGCGTGCTTTTCGCCGTACTCACTCATGTCGATGCGGACCATCGCGCGTTCGTCGTCGAAGAGGAATTCCGCGAGCGCCTTGGCCAGCTCGGTCTTGCCGACGCCGGTGGGCCCGAGGAACAGGAACGATCCGAGCGGCCGGTTCGGGTCGGCAACACCGGCCCGAGCGCGACGCACGGCGTCGGAGACGGCGACCACGGCCTCGGATTGTCCGATGACGCGGTGGCCCAGTTCCTCTTCCATGCGCAGCAGCTTGGCGGTTTCACCTTCGAGCATCTTGCCCGCCGGGATGCCAGTCCAGGCGGAGACGACCTGTGCGACGTCGTCGGGGCCGACCTCCTCCTGCAGCATCACGTCCTGGGTGGGGTCGGTGCCGGTCTTCTCGATCGCGGCGTCGAGTTCCTTCTCCAGGGTCGGGATCTGGCCGTACCGCAGCTCAGCGGCGCGTCCGAGATCGCCGGCGCGCTCGGCGCGATCAGCTTCTCCGCGAAGGCGTTCCAGCTCTTCTTTGGTGTCACGGATGGCGTCGATGGCGGTCTTCTCCGACTGCCAGCGAGCGGAGAGCTCGTTGAGCTTCTCCTTCTGGTCGGCCAGTTCGCCGCGCAGCTTGTCCAACCGATCCTTCGACGCTGCGTCGGTTTCCTTCTGCAGCGCAACCTCTTCCACTTCCAGGCGGCGGACGATGCGCTCCACCTCGTCGATTTCGACGGGGCGCGAGTCGATCTCCATGCGCAGCCGGGAGGCGGCCTCGTCGACGAGGTCGATGGCCTTGTCCGGCAGGAAGCGCGAGGTGATGTAGCGGTCGGAAAGTGTTGCGGCAGCGACCAATGCGGAGTCGGTGATGCGCACACCGTGGTGCACCTCGTAGCGCTCCTTGAGGCCACGCAGGATGCCGATGGCGTCTTCCACCGACGGCTCACCGACATAGACCTGCTGGAACCGACGCTCCAGGGCGGCGTCCTTCTCGATGTACTTGCGGTACTCCTCGAGGGTGGTCGCGCCGACCAGCCGCAGCTCACCGCGGGCGAGCATCGGTTTGATCATATTGCCTGCGTCCATGGCGGATTCGCCGGTCGCTCCGGCGCCCACGATGGTGTGCAGCTCGTCGATGAAGGTGATGACCTGGCCGGCCGATCCCTTGATCTCGTCGAGAACGGCCTTGAGGCGTTCCTCGAACTCGCCGCGGTACTTGGCGCCGGCGACCATCGAACCGAGGTCGAGGGAGACAACGGTCTTGTCGCGCAACGACTCCGGGACGTCACCCTCGACGATGCGCTGGGCGAGGCCTTCGACGATGGCGGTCTTGCCGACGCCGGGCTCACCGATGAGAACGGGGTTGTTCTTCGTGCGGCGGGACAGGATCTGGATGACCCGCTGGATCTCCTTCTCACGGCCGATGACGGGGTCCAGCTTGCCGGCGCGTGCGGCCTCGGTAAGGTCGCGGGTGAACTCGGCAAGGGTCTTGTTCTTCTTATCGGACTCGCGGTTGGCGGTGGACGCGCCGCTGGTCACGGTGTGGGGCGTGTCGTTCAGCTTCTGCACGATGCTGCTGTACATCTTCTTGGGGTCGACGCCCATGGTGCGCAGGATGCGCAGCGCCATGTTGCCGCCCTCGCGGAGAATACCCATCAGCAGATGCTCCGTGCCGATATAGCTGCTGCCCATACGGGCGGCCTCGGACACGGCCAGCTCCACCACGCTCTTGGCGCGGGGGGTCAGACCCTGACTGGGCGCGGTGCCGGACAAGCCCTTGCCCACGCTGCGCTGCAGCACGTCGCACACCATCTCATCGGTGACGCCATATTCGCTGAGGACACGGTGGGCAATGCCCTCCTCCTCACGGATCAGACCAAGCAGCAGATGCTCGGAGCCAACGTAGCCGTGGCCCATCTCCTCCGCCGCTTCCTGACTCAGACGCAGGGCCTCCTCGGCCCGGGGGGTGAATTTATTCTCGCTCATAAAATAGCACTTCCTCTCTTAG
The DNA here is from genome assembly GCA_023461275.1 of Actinomycetes bacterium. Classification (GTDB taxonomy): domain Bacteria; phylum Actinomycetota; class Actinomycetes; order Mycobacteriales; family Mycobacteriaceae; genus Gordonia. The sequence goes on along the minus strand of JAEYMI010000022.1, from coordinate 768 downwards.
CTATGGTGTTTCGCGCCGGGCTTATTGCTCCAGCGCCCGCAGCTCATCCCGCAGCTTGGCGGCTTCCTCGAAATGCTCCGCCTCCACTGCCAGATTCAGCTGCATTTGCAGCGCGTTGCGCTTGCGCTGCTTGGTCAGCGCGTCCTGCTCGTCCTTGGGCAGCAGGTCGCTGTGTTCCTCTGCGGCCGGCACGCTCTCCCGCGCCTGCCCCAGTACGTCCACCGGTTCGGGGAACTCGGTGAGCATCCGGGAGCCAAACCCATTGAAGAACGGCTCCAGCATCCCGAAGGGACGGGAGAAGAAATCTCCGAACAGACCGCCGGTCATACCGGCGGAGCGGAAGGAATCGGTGTAGCCCAGCTCCTCCGCACACTGGGGGCAAAGGTGGATCTGCGTCACCTTGCCGTTGATATTGCTCTTATAGTAAAACGTAGCCTCGTTCTTTCCACAACGATCACATCTCATAATCGTAACCTCCTTGCTGAAAAATCAGACCGAATGGATCAGGATCTGCTTAAAAATATCGGCCCGCAGCGTGTTGCGCTGCTCCTTGGCGACGGAGTGCAGCGCCTGCTCGCCGGTGGCGGACAGAAGCGCCTGCCCCAGCTCCCGGCTGATAGCCTCGGATTCCACCAGATTCTGGGTGATGGCCCGTGCGCTGGCGTGATCCAGCGTGCCGCCGATGGAATTGATGACGTGCATCAACAGCGTCTGCCGGTCCACCTGCACCCGCGTGATGCGGATGTAGCCGCCGCCGCCCCGCCGCGA
>JAEYMI010000021.1 GCA_023461275.1 Actinomycetes bacterium | reverse complement strand
CGAACCGACCGGACTGACGGTCACCGTCGACCCCACCGGCACCGAACTACCCCGCCTCCGCGGGTACGGCGCGATCACCCCCGCCTACGCCACCCAGCTGCATCAGCGAGGCATCGCGACCATCGTCATCCGTGAACCCCGACCACCCGACCCGCCACCCGATCCATCCCGGCCACGGGGCGCACCACCACCCGGCGCGCTCACCTACCAACCGAGCCGACGCCTGCGCGAGGAGATCTACGCGACCGATCATTACTGCCGGTATCCGTACTGCGACAGACCCGCCGAACAATGCGAGCTCGACCACCTCAAGCCGTTCGACCGAAAGAGTCCGGTCGACGGTGGCTGGACCGTGCGCGAAAACCTGATTCCGCTGTGCACCCCGGACCACCACCGCAAACACTTCGGACTCTGGATACCGACCATGGGCGAGAACCGCACCGTCATCTGGCGCAACCCGAGAACCGGCCAAACCATCACCACCTGGCCGGGGTGACCCCTCGCAGCCACAAGTGTCACCGCTACGTCGCACAACAGAATCACCAGGATGTTCCGATCGGCAGATCGAGGCCTTAAGATCTGGCCTGGCGCGGCTTCGTGCGGCGAATTTGTTGATGGTTGGGTTGTTGTTGGTTGGGTGAGGTGGTCGAAGTCGTGCGTCGAGGCGCAATGGTGAGGTTTACGGCGGTTCTGTTCGCCGCAGTCGCGTTGATAGCGGTCATGTGGACACCTCGGGCAAATGCGATCCCGGCCAGTCCCCCACCGGCACCCGTGGCCCCCACCACCCCGGCCGCTTTTACCGGCGGCACCTATGTGGCCCTGGGCGACTCCCGCGCATCCGGCGGCTTCCTCACTCCGACGCCGGGCTACTTCGGCGGATGCAAGCGATCGTCGTTCAATTACCCGTCCATCGTGCACACGGTCACCCGCGCCGCCCGGTTCATCGACCTGTCATGCGCCGGCGCCCAGGCACCCAATCTGTGGCAATCCGGGCAACAAACCAGTGGCGGCTACAAGCCACCGCAGCTCAATTTCGTCCCGCGCGACGCGCAGCTGATCACCGTCAGCATCGGCGGCAACGACATGCGCTGGGGTGCGGTCTTGGTGCAGTGCACCGTACGCAACCCCATCGCCGACCGGCGGTGCCGCAGCAACAGGGCGGTCGACGGCGAGGCGCGCTGGCGCATCGCCCGGATGGAAAACCGGGTGACCCCGGCGCTGGCCGCGATCCGACGCAAGGCACCTCGCGCGCAGATCATCGTGGTCGGAATCGGCGGATTCATCGGCAACCACGGCTGCTGGCCGCTGGTTCCGCTGAGCAACCCTGACGCCGCCTACATGAACTCGGTATTCGCCCGCGCCAACCAGGCATTGGCCCGCGCGACCGCCAAGGTCGGCGGCACCTTCGTCGACGCGAATGCTCGTTCGGCAGGCCATGATCCGTGCAACCTCGTCGACCCCTGGTACGAAAGTGCCCTGAGCAACCGCATCGCACTGCCGTACCACATCAACCAGAACGGGGCGATCGCCGTCGCAGCCATGGTGAACGGCGCGATCCGGCGCTGACCCACCACACCTGACCAGTCAACGCGCCCACTCTATTCGACGCCGCGGCTCGTCGGCGCACTCAGTTACTCCACGCGCCCAGTCACTCGACGCGTTCGGCCACCTCGAGCCACTCCATCTCGGCGGCTTCCTTGGCCTCGACGACCTCTTTGAGTTCCGCGTTGAGCGTCATCAGCCGTTCGGGATCGGTTGCCGCGGCGACCAACTCGTCGTGCAGGCGAGCTTCCCGAGTGTCGAGCTGCGCGATCTGACGCTCCAGCCGGTTCATCGCCTTCCGCGCCTCGCGATGCTCGGCCGCCGAAACCGTCGGCGCGGCAGTAGTTTTCGATGACCCACCAGAACCCGGCGCCCCAGAGCCCGATGCCCCAGAATCCGACGCCCCGGCACCCGACGCATTCTGCCCAGCCGCGGTCGACCCCAGCACCGAACCGGAAGTGCTTGATGCCGCAGCCAATTCGCGTCGTCGTCGAAGATACTGCTCGATGCCGCCGGGCAGGTTGGTGAGCTTGCCGTCGCCGAACAGCGCCCACGTGGTGTCGCAGATCCGCTCGATCAGGTAGCGGTCGTGACTGATCACCACCAGCGTGCCCGCCCAGCCGTCCAGCAGATCCTCGAGTTGCTGCAGGGTGTCGATGTCGAGATCGTTGGTCGGCTCATCGAGCAGCAGGACGTTCGGTTCGGCCATCAGCACCCGCGTCAACTGCAGGCGCCGACGTTCACCGCCGGAGAGGTCACCCACCGGCTGCCGCTGTCGCGCCGGGGTGAATCCAAGCCGCTCAGCCAGTTGCCCGGCCGACATCTCCTTGTCCCCCAGCATGATTCGCGTGGCCACCGATTCCACGGCGTCGAGTACCCGCTGACCGGGATCGAGGTCGTCGAGTTCCTGGCGCAGCCACCCGAGGGAGACCGTGGTGCCCTCAATGCGCCGGCCCGGCGACACATCCACCTCGCCGGCCAACGCGCGCAGCAACGTCGTCTTGCCCGACCCGTTCACGCCCACCAGGCCGACGCGTTCACCGGGCGCCAATCGCCACGTCAAATCGTCGACGAGCACTTTGGACTCCGGTCCAGGTGTGGCCAGCCGGGCATCCTCCAACTCGATCACCACGCGACCGAGGCGTCGTTTTGCGAAGGCCGACAACGTGACCGAGTCGCGGGGCGGCGGGACGTCGGCGATGAGTTTCTCCGCCGCCTCGATCCGGTACCGCGGCTTCGACGTCCGGGCCGGCGGCCCACGTCGCAGCCAGGCGAGTTCCTTGCGCGCCAAATTCTGCCGACGTTCCTCCGCGGCGTCGGAGAGCCGGACGCGCTCGGCGCGGGCGAAGATCCAATCGTTGTAGCCGCCCTCGTACTCGTCGACACGCCCCGAGTGGACCTCCCAGGTGCGGTTGGCGACAGTGTCGAGGAACCAGCGGTCGTGGGTGACCACGACAAGCGCGCTGCGCCGGGCCACCAGATGATCGGCCAGCCACTGCACGCCCTCGATGTCGAGGTGGTTGGTCGGCTCGTCGAGGATCAACAGATCGACGTCGGCGACCAGCGCCGCGGCCAGCCCGACGCGACGCCGCTGCCCGCCGGAGAGTTCGTCGACGCGAGCGTCGAGCAGATGCTCGATGTCGATGCCCTTGAGGATGCCGCGGACACGGGAGTCCGACGCCCACTCGTGGACGGCCACCTCGGGACCGCCGACCACGACCTCGGCCACCGTCGCACCGGCCGGCAGTTCGCCGCGCTGGGTGACCGTCGCGATGCGTGCGCCACCGGCGCGCGACACGCGCCCGCTGTCGGGTTCGGTGATGCCGGCGAGGATCTCCAGCAGCGTCGTCTTACCGCCGCCGTTGAGTCCGACGACCCCGATGCGTTGTCCCTCGTGCACGCCGAGGCTGACCGACTCCAGCAGCGGCTTGATGCCGAAACTCTTGGAGATACGGTCGACGTTGATCAGAGCGTTCGGGGGTGCCACCGGACGACGATAGCAACCCCCGGGTGCACCATCATCGGCGGAAGTAGGCCGCGATCGTGTCGAAGGCGTCTTGCTGGGCGGCACGCTGCACACCCTGATGGTCCGCGCCGGGGTAGGTGCGCAACTCGACATTCGTTCCGGCCGAACGCATCTGCGCGTCCAACGCGACGCTGAGCGGCAACGGCACGGTGGTGTCGGAGATGCCCTGCTCGATCCGGATCGGCGCGCTGTAGCCGCCCGCCGGGACTCCCAGGTAGTCCTTGAGCGCCGCGGTGAACCGGGGATCGGTCATCGGCTTGGCGATCAGACTTCCCGGACCGACCGACCCCAACGCCGTGCGCAGGTTGAACACGCACACCCCCCTGGCCCGCACCAGCCACTCCCGGCCCAGCGGGGTGAGATACGACGGGACATCGACGTCCGGCCGAGCGTGGTCCAGTCCGTCGAGAATGTACAAAACGAGACCGGTGAGACCGTTGAACGGACCGAGATCGGGCACTCCCGGCAGCATCATCGGAATCACCCCCTCGAGATTCGACGCGGGCGCGTACGCCACGGTCCCCATCAACGGCAGTTCCGGAGCGTAGTGCGGCGCCAGCTGTGCGGCCCAGAGCGCCGAATGCCCGCCCTGGGAATGACCGGTGGACACCCAGCGCCGAGACAGCGACGGGTCGACGGCACGCGCGGCGCGGATCATGTCGATGACGGCCCGGCCTTCGGCGCGACCGCCGAGGTACTCGGCGCGGCCCCCGCTACCGAGACCTGGGTAGTCGCTGGCGGTGACCGCATAGCCCGCGCGCATGGCGACCGAGAGCGACGGTTCGTAGAAGTCGCGGTACGAACCGGGCCTCGAACTCGGCGAACAGGCGTCGGAGATGCCGCTGGTCCCGTGCGCCCACGACATCACCGGCCACCCGCCGGCGGGGGCTTTGCCCGCGGGCAGATACAGCGCGCCGGTGCTGGTGACCGGCCGCCCGCTCTGATCCTGGGTGACGTAGAGCAGCCGGTACCCGCGTGCCACATTCGACGGCAGCGCCGACGCGGGAAGTGCGGTCTGCGACAACACCGTTCCCGGCGTCGACGGTGTGGTGATCGGCGCCGCCGCGGCCGGGCCGGCGAGCAGCGATCCGGTCATCGACACAGCGGTGAGAATGGCGGCGACGATGACGGCGAGCGCGGGTCGCGACGTGGCGTGCATGGGAAGAACATACTCAGCCGTCTGCAGCCAGCCAGAGCTGGCCTCATATCACGCCGTGCGTCGATTCCGGGCTTGCCCCCGACGACGATCTACTACCGTCAACACAATGCTGATCCGACGAACTCTGGCCACTGCCGCCCTCGCCGCCACGATCGCACTTCCCGGCGCACTGCTCGCGCCCACCGCCGCCGCGGCACCACAGGTGGGGCCCGACGTCTCCAGCCACCAGCATCCCGGTGGCGCATCGATCAACTGGTTCGCGGTGCGCGCCGCGGGCCAGCAATTGGCCATGGTCAAGGCCACCGAGTCGACGTGGTACGTGAACCCGTATTTCGTGACCGACAGCCTCGCGATGCGCGCCGCCGGACTGATTCGCGGCACCTACCACTACGCCGATCCGAGTCGCCCGGCCGCCGCGCAGGCCCTGTTCTACGCGACGATAGTGTTGGGGCAGAACGGGATTCTCGACCTGCCGCCGGTACTCGACCTCGAACACAGCGGCGGCCTCGGCCCGGCGGCGCTGCGCGCCTGGGTTCGCGAGTACTTCGCAACCCTCGAACCCCTCACCGGACGCAAGACGATCATCTACACGTACCCGAACTTCTGGAACAACCAGATGGGCGCGACCAGCGAGTTCGCCGACCACCCGCTGTGGATCGCGTCGTACCGTGGCGGCGCCGGTCCGCAGATGCCGCGCGGCGGCTGGAATACGTGGACGTTCTGGCAGTTCACCGATTCCGGGTGGCTGCCGGGCGTGCCCACGCGCGTCGACCTCAATCGCTACAACGGCTCGATCCCCGCACTGCGCGCCTACGGCAACGCCATCAACGTATTCGGCTCGTAACCGCCGGCTCAACTCACTCGTCGACGACGAGCCGCGCGCCGGGCACCGGTCCGCTGGCCGTACGCACCGCGCGCGCCACCCCCGCCCCCGACAACTCCGCCGCCACGTTGATCGCCGACGTCTCGTCGGCACAGAGAAACGCACACGTCGGCCCGGATCCGGAGACGACGCCGCCGAGCGCACCGGCATCCACCCCGGCGCGCAAGGTGCGACGCAGCGTCGGCTGCAGGCTGAGCGCGGCCGGCTGCAGATCGTTGCGCAGCAGCGGTGCCACGGCATGCGGATCACCGGCCGCGAGCGCCTTCATCAGGTCGTCGGGACGCGCGATGTCGGGGGTGGCGACGTCGTCGGAGCGGGCGTCGCGCAGCCGGTCGAGTTCGGCGAAGACCGCGGGCGTGGAGAGTCCGGTCTTCGACAGCGCAAGCACCCAGTGGAAGTTCCCGCGGGCCAGTACGGGCATCAGTTGTTCGCCGCGGCCGGTGCCCAGCGCGGTGCCGCCCCGCAGTGAGAACGGGACGTCGCTGCCGAGTGCGGCGGCGATCTCCTCCAGCGGCCCACGCTCGATGTCGAGTTTCCACAGCTCGGTCAACGCCACCAGGGCTCCGGCGGCGTCGGCGCTACCGCCGGCCATGCCACCGGCCACCGGGATGCGTTTGACGATCTCGATGGCCACCTTGGGTGAGCGACCGGCCCACTCGGCCAACGCGACGGCCGCCCGCGCGGCGAGGTTGGTCGGATCGTCGGGCACCACACCCACCACGTCGCCGCGGGTTCGCACGGTGAGTTCGGCGGCCCGGGCGACCGAGATGTCGTCGTAGAGGGACAGCGCCTGAAAGACGGTGGTCAGATCGTGATAGCCGTCGGGGCGCAGCGGCCCGACAGCGAGATAGGGATTGACCTTCCCGGGGGCCCGCACGGTGACGGCGTCGGATACCACCGTCAGAGATGCGCGAGACACAAGAACTCAGCGTAGACGACGTCGCGCGGCATGTCGGATCAAGGATTCTCGTCGACGGCGGCGAGGCGCACATAGTCGTCGACGGCGAGCCGTTCGCCGCGCAGCTGCGGATCGATCCCGGCCGCCCGCAGCCGCCGCTCGGACTCGGCCGGACTGCCCGCCCAGGAGGCCAACGCCGACCGTAACGTCTTGCGGCGCTGGGCGAACGCGGCGTCGACGACGGCGAAGACGCTCTTCCGCGTGGCCGCATCGGTGGGATAGGTGTCGGTGCGCCGGATCCGCACCAACCCGGACTCGACCTTGGGTTCGGGCCAGAAGACGTTGCGCCCCACCGCACCTGCCCTGCTGACGTCACCGAAGTAGCGGGCTTTCACGCTGGGCACCCCGTAGACGCGGCCGCCGGGTTCGGCTGCCAGACGATCGGCCACTTCCGCCTGAACCATCACCAAAGCTGTTGCGATGCTCGGCAATTCGGCCATCAGATGCAGCAGAACCGGGACCGCGACATTGTAGGGAAGGTTGGCGACCAGCGCGGTGGGCGCGGCCGGGAGGTCGTCGGCGGAGATCGACATCGCATCGGCAGTGACAACGGTCACGTCGTCGACGCGATCCGGCGCGAACTCGGCGACGGTGCGCGGGAGCCGCTGTGCGAGAACCGGATCGATCTCCACCGCGATCACCTCGCGGGCCGCCTCCAGCAACGCCAAGGTCAACGATCCGAGACCGGGCCCGACCTCGAGAACGACGTCGGACGAGGTCACGCCGGACGCGTTGACGATCCGACGCACCGTATTGGCGTCGTGCACGAAGTTCTGGCCGAGTGTCTTGGTCGGGCGCACACCGAGTTCAGCGGCGAGTTCGCGGATCTGCACCGGGCCGAGCAGTCGCGGCCGATCGGAGGTACTCAGCGCAATCCGAGACTCGACGAGCAGGCCGGCCAGGCACCCCACCCCTGCGCGGCGAGGGTCTTGCTGGCGATCGCGATCTGCTCTTCGCGGGTCGCGAGATCGGCTCGCGGAGCGTACTCCTGGCCACCCCAGCGGTCCCAGGTGTTCTGGTCGAACTGGATGCCGCCGAAGAACCCGTTGCCGGAGTTGATGGCCCAGTTGCCGGTGGATTCGCACTGCGCCAAGCGATCCCACACCGAGCCGGCCGGCACGTAGGGCGCACCCGGCTTGGTTCCGACGCGCACGGTCGCGGCCACGGGCTGCACCAGGGTCTCGGCGCCGAGCTTCCGGCGCTTGATCTCTTTGCCGTTGACCATGGTGATCGAGTAGGTCACGCGGGCTTCGCCGGGCTTGCCCTTCTTGAGCACCACCTTGCGGTCGCGGACCAGGGTGGGATCGTCCTGCTTGATCTCCGGCGGGGCGACGTCCTCGTTGACCGTCGACTCCAGGGTGCGGATGCGCGTGACCTGAATCTTCATGTTCGGGGTGAGTGGGGTGTCGGCGGCCGGAACCACCTTGTCCTCATCCGAGAGCGGCTTGCCGGTGGCGACGAGCGCGTCGCCGACCGTGTGCGCGGCGACCGTAGTCGCGTACGTGGTGATGCCGTCGGTGAGGCGCACCGGCTTGGGCAGCGCGACGTCGACGACGGCGCCCTCCTCGGGAATCGAGGCACCGGACTCGAAGTTCACATTGCGGGCGCGGGCATCGGACAGCTGCTTCTCGGCCAACAGTTCGGGCAGGCTCGCCGCGTGGGTCTTGATCACCTCGCGTCGGCCGTCGATGTCGAGGGTGACCGTCTTCTCCCGCTTCATCAGCACGGTCTCGCCGTTGTTCAGCGGGGCGTCGAGCGCCGGGATCACCTTGTCGGCCTCGGACGGGTTGAAGCCCTGCGACTGGAGGACCGAATCCACCGACCACGCCATCGTCGACACGTGGCGGATGTGTCCGTCGACGTTGATCGTGACGTCCTTGCGCATGGCCATTCCCATCACACCACCGGCGACGAGGGTGGTGAGCACGGCTCCGACGGCCACGCGCGCGCCGATCGAGTCCGAGTTGTTGATGCGAGAAATGACAGACAAAGCAACATCCTGATCCGGGAACACTGGGCGTCATCCGCACCGCCGCGGGCACTGGCTCCGTTACTTGGCGTATACCACCCCGGGCAGTGGGATCACAATACGATAACGAACAGGGATGGTTACCGCAAAGGCAGTGCGTACACCCGACGCGCGTTCTCGCCGAGCGTCACCGCGAGCTCGGCGGCATCCACACCGCGGACCTGCGCCAGCCCGCGTGCGGTGTAGGGCAGGCAATAGGACTGATTGGGCTGGCCACGGTAGGGATGTGCGGTCAGGAACGGCGCGTCGGTCTCCACCAGGATCTGATCCGACGGCACGAACGCCGCCGCTTCCCGCAGCTGCTCGGCGTTGGCGAACGTCACCGTGCCGGCGAAACTGAGCATGAAGCCGCGCTCGACGCATTCGCGTGCAACGGAAAGGTCACCGGAGAAGCAATGCATGATCACGGTGTCCGGCTCGCCCTCGGCGGCCAGCACGTCGAGCAGATCGCGGTCGGCCTCACGGTTGTGGATCATCAGCGGCTTGCCGACGCGCTTGGCCAGGTCGATGTGCCAGGCGAAGGCGTCGCGCTGCACCTCCGGTGACGCGGCCGATTCCGATTTACCCGGCCAGTAGTAGTCCAGCCCGGTCTCCCCGACCGCCACCACCCGATCGTCGGCGACCATCTGCTCGAGTTCGGCCTTGGCGGCGTCGTCGAGGTCTCCGGCGTGAGTCGGATGCAACGCCACCGCAGCGAACGCCCGGTCATCCCAGTGCGCGGCCTGCACCGCCCAGCGCGCGTCGATCATGTCGTCGGCGACAGTGACCACCTGACCGACGCCGACGGCCTCGGCATGGTCGAGGATCTGCGCCACCGACGCCGCGTCGCGGCCACCGCACGCGGCGAGATGGGTGTGCGCGTCGACCAGTCCCGGCAACGGTTGCGGGTCCGGCGGCGGCTCACGACGCCGACGCTTCTTGGCGGCCTTGGCGCTTTCGGTGGTCTCCGGGATCTCGGTGCTCTCGGTGGTCACGGTGCTCTCGGTGGTCACGGTGTCGGGCTCGGCCATGGGCTCACTGTAGCGACGCGGCCCATCGGCAACTCAGAGCTCAACGGTCCCGGAGATCACCGTCGTGCTGCGCCCACCGACCCAGATCTGTTCGCCGTCGTCGTCGACGTAGACGCGTCCGGCGCGCCCGAGTGCCGTGCCCTGCGAGGCCACATACGACGCCGGAATCGCGTCGATCCCGCGTAGCCACACCGCCAGCCCCGCGTTCAGGCTGCCGGTGACCGGGTCTTCGGGCACCCCGTCGCCGGGCGCGAAGGCCCGCACCTCGATGGCGACCGACGGATCGTCGGGATGACTGGGAGCACCGTAGAAACCGACGATGCCCACCTCATGCTTGCCCAGAGCTGCCATATCGGGTTCGACGTCGAGCACCCGCTGCGCCGAGTCCAGCCACAGCGCTATCCAGCCGGGTCCGTTGTCCACCCATTCGGCGGCGAGCACGCGCTCCGCCGCGACGCCGAGCGCGCCGGCCACCTCGGCGACGGTCTCGGGATCGGCCGGACCAGACTTGCGCAGCGGCGGCGCCGCGAAGGCCAGCCGATCGCCGTCGCGTCGGATCGAGACGAGTCCGATGCCACACTCCTGGACGATGTACTCCCCGTTCGGTACGCCGCCCGCAGCCAGCCACGCGTGCGCCGACCCGAGGGTCGGGTGGCCGGCAAACGGCAGTTCGCCGCCTGGCGTGAAAATCCGCAGCCGATAGTCCGCGCCGGGATCGCTCGGCGGCAGGACGAACGTGGTCTCCGAGAGGTTCGTCCACCGCGCGAAGGCTGCCATCGCGTCGTCGGTGATGCCCTCGGCATCGAGCACCGCAGCCACCGGATTGCCCGAAATCGGTTGCGAACAGAACACATCCACCTGCGCGAAACGTCGACTCATGCTCATGATCATGCCCACCTCACCCGACGCCGGACAACGCATTAACCGGCCCCGCCAGCATGCCCTTACGCATATCGCGCCGACTCGGCCTCCGACAGGTAGCGTTGCCCTTCGTGTTGGGTTTGCCAGAGGTGGTCACCGTCGCGCTGTTCGATCTTGATGGCGTGTTGACGAGTACAGCGGTCTTGCACCGCAAAGCGTGGAAGCAGGCCTTCGACGAGTTCCTGTCGCAACGCGACGGCGACGGCTTCACGCCGTTCACCGAGCAGGACTACCTCGACTACGTCGATGGTCGACCCCGCGACGACGGGGTGCGCGCTTTCCTTGCCTCACGCGACATCACCGACGTCGACGAAGAGACCATGGACGCGATCGGTTCGGGCAAGAACGACGTCTTCCTCGAGCTGCTGTCGGCGGCCGGGACCAACGACCTGGCCTACCCGGGATCGCTGCGATACCTCGAGGCCGCCGCTGCCGCCGGCCTGCGCATCGGCGTCGTCACCTCATCAAAGAACGGAGCGGCTGTGCTCGATGCGGCAAACCTCACGAGTTTCGTCGAGAAGCGGGTCGACGGTCTCGACATCGTCGAGCGCGGACTGAACGGCAAACCGGCACCCGATTCGTTCCTGCTCGGCGCGCAGCTGATGGACGTCGACCCAGCCGACGCAGCCGTCTTCGAGGACGCCATCTCGGGCATAACCGCCGCTGTCGCAGGACATTTCGGCTACGTCGTCGGCATCGACCGGGTCGGCGGCACCCAGGCGAACGCGATGACCGCGGCCGGTGCCGACGTCGTCGTCAACGACCTCGACGAGCTGATCCCCGCATGACCGGGCACACGCGCAACGCGCAGCACAGCGCCGCCCTGTCCGACCACGGATTCGACATCCATCCCTGGCAATTGCGTTGGCGCGGACTCGACATCGACATGCTCGGCCGCACCGAAACCCTGTTCGCCCTGTCCAACGGCCACATCGGCCTGCGCGGCAGCTTCGAGGAGGGCGAACCGGTCGACCATCCGGGCACCTACCTCAACGGCTTCTTCGAGTTGCGTGGCCTGCCGTACGCCGAAAGTGGTTACGGTTACCCCGAATCCGGGCAGACCGTGGTCAACGTGACCGACGGCAAGATCATCCGGCTGCTCGTCGAGGACGAGCCGATGGACCTGCGGTACGGGCGCACCGAGGAACACGAACGCATCCTCGATTTCCGCACCGGAACGCTCAAGCGGTCGACGTTGTGGACCTCGCCGACCGGGCGCACCGTGCGCATCAAGTCCGAGCGTCTGGTGTCGTTCACCAAACGCACCATCGCCGCGATCCGCTACGAGGTGGAGCCGATCGGTGAGGACATGAAGATCGTCCTGCAGTCGGATCTGCTTGCCAATGAGCCGGTTCCGGCGCCGGGCAACGATCCCCGACTGGCCGCCGCACTGGATCAACCGCTGGTCTCCGACCTGGCCGCGTGCCGCAATTACTGGGGAATGTTGGTGCACCACACCAAGAAATCCGGTCTTCACGTCGCCGCGGGCATGGACCACGAGATCGACTTCCCGGACAAGGCCGACACCTTCATCCGCGCCGACGAGGACCTCGCCCGTCTGACCATCGCCGCGAATGTGCCGCAGGGCAAGTCACTGACGCTGACCAAGTATCTCGGTTACGGATGGTCGGCCCGACGATCGGTGCCCGCGTTGCGCGCCCAGGTCGACGCCGCGCTGGCGATGGCGATGGAAACCGGTTGGGACGCACTGAAAGCCGACCAGATCCATTACCTCGAAGATTTCTGGCGCGACGCCGACGTCGAACTCGACGGCGACCCCGAACTCCAGCAGGCGGTGCGATTCGCGCTGTTCCACGTCCTGCAGGCCGGTGCCCGCGGACAGTCGCGCGCCATCCCCGCCAAGGGACTCACCGGCCCCGGCTACGACGGCCATACCTTCTGGGACACCGAGAGTTTCATCCTCCCGATGCTCACCTACACGGTGCCCGCCGCCGCCGGCGAGGAACTGCGCTGGCGACATGCGACGATGGACAAGGCCAAGAGCCGCGCCGCCGAACTCGGCCAGAAGGGCGCGATGTTCCCGTGGCGATCCATCAACGGCGATGAGTGTTCCGGCTACTGGCCCGCCGGCACCGCGGGCGTGCACGTCACCGCCGACATCGCCAACGCGACCGCGCGATACATGCGCGCCACCCATGACATCCAGTTCGAAACCGAATGCGGCGTCGAACTTCTGGTGGAAACCGCGCGCCTGTTCGCCGGCCTCGGCCACCACGACGTCAACGGCAAGTTCCGCATCGACGGTGTCACCGGACCCGACGAGTACACCGCGGTGGTGAACAACAATGTCTTCACCAACCTTGCCGCACAACAGAATCTGCGTGACGCGGTGGCCGCGGTGCAGCGTCGCCCCGATCTCGCGCGCGAGTTCGGGGTGACCGATGCCGAAGCGGCGCACTGGGAATCATGCGCCGACGACATGACCATCCCGTTCGACGAGGCGCTCGGCGTGCATCAGCAGTGCGAGTCGTTCACACTGCTGTCGGCCTGGGATTTCGAGGCGTCGACCGGGAAATACCCTCTGCTGCTGAACTATCCGTACTACGACCTGTATCGCAAGCAGGTGGTCAAGCAGGCCGACCTGGTGTTCGCGATGTACCTGTTCGGCGAGGCGTTCTCGCCGGAGCAGAAGCTCCGCAACTTCGACTACTACTATCCGCTGACCGTCCGCGACTCGTCGCTGTCGGCGTGTTGTGAAGCGGTCACCGCCGCCGAGGTCGGCTACCTCGACCTGTCCTACGATCTGCTCGTCGAGTCGGTGTTCACCGATCTGCACGACCTGCACGACAACGTCAGCAGCGGACTGCACATCGCCGCGCTGGCCGGGGCATGGACCGACTGCGTCGCCGGTTTCGGCGGCATGCGCGACTTCGGCGGACATGTCACCTTTGCACCGCGTCTGCCGAATCGGTTGTCGTACATGTCATTCCGCATGATCGTGCGTGACTCGAAGATCGTCGTGGCGGTCGACAAGGAAAAGGCCACCTACCGCCTGCTGTCGGGTCCGGAGATCGACCTGGCCCATCACGGCGAGAAGTTCACTCTCACCGAGGGTGAACCGGTGGTCAAGCCGATCTCGGAGATCGCCTGGCGAGAAGCCCCCAAGGCACCCATCGGATGTGAGCCCTACCGCCGCGAGGGGTGAGCACGTCCGGGCGAGCATGCCCGGGTCAGCTCAGTGCGTGGCGGTGGCGTCGTCGTCAGACACCACATACCGCCCGGCGCGTTCCTCCAGCGCGCGGAACACGCGTTTGGATGACTCGGCCCACGGCATGAGGATCGGGAACACGTGGAACATGCCTGGTTCCTCCATCGCGAGTAGTTCGACGCCGCCCTCTTCCAGACGCTGGACATATTCACGAATCCCGTCGCGGAACATCTCGTCGCCACCCCAGCAGACGAACGTCGGCGGATACCAGGCCGGGTCGGGCTGGCCGTACACGGCCGAGACACGAGCGTCATTGGGTTGTACGCCTTGCAGATACGGCGTCACGGGGATACTCCAGGGCAGGATGTCGAAGCCGGCGTTGTCGGTCACCGACGGGTGATTCATATCGAGGTCGACCTCGGGTGAAAACAGCGCCATCGCAGCAGGTTTCGGAAGATCGTGGTGGTGCAGGTAGGTCACCAGAGTGGTCGCGAGCCCGCCACCGCCGGAATCCCCGGCGAGTACGAGATGCTCGGCGTCCACGCCCCGGTCGAGGAGTCCGCGGTAGACGTCGGCCGCGTCGTAAACCCCTGCCGGGAAAGGGAATTCGGGTGCCATCCGATAGTCGGCGATGAACACCTCATAGCCGGTGATCCGCACCAGCGACGACGCGAACGCGGTGTACATCATCGGTGACGTTCCGATGTAGCCGCCGCCGTGCAGATACAGGATGGTGGCACCGATCGGCGCCTTCTCCTCGTCGTCGTCGACGTAGGCATCGGTACTCGCCTTCGCCCGGCACCACAGGCCGGGAACGCCGTTGATCTCGTCGTCGACGATCTCCACCCCGTCGACCAGTCCGACGAACGGCGGCATCACCACACCGCAGATCTCGTCGAGCACCTTTTCCATCGATCGAAACTCCTCGATCGGCAGGCCCATCGAGTACCCCATGAAGGAGCGAATGGCCTGTCGCGTGACCGACTGGCCCACGTTGTCGAGTAACCCGCCGGGTCCGCGCCAAAACTTGCGGAACGGGACGCGTGCGAGCCCGTTGAGCATGTTCTCACCCAGCCCGGCAACGGTCAGTGCGGTCACCGGCAACGACGCCGTGTTCACCTCGGGACGATCGGCCATCACCATGAATCCCAGGCTACCGAGGTCAGCCGCCCCCTGCCGCCGATCAAGCGGAGCGCGGACCGTTGACACAGCCTCGGTAGGAGCGGCAATCGGCGTCGACTATTGACTCGACGACCCGCTGCCACCGAGGCTGTGTCACGTAGTCGCCCCTCCGTCGACTGGTGGGGAAAGGAGAGCGCACATGAATCCCGAACGCACGGCCCTGGCCGCGGCGCTGACCCATCCCGACTCATCCGTCCGGCTGCGGGCCGCGATGGCCGCCGGCACCTCGCCCGACCCGGACTTGCTGGAGTCACTCGTCGACCGCTGTGCCACCGAGCCCGACTTCTTCGTCCGCGACATGCTCACCTGGGCCATCACGCGACTTCCCGCCGACGTCACGGTGCCGCGGCTGCTCGTCGAACTGCGGTCACCGGTCAATCAGGCGCGCAGCCAGAGCCTGCACACACTGTCCAAGATCGGTGACTCCCGGGCGTGGCCCGCCATCGAACGAGGGCACCTGCACGATCCCGACGACGAGATCGCGCGAACTGCTTGGCGGGCGGCGGCCGCCCTCGCGCCGCACTCGGAGAAGGCTGCCCTGGCAACGGAGCTCGCCACCGAACTGGGATGCCGCGACCCGGCGAGCCGACGCAGCCTGAGCCGTGCGCTGGTCGAACTCGACGACATCGCCGAACCGGTGCTGGCCGCAGCGGCATCGCACGACGACCCGCAGGTCCGTGCGCACGCCGCGTCGACGCTGAAGATGCTCGAGGAGGCCCGCGCTGATCGGTGAGGTCGCCGAGCGATCCGCCCGCACCCTCCGCCCATCCCAACTCCCGGGCAGTGGATGCCGCAAAAACTGACCCGCCGCCGCAACGTATCCTGGCAAGCACTATGTCCAGTGATCTGACCAGCAGCAACGCCTCCGACCAGGTCGGCGACGCAGCGTCGTTCGGCGCCGGCGCTCCGTACTACATCACCACGGCCATCGCCTACCCCAACGGCGCACCGCACATCGGGCACGCCTACGAGTACATCTCGGCCGACGCGCTGGCCCGGTTCAAGCGCCTCGACGGATTCGACGTCCGGTTCCTCACCGGCACCGACGTGCACGGGCAGAAGATGCAGCAGACCGCGGAGAAGGAAGGCATCCCGACCGCGGAGCTGGCCACGCGCAACTCCGATCGCTTCCAGGACCTGCAGGATCGGCTCGGCTCGAGCTACGACCGCTTCATCCGGACCTCCGACGACGACCACAAGCGGGCGTCGCAGGCGATCTGGGAGGCGATGACCGCAGCGGGCGACATCTACCTCGACACCTACTCCGGCTGGTACGACGTCCGCGACGAGACGTTCTACGCCGAAGCCGACACGACCGTGGCCGAGGACGGCTCCCGCGTCGCCTCCGACAACGGGCACGTGCTGACCTGGACCGAGGAACAGACCTACTTCTTCCGACTGTCGGCCTATCAGGACAAGCTGCTCGACCTCTACGAGAGCCACCCGGAATTCATCGGACCCGACGTCCGACGCAACGAGGTCGTCAGCTTCGTCAAGGGCGGCCTCACCGATCTGTCGGTGTCGCGGACCACCTTCGACTGGGGCGTGCCGGTTCCCGGACATCCCGATCACGTCATGTACGTGTGGGTCGACGCCCTCACCAATTACCTGACCGGCGTTGGTTATCCGGACGATCCGGCCACGCTGCAGAAGTACTGGCCCGCCGATCTGCACATCATCGGCAAGGACATCATCCGGTTCCACTGCGTCTACTGGCCGGCCTTCCTGATGAGCGCGGGCATCGAGGTGCCCAAACGTGTGTTCGCGCATGGCTTCTTGTTCAACAAGGGCGAGAAGATGAGCAAATCCATTGGCAACGTGGTGGATCCGATCGACCTCATCAACGAGTTCGGTATCGACCCGGTGCGGTACTTCTTCCTGCGCGAGGTCTCCTACGGCCAGGACGGCTCGTACTCCACCGATGCGATCATCTCGCGCATCAACGCCGACCTGGCCAACGAATTCGGCAACCTCGCCCAGCGGACCCTGTCGATGGTCGGCAAGTACTTCGACTCAACCCTGCCGACGCCGGGCACCTTCACCGTCGCCGACGCCGAACTGCTCGCCTCCGCCGACACGCTGTTGGCGACGGTCCGCGGCCACTTCGATACGCAGGCAATCCATCTCGGCCTCGAGGCGTTGTGGTCGGTGCTCGCCGACACCAACCGCTACATCACCGTCAACGAGCCGTGGAAGCTGGCCAAGACCGATCTGGACCGCACCGGAACGGTGCTCTACGTGTGCGCCGAAGTGGTGCGGATCGTCGCGCTGCTGGCCCAGCCGGTGCTGCCCACCGCCACCAACGCCATGCTCGACATGCTGGCCGTCAGTGCCGATCACCGCGACTTCGCCTCGGCCACAAGACGACTCGAGCCGGGCACGCCGCTCCCGAAGCCGACGCCGGTGTTCCCCCGGTACGAGGCCCGAGATCGCGACGAGGCCTGAGTTCTCGGTGGCGTCGAATCCATGACGGCGTCCGCGCTCGCGGTGCTGCGCGCACTGCACCGGCACACGTCGACGTCAGGCATGCCGCCGCCGGCCGCACTGATCGGCGACTGGGCCGACGCCGACGCCATCATCGCACCGTCGATCGACCTGGTTGCCGGGGTGGCCCCACCCGACGTTCCCGACCGTTTCTGGCTGGGCTACCTCGGTTTTCCGGTGCGCGGCAACGAATCCGAGCTTCCAGAAACCGTCGGGGGTCTCACCGATGCGGTCCTCGTGCTCCGCGACGGCCGTTGGGAGTACCGCGACGTCAGAGGCCGACCGACCCCGTCGTGGGTCGATGAGTGCCTACGCCATCCGATCGACGGCCCCGCCGATCCCTGGTCGGCGCGGTGGACCGCGCCCGACCGCGCCGCACACATCAAGGCCGTCGAGTCATGCCTGGAGGCCATCCGAGCCGGCGAGGTCTATCAGGCCTGCGTCTGCACCGCCTTCACCGGAGAACTCGACGGCGCACCCATCGATTTCTACGCCGATCTCACCGCGGCCACCAGGCCGGCGAAATCTGCTTTCCTGCAGGGTGATTGGGGATCGGTGGCGAGCATGTCGCCGGAGACCTTTTTGCGCCGGACCGGCAACATCGTCACCTCGAGCCCGATCAAGGGCACCATCCCCGCGCACCTGTCGCCCGAAATACTTTCGGCGTCAACAAAAGACATCGCCGAGAACATCATGATCGTCGATCTGGTCCGCAATGACCTCGGGCGGGTCGCGGTCACCGGATCGGTGCGGGTGCCCGAACTCCTGTCGGTGATCCCCGCTCCGGGTGTGTGGCATCTGGTCTCGACGGTTGAGGCGATCGTCGAGCACGGCACCGGCAACGAGGCGCTGATCGACGCGACGTTCCCGCCCGCGTCGGTGACCGGCACCCCCAAGCTGCGAGCGATAGAACTGCTCGCGGAATGGGAATCGACTCCCCGTGGGGTGTATTGCGGCGCAATCGGATTGGCCGGCCCGGACGGGCTGCTCGATCTCAACGTGGCCATTCGCACCGTCACGGTGGGTGTCGACGGTCACATCCGCCTAGGCGTTGGCGGCGGCATCACCAGCGATTCCGAACCCGCACGAGAATGGCAGGAATGCCTGGATAAGGCGGCAACAATCGTCGGCCGCTCATCCGTATGATCGACGTTGCTGCGGTACAGTTCTGCCCATGGGATACGCCATACCTCACGGTACGGACTTGGAGCATTTCGCGACCGGCCTGAAGGACAACCACCAGGCGGTCCTCTCCGGCGAGCAGCCAACCATCGAACTCCCCGGCTCGATCATCCGCTCGTGGACGCGGTCCATCGAATCCCAGGTGTGCGCAGACGACCTCGCACTGCCGGTGATGGATGCCGGGGAGCTCGTCGAACGACGCGCGACGAGCCCGCTGGCCGCGGTCAGCGGACGCGTGCAGCGACTGTTCCGGGACATCGTCGACGACGCCGACCTGGCGCTGGGCATCCTTGACGCCGACGGGGTGCTGCTGTGGCGTGGCGGCTCGAGCCGCACGCTCAGCGCTGCCGAACGATTCTTCTTCGTCGACGGATCGGACTGGTCGGAAGGCCACGCGGCGACCACCGCGATCAGCGTCGCACTCGAAGACGAGCGAGCCACGCGGATCTACGGCGCCGAGCACTACAAGGTGCCGCTGCATTCGTGGTACTGCGCAGCGGCACCCGTGCACGATCCGCGCAATGGCGACCTGCTCGGCGTTATCGACCTGTCCGGTCCGGCACGGACACTGCAAGGCGCGGTCACCGCCTTCGCCGCGACCATCGCCGCACTGTGCGAACGCGAGCTGGCCGCCGAGCACGCCCGCACCCTGGCCGATCTGGCCGAGGCGACCACCGGGCACCTCGCCGCGGCGCGCGGACCGGCGCTGGTCGTCGACTCCGACGGCTGGGTCGCGGCCAGCCGCGGCATCGGTACCCCGAGATCGATCACACCGCCGACCGCCGGAAGTCGACAGTTCGTACCGGGCATCGGGATGTGCGAATTCGACCAGGTTGGCGATGGTTGGCTGGTGCGCCCGGCCGGATCGGCACGCGAGGTGGTCGCCGAACTCGACCTGCGCGGCGAACCGGCGCTGACCATCATCGGCGACGATCCCTGGCGTCGGCTCCTCACCCGACGACACGCACAGCTACTGTTGCTGCTCGCCGACGCCGGCCCGAACGGAGTGAGCGCGGCGACCCTGAGCCGTCGCATGTTCGGCGACGACACGCACCTGGTCAGCGTGCGTGCCGAGATGTCGCGATTGCGCCGCGCCGTCGGGACGCTCGTATCGAGCCGGCCCTATCGCCTGACGCCCGGGGTGACGCTGCGGATCACGCCCACCGAGATCACGCCCACCGAGATCACGCCAACCGAGGCCACTCCCTCCGACGCCACGCCTGCCGAGCTCACCACCGAACTCACTCCCGTCGAGCCAGCACCGCCTCGTACACCTCTCGGCGGGAGACATCAGCGCCGGCCGTGACCTCGGCGCACGCATCCTTGAGTCGACGACCCTGCGCCACCAGCGCCTCTGCCTCGTCGACGAGATCGCCGAGGCTGCGCACAACGGGTTCGGCACCGGCCAGGACCACGGTGATCTCACCGCGCACCCCGGCCTCGGCCCACTCGGCGAGCTCACCGAGCGTGCCGCGCCGCACCTCCTCGTAGGTCTTGGTCAGTTCGCGGCACACCACCGCGCGTCGATCCGCACCGAGGACGTCGACCGCGGCGGTGAGCGTGTCGGCGAGGCGATGCGGGGACTCGAAGAAGACGGTGGTGCGACGTTCGTCGGCGAGTTCGCCCAGCCAGGTGCGCCGCTGGCCGGGTTTGCGCGGCGCGAATCCCTCGAAGCAGAACCGCTCCGACGGCAGCGCCGAGACCGCCAACGCGGTGGTGACCGCCGACGGTCCCGGCAGGCAGGTCACGCGCAGACCGGCCTCGGCGCAGGCCGCGACGATCTTGTAGCCCGGATCGCTCACCGACGGCATCCCCGCGTCGGTGATCAGCAGCACCGTCTGACCTGCCGCGATCGCCTCGACGAGCGCCGGGGTGCGGGCGGCCTCGACCTGGTCGTAGTAGCTGACGAGCCGACCACCGATCGTCACCTCCAGCGCGGCGGCCAGCGACCGTGCCCGACGGGTGTCCTCGGCGGCGACAACGTCGGCAGTGGTCAGGGCCGTGCGCAGCCGCGGCGACGCGTCGTCGACCTGCCCCATCGGGGTGGCCGCCAGCACCAGGACACCGGCCTGGGCGGATTGCGATTGGCTGGTCACCGCAGTCACGATACGGCCCGGTCGCGATGGGCATCGCCCATCTCCCCCTAGGATCGACCGGGTGAGTACCCCCGTCCTGGATCGCCGCGACGCCTCGGTGCCCGCACCGCGGGCCGAGGATCTCGGCAGCCGTCCCGGCCCAGAGATCCCCGAACCAGTGTTCGGCGCGACCGACCGGATGCGCGGCCTGTGGGTGGGGCTGGTGATCACGCTGCTCGCCGCGGCCACGCGTTTCTGGGATCTGCGGGTACCCACCGATCAGGGCACCCCGGTGTTCGACGAGAAGCACTACGTACCGCAGGGCTGGCAGGTGCTGACCGGCGGAAACTGGATCGAGGACAACCCGGCGTACGGGTTGGTGGTCCATCCACCGGTCGGCAAGTGGTTGCTGGCCGCGGGCGAATGGATGTTCGGGTACGGGCCGTTGGGCTGGCGGGTCATGCCGGCGATCTTCGGTGTCGCGATCGTCGTGATGATCTATTGCGTCACCCGACGACTCTCCCGATCCACCCTGATCGGCGCGATCGCCGGGATCTTCGCCATCTGCGACGGCGTGCTGTTCGTCCAATCCCGGATGGGCATGCTCGACATCTTCCAGACCGGGTTCGTCGTCGCGGCGTTCACCGCGCTCATCGCCGACCGCGACCAGGTGCGGCGTCGAATTCACCGCGTCTACGTCGAGGGCCGCATCCACGACAGCGACTTCGGCCCCCGCTACGGCTTCCGCTGGTATCGCTTCACCGCGGGCGTGATGCTCGGTCTGGTCTGCGGCACCAAGTGGTCGGGCATCTACTACGTCCTCGTGTTCACCGTTCTCGCAATCGGATTCGACGTCGCAACCCGCCGCGCCTACCACGTACGTCGGCCCTGGATGGGCACGCTGGTCCGCGACGTGGTGCCGTCGGGTCTGAGCCTGGGCGTACTGCCGGTCGCGATGTATGTGGCCACGTTCATCCCGTGGTTCAACAGCGAGACCGCGGTCTACCGCTACGAGGTCGGCAACCGGATCGGCGTCGACGGCCCGTGGGCCTGGATTCCCGCGGCATGGCGATCGCTCTGGTACTACGAGGCCGGCATCCTGAAGTTCCACGCCGGCCTCACCAACGCCGCGGGCAACCATCATCCGTGGGAGTCCAAGCCGTGGACATGGCCGATGTCGTTGCGGCCCATGCTCTATGCCATCTCCAACGGACCCGACCAGTGCGGCGGCGGCGAGTGCGTGCGCGCCCAGATGCTGATCGGAACGCCGGCGTTGTGGTGGCTGGCGGTGCCGATGATCGGCTGGGGTCTGTGGTGCTGGCTGATCCGACGCGACTGGCGCTACGCCGCGGTGCTCACCGCCTACGCCACCGGACTGCTGCCCTGGTTCGCTGCCATCGACCGCCAGATGTACTTCTTCTACGCCACCGTGATGGCACCCTTCCTGGTGATCGGCCTGGCCCTGTGTTGCGGCGACATCCTGCGTGCGGCAACCGGTTCCGGCGAACACCGCACCGCCCGGCCCGAACGCCGGACGCTGGCGATGCTGCTGGTGTCGGTCTACGTGGCGCTGGTGGTGGCCAACTTCGTGTGGCTGTGGCCCATCCTGACCGGAAGCCCCATCTCACCGACCATGTGGCATCAGCAGATCTGGTTACCCAGCTGGGGCTGACGGCGTTTCGCTGTTTCCGCCCGAGCTCTCCCCCAGCTCAATCTCTTTGGCCTGAGTACGAATGTGCTCGTCGATCTCGCTGCGCAGCGTCTCGCGGGCCACGATCAGCGGGTCGCGCCGCAAGTCCTTGTAGAGGGCGACGCACATCGCGATCATCACCACGACGAACGGCAGCGCCGCGATGATCGCCATCTGCTGAATACCGCTCAGGGCGTCGTCGCCGCTGATCGCGAGCAGCAGCGCCGCGACCGCACCGGTCAGCGCACCCCAGAAGATGGTGACCGACCTCGACGGGTCGTGCGCACCCCGCTGAGACAGCGAACCCATCACGATCGACGCCGAATCCGCCCCCGACACAAAGAAAATGGCGACCAGCAGCATCACCAACGTCGACGCGATACCGGTCCACGGCAGGTTGGCCAGGACGTCGAACAGGGTGTCCTCGCTGTTGTCCAACGGCAGATTGGCGCCGTCGGTGTACTGCCGGATGGCGGTGCCGCCGAAGATGGCGAACCACACCAACGAGACCGTCGTCGGCACCACCATCACACCGATCACGAACTCCCGGATGGTGCGTCCCTTGGAGATCTTCGCCAGGAACAGCCCGACGAAGGGCGTCCACGAGACCCACCACGCCCAGTAGAAGATCGTCCACGACGCCAGCCACGACTGTCCGTCGTCGTCGACGGTGGCCCCCGACCGCGCGGCGAAACCGGTGATGTCGTTGTAGTAGGCACCAAGCGTGGTCGGCAACAGGTTGAGCACGAAAACCGTTGGGCCGACGACGAAAACGAAGACCGCGAGGATCAGCGCCAGCACCATGTTGATATTGGAGAGCCACTGGATTCCGCGTGCGATGCCGGACACCGCCGACGCGACGAACGCGGCGGTGAGGATCGCGATGATCGCCACGAGCAGCATCGTCGACGGCTGATTCACCCAGCCGACCTTGACCATGCCCGAACCGATCTGCAGCGCACCGAGTCCCAGCGATGCAACGGTGCCGAACAGGGTCGCGAAGATGGCGAGGATGTCGATGATCTTGCCGATCGGCCCGTTGGCCTTGGAGCCGAGCAGCGGGGTGAAGACTGCGCTCATCAGTTGCCCACGCCCACAACGGTAGGTGCTGTAGGCGATCGCCAGACCGACCACCGCATACATCGCCCACGGGTGGAAACCCCAGTGGAACATGGTGGTGGCCATGGCAATCCGGACGTCCTCGGCATTCAGTTCGGGCGGCGCGTTGACGAAGTGGAACAGTGGTTCGTAGGCGCCGAAGAACATCAGCCCGATTCCCATGCCCGCGCTGAACATCATCGCGATCCAGCTGATGGTGCGGAATTCGGGCTTGCCGTCGTCGGTGCCGAGTGGAATCCGCCCGTACTTACTGGCCGCCAGATAGACCGCGAAGATCACGAAACCGGTCGCCGACAGGATGAACAGCCAGCCGAGGTTGTCGGTGATCCACGCCAGCGCATTGTCGCTCGCGGATTTCAGACTGGACTGGTCGATGAGCCCCCACACCACAAACGCGATGACGACCACGGCGGTGACGCCGAACACCCACGGATCGAGCCTCGGGTGACGGGCGGTTAGCTGTGCTCGATTGTCCGTTGCGGTTGTTTGAGCCATTCGTTCACAAAATCAAACAATGCGTCGATTTCTCAAGTCCGGTCGGCGGCCTGTTGAACAAGCTGCACGATCGTGACGTCGTCGATGCCGAGGGAGCGCAGGTTGCGCACATGCTCGACGGTCGCCTGCTGAGCGGTGTCCATCGTCGCCGACGCCCCGGCCTTGATGAACGATCCGTGCCGCCCACGGGTCTCGATCACGCCGGATGCCTCGAGCTCGCGGTAGGAGCGGGCCACGGTGTTGGCCGCCAACCCGAGGTCTTCGGCGAGTTTGCGCACTGTCGGGATGCGTTCGCCGACCATCAGATCGCCGCGGGAGATCGCGTCGATGACTGCCAGCCGCACCTGATCGTAGGGTGGCCGATCGTCGTCGGGGTCCACCCGCAGCAGGTCGGCAATGCTCACATCAGGTCCCGGGAGAGCGGACACGACATGCATCGGGGACCGCCACGGCCCGAACCCAATTCGCGTCCCTCGATCTCGAGCACCTCGATGCCGGAATCCACCAGCCGACGGTTGGTTTCGGCGTTGCGGTTGTAGGAGACCACCACTCCGGGCGAGACCGCGAGGGTGTTGTTGCCGTCGTCCCACTGTTCGCGTTCGGCGGTGACGGGATCAAGCCCGGTGTCGATGACGCGCAGCTTGTCGATCTGCATGGCGTCGGCCGCTGCTTCCACGAAAGGCCGTGCGCCGTCGACGATCACGCGACCGTCGACGTACCGCAGGGTGAAGGCCGACATCGTGTCGCGGATGTTGGGGTACATCACCACGGCATCGGTATCGACCATGGTGCAGACGGTGTCGAGGTGCATGAAGGCACGCGCCTGCTCGATCGGCACGGCCAGCACGGTATGGGCGAGCCCATCGTCGAAGAGACTGCGCGCCAACGCTTCCGCGCCCGCCGGGGTGGTCCGCTCGCCGACACCGACGGCCACCACACCGGGCGCCAGCAGCAGCACGTCCCCACCTTCGACCGGTGCCACCTGCGACTCGTAGGCGCGGCGGGTGCCAGTGAAGCGTGGATGGTGCGCGTAGATGAGGTCGGTCAATGACGTCTCGCGAACCCGGGCGGGCAGCGCCAGTGAGGTGATGGCGAAACGGGCGCCGATCCAGAACGAGCTGTCGCGGGTGAACAGCAGGTTGGGCAGCGGGTCGATGGCGAATTCTGGACCGTGATGCATGCGCCGCACCAGCGACGACGTCGCCGTCGCCGGGGTGTCGGGCAGTTCGTCGTAGGTCATGCCGGCCATCAGCGTGTGGGCCAATTCCGCCGGCGCCAGGCCACGCAGGTACCCGGCGAGTTCCTCGGCGAGATGGCTGCCGAGGCGCCGGGGGCTCACCGCGGCGGCGATCCCCTGGATGCGGGCGGCGCCGCTGTGCGCGATGGTCTCGGTCAGCAGGTCGCCGAGCAGGAGCACCTCGACACCGCGGGAGCGCAGCACCTCGGCGAACGCGTCGTGTTCCTCCTGCGCGCGAGCCACCCAGGGCAGACCGTCGAAGAGCAGCTGGTCGTTGTTGCGTGGAGTGAGCCGTTTGAGTTCGTCGCCGGGACGATGCAACATGACCGCGCGCAACCGCCCGACCTCGGAGTTCGAACCCAGCGTGTAATCGGTCACCGGTGCGTCCATGAATGTCAACGGTAGTGCGTCGGAGCCGTTCACACCTGCCGTCGACCGGGAATGTCTTCCGTGTCGGGGCCGCTACCGTCGTCTCGGTCGGGTGGTTCGGCTACTGGCGGTTCGACGCCGGTCAGTTTCGCCGGTGCGTGCCCGATCACCTCCGGCGCGGTCTCGTCGGCCAACAGCCAGAGCACAAAGGCCACCGCAGCAACGGCTCCGGTCAGAACGAACGACGGACCGAACCCGAACTGCGCCGCCACGAATCCGGCGACCACCGGGCCGCTGACCGCCCCGAGGTCCGATGCCATCCCGAACGCCGCCAGCGCCGAACCGCCCTGCTGCCGGTTGCCGAGTACGTCGGCCAGGGCGGCCTGGTGCGTCGGCGCGAACAGACCCGAACCGGCGCCCGCCACCAACGACAACGCCAGTGCGACGCCGAGGTTCGGCGCGAATCCGAGCGCAGCGGTGCCGATCGCGGTGATGGCAAGGCCGGGCAGCATGATTCGGCGTCGGCCGACGCGGTCCGAGAGGCGACCCGCGATGATGATGGCGGCCACGTTGCCGGCCGCGAACACGGCCAGCACCACCCCGGACATCGCCGGGGATTCGTTCAACACATCGGTGACGAACAGCGGCACCAGGGCGACGCGAATCCCCATCGACGACCAGCCCTGCGTGAAGTTCGACGCGAGGATGGCGCGATAGGTGTTGAGCCGCAACGCCGTCGACAAGGCCATCACACCGTGACCCGGCGTGACACCTGGCTCCGGCCGGCCGCCGACGTCGCGTAGCTGGGTGGCGACCACTGCCGATGCGACGAGCAGCGCGATGGCGTAGACGACGAACGGCATGCGCAGCCCGAAGCCCACCAGCGCACTCCCGATCAGCGGTCCCGTGATGTTGCCGACCAGGAATCCCGCGGAGAAGTAGCCCGACACCTGACCGCGAATCGTGGTGGGCGACATGCGGATCAGCAGTGCCATCGCCGAGACGGTGAACATCGTCGAACCGATACCACCGGCGGCCCGGAACACCAGCAGCTGCCAGTAGTCCTGCGCGAACGCGCACGCCAACGTGCTCGCCGCGACGATGAGCAGACCGGTGAGGTAGATCCGCCGTTCCCCGAACGCCGTGACCAGCCGCCCGGTGGCCGGCGCGAACAGCAGTCGCATGACCGCGAACGCCGAGACCACCGCGGTCGCGGCGGTGATGCCGACGTCGAAGCTACGGGCGAAGCTCGGCAGGGCGGGTGCGATGAGTCCGTAGCCGAGTGCGATGACGAAGTTGGCGGTGAGCAGCACCCAGATCCCGCGGGGGATCTGCTTCATCGACGGTGCCACTGTTCGACCATGAGGCCAGCGTAATGACCGGCCATCTCGGGCCGGACAGGCCGGTCAGTTCGAGTCGATGGCCTGATCCGACATCATTCGCCGGGGTCCGGGTCCGAGGCTGTTCAGTTCGTCGCCCGGATTCAGGAGGTGACACGATCCGAGCGACAGACAGCCACATCCCACGCACGAGCCGATCATGTCGCGCATGTTCTCCAGCAAGGTGATTCGCTCGTTGATGTCGGAGATCCAGCGCTTGGACGCCGCTTCCCACATCGCCGTCGACGGTGATTCGTGGTCGCCGAGTTCGCCGAGCACCTCGCCGATCACCGACAGCGGGATGCCCGCCGCCTGCGAGGCGCGGATGAACGCCACGCGACGCAGCATCGCGCGGTGGAAGCGGCGCTGGTTACCAGGTGTTCGTCGACTGAAGATCAGTCCCTGATCCTCATAGAACCGCACCGCCGACGCCGCGATCCCGGCTCGTTGCGCCAACTCCCCCACCGACAGTTCGAGCTTCTTCAACCCCATGGCCCCGATCCTACGCGGAACTTCAAGGGAGCTTGAGCTTCGCCGATCTCGAGTCGGCAGGGACATCCCCGGTCGGCTACGCTCGCACCACCATCACCGGGCCGTGCGAGTGATGCAGCACCTTCTGGCTCGTCGACCCGAGCAGCAGGCCCTTGAAGCCGCCGCGGCCACGGCTGCCCACGACGATCAGTTGGGCGTCGTCGCCGGCGGCCTCGACGATCGCCTTGGCCGGCTCCTCCGGGATCACAACGCGTTCGACGACCACATCCGGGTAGTCGGCGCTGTAGCCGGCCAGCCGCTCGGAGATCGCCTCAACGCCTTCTTCCGACATGCGCTCCACCTCAGCCGGCTCAATCCCGTAGCCATGCAGGGCATCTGCGTCCAGCGGCGTCCAGGTGTGGACCGCGATCAGCTTGGCGTTACGCAGTGCGGCCTGACGGAAGGCCTCCTTGACGGCGACGTCGCTGACCTTGGAGTCGTCGACCCCGACGACCACCGCACCGTCGCCGCCGTCACCGGTGACGACCGTGACGCGACCGTGGTGATGGGCCGCGACCGTGGTGCTCACCGATCCGAGGAACAGGCCCTTGACGCTGCCGAGCCCGCGGGTGCCGAGCACGATCATGTCGGCGTCCTTGCCGAGATCGAGCAGCGCGCGTGCGGCATCGCCCTCGACGAGGCTGCTGTGGATCGTGACGCCCGGCGCGGTCTGCTTGGCAACGTCGGCTGCCGCGTGGACCGCCTGCGTGGCATCGGCCTTGATCGCATCGATCACGTCCTGGGGGATGATCAGTCCCGGCGCGTAGTCGCTCGTGCTGGCGTCGTAGACGCCGACGAGCTTGAGTTCCGCGTTCTCGACCTCAGCCGTCTTCGCCGCCCAGCGCACCGCACCGGTGGCAGCTTCCGATCCGTCCACGCCGACAAGAATCGTGGTCACTGTCGTCACCTCTCTCATTCACAACAACCTCGGCCCCCTTGATTCAATCGTCCACCCGGCCGCGACAAACGGCAACGATTTGGCGATCCCCGATACGTCTGATTCGTCACCACCACGCCCTGATTCGCTACCACGACAAGGATTTCACCCACCCGAGGGTCGAAATCCAGGTCCAGGTAACCTCGATGGCAACGCGATGCCGCGTTTGCCCGAATCAGGACAGGTGACATGAGCGACCACGATCAACGCCCCACCGACGGTCCGGAGATCCGCCAGGCCGTTGTACATGCTTGCGTCGCAGTCGTTTTCACCATCGCCACCTATCTCGTGGCGATGGCGTCGGCGGATCCGCTGCAGACGATCCTGGTCATCGCGACACCGATCGTCATGTTGATCGGTGCGCTGAGTTGCCTGTGGCGGACGTACCGGAGTTGGCAACTGGGCGGCAGATGGCAGATCTGGCAGGGCGCCTCATGGTTCCTGCTGGCATCCTTCGTGGTCACGTTGATGTCGGCCGCGCCCGCCCTACTGGACTGACCACACCTATAATTCGACGAAACGCCTTGCGACCCAGCACAACACCCGCACCTAGTCGTCGAAGTTGCCGGCGATGCGCATGTCGAGGCTGATCTGTTCGGCGTCGAGTTGGCTCAGTTCACGACTGAGTAGCTCAGAACTGAAGCTGCCCTCGTCGCGGAAGTAGAGCAACGTCTGACGCTGGGCATCGATGATCTCGCGCCGCACGTCCTGGTAGGCACGGCGTGCATCGAGGTCCGATGTCGCCCGCGTCGTCTCGCCGGCACCAACGACGCCAGAATCGACGGCGTCAAGACGGTCTGTGTTCACCGCTTGCTCACCGTTGTCGAGGTCACCGGTGCCCGCCCGCTCCAGGTCGCCGAGCCGGGCGGCCAGAACCGGAAACCGTTGCAGGGCATCAGAACTCACGATCACCTCACGAGCGGTGCCGATCAACTGGGCGTGGAGTCGTTCATGTTCGGCGCGAAGGTCGGCCGGCGACTCGGCAACCCCGAGCATCCGGACCAGCCAGCCGATGGTGCCGCCCTGCACCAGCAGCGAGATCGCCGCGACCACGAATGCGACCAGGACGAGCAAGGAACGCGACGGTGTCTCGGCGGGCAGCGTCTGGGCAGCGGCCACGGTCACCACGCCACGCATGCCCGCCCACACCAGGATGGTGGATTCCCGAGGCCCGATCGGCGCCGACGCGTAGTAGTCGATGTCGGCGATACGGCGGGTGATGCGGTTGGTGGCGATCCGTGCGGTTTCCGGTGAGATCCCCTCGGGCCCGGGGCGTCGGCGCAGCACGCGTCGACGCACGCGTCGCCACCACAGTGAGAACCGGCCCCGTCGACGGCGATCGGGCGGCAACGGCTGGTTCTGTCGCTCCACCAGATACGCGGTGAAGTCCTCCAGGTGCGATCGGACCTGGTCGCCTCGCCGTCGGGCCAGCACATCGGTCCACCACACCAACGGCGTCACATATGCCGCCCGGATCGCCAGCGCGGCGAGCAACGCGACCGCACCCGTCCACACCGCTCGCTGCACTCCGTCGTGGTCGTTGTGGACGTCGACGATCAACCCCCACAGCTCCAGGCCCATCAGCAGGAACACCCCGCCCTCGGCGATCAGCTCGACGGTGCGCCAGTTCAACGCGTCGGAGGCCCGGTGTTGCGGAGGCAGGTACTTGACCGCGGCACTGCCGGACACCAGGCCCGCGGTGACCGCCGCCACCAGGCCCGACCCGTGCAATTCCTCGACCGGCAGATAAGCCAGGTAAGGGACCGTGAACGAGATGGCCGTGTTGACCGTCGCGTCGGCGACCCGAGAGCGGACCCAAATGTTGAGCGCACCGATCAACGCCCCGACGACGACCGCGATGAACACACTCCACATGAAGTTCAGCGCGACGCCACCGAAGGCCACCGACGTGCCTGCTGCGGCGATGGCGGTGCGCAGCAGTACCAGCGATGTGGCGTCGTTGAGCATGCTCTCCCCGCGCAGCACCGCGATGACACGGTTGGGCACCCCGAGCCGAGCGGCGATGTTGGTGGCGACCGCATCGGTGGGGCTCACGATGGCGCCGAGCGCCACCCCGGCCGCCAACGACAGTCCGGGGATGAGCAGGGTGAACAGAAAGCCCAGCGCGACCGAACTGATCAACACGAGAACCACCGACAACGCGCTGATCGCGCGGAAGTCTCGACGGAAGTCCATCGCCGGGAACGAGACCGCAGCCGAGTAAAGCAGCGGCGGCAGCACCCCGACCAGAATCCACTGGGGGTCGATCGAGAACGCGGGGACGAACGGCATGATGCCGATGACGGCCCCGACGACCACGAGAATCAGTGGCGGGGCGACTCGGATACGGGGGCCGATGACATTGGCCGCGGCGACGCCGAGCACCGCGAGCACCACCAGCAGGATCTTGTCCATCGCGTCCATGGTGCTATGCCGAGCGATCCGCCGTCACACATCCCCGGTTCGTCATCTCGACACTCGAAAACGTGCCATCGTGTGTTGACAAATTAGACGTGGCGCACGACACTTCAGTGAACAGTCGTTCCGCGCGTCCCACCACCTCCAGAGGAGCCCACGATGACCAGTGCGGCAGCGAGCAACGTTCGCTACATCCCGACAGATAAAGCGTCGACGGACGACAACTACCAGCAGGTTCTCGAGGATTTGTCGTCGGCGTCGGTGCACCGCAACTTCGACCCGTACCTCGACATCGACTGGGATGCCCCGCAGAACGCCGTCGTCGAGAACGATCCACGCTGGATTCTGTCCAAGGACGTCGACCCCATCGGCCGCCACCCCTGGTACCAGAGTCAGCCCGTCGACAAGCAGATCAAGATCGGCATGTGGCGACAGGCGAATGTGGCCAAGGTGGGCCTGCAGTTCGAGTCGATCCTGATCCGCGGCCTGCAGCAGTTCGCTTTCTCACTGCCCAACAGCTCCCCGGAATTCCGCTATCTGATGCACGAATGCAAAGAAGAGTGCAATCACATGGCGATGTTCCAGGAGTTCGTCAACCGCGTTGATCCCAGCGTGCCGGGTATGCGGCGCAGCCATCGCCGCGCGTCGATCACCACCCCGCTCTATTCGACGGTGTTCCCGACGCTGTTCTTCATCGGCATCCTCGGTGGCGAGGAACCGATCGATCACATCCAGAAGGACTTCCTGCGCAGTTCGGCAGACCTGCATCCGCTGATGGCCGCCATCATGCAGCTGCACGTGGCCGAGGAGGCCCGGCACATCTCATTCGCGCACAACCACCTGCGCGAGACCATCCCGCAGAAGTCGTGGCCGCAGCGGTTCGCGTTGTCGGTGGCGTTGCCGATCGAGATGCGCGCCCTGTGCAACAGCATCGTGATCCCGCCGCCCTCATTCCGGCACGAGTTCGACATCCCCCGCTCGGTGATGCGCGAGATCTTCTGGCGCTCACCGGAATCAAAGCGCTTCCTGCGCAATGTGTTCGGCGATGTGCGGATGCTTGCCGACCAGTGCGGGCTGATGAATCCGGTCTCCCGCGTCGTGTGGCGTGCGCTCGGCATCGGCGGCCGGCCGTCGCGCTACCGCAGCGAACCCGCGTACACCGCGTCCTGATCGGCGGCCACCCCCTCTCATGCCTCACGTCGTCACCCAGGCGTGCTGCGGCGATGCCTCGTGCGTCTACGCCTGCCCGGTCAACTGCATTCATCCCACCCCCGACGAGCCTGGTTTCGCGACGTCGGAGATGCTCTACGTCGATCCGTCGAGTTGCGTCGACTGCGGTGCGTGCGTCAGTGCGTGCCCCGTCGGAGCGATTGTTCCCGGGCATCGCCTGACCCCGACGCAGACACGATTCGCCGAGGTCAACGCCGACCATTACGCCTCGCACCCCACCTTGTCGACCACCTTCCCGGTGAACGCGGTGCGGTTGCCGATGGCGCCCATCGACAAACCGCGGCCGCTGCAGGTCGACGGCCCGGTGTCGATCGGAATCGTCGGGTCCGGCCCGTCGGCGATGTACGCGGCCGACGATCTGCTGCGCCACCGCAGTGTGCGGATCACCATGTATGAGCGGCTGGACCGCCCGTTCGGTCTGGCGCGCTTCGGCGTCGCACCCGATCACACGTCGACGCGACGCGTGATGGAGCTGTTCGACGAGATCGCGCGTAACCCGCGGCTGGAGATCCTGGTGAACACCGAGGTGGGACGCGACATCTCCCTCGACGATCTGCGCGCCCGGCACGACGGCATCATCTGGGCCGGCGGCGCACCGACCGATCGTCGGCTCGAGATCCCCGGCATCGACGCCCAGGGCGTGCACAGCGCGACGTCGGTGGTCGGCTGGTACAACGGCCACCCCGACCACGTCGGGATCGATCTGGACCTGTCGTCGACGACGCGCGCGGTCATCGTCGGCAACGGCAACGTCGCGCTCGATGTTGCCCGCATCCTCACCACTGACCCCGACCGACTCGAAACCACCGACATCTCCCGCCCTGCGCTGGCGATGCTGCGGTCGTCGACCATCGACGAAGTGGTGGTCCTCGGGCGCCGCGGCCCCGAGCATGCGGCGTTCACCCTGCCCGAGTTGATCGGACTGATCGACGGCGGCGCGAATGTGGTGGTCGACCCGGCCGATCTCGACCGCGCCGCGACAACCCTCGACGAGGTCACCCGCGCCAAGCTGGATCTGCTCGCCGAGGTGGCCAAGCGCGACCCTCGGTCCGGGCCGCGTATCCGGTTCACGTTCTTCCGGTCGCCGCAGGAAGTTGTCATCGACGACGGTGCGGTCACCGGCCTGAAGGTCACGATCAATCGCCTCGACCCGACGACCGGAAGCGTGGTCGCGACCGATGACTCCGAGACGATCGACACCGGGCTGGTGCTGACCTCGATCGGCTATCGCGGCGTTGCCGTCGACGGTCTCCCGTTCGACGTCGAGCGCGGCGTGATCCCGCACGTCAACGGACGGGTGCTCGATGTGCAGGCGGCCGATAGACACACACCGGTCGACGGCGTGTACGTGACCGGGTGGATCAAACGCGGACCGTCGGGGTTCATCGGCACCAACAAGTCCGACTCCGAGGAAACGGTGCGCTCGCTGATCTCCGATCTGGAGGCCGGGCGCCTGTCGGGTCGGGCCAAGACCAGGAAAAGACTGCTCGGAATTCTGCGCTGATTCCACGATCCGAGCTCGGCGCCTGTACATCTCAAGTTGGACAAGCGACCCAATCAAGCATTGCCGAATCGGCCGAAAACGCTTCATCGGCAATTCAACTCAGCAAAGAAACATCGTTATCAATCTGAGTGCAAGAAAGCTCGCTTGCAGGTCAGCGCGGGGTTATTCTCCTATTGCGTCCATAGGGGGGACCACACCATGTACTCGCGCTTTGACTTTATCGATGCCGCGAGGTCGACAGGCAACGCCTTCGTCGACCTGGTTATTGCGGCGCGGAATCCGGAAGCTCCATTGATAGGCGCACCGGCCTGGAATGTCACCGATTGCTTCGGGCATGTGGCATCCACGCCGTCTCGATTCATGGGCCTGGTCGACGGCACCGTGGAGAGCTGTGAGCACCCACAGGATCTGGTGGACCACAACGCCAAACAGATCGCCAACCTGGCCACGCGCGATATCGGCGGCCTGTCGGACATGCTGCTCGAGGATCTGGACGTCCTGCTCGACACCGTCGCACACTTCGGCGCGCGGGTGCCGAACATGGATTTCGACGGCGTGTGCCCGATCCGTGCCGATGCCGCGCTCGGACTCCTGATCGGCGAGTTCGCCATTCACGGCCACGACATCGCCCAGGCGACGCGGCAGCCGTGGACCATCGATCCCCAGCTGGCGTCCCTGGTGGCGCACGGCCGGCATCACATTCTGCCCCGCTGGGTGGACCCGGAAACCGCCGCAGGCCACACCGCCACCTACGACGTCCGCCTGCGCAGCGCCGAGCGCTCCATCTACGAATTCACCGATGGCGTACTCGAAGTCAACCCTGCGGACCCGCGACCCGCGGACGTCCACATCAGCGTCGACCCCACCACCGCAATGCTCGCCGCTTACGGGCGCGTCTCCACGCGGTGGGCCTGCCTCACCGGGCGGGCATTCGCGTGGGGCCCTCGACCGTGGCTGGCCGCGGGCTTCATGAAGAAGTTCGTGCCTGCCTGACGGGTTGGGTTACAGCGGTGACAGCACCTTCTGCCAGGCTCCCCGGTAGCGCAGCGGCTCGAAGCCCAGCGCCTCGTTGATGGCGAGCATCGGACGATTCACTAAAGGAAATCCGCCCACCAGCGCGCCACCATTGCCACTACGGCTTTCACGCCCCGCTCCCGGGCGCTTTTCCCACTGCTCGGCCGCGATCCACTAAAGGAAATCCGCCCACCAGCGCGCCACCATTGCCACTACGGCATTGACGCCCCGCTCCCGGGCGCTTTTCCCACGGGCCAGAGCGACGCCGACTACCGCTGGGAGATCCCCTGAATCGGTCCAAGACTCGACGACGAGCAAGTCGGCGGCGTCGCGTTCGGTGGGCAGAACCGCCGAATGATCACTCCGACAACACCTTTGCCGTCTGGTCTCAGCCGATCACGTGTACTCGCAAATCATCTGGACTCGCCCATCATCTCGATTCACTGAGCATCACCGCGACGGTACCCGGTTCGAGGGCGTCGAAGATGTGCTCGACGTCGCCGGGATAGGAGATGAAATCACCCGGTCCGAGTTCGACGGCGTCGGCGATCGGTCCGAGTCGGGCCCGGCCGGCGCTGATCACCGCGTATTCGACGACGCCTCGGGCGTGCGGCGCGGAGATGCGCGGCTTGCCGGGTTCGGCGCGCAGCAGGTAGAGGTCGCGTCGAACGCCCGGCGGCGCGGTCGAGAGCAGTGTGGCGGTGTAGTCGGCGTCGGCGGCCGGGATCATCGTGCCCTCACCGAAGCGGACCACTTCGACGCGTTGTGCGGGCGCATCCACCAGAGCCGAAAACTGAATGCCCAGAGCGGTACTCAGCGCCCATAGGGTCTCGACGCTGGGATTGCCGTCGCCCGATTCCAGCTGCGAGAGCGTCGACTTGCCGACGCCGGCCTGCCGGGCGAGTTCACCGATCGACAGTCCCGCGCGGGTCCGTTCTCGTTTGAGCGCTGCGGCGACCAGGCGCTTAGGGTCAACCGGCGAATCGTTCGATTCACCGGACGATCGTCCATCTTGACGAACAGAGTCCATAGTGTTCATCATAGTGGCCATGCGTTCACTATCGAGGACACTTCGTGGGGCGTTGCGCACGCTCGGCGCCGATACCGCCCGGACCGTGGCCGTCACCTGCGGTTCGGTCCTGGTCATCGGCGTGTCCTACGGCGCAACCGCCCACGACGCCGGGCTGGCCACGTGGCAGATCATCACCATCGCGACCGTCGTGCTGGCCGGCTCGTCGGAGTTCGTGCTGATCGGAGTGATCGCCGGAGGCGGCGCACCCATCCTGGGTGCACTCGCTGGACTATTGGTCAACACGCGGCACCTCGGATACGGCCTATCAGTGGGCCCGCACATGGGTCGCGGCATGCGTCTGCTGGCCGGTGCTCACCTGCTCAACGACGAATCGGCGGCGATGACTGCCGCACAGCGCGATCCGCGCCGCGCGCGATTGACCTTCCTGGCCTGCGGCATCGGCGTCCTGATCACCTGGCCGCTCGGCGCCTGGCTGGGCAGCGTCGTCGGACACGTTGTGGCAGAACCTGATTCACTGGGGATCGATGCAGCGTTCCCGGCACTGCTGTTCGCGCTGGCGATCCCGGCGCTCAAGGAGCGTCGGACCGCGGTCGCCGCACTCCTTGGCGGCGTGATCGCTTTCGCGGTCTCGCCAGTGGCCCCGGCGGGCGTACCGGTGTTGTTGGCGCTCATCGGAGTTGCGGTCGCGCAGTTGGTGCCGGCGTCCGCGTCGGAGGCCGAGAACATCGCTGAGCGCGCCAACGATCCGGTGTCGGCGTGAACTCGCTCTTGCTGGCGGTAGCCGTCCTCGCGGTCGGCACGTACGCGATGCGAGTCGCCGGCCCGGCGCTGCGGACGCGGGTGACGATCAGTCCGCGCACCGAGCAGCTGATGAACCGTGCTGCGGTGACACTGTTGATCGCCGTTGCCGTGACCAGCACGTTCTTCGTCGGCCAAGAGCTCGACGGCTGGGCACGGCCGGCCGGTGTGGCCGCCGGCGTGGTGGCAGCGTTGTGCCGGGTCCCGCTGATCGGCGTCGTGGTGATCGCGGCTGCCACGGCAGCCGGACTGCGGTTGCTCGGGGTCAGCTGAGTTCGCCGTCGGTAACCGTTTGACCGACGCCGATCGGCGCGCAATCATGGGCCTCATGTGTTCGTCGATGTCCTCGGGACGTCAGGAGGCGGTCGGCATGAGTGCCGACCGCATCTGACCCACCTGCTCCGTGGCGCGTCCGCGGCCGAATCCGGCCAACGCGCCCATCTTCACGTACCAGCGACATTTTCGTTTTCCGACACATTCCCCACACCAGAGCAGGTGACTTCTTCATGCACGCCTTGAGCGACAAGCAGATTCGCAAGTCCTTCGTCAATGCCTCTGTCCGCGAGCGCAACTCGCTGACCCTTCCGCCATCCTTCGCCGACACCGACTGGGAGCGGCTCGATTTCATCGGCTGGCGCGACCCGAAGCTACCGATGGTCGGGTACGTCGTGGTGCCCGTCGACGACCGTGACGTGGGCATCATGCTGCGCCTCGGCGGTAGACAGCCGCGCACCCGCCCGCAATGCTCGTTCTGCGAGGATGTTCAGCTTCCCAACGAGGTGGCGTTCTACAGCGCCAAGTTCGCCGGCGCCGCGGGACGCAAGGGCGACACCGTCGGCACCTTGGTCTGTTCGAGTTTTGAGTGCAACGCCAACGTCCGGGTCAAGCCGTCGAAGATCTTTGCCGGCGAAGACCCGGACGTAGTACGGGAGACGCGTATCAGCGCGCTGCGCACGCACGTCCAGGGTTTCGCGCGGCGCGTGCTCGGTGAGTCGTCGTCAACAGAAACGCCGACCTGACCGTCGAGCTTGAAAACGACTCACCTGCGGTCCCACTGCGCGAGAGCGTCCGGGGTCGTCACATGGTCGACACCGCGGAGGGCCGCACCTCGCAGCGGACCGTCGTCGCCGTGCACACCGTCGATCACGTTGGGCGGAAGGAGTTTTCGAAACTCCATCAGCCCGTTCCGGTACGCCGCGTCGAATGCTCCGAGAGCTGCGGCGCGGAACGGTCCGGCCAGACCACCGAGCGTGACGGCGTCGGGATCGTGGATGTTGACCAGCCCCGCGATGCCCCGGCCGAGGGCGCTCGCGATCTCCGCGAAGGCCGCATCGACGCGGGGATCGTCGACGGCAGTGGGGTCGACGACCGTGCCCTCGGCGCGGGCGGCCAACCGTTCCCGCGCGTAGCGCACCGGGTTGGTCGGCGGCGGGTCGCCCAGGTGTGCGGCGAGCGCATTGCCGTCGATGGTCAGGTTCCAACAGCCTTGCGCCCCACAGGGACACCGTTGCGACGGGTCACCGAACGGGACGTGGCCGTACTCGCCGGCACCACCGTGTGCGCCGGTCACCGGGACGCCGTCGATGATGAGTGCGCCGCCAAGCCCGACGGCCACCATCAGATGCAGCACGGTGCCGACGCCGCGCGCCGCGCCGGTGCGCGACTCGGCCAGACCGGCCAGCGTCGCGTCGTTGCCGAGCAGGATCGGCATATCACGATCGGGCAGTTGTGCGGTGAGGAGCGACATGTCGATGTCCGACCAGTCGAACATCGGGAACTGTGCCAGCTCGCCGTCGTGAATGGCACCGGCCGCCGACACCGAGACCACCCGCACCCGTCGGCGTTCCTGCGCGCAGACATCGGCGACGACGGCTCCGATGTCGGCGAAGGCGACCCGGTAATCGGCCGGCATGGAATCGGATTCGGCAAGCACCTGCGGAGCTCCGCCGATGTCCGAGATCGCCACGCGCCAGCCGGTGATCCGAAGCTCGACGGCAACGACGAGCGGCCCGGCCGGATGCGGCTGCAGAATTGTGGTCGGTCGCCCGCGTCCCGCCGCCGGTGCACGGGTCTCGTCGAGGAGTTCCGCGGCTCGCATACGAGCCATCAGGTCGGTGGCCGCCCCGGTCCCGATTCCTACTTCTGCAGCGGCCGCTGCGCGCGTGATGCCCGGGTTGTCACGGACGATCTCGATCAGCCGCGCAGGGGTGAACCAACGCGCGAGGCCGGGAGCTGGTGCGGTGGACACATCGACGATTGTCGCACTCGGCAGAAATCAGATCGAATTAAACTCGCGGTTCGAGTATATTCGGCGCGTGACCACTCCCACCCTCACGCCGACGGCTGTGCGCCAGTCCATGCCCGCGCTGGCATCGTTGGGGCTCGCCGGATTTCTGGCAGTCACCTCGGAGATGCTGCCCGTTGGCCTGCTACCGGCGATCGGGACGTCGTTCACGGTCACCGAATCGACCACCGGCCTCCTGGTGACGGTGTTCGCGGTGATGGTCGCCCTCTTCGCCGTGCCGCTCACGCTGGCCACCCGACGCCTTCCGCGCAAACCCCTCATCATCGCGACCATCGTCGGATACCTGATCAGCAACCTGCTGATCGCCGTGGCACCCACCTTTGGACTCGTCGTGGTCGCCCGGGTGGTCGGCGGGCTCGCGCATGCCCTGTTCTTCTCGGTGTGCATCGGATATGTACCCAAGCTGATCGCCAAGGGCGAGATCGGCCGTGGCCTCGCCGTCGTCGGAGCCGGCACCACGGCGGGGTTCGTTCTGGGTGTCCCACTCTCGACCACGCTCGGCTCATTGGTGGGATGGCGCAACGCCTTTGGGACGTTGGTGGTCGTCGCGGCCGTCGTGCTGGTGCTGATCGCGCGGTTGCTCCCGGCAGTGAAGGGCTCGGCACCGGGTCCGGCCGGGCATCACGTGGGTGCTCGTCGGGATCTCGCCGCGGTGACGTCGTCGAACACGCTGGTGTTCATCGGTCAGTACACGGTGTACACCTACATCACCGTGGTGTTCCTCACCGCCGGCGCCCACGAATCCTGGACGGGGCCAATGCTTTTGCTGTGCGGCGTCTGCGGCTTGGTGGGGTTGATGGCCGTCGGCCGCACCGTCGACACCCGGCCGCGCGCGACTGTGCTCATCGTGCTCGGCCTGCTGGCCGCGGCGATCCTGGGTGTCGGGGCGTCGCATCAGTGGCTGGCGTCGACGGTGGTGGTCGCGGCACTGTGGTCGGGTCTGTTCGGCGGTGTCCCGGCGATGTTCCAGACGACCGCTGTTCGAGCCCTCCCGGCCGCCCCGGATGTCGCGGGCGCCTGGATCAACGCGACGTCCAATGTCGGCATCGCGCTTGGCGCCGTGATCGGCGGACGACTGATCGAATCAGACTCGACGAGTGGGTATCTCGCGGTGGTCGGCGCAATCTTCGTGCTGGCCGGGCTGGGAGTCGCATACGCGAGCCGGCGCGCGTTCGCTGGACCGCAGATAGGCGGCGAGGAGCAAATCGCACGGCCGGCGGTCAGCTCACCAGCTTGAGCCCGATCACCGATCCGACGATGGCCAAAATGAGCAGCAGCTTCACGAGCGACGCGGCCTCGGCACCGGAGACCATCGCATAGACGACGGTCAGTGATGCACCGATACCCACCCAGACGGCGTACGACGTCCCGGTGGGCAGGTCGTGCATGGCCCATGCGAGACCGCCCATCGAGATCAGCAATGCGATCCCGAAAACGATGGATGGTGTCAGGCGTGAGAAGCCCTCGGATCGCCCGAGTGCGGTTGCCCATACGGCTTCGAAGACACCGGAAATGATCAAGATGATCCACGACATTGTGGTTCGACCTCCGTGCGCCGTCTTGTCGTAGGCCGGGTACGGCGCGCTCGTCCGTCAGTCAGAAAGACTTTCATCATTCTATCAAATGATAGTTATTGCGTCGACGTTCGTTTCTCGTTGTCCGCGACGTAGGGTGGCCGACGATGACACTCACCGGCACCATCCGCGTCCCCGCCGACCTCGATGCGGTCACCACCGTCGGCGACGAGGACGTTTCCGACGTCGACCCGGCCGCGGTCGAGCGGATCTGGGAGCTGACCCGGCACTGGTACGGCGCGGGATTACAGCCGGCGATCCAGGTGTGCCTGCGACACAACGGGAAGGTCTTCCTCAACCGCGCCATCGGGCACGCCTGGGGCAATGCGCCCGACGATCCGCCCGACGCCGAACAGATCCTGGTCACCCCGTCGACGCCGTATTGCGTGTACTCCGCGGCCAAGGGCATCACCACCACCGTCATGCACATGCTCGCCGAGCGCGGCGCCTTCGAACTCGACGACCGCGTGTGCGACTACCTGCCCGGCTACACCAGCCACGGCAAAGACCGCACGACGATCCGGCACGTCCTCACCCACAGCGCCGGGGTGCCCTTTTCCACTGGCGCCCAACCGGACCCGCGTCGGATGGACGACAGCGACTACGTCCGCGAGCAACTCAATCTGCTGCGGCCGCTGTACCCGCCGGGACTGATGCACATCTATCACGCGGTGACGTTTGGCTTGCTCACACGCGAAATCGTCTCTGCTGCAACAGGTAAGGGAATTCGGGAGATCCTGGCAGAGGAGGTCCTCGATCCACTGGGGTTCCGGTGGACCAATTACGGTGTGGCGCAATCTGATGTGGAACAGGTGGCGCCGAGCCATCCCACCGGGGCGCCGCTGCCGGCGCCGGTGGCCGCGGTGTTCCGAAAGGCCATCGGCGGAACCACTCATGAGGTGATTCCCCGGACCAACAAGGCGGGATTCCTGACCGGGGTGCTCCCGTCGTCGAATACCGTATCCAACGCG
The DNA here is from genome assembly GCA_023461275.1 of Actinomycetes bacterium. GTDB lineage: Bacteria > Actinomycetota > Actinomycetes > Mycobacteriales > Mycobacteriaceae > Gordonia. The sequence goes on along the minus strand of JAEYMI010000021.1, from coordinate 24,391 downwards.
CAGGAGCTGTCCCGGTTTGCCGACATCTGGTGTCACGGTGGCGAACTCGACGGCGTGCGGGTCCTCTCCCCCGACACCTTGCGAGAGGCGACCCGGCCCGTGCGCGGCCTGATCCCCAATGTCGCCACCCAGTTCCTGCCGATGCGCTGGGGCACCGGTTTCGCGTTGGGGTCGCGGTATCGGGGCCTGTTCGGCGCCGATGCGCCGGCCGCCTTCGGCAACACCGGCCTGGTCAATATCGCCTTCTGGGCCGACCCGCAACGCTCCTTGGCCGCGGCGATCGTCAGCAGCGGCAAACCTGGCCGCGACCCCGAATCCAAGCGCTACCGCGCCCTGGTGGACGCGATTGCTCGCGAGATCCCGCTTAATACCGGACTATCTCGCTAATACCGGAGAAGTTTCGCCGGCATTAGCCAGATACTCCGGTGATTACCCGGCCAGTCGACGGTCTCATCGTGTTCGCCGGCGTGCGATGATCGTCGAGTGTCGTTTCACACCGTGCTACCAAAGCCCGGCCTGACGGGCGTGCTCGTCGTCGAACCCGCGCACACCTCCACCACACGCGGGTCGCGAGTGGGCGGACTCCCTACCGCCGGCGACGAATTCAGTTGGCCGCAGTGCGCCGATCACCATGCGCCCATGCAGTTCACCGCCCAATTCGACCTCGGCGATGTTCTCTATCTTGCGTTCTTCTGTGAGGCCGACCCGTACGAGTGCGCCTCCTGGAATCCTGATCGCGGAAACAACGCAGTCCTGGTGGTGCCGGTCAGCGACAACCTGGCGATCGTCGATGCGCCGACACGGATTGTGCCGCCTCCGATAGACCCGATGACCCTGACCCTGATCGAATGCCCCGCCGACCAGCTACGACCGGCGCTTCTCGACGCCCGATCTCATGGCGTGCAAGCGGTCGGCTACTGGGGCGGGCCCGCGGAGTGGATACAGGATGACGAAACCCCCAGCGGTACAACATACTTCGCCCAGATTTTCGGCTTTGAACCGCTCGACATCTTCTTCGACGCTGCTGGATACTTCTTCGTATCCGACGACCGGACATTCGGCAAGACCCTGTGGCAAACGTGATCGTCGCGATCACCGCCAGGGCGATCAGCGGCGATCGGCGTCAATGTCGTTCAGAATCTCATTGGCACTGATAGAGACGTTGGCGCTCGCCGAGGCGTTCAGGCACTCCCCTCGTCGCGGCTGACCAGACAATCGAACCGTCCACCTGCGCGTAACCATGTACCAGGATGTTGCGCATCGCAATAATCCTGCGTGCGTGCCGAATTCGGTCGGCGAGTTCTGCAGACATAGGCGGCCTGACCTTTGTCAGGCCGCGTAGACATCTTCGGCGCTGTCAAAGATGGACTTGGCAACAAAAGGATTCTTCACCGCACTGGCCACGACGAGGTCAACATTGAACCCAACGATCTGCTCGAGCGCCACCTTGAGGTCAAAATAGTCGTCGAACGCGTTCTCGCGACCAGGCTTGAAACTCACGAGGAAGTCGATATCGCTGCGGCCGGATCGAAACGATCGGTCAGCACCGAACCGAAAACTCGGAGCCGCTCGACGCCATAACGCAAGCACACAGCGGCGATCGCGTCGACGTCTAGCTCGATCGCGGTGGTCATGCAGTTCAGTGTCCCAGACTTGCGCTCGCCTTGAATCACCCACAGCACTAACTATGCTTCTCCATAGTTAGGTGGTACCGTTCTGACTATGGTTCACACTAGTCAGAACGGAAGGTTCCCATCATGAGCAGCGCCTACATCATCGATGCCGTCCGCACCCCCGTCGCCAAGGGCAAGCCCGGTGGCGCCTATTCCGAGATCCATCCGGTCGACCTGCACGCACACGTCCTGGCGGCACTCGTCGAGCGCACCGGCATCGACCCCGCCGTCGTCGACGATGTCATCAGCGGTGCCGTCGGTCAGGTCGGCGAGCAGTCGGGCAACACCGCACGCTGGGCCCTTCTCGGTGCAGGCTTCCCCGAATCCGTTCCCGGCGTCACCGTCGACCGTCAGTGCGGGTCAAGCCAACAGGCCCTGCACTTCGCCGCCCAGGGAGTCATCGCCGGCGCCTACGACGTCGCGATCGCCTCGGGCGTCGAATCGATGAGCCGCATCCCGATCGGTTCGCAGTCTCTCGGCAAGGACTTCGTCGGCTCGCGGGTAGGCGAACGCTATGACCATGGCCTTGTCCCACAAGGCATCAGCGCCGAGTTGATCGCTCAGCGCTGGGAGCTCTCACGAACTGCGCTCGACGAGTTCGCTGCCGAGTCGCATCAGCGCGCGGCACGAGCGTGGAAGGACGGTCTCTTCGACTCGCAGGTGACCTACGTCAACGGACTGCACATCGATGAGTCGATCCGCCCCGAGACCACCGTCGACACTCTCGCCGGACTCCGGCTGGCGTTCAAGAACGACTACTGGGTGCAGCGGTATCCCGATCTCGATTGGCGTGTCACCGCCGGCAACAGTTCGCCGGTCAACGACGGCTCGGCAGCAGTGCTCGTGGCGAGCGAGGAAGCCACTGCGCGACTGGGACTTTCGCCACGTGCACGGGTGCACTCGTTTGCCGTCGCCGGCGACGACCCGATCTACATGCTCACCGGCATCATCCCGGCCACCCAGAAGGTGCTCGCCAAGGCCGGATTGGCCCTCGACGACATCGACGTCTTCGAGGTCAACGAAGCGTTCGCGTCGGTCGTGTTGGCGTGGCAGAAGGAAACCGGCGCCGACCTGGCCAAGGTGAACATCAACGGCGGAGCGACCGCGATCGGCCACCCACTCGGCGGCTCCGGCGCCCGGCTGCTGACCACCTTGATCAACAACCTCGAACAAACCGGTGGCCGCTACGGCCTACAGGTCATGTGCGAGGCCGGCGGCCTCGCCAACGCCACCATCATCGAACGCGTCTGAGCAATCTTTCCGCACTCGTAACCTATTTCCCTGCAATCGATTAGGAACTTCTCATGCCTACACTCGACGGAGCCGTCGTGCTCGTCACCGGCGCCAACGGCGGCCTCGGCTCTCACTTCGTCCATCAGTCGCTCGATCGTGGCGCTGCCAAAGTCTATGCCGCAGCGCGTCATCCGCGTGATTGGGACGACGCACGCGTCGTGCCGCTGGTTCTCGACGTCACTTCAACGGAGTCCATCGCGGCCGCAGCCTCGATCGCCGACGACGTCACCGTGCTGATCAACAACGCCGGCGCCTCCAACGGCTCCAGCGTCCTCGGCGACCTGCAGGCCGTACGCGACCTGTTCGAGGTCAACTTCTGGGGACCGCTCGCGGTGACCAACGCGTTCACGCCCGCGCTCGAGACGTCGAAAGGTGCTGTGCTGAACGTGCTTTCGGTGCTGAGCTGGATCGGCATCGTCGACGCCTACTCGGCCTCCAAAGCCGCCCTGTGGCAGGCCACCAATACCCAGCGGATCAAGCTCGCCCCCAAGGGAATTCACGTCGCAAGCCTGCACCTCGGACGCGCTGACACGCCAATGACGCGCAACGTCGACGGCCCCAAACTCGATCCCGCCGACGTTGTCCGCACCGCGCTCGACGGCCTGGAGGCAGGCAGCTACGAGATCCTCGCCGACCAGGTCAGCGCCGACGTCAAAGCCGCGCTCGCCGGTCCGATCGAGGCGCTCTACCCCGAACTGAACCGGAGCGAGGTATGAAGCGGGAACGTACCTACTCCTGGGAGGACCCGCAGGTCTTCGTCGACGCGGCGGTCGGTCTCACGGGACGGAGTTCCTGGAGAAGATCGGCAGCGGCGAATTACCCGCCGTCCCCGCGGGCGTGACGACCGGAGTTGTCCCCGTCGACGTCGGCGATGGCTGGGCAGAGTTCGAACTCCAACCCGCAGAATGGAATTACAACCCCATCGGCGCGGTGCACGGCGGGATGCTCGCCGGTCTCCTCGACTCGGCATTGGGGTGCGCCGTGCACACCAAGCTCCCGGCGGGCATCGGCTACACCTCGCTCGATCTCACCATCAAGTTCACCCGGGTCGCGAACCTCGACAGCGGTGCGCTGCGCTGCCGCGGCGAGGTCGTCACCATCGGACGTCGCGCCGCCACAGCGGAGGCACGGATTCTCGACGCCGCGGGGCGCGTCGTGGCCCACGGGGTGACCACGTGCCTACTGTTCGAAATCCCTAACGCGACAGAGACTTCGGAGGCGAAACGATGACCGATCTTATCTACGGCGCGCTGGCTGCTGCCGGCGGGCTCGAACGCTGGTCTGAGGTAACCGGGCTCGTCGTCCGCGGCTCACTGGGTGGACCGTTCTGGGCGGCCAAGGGCTGGCCCGATGTCTACGCGAACCAGAAAGTCGAGATCGACACGCGCACAGTCGATATCACTTTCACACCGTTCCCGGGCGTCGGTCGCAGTTCGCGGTTCGTGGTCCGCCCCGACGGCTCGGAGCTCATGGAGATCCTCGACGGTGACCGTGTCGTCGACGACCGCATCTCTCCTCGGCGCTCGTTCCCGCCGGTTGATGCGCCGTCGACGTGGGACGCCATCCAGGTCGCCTACTTCACCAGCTGCGCGATGTGGAACTACCTCGTCGAACCATTTCTGTTCACCTATCCCGGTGTGGAGTGCCACGAGATCGAGCCGTGGGATGATCGCGGGGAGCTCTGGCGTCGACTCGCCGTGCACTTCCCCACCAACCTGCCCAACCACAACCCCGACCAGGTGTTCTACTACGACAAGGACTTTCGACTACGACGCATGGACTACGCCCCCGACGTGACCGGGGCTGCCATCGCCCACCTCACCGATGAACACCGGGAGTTCGACGGCTTCGTGCTCCCCACCCGCCGTCGGGTTCACCTCCGACACCCCGACGGCACCGCCGACACGTCGTTCGCGCCAATCACCATCGACATCGACGACGTCGGGTTTGTTCGGGGTGATAGCGGAAGCGCCTAATGTGTTGCGCCGCTCAATATGCCACACCTGGGTGCGTCGTCGGGGAAAGCCGGGCCAAGTCCCACCAAGAACCAGCACCTCGCTAGTTTGTGACTGCCCCGACCATCGGGATGGTCGATTTCGGCGCGCGCCCCGTCTATCATTGTCTGAAAGCCCCTATGGCCCAACAACATCGATGCTCTACTCGGGGGAAAGTCATGTCGACCAAAGGTTTCGCCCTTGTCCTGATCGATTTGCAGAACTGGATCGTCGAGATGCCATGGGCCCCTTGTTCCGGCGCCGACGTCGTTGACGCGTGCGTCCGGTTACAGGACAAGTTCGCCGGACACGACAACCCCGTGGTGATCGTGCGGTACCTGCGCGCCGATGGTCAGGACGGCGGCACGGCGAACATCGCGAACGCACTGGTTCCACAGCTATCGCAATGTGCGAGCCAGCACGTGGTCACCAAGAATGGGCTCGACGCATTCGAGAACACTGACCTGGACACCCACCTCCGCAGCCTCGATGTGACGACGCTGGTGATTGCCGGACTGTCCACAGCGCATGGTGTCGCAGCGACTGCGACAACGGCGCTGAATTCGGGCTATCACGTCGTGGTCGCGTCCGATGCCACAGCGAGTGTTACTGCGGGCGAACACAACCGTGCCTTGGACCAAATTGCGTCTCTAGGCGCACAGATCTCAACCGTTGAGCACATCGGGGCCTGACGCCTACTGGTGACTGGACGCAGTCGGCTTCACCACATAGACCACACGATATTGGACGTCCGGCGGCGGGCCGTCCAATATCATCCCGTACCGCTCGGCGAGTGCGCCGAACACAGTACCGTTCGTGTCCTCGTCGATCCGCTCGACAGTACCCCGCACCTCTAGGTAACGATAGGGTTGTTCAGGATCGTTGATTGATATCGCCACATCCGGATGTGCAATGACGTTCTTGTACTTCTGGCGCTCTGTCGAGTTCGTGAAAAGAACATACTCCCCATCCCAGGAGAACCACATCGGGTTCACCTGTGGGGTTCCGTCCGGTCTGATAGTGGCGAGGTGCGCAAAAAGCGGCCTCTCCAACAGGTCGCGATGGCTGGCCGGAATAACACTCATGAGTTTGCCTTCTCTTGTTGTCGTGTAGCTTCTTCTGTTCATTCCAGCTCCGGCTGGAACAGCGCGGTGATTCTGATCGAGATGTCGACAGGTCCTTGCTGGCACTGTTCACGTGGCCGTCCGGTCGCATGAGTGCCACCCGCGGTTGTGGCCATCAAGTGCTCGACGAAGGCTGTAGGGCGTCATCAGTATCGACTCCCCAAGGCGGCCGGAACGGCGGCCAGCGCCGACAAGTCCTGGCCGGTCAACACCAAGTCAGCAGCAGCGGCGTTCTCGCGGAGGTATCGCGGATTCTTGGTGCCGGGAATCGGGATTACTTTCTCGCTTTGCGCCAGCGTCCAGGCGATCGCGACCTGCGCCGGGGTGGCCGAGTGGCGGTCGGCAACTTCACGCACAACGTCAACGATGCGCTGGTTTGCTGCCATCGCCGCGCGTTGGAAGCGCGGACTGTTGGCTCGAAAGTCGGAGTTCTCGAACTCGCTCGTGCGCAACGTCCCAGTCAGAAATCCCCGGCCGAGCGGGGCGAAAGGCACAAAACCCACACCTGTCGTTTCGCACCAGCCGATCATGTCGCGCAGCGGATCTCGCGTCCACAACGACATCTCCGACTGAATAGCAGTGACCGGATGAATGCTGTGCGCCTCCTCTGCCTGACGAACATCCGGCTCGGACAATCCGAGATAGCGGACCTTGCCTGTCGCGACCAGGTCTGCCATCGCTGCCCATGTGTCCGCAAGAGGCACGGTTGGGTCGATTCGATGCAGGTAATAAAGGTCGATGACATCGACGTTCAGCCGTCGGAGGCTTGCCTCGACCGCAGTCGCCAGGTGCTTCGGCGATCCATCTCGGTGAGCTTTGCGAGCTCCAAGATCGTCCATGACGAGCCCGAACTTCGTGGCCAACAAGACGTCATCGCGCCGGCCTGAGATCGCCTGCCCGATCAGTTCCTCATTGTGGCCTGCGCCGTACAGGTCGGCGGTGTCGAGCATGTTCATGCCAAGATCGAGTGCCTCGCGGATCACCGCGATCGAGCTCTCGTCATTCCGCTCGGATTCGCGGTACAACCAGCTCATCCCCATGCAGCCGAGACCGACCGCGCCAACTTCGACCCCTGTGCTTCCCAACTTTCGCAAGTGCATCGTGTACGCCCTCTGTTCAACTCGGCACCGGATCCAGCTCTGTGACAGTGCGACGAATCCCGCTTCGATCGGACGAACAGGCGATACGGCTTCGGACAGTCACAACATAGCGAGCTCCACTTACATCTCACTGTCAGCGAACGGACAACGTCGTCAGTAGGAACTCGCCGACATCAACGCGCGCGGTCCAATGGAGAGTGCGATACCTCAGGGGTTCCGAGCTCAACGGGCGCATGCCATAACCGCCGCTCGTCTCGGTGATCACCCTGCCCGCTTCAGGACGAGCCGATCTGCCTGCGTCGTCAGTAGTCATCCATCACATCACCGAATGTCAACTTGCCGTATCGTCAATGAATGTCACCCGAAGACTAAATGCACTCACGATTGAGCCCCACAAAGGGGCGAGGCACTCAATAATAAGGGGGTCGGTTGTCCGAATTGAGCAACATTGCCGGAGAACCGCCAGTGCCAGTCGCGAATTATCAGTTCAAGATTCTCGGTCCCATGGAGATTTCGCGAGCGGGCGAGAGCATATCCGTCAGTTCTCCAAAACTCCGTATACTGCTGACAGCATTGCTGCTGAATTCTGGAACCGTCGTGAGTGTCGATGACCTGACTGATTACTTGTGGAACGAATCCCAACCTACGAATCCCAGGGCCGCGCTCCAAACTCTGATTAGGCGGCTTCGAATACTTCTCGGTAACGACGAGCTGATCAAGAATTTCGGTTCAGGCTACCGAATCCAGATCGACGGAGACCAGCTCGACCTCATCAGATTTCGTAACCTGGTCAAGCTAGCCGATCAAGCGGGTGATGCCGATACACGTGCACAGCTATTGTCCGACGCGCTGGGTATTTGGCGCGGACCAGCGCTGTCTGATATCCAGTCAGACTCGTTGCGCCGTCACGCACTTGTCGCATTGACGGAGGAGAGAATCTCCACACTCGAATTGCATTTCGAGACCAATCTTCACCTCGGCAGACACGCGCGACTAGTGACGGAACTGCGAGCTGCAGCAGTCGCGAACCCGTACCGGGAGCGCTTGTGGGGGCAGCTCATGCTCGCCCTCTATGGGTCTGGCCGGCAGGCCGAAGCATTGGAGGTGTACCAGCAGATCCGATACCAGTTGGTGGACGAACTGGGCATGGAGCCCGGTGAGGAACTGCGAAACTTGCACGAGAGCATCCTGAAGTCCGATGTGAGCCTCTGGGTTTCCGACGGGCAGCAGCCGGGCACGAAGCAGACTCTGTCCGTCCCAGCCCAGCTGCCACCGCAAGCCGTGGGATTCGTTGGCAGGCAGGACCTCGTCGACCACCTGAGCAACGCGCTGCTACCCACTGTCACGCGGACTGGCACTCCCGTCGTTGTCCTTTCAGGTCTTCCCGGAGTCGGCAAGACGGCACTCGCCGTGCACATCGGCCAACGAGTGCGGTCGTCGTTTCCGGACGGTCAGCTGTACGTGAATCTGCGAGGCTACGAGAGCCCGGGACAGAGTGCTTCACTGAGGCCTGAACAAGTGTTGCCGCAGTTTTTGCGCAGCATCGGCGTGCCCGCCAATCAAATACCCACCAATCTCACTGAACAGGTGAACGTCTTCAGGTCCAGATTGTCCGGCACGAACACCCTGGTGGTGCTTGACAATGCGGCCAGCATCGAACAGGTCATGCCCCTAATCCCTGGCGACGCAGGATGTTCCGTGCTAATCACGAGCCGGAGTCAACTGCACGGACTCGCATCCGGCCTCGGCGCCCGCGTGATATCGATAGGCACTCTCAGCCCCGACGAATCGATCACTCTGATCGAAAGCATGCACGCGAACGCACAGCGGACGGTCGAGCCGAACGTGATGTCCGAAGTGACGCAACTGTGTGCACACCTACCGCTCGCCCTGCGGATCGCTGCCGCGAACCTAATCACAGCGCCTGGCGGGAACGTCGAGCACTACCTCAACGACCTTCGGCACGGAAACCGTCTCGCCGCATTGTCGATCGAGGGTGACACCACCTCGGCCGTATCGACTGCAATCGCACTGTCCTACTCCGCGACCGAACCTGACGAACAGCACGTGTTTCGGTTCGCTGGGCTCTTCCCTGGCACCGAGTTCTCGGCCAACGCAGTTGCCGTTCTCGCGGATATCAGCACCGCCCAGGCGCGCACCACTCTCAACCGGCTAAAAGCCATGAATCTATTGCAACAACAGACACCCGGTCGCTACCAATTCCACGACCTCCTAAAGGAATTCGCGCGCGACCGGAGCGCCCAGCAAGATACGGCCCAGGATCGGGCGGCGGCAATCGAACGACTCGGACACTGGTACCTGATCTGTGTTCGCGGGGCCGTCGACGTCCTGCACAGCGAGTTCGTTCGATTAGAGGCGCCAGCCGGATTGGGTGCGTTGGAAGCCGCGCACTTCACAGATGAGAGCCAGGCAATGGCCTGGCTCCTCGCAGAACGACACAATCTCGCGACGCTTATCCCGTTCTTTGCTTCCAAAGGGCCACAACACCTTTCGTGGCACATGGCCGATGCGCTCCGCGGATTCTTCTGGACTGGAAATTACCGAACAGAATGGCGCGAGGCGGCACAATCAGGCCTGGCCGCTGCGACAAAACTCGGCGACAAGCACGGGATCGCATCGATGCACCGCAGTCTGGCCAATCTCAGCAACACATTAGGTGATTACCACGAAGCCATCGCTCATCATCGGCAAAGCCTTGCGATGCATCGCGAGCTGGATATGCCAGAGGAGACAGCCGCGACGCTCAACAACCTGGGTTTGGCCCAGCTGTCGCTTGGACGGGTCGACGACGCGGAAGATTCTGCGCAGGAGGCCCTTTCGATCTCCCGACGAGTCACCTCCCAGCGGCTGGCCGCTTCGACGCTCGGACTGTTGGGCTCCATCCAGTGGACCCGCGGTGACATAGCCCATGCAACAACAACTATCGCGGAATCCGTTCTCATCGCGGACCGCATCGGACTACACCACATCATCTCCTACAGTCTCCGGAATCTCGGACTGGTTCATCAAGCAACCGGTGACCTGTCGGCGGCACGAGGATGCTTCGACCGAGCGATCGAAGTCTCCGATCGCATCGACTCGCTCCACGACAAGAGCATCGCGTTGTACGGCTTAGCATTGGTCGACTACGACCTCGGCAGTCACGAAGCCGCCCTGCGTTCGGCAACTCAGGCGCTCGGCGCCTTTGTCGAATGCGGTGACAGGACATACGAAATCGAAACGCTCTGCCTAATGTCACTGATCACTGAATCCCTTCACGACTGGGATGATTCAGTGCGATATGCAGCTCTGGCGCTCGATCTTGCGCGCAAGATTCAGTACACCGACGGCGAAGCGCACGCACGGGCTCGGCTTGCCGTGACCGACTCCATATTCTGCAAGGCTGACTCTGCGATCGGTCACGCCGACGCTGCGCTGGCAATCATTGACCGCAGCGCCAACCAGATCACTGTATGCAAGGTGCTCAGCCAACTCGGTCCATTGTTCTTCTCGCTCGAGCAACTCGATCGCGCTGAGCAGTGTGCGCTACGGATGCTCCACGTTTCGGTTTCCAGCGGCCAACGACTGGGGGTGGCCCGCGCCAACAGAATTCTCGGTTCAGTAGCAGCGGCAGAGAACGACATCGCGAGAGCAATGAAGCATTGGAAACATGCACTCCAAGTCTTCTCGGATCTCGGCATTCCCGATGCCGCCACTGTCCGTGCCAGCATCGATTCGATCGACAATAACGATCTCGACCGGTCCGGATAGCCGAACACTTCTCTCGGGAAAGTAGTGATAGCGACGCACTGAGCGATGCCTCCCCGGAGAGTGACACACATGCGGGCTGAGGCGACGAAAGACAGGCCAGAATTAATACCTGACCTGCCCTTTTGTCGGTGGAGCTATGGGGAATCGAACCCCAGACCTACTCGATGCGAACGAGTCGCGCTACCAACTGCGCCATAGCCCCGGGAGGTCGCCGAAGCGGACCAACCGCAGGCAACTCTAGCAGCCCGGGCGTGGCCAGTTCCAAACGCGCCGCGCTGGCTACTCTCGAAGTGTGCCCACACTCCCCGACTCCCAGGTCGCCGACATTCTCGGCACCGCGGTCACCATCATCAACCCCGTCCTCGATGCGCTGTCCAGCAGCGATCCGATCCGCCTGAAGAAACTGACCTACCTCGAGGACGTCGACGACCCGTCGCTGGCCCGACGCGGCGCCGAACTGCTCGGACGCCTGGTCAACGTGTCCGACTGGCCCGGCACCAAGGGCTGGTCCACCCGGTCGATGACCGAACGCGCCGACTGGTGGATGTCACGGATCGGCACGCTCAACACCGTCGCGGTCGCCTACCCGAGTGTGTTCGGCGTGTGGGCCCGGCGTCTGCCGATCGGTTCGATGCTCGGCTTCGCCAATCAGGCGATGGTCGCCGTCGCTGTTGCCCGCGAATACGGCGTCACCGACCGCACCGCCCACGTCGAGCTACTCGGATCGGTGTTGTGCGGGCGTGAACTCGACGCCGTCGTCGCCAAGGAAGGCGAAGCGAGGGCGGCCGACGAGCCGTCGAAGAAGAAGCGGTCACTGATGGGTGCCGCGTGGGAGGTGGCGCAGGTGCTGCGCGGCCTGTCCGACGAGATGGAACGACGCCCGCAGGCGCCTCGGGTGCTGCGCATGCTCGGGGCCATCCCGGTGCTCGGCGCGCCGGTGATGTACGTGGGTGAGCGCGTGGCGCTGGCCAAGGCCGTGGCGCTCACCAAGCGATGGATCGTCGCGCACCGCGCCGACATCGAGCCCATCGACGACGAGAAGTGAACTGCTGACATCAGACCCGGCCGACGACAAACGCTGGGGCTGTTCGATTATGCACACCGAGCAAAGTGCGCGTATTGAACAGCCCCAGCGTTAAGTCGCTCGAGGGGTCGAATCGCGGTGCGGCTCAGCCGACCTGACGGAACTCCGGGTTCTCCCGCATCGTCCGACGACGCTGGAACGGCGGCAGGTGATCGAATACCGGGTCCTCGTCGTCGATTTCGAGCACCGTCGCACCACCGGGACGACGCAAGCGCGGCGGCGGCGGAGCCGTCTCGAACTCCTCCATCGACTGCGTCCGACGACGGCGCTCAGCGTCCTGGCGAGCCTGACGCTTGGCCCGCGCCATCCGCTGCGCACGGATCTTCTGCTCGACGGCAACCGCGCGTCGTAGATAGCCCAGGTAGAACACGAACGCGAACACCGTCACGCCGGCGATGATCCATCCGGCGGTGCCGAGCACGACGCCGGAAGCGATGCCGGCGATCATCAGCAGGAACAGACCTGCTGTGACCCGTTGGCGCTCACGGTATTTCAGCGCGATCTGCTTCTTGTCCGGCGTGTAGACACCACGCCGACGACGCCGCGATCCGCTGTCGGCCGCGACAGCGTTCTTGTCGTCGTCCTCGTACTCGTCGTCATCGAATTCGTCGTATGCGTCGTCATCGAACTCATCGTCGTCGAGCTCGTCATAGTCGTCGACGGCACGCCGCTTGTCACGGTCACCGCGGGCCGCCCGGGGATTCTCGAATTCGTCGACCTCAGGATCGGACAGGTCGTCGACCTCGTCCTCCAGATCGTCGTCGACGTCATCCTCCAGGTCTTCGTCCGCCTCGTCCTCGAGGTCGTCGTCGATCTCACCGATCTCGGCGTCGACGATCTCTCCCAGATCTGAGGTGTCCGAATCGCTTTCGGGGTCGACGATCTCGCCGTCGAGGGTCACCTCGTCATGGGCGTCCTCATCGACGTCGTCGGTGGCCTTGTCTTCGGTGGCCTTGTCCCCTGTGACGTCGGAGTCGACGCTCTTGTCGGCATCAACCACGGGCTTCTCGACGCCCGCACCATCCGCGCGACGAGTGCGGTTGCCGGCGTCGGCGGTTTCGGTTGTCGTCGAGGGGGTCTCGTCCTCGGCAGCGTCATCGTCGGCGAGCAGCGTCGTGGTGGGTACCGAGCGCGCTGCGGGCTTCTCGTCGGATGCCTCGGTGACCGCGACCGATGCGCGCTTGCGTGCGCTGCGCTTGTAGGAAGGGTCGTACGGGTGGGCGCCGGCGGCACGTCGGGCAGTCGAACCGGATGCGGTGCCGCCGCGGTGCAGCAGCCGGGTGGCCTTGGCCGCGTCGGTGGTCTTCAACATCTGCGGCCGACCCTTGATCACCATGGGAACCAGCACGAAGAGCCAGACGGCGACGAGGCAGACCCACAGGACGGAGTTCGGCATGCGACTCTCCCTTCTTTTCACTCTGGTTACACGGGACCAGTACACAATCTAAGGGCGACCACCCGACAGACAGCGCAGACGCGCCGAGGCCCGACGAATCTGTTCGCCTTTCACACGTGTTTCTCAGTGAGCCGCAGGCTTTTCAGTGCCGGGCTCTACCGGGACGCGGCTAGAGGAACGTCGCCCGCCCGGCCCGGACCAGCGTCTCCGCCGCACTGCCGACCACTTCTTCGGCCGTCAGCGCGAACAGGTAGTGGTCTCGCCACCGCTTGTTGACGTCCATATAGCGTTCGAGCAACCCTTCGCGACGGAACCCGACCTTGGTCAGCACCGCCTGCGACGCCGCGTTCGCCGGCTGCACGGTGGCGTCGAGCCGATGCAGCCCGACCGGTCCGAAACAATGGTCGACGCCCAAAGCGACTGCGGCCGTGGCGATTCCCTTGCCGAACCGATCTGAATCGATCCAGTATCCGATCCACGCGGTACGCACCGCACCGCGCTGAACGTTTCCGATGGTCAGTTGCCCGACGTACTCGCCGTCGACCTCGATCACGAACGGCAGGACCGCACCACGTTTGGCCTCGGACTTCAGGACCGCGTGCAGGGCAGGCCACGCCGCCGGATGATGACGATCCGTCCAGCTGCCGATACCGGTGGGCTCCCATGGCATCAGATAGTTCTGATTGCGCATGCGCAATTCACTCCACGTCTTGCCGTCACGTAACCGCACCGGACGCAACGTAACCGCGCCACCACGACTGCGTAGCGGCCCGACGGTCGCGGGCCACCCGGGACTGCTGTTGGTCCCGGTCAACCACCTCCACACGGATGGAAGTCTATGCGGAGTACATCCCGGAGTTACCGGGTGTTGGGCAATGTCGCGATCGGGGGCGTGAAACCGATCAGCCCCGCTGCGCGAGGAACGCCACCTCGACCTCGTCGCCGGTGTCGAGTTCCTCGACGTCGGCGTCGACCATGATCAGGCAGTTCGCCTCGGCGAGTTCGGCGAGTAGGTGTGAGCTTCCGGTCGGCGACGCCCCGATCACCTGCACCAGGTACTCCCCCGACTTCTCGTCGCGCATCAGCTGTCCGCGCAGATATCCCTTGCGGCCGGCCACCGACGCGATCGGGCCGATGGTGCGGGCGGTGATCACCCGTCGCATCGGTTGACGTTTGCCCAGCGCGATGCGAATCAGCGGCCGCACCATCACCTCGAAGGTGACCAGCGCGCTGACCGGGTTGGCGGGCAGCAGAAAGGTGGGCACCTCGTCGCGTCCGAGCCGCCCGAAGCCCTGCACCGAACCCGGATGCATCGCCACCCGCACGATCTCCAGCTCGCCGAGGTCGGACAGCGCCTCGGCCACCGCCCGCGACGCACTACCGCCGACGGCGCCGCAGATCACCACGATCTCGGATCGAATGAGTTGCGCCTCAACCACTTCCCGCATCCGCGAGACCTCGCGCTCGGCGATGCCGACCCGGTTGACGTCGGCGCCGGCATCACGCGCGGCGGCGGCCAGGGCGTAGCTGTTGACGTCGTAGATCTGTCCCGGCCCGGGTGTGCGGTCGATGTCGACGAGTTCGCTGCCGATGGAGATCACCGACAGTCGGGGCCGGGGATGCACCATCACCCGCGACTGGCCGACCGCGGCCAGCAACCCGACTTGCGCGGGACCGATGATCGAACCCTGGCGCACCGCAATGTCGCCGGGCTGTACGTCGTCGCCGATGCGTCGAACGTAGTCACCGCTTTCCACCGCGTGCCCGACCTTCACCGTCTGCTCACCGCCGTCGGTCCAGCGCAGCGGCACGACGGCGTCGGCGAGAGTTGGCATGGGAGCACCGGTTTCGACGCGCACCGCCTGTCCGGGCTGCAGCCGGGTCGGGGTGCGGGCACCCGGGCCCACCTCGCCGACAACGGGCAGACCGACGATCATCGGCTTGCCCGCTTCGAGGTCGATGACCTCGACGTGACCGGCGTCAAAGTCCTCGATGTCGTCGGGTGCGTCGAGACCGGCCAGCCCGACGTCGACGGCGCGCACCGCGTAACCGTCGACGGCCGCCTGGTCGAATCCCGGCATCGGACGTTCGGTGACGACCTCCTCGGCGCACATCAGGCCCTGCGCCTCGGAGATCGCGACGCGCACCGGCCGTGGGGCCACCGCCGCCGCGGTCACCAGGGTCAGATGATCCTCGACCGAACGCATGCCGCCTCCCGCCCTGTGCCGTTCACCGTCTGCGAGCCCAAGTCTCGGGCTCGATTGTCTCGGGTGTAGACGTTAACGGCCCGGACACCGACCGTTGGGCAGGCGCGCCTGACGGTCGGTGAACGCATCGAATGGCTCACTCGTCGGCCAGGCGCTCCTTGAGCCACGCACGCAGGTCGGGTCCGTAGTCGTCGCGGTCGAGCGCGAAGTCGACGGCGGCCTTCAGGTAGCCACCCGGATTGCCCAGGTCATGACGGGTGCCGTGATGCACGACGACGTGCACGGGCTCACCGTCGGCGATGAGCAGGGCGATGGCGTCGGTCAGCTGCAGTTCGCCGCCGGCGCCGGGCTTGATGCGGCGCAGCGCGTCGAAGATCTTGCGGTCCAAGATGTATCGGCCGGCGGCGGCCAGATTCGACGGCGCGTCCTCGGGCGCCGGCTTCTCCACCATGCCCTTGAGCCGCTTGACGTTCGGGTTGTTCGCGTCGGGCAGGTCCTCGACCTCGAACACGCCGTAGGCGCTGATGCGGTCCTGCGGGACCTCGATCGCGCACAGCACCGAGCCGCCGCGCCGCTGGCGGGTCCGGGCCATGACCTCCAGCACACCGCCGGGCAGCACCAGGTCGTCGGGCAGCAGCACGGCGATGGCGTCCTCGTCGTCGTCGAGGTACTGCTCGACGCATCCGACGGCATGCCCGAGGCCGAGCGGCTTCTCCTGCACCACCGACGCCACCTCGAGCAGCGACGGCGCCTTACGGACCTTGGCGAGCATGGCGGCCTTGCCGCGGGTGGCCAGGGTGTTCTCCAGCACAAGGTCTTCGACGAAGTGCGCGACCACGCCGTCCTTGCCCGGCGAGGTCACGATCAGCAGCCGCTCGGCGCCGGCCGACTTGGCTTCCTCGGCGACCAGTTCGATACCAGGCGTGTCGACGACGGGCAGCAGTTCCTTCGGCACGGTCTTGGTGGCCGGCAGGAATCGGGTTCCCAGGCCGGCGGCGGGCACCACTGCGGTGCGCGGAATGGGAGGAGTGTTCGGGACCGATTCATACTCGGTGAACTGTTCGGACTTGCTCACGCTACTGGTCGTCATGGGAACACCCTAATGTCGAAGTCTGCGAGGATCCTGT
Source organism: Actinomycetes bacterium (assembly GCA_023461275.1). Taxonomy (GTDB): domain Bacteria; phylum Actinomycetota; class Actinomycetes; order Mycobacteriales; family Mycobacteriaceae; genus Gordonia. The sequence goes on along the minus strand of JAEYMI010000021.1, from coordinate 7,622 downwards.
CGGGTAAACAGACCAAAGGTGGACCTGAGTGCGAACACTGAAGAAACAGCTGCGCGACGAGCGTGCGGCGGAGCGATCCGGCATGTCGATGTTCGTGCGGGAGCAGGCCGCGGCGAACCTGGCCGAGTGGGTGTATTCGGCACCGTTCCGGCTGGAATATGACGTCACGGTGGCCGCCTATGTGCCGTTCGGCTCCGAACCCGGCTCCCCCGGTTTCCTCGACGCACTGCTCGACCGTGGCGTGACCGTGCTGGTTCCGGTGGTCCCGTCCGGTGAGCCGACGGCACTGGACTGGGTGCGCTACGACGGCGCGTCGTCCCTGGTCAGGGGCCGATGGGGACTGCTGGAGCCGGACGGAACGCGCCTGGGTTCTGACGCCGTCGAGGCGGCGTCGGTGATTTTTGTGCCTGCCTACGCGGTGGACCGCACCGGCGTCCGCCTGGGCCGCGGTGCCGGCTACTACGACCGCACCCTGCCGGGACTGACCGCCGACGTCGTCGCGGTGGTCTACGACGACGAGGTCGTCGACTCCCTGCCCGCCGACGAACACGACGTGCCGGTCGGATGGGTCCTCACGCCGGAAGCCGGTTTTCGGGAACTGCCGCTGTAGGTCTTTTCGTTCTTGCGGCCCGTTCTCGGTTCTTCCGGCCCGTTCGGTTCTTCCGGCCTGTTCTCGGTTCTTCCGCGTCGAGTTCGGTCGTCCGCCACCTGCTGGTACCGGAAGGCCCAGTTCGACGCGGAAGAACCACTGGGCGGCACCCGACTCGGGCACATCGACCGGGGCGCCTAGACCTTCAGCACGCCTCCCCTGATGAGCGCGGCCCGCAGTCGGAGTCGAAACTCTTTCGGCCGCATCAGGTCTGACCAAATCCACCGAACGACGATCAAGTCGCAATCGCGCAGCGCATCCTCTCGCACCTTCTCCAGGAAGATCACGTCTTCCGGCAGGCGTTCGTCATCGCGAGCAAGCCGGTGGTACTTGATCTTGCCGTCGAACTCTCCGACGACGCGCAATCGACCCGATGCGTCTCGCCATCCGGCGTCGCACCTCTTGATCGATCCATCTCTCACCGTCACCTCGACCTGCAGTTCCGGCATCGGCACGTCGACCATGTCGCGAATCACGCACTTGCTGACCGATTCTCCGACGTTCTCCGACAGCGGACTCGCGTGCGGATACGCGGCGCGCAGCGTGGCGATCCCGTGATGGCGCTTGAGTCGTCCGATCACGTCGCGAAGCTCATCGTCGGAAACCCCGAGCCGACACACCGAGTCCAGGACGGCCACGGCCTGACGGAACGAACTCTGGCGCGCCACGTCGCAGCCGGTCCGGGCCAACGACGTGGTGGGGTGACCTTCTGACTCGACGATGTCGTGCGGCAGCAGCTTCGCCTCGTGCACCACCGCGTCGGGCATGTGCCGTCCGGTTGCCTCCGCGATGAAGTGCACCTTGTCGCGGTCGGGCACGTAGAGCGGGATGCGGTGCAGTGCAGCCGCTGACTCGAAGGCCACGATGCGGCTTTGGCCGCCATTGCGCGCAGCCGCGAGCACCCGACGTCGATAGCGCGCATCAGCGTCGAGATCGTCAGCCGGACCGTAGATGCCACGCCACACGCGCTCGAGCTCGCCGTCGGATACCAGGCGGGCCAGCTGGTCGTCGGTGGTGCCGATCGCGGCGGCCCGATCTCGGCGCAGGAACCCATCGGTGTCGAATGATGTGGGGTCGAGTGATGTGGGGTCGAAAGAGGTGGGGTCGAACAGGTTGGGACCAGGAGTGTCGGTGCTCATGGCGTCGATCGTCGACGATGCCTGCCCCGGAATTACGTCGTCGGCGATGCCTGTGGATCAATTGCGCGACGCGGGCTGGGTTGTCCACAGCGCGGCGGGAAGTGCCGGATCGACGGCAGCACGCCGCCGTGTAAGCGGACATCGGAGTCCGAACCAGGACCGAGCGAGCGTTAGGTGAGGCCTCGAGGGACCGTTCTTCCGCGTCGAATTCGGTCGTCCGCCACCTGCTGGTGCCGGAACGTCGAGTTCGACGCGGAAGAACCGAAAGGGTGGGCGCGGCAGACGTCAGGCGGAGGCGGCGGCCTTCGACGTCGAGCCGGACGAGCCCGAACCTCCCGACGACGAACCGCTGGAGGAACTGCTCGACGAGGAGTCCGAGGAACCGGACTTCTTCTCTGACGAGGACGAAGACGAAGAACCCTCCGACGAGGGAGAAGACGAGGACGACGAAGAATCCGACGACGACGAACCCGACCGCGAGTCGGTGCGGTAGAACCCGCTGCCCTTGAAAACGATGCCGACGGAGTTGAACAGCTTGCGCAGTCGGCCGTTGCACTCCGGGCACTCGGTCAACGCGTCGTCGGAGAACGATTGCACGATGTCGAACTTGTTGTCACACGCCGTGCACGCATACGAGTAAGTGGGCACCGAAACCTCCGAAAAGTCAGTGAATCGCTGACAGTGTAACCGATTTTGGCACTCCTCCATTCCGAGTGCTAACCCAGCGCCAACCCTCACGTGAGCGTCGAGCAATCGCCGGTCAATCGATCACGTCCAGGTCGCTGTCGGGAACACCGTCGCGATTCATGTCCGCGTCACGCAACAACCGCGCATCCCGCCGAAGCATTACTGCCGCAATCGACGCGGCCACCACCGACCCGGCGAGGATGGCCGCTTTCGCCGCCGCCGCGTGATCGTCGGTGCCCTTCTCGAAGGACAGTTCGGCGATCAGCAGCGCGACGGTGAAACCGATGCCGGTGAGCAGGCCAAGCGGTACGAGGTCGCGCATCCCGATGGAGTCGGGCAGCCGCAGCGGCGTCAATCGGGTCATCACGGCGGTTGCGGTGAGCACCCCGACCATCTTGCCGACCAGTAGAGCCACGAAGATCGCGATCGACACCGGCGCGACGATCGACCCGGACGCACCAACCACCGCGACACCGGCCGAGAGAAAGGCAAACAGTGGCAGCGCCACCGCCGATGACACCGGCCGCACAGCGACGTCGAATTGGTGTGTGCGCGAGGATGTTTCGCCGTGGACCAGCCGTGCCGGGACGACCGCTCCCAGCAGCACACCGGCCACCGTAGCGTGCACACCCGAGGCGTGCATGAAGCCCCACGCACCAACCGCGACCGGCAGCAGCAGCCACCACCGCGGCGTCGGCATCCGCACCAGCGCACCGAAAACGACGATGAGCGCCACCGCGATGCCGAAGGTCACCAGATCGATCGTCTCGGTATAGAAGGTCGCGATCACGATGATGCCGAGCAGGTCGTCGACCACGGCCAAGGTGAGTAGGAACGTCCGCAGCGCCAGCGGCAGGCCACGACCGAAGATCGCGAGGACGGCCAGCGCGAACGCGATGTCGGTGGCGGTGGGAATCGCCCAGCCGCGCAAGGCCTCCGGGTCGGTCGGCGCCACAATGGCCACGTACACCAGGGCCGGGGTGATCATGCCGCCGAGAGCCGCGACGATCGGTACACCCGCCAGACGCAGGTCACGCAGCGAACCCGCGACAAACTCCTGCTTGAGCTCCACACCGACGACGAAGAAGAAGATCGCGAGGAGCCCGTCGGCGGCCCATTCCGCCAGCGAAAGGTGCAAATGCAGCGACGACGGCCCGAACTCCCACTCGGTGAGCGAGGTGTAGGCATCGGCCCACGGCGAGTTGGCCCATACGACGGCGATCACGGCGGCCACGAGCAGCAGCGCGCCGCTCGTGGTGTCCAGCGATACCCAACGGCGCAATCGCACCCGCCGACCGGCGACCGAGCCTGTTTCAGGTGAGCTGTGCTGGTGATCGGGGTGCTGGTGATCCATGTAGTGGTCTCCTTGCGAGGTCACTGCGCCGACGTCACAACTGCCGACGCGAAAAGCGGTGCCGTCGCCGCCATCACCGTGTCACGGCAGGCAGCACCGGCATGCCGACCAGACTTCCCGGCTCACCTGGGGACCATTGTTGCCCGCGGCCACCTCCGAGGTCCAGTTGGACCGGCCGCCTGTGCACAACGACGCGATGCACCCGATGTTGTCCACATCCGGTCGCCAACGCCATGACGTGGCCCGTTGTCGACATAAGGTCCGCCCATGAACCCATTCCGCCGCGACGATCTCGCGACCCGCCTGACCGACCGGGTGCAGTGGGCGCTACGCCCGGGGTGGACGCGTTCGGTGGTGATGCGCCGCGTTCTCGCCGTCATGTTGGTTCTCGGCGCGGTGGCCGCCGGGGTGTCGGAACATCGCGGCGATCGGGAGGCGTCGGTGATCGTCGCGGCTCACGAGCTCACGCCCGGTGAAGTCGTCGCCGCCGACGACCTCACGGTTGTCCGGGTACCGGGTGCGATGGTTCCGCAGGGTTCGCTTCGACTGACCGCCGACGGGATCGGACGGACCGTCGTCGGCCGGGTCCGTCCGGGCGAGATCATCACCGATTCGCGCATCCTGTCCCCACTGCTGCCCGCACAGCTCACCGGCCGCTCCGATGCGCGGATCGTGCCGGTTCGACTCGTCGACGACGGGGTGTCGGCGCTGCTGCGGGAGGGAGACGTGGTCGACGTGCTCGACGCCGAGGCAGATGTCCTCGCGCGCCGGGCGGTGGTCGCGCTCACCGCGTCACCGGCGAGCGGTTCCCTCGGTGGCCGGAATACGTCGCGCCCGATCATGCTGGCGATGGATGAGGCTTCCGCCCACCGGGTGGCGGCGGCCGGCATCGATACCTCCGTTGCGGTGGTGCTGCACTGAATTGGATTGCGTTTTGCGTGACACTAGGGCGTTAAAGCCTCCACCAGTGGTTTAGGATTCGATACAAGGTGTGCGCCAATCGCCCGCAACCGCGAGGGGGGAACCAGCTGTCATCAGCGGCGAGCACACCGATCACCCGAAAAGATAGCCGGGACGTCGACCATGAGAGGAAATCGCCACCGTGCTCAAGGGATTCAGAGACTTCATACTCAAAGGCAATGTCATCGAGTTGGCCACTGCGGTCATCATCGGTGCGGCCTTCACCGCAATCGTCACCGCCTTCACCGACAGCATTGTCCAACCGCTGATCAATGCCATCCCGATCAGCGCCGATCAGGCCGAGGGCCTGGGCTTCCAGATCACCGACAATGCGAACACCTTCGTCAACATCGGAGCGGTGATCACCGCGGCAATCAACTTCATCATCGTCGCCGCAGTGGTGTACTTCCTCATCATCGCGCCGTACAACAAGCTCGCCGAGCTCGGTGGTTTCGGGACGAAGTCCGAGGTCACCGAAGTTGCGCTGCTGACCGAGATCCGAGACCTGCTCGGCGGAGACTCCGACTCGAAGGCCAAGACTCTGGCCGAGAAGGAACTGCCTTCCGGCCTGTCCGACCCCGCGGCCCCCGCAGTTCCGGCTGCCCCTGCCCCGCAGGGTCTTCCGCCGCAAGGCGCGCCGACGTCGTACCCGACGCCGCCGCCCGCTCCGGGTGCCTATCCCCCGCCCGGTTCCTACCCGCAGGGTGGCGCCTACCCGCCGCCCGGACAGTTCCCCGGCGACTTCCCGCCGGACGAGCCGGGACGTCACTCACGCTGACGCGCCGGCACTGATCGACCAGCACTGCTCCGAACCCGGGACCATTCACGGTCCCGGGTTCGTCGTTTCCGCGGTGAGATTCAACAGCTCCGGGGGTCACGCCAGCAGCAGGGGGTCGGTCAGCAGCCCGGGTGCGCCACGCTCAGCGACCCCACAGTCGGTCCGGCAGCCGATCCCAAGGTTCGGTTCCTACGTTGGATTCCGTTGGCGCGCCGCCTGAATCCGGTGGCGTTGTCGACGAGGTAAGTGTGTGAACCAACGAAAGGTCCGATCAGCAATGCCGAATCATCCTCAGCCGCAACAGCAGCAGCGCAACCCTCAGCCCGAGCAGCGTCGCCGTCCCCGGCCACGGCCGCGTCCGCAGCCGTTCCCGTTCTTCGGTAGCTGACGCGAGCCAGCGCCGCCGCCCGGCACCGAGCGAGCGTTAGGTGACTCGCCGCGAAACGTTCTTCCGCGTCGAGTTCGATCGTCCGCCACCTGCCCGGAATTAGTCAACCTGTCTGAGACAGGTTGGTTACTGGGGTTTTCTTGGTGGTCTTGTGGTTGATGCCGACGATCGCGGGAACGATCGGGGCCTGGGGGCGTCGATGCCGGTAGCGTTCGGGGTGCTCAGCGTAGAGTTCGTCCAAGCGCCTCTGGCGTCGGTTCTGGACTTCGACGAAGCTCCCGTCGTATACCGATGCGGGCGTGTAGCAGCCGATCCCACTGTGCCTGTGTTCGTGGGCGTAGGTGTGCAGGAACTGCTCAGTCCAGCCGGTGGCGTGGCCGATGTCGTTGAATGACGGTGGGCAGGACACGTCGTATTTGACGGTCTTGAACAACGACTCAGAGAACGGGTTGTCATCGCTGACCCGTGGGCGGGAAAACGACGCGATCACTCCTGAACTTTCGAGGGCATCGAGCAGGTCGTGTGAACGCATCACCGCGCCGTTGTCGGCGTGCAGCATCCGAGGAGGTCCGTAGCGGGCGAAGGCCTCGGTGAACATCTCGACCGCGGCAGCAGTGCTTTCCTCGGCCACCACCTTCCAGGCCACGGGAAACCGGGAGAACACATCGATGGCCAACAGCAGCTTGAATCGTTGCCGGCCGGGACCCCGTAGTTCGGTGGCATCCCAGGACCACAGTTGCCCCGGCGCGGTTGCCGTGACTCGCGGGGTCCTGCGGCGATAGCCGGCCACATGCTTGCGTCGGCGGCGATCACCCACCAACTTCGCCTTCCTGGCGATCCGGTAGAACGTGCTTTGACTACAGGACACCAATCCGTCATCGAAAGCGCGCCAATAGGTTTGGACCACAGACAGGTCGGCGTACTCCGGTCGTGACAACACGTCGAGCACCTGAGTGCGTTCGTCGTCAGACAACGCCGTGGGCTGCACGCGAGCCGACTGCGGCTGCGGCTGCGCCACGGGTGTGTAATGACGGTAGTCGCGGGTGATCCGGTAGTACCTCGCCCGTGGCACCCCGAGCAGGACGCACGCCGCGACCACCGACATACCGACCACGGCCAACGCGGTGACCGTGGCGATTACGACAGCCCTTTGCTGCTCAGCCATTGCCGATACTGCTCGACGCTCATCAATGCTGGCGGGATCGTTTCGTCGTGGTCGGTCGAGCTCGTGGTGATCCCCTCCAAGAGCTCGAATGCTTTTCCCAACACTTCTTGCGCGGCCTCGGCTTGAGCGACCTTGCGTTTCAATCGCTCATTCTCGGTCCGCAACCGCACCAGTTCAGCGCGATCACGACTACTCATCAGATATCGTCCACCGTTCTTTTTCGCCGCCGCTTTGAGCATCGAGGCTTCGAACTCGCCACGATCACGAGCCTGCACCCAGTCCAGCACCGTCCGCTGAGGCAAACCGTGCTCGCGCAGAAACCGGGTCTTCGACCCGCGCTCGACACAACGATCCCACTCCTGCAACGCCTCGACCTTGTAAGCCACGGTGTAACAGGTCCGCCCTCCCGGAGTACGCCAGGTCTGCGGTTCATTCATCACAACTACTCCGAATCCCCGCACCGCTGCCAGCAGATGTCTCACCACCATGCTGACAGCCGGCG